>CAZOLJ010000050.1:32095-35104 GCA_964580575.1 uncultured Desulfobacteraceae bacterium
AAGCACGAAAAAGGCCAAAGGGTTTATCAACCCCTTTTCTTTCCTGTCTTGCCACTTTCGTGTTTGCTTTTTGGTTTTCTTCAACTGATTGCTGGTCACTGCTCACTGATCACTTGTTCTTTCGCGTGAGCTTCGCCACGCACTCGATGTGGTAAGTGTGCGGGAACATATCCACAGGCTGTATCTCAGCCACGCGGTAATTCTCCCGCATTTGGCCCAGGTCCCTTGCCAGGGTGGCGGGGTTGCAGGAGACGTAAACGATTCTTTCCGCCCCGATCTCGAGAACACGGGAAAGCACATCCTGATGCATGCCTGCGCGTGGCGGGTCGATGATCATGACCTCCGGTTGAATTTTGAGAAGCCCCAGATTCTCGCGGATGTCTCCGAGAATGAACTCGCAGTTTTCGATCCCGTTTGTCTGAGAGTTCCTGCGGGCATCGAGAACAGCGCTTTCAGCGAGCTCCATGCCGATCACTCTCCGCGCCGAACTTGCAAGGAAGATCGGGATCGTGCCGGTGCCGCTGTAAAGATCCAGGACGGTCTCTCTCCCCGTAAGCTCGGCGAATTCGACCACCTTTCCATAAAGCTTTTCAGCCCCGAGGGAATTGGTTTGGAAGAAGGAGTTGGCGGAAATCTGGAAGAAGGAGGCGCCGATCCTGTCCTGAAGGATTCCGTCACCGGCAAGGACCGCTTCCCTTTCACCGACTGCGATGGAGGCCCTTCTTGCGGTGATGTTGTTGACCACGGTTTTCACATTGGAGAAGAGAGCGATGAGCCTTTGCACAAGCGGGAGGACCACTTCCGATCTCATCTCCGAGGTCACGAGATTGACCATCCATTCATCGAGATAGGCCGAATGCCTTAGGGTCAGATATCGCCAGAAGCCCTCGTGGCTCTTGAGTCCATAGGGAGGAAGCCCGGACTTCTCTGCAAAGCTTTTCACCTCGCGTAGAATTTCGTTTCCCCGCTCCTGCTGAAGAAGACACCTTTCCACGTCAATAATCTTGTCGAAGGTGCCCGGCACATGAAGGCCAAGGGCAAAATCGCCCCTGCCTCCCTTTACCCAAGGGGGAAATCCAGGTCCTCCCCCAACTTGTTCCCCTCCCCTGGTGGGAGGGGTAAGGGGAGGGGGAGAAACCGGCACGGGCGGATGCGGGAGCCATGTCCGATCCGAAAAAGAAAACTCCATCTTGTTCCGGTAGGCAAACTGCTTCTCCGAGGGGATGGGGTCATGGACCGCAATGCCGGAAAGAGAACCGATGTGGGAGAGGGCTTCCTCCACATGCCCTTTTTTGTATTCGAGCTGTCTCTTATACGTCAGGTGCTGCCACTGGCATCCCCCGCAAATGCCGAAATAGGGGCAAGGGGTTTCGATTCGATCGGGAGAGGGGACCAGAAGCTCGTGTATCTTTGCTTCCGCGTAAGCTTTTTTCTTTCTGAACATCAGGGCCTTCACCCTGTCTCCGGGGATAGCGCCCTTCACAAAGATCACCAACCCGTCCAGCCGAGCAACTCCCTGGCCGCCGAACGCCACACGGTCAATGGTGAGCTCGATGATGTCTGCTTTCTTAGGCATCATGAAACATTTGGTGTAGTGGTGGGGTTTGTCCCCGCCCGCTATCGGGAGCGCGTAAAGCCCTCCCCTATCCCCTTTTCTATAGTTCTTCCATCATTGCATTCTACCATTACTCCAGTATTTCATCCGTAACACTTAGCTGTTTGAAATTGTCACAGGAAAAGGCCATGGGAGTCCCTCTAAAAACAGAACAACGAAGACGCCACACCTCAATGGCAAGCTCTAGCCATGGGTGAGGCGGGCGGAGGGCTACTGGGGAACTCGCCACGTAGTATCCAGCTGACAGGTGCCGGTGAAACCTCGCCGCCCGCCTTCGCTGCCCCTTATCTGCAGAGTCTTTCCCGCACACTCTTCGTTTTCTGTTTTTAGAGGGACTCCCATGGCCTGAGCCATCCATTTCAAACAGCTAAAGTGTTACTTTCATCCTTAATCCGTCTCCCAGAGGAGCGGGGTGATGCCGCCAGGAGGTCCGGGGATGTTCGTCGAGCCATCTTCGCCGACACCGGCGAGCGCACCGCCGGCACTGATCAAGCCTGCTGCATGGCCGTCTCTCATGATCACCCGGACTCCCGAAGGGATAGAACTTCCGCTGATGAACCGGTACGTGTCTCTCAAGGTTCTGATTTCGCCCTCCACGGTGTCGTTGAAGTCGTCATAGTTAAAAACCGACGTACCGAAGGAGTAATCCAAGGCATAGATAAAAGCATTCCCCATCGGGTTGCAAGGATCATCAAACACCGGCTGATAGCTGGTGTAATAGACATTCTTGAAAAAGACCGTAGGCTGACCTAGAATTTGTTCACCCCTGTGATCCAGGTCATCATCCGGGCAGTTCCCCTGACGGTCAAGGACACGGTAGAAGCCCCTGATCTTGTTGGTCCCTCCTTCCAAGATGTCCCGCAGAGCAGCCTTAGTCTCGGGATCGACACCACTGGCATCATCATCCAGTTCGTCGCAAGTCAGGTTCAGGAGATCTGTCTCATCCGCTGTTTCTCCCGTATCGCGCAAGACGTAAAACCTGTTCGAAATCATCGTGTACCTGGGGTGCTGCCGGTCGCCGGTGCCGAAGTAGAGTACCGGCCTGTCGGTCCAGTCATTGCCGGATAAGGAGACATCCGGCGAGTAGAACATCTTGCGTCCCGAATCGGCGTCGTCTAAGCTGTGAGTTCCGGCCTCGAAAGCCGTTGCGTCCCCGGAAGGCAATGTGGACCCGGGATTGGCGGCGAAGATCCTTTTCACGCTCCACTTGTTGGCTGAATTGTAATTGTACCGGATCCTCCAGATCTGACCGTAAACATCCGCCGCATACATGATGATCAGCGAATCCGAGAAAGGAATCACTGAGATATCCGCAGGGAAGCAGTACTTCATCATGGCGTATTTCTGGTCGGTGCCTGTGGTCACATCGCTTGCCCCATAGGTCGCTTTGAAGA
>CAZOLJ010000051.1:0-7521 GCA_964580575.1 uncultured Desulfobacteraceae bacterium
GGAGACGCCGGCAAACCGGGTTGAATCTAAACAAGGAGAACGCAATAAATGAGCGAGTTCCGTTATTCAAACGTCGAAAAGGAAATGGAAGTCTATGGCTACGACGCTGTGGTCAAGAGCCACTGCCGGATGTGCCACGGGGGGTGCGGCGTTCTCGTCTACACCAAGAACGGCAGGGTGGCGAAGATCGCGGGCGATCCGGATTGCCCCATCAATCACGGAACCCTGTGCGCCAAAGGGCTCGCTTCCGCGCAGTTGGCCTATCATCCGGACCGTCTGACCTACCCGGTCAAAAGAATGGGCCCCAAGGCGAGCGGCAAGTGGCAACGAATCTCCTGGGAGGAAGCCCTGAACACCATCGCGGAACGGATCAACGACTACAAGTCGAGCTTTGGCCCCGAGTCCATTGTCATGGGGTACGGCACCGGCAGGGAGAACGAGGCCGTCATCTATCGGTTCGCCAACCTCCTCGGAAGCCCCAATGTCCTCACGGCCGGCCATTTCTGTTACGGCCCTCGCATCGCCACCTCCATCCTGACGTGCGGCACCAACCCTATCGTGGACTACGAGAACAACCCCAAGTGCCTCATGGTGTGGGGCAACAACATCGTGATCAGCAACCCTGACGAGTACAAGGGCGAGCTTTTTTCCGTGGCCCTGAGCAAAGGGGCGAAGCTCATTGCCGTGGATCCCCGGATGACCCGAATCGCCGCCCGAGCCGATGTCTGGCTGCAGCTCAGGCCCGGCACGGACGCGGCGCTGGCCTTGGGTATGCTGAACGTGATCGTGAATGAAGGGCTTTATGACAAGGAGTTTGTGAACAACCATGTGCACGGCTGGGAACCCTTTGTGAAGCGGGTGAACGAATATCCCCTGGACCGAGTTGAGAAGATCACCTGGGTGCCCAAGGAAAAAATCTTGCGGGCCGCCCGGCTGTTCGCCGCCACGAAGCCTGCTGGGATCCAGTGGGGTGTGGCGATCGAACAGCAAATCAACTGTGCGGACAACGACCGCCTGCTCATGGCCCTCATGGGGGTCACGGGGAACATCGATGTTCCGGGAGGCCAGGTCCTGTTCCAGGCTCCCAGGATCCGCAATGTGGGCCATTTCGGTGCTCACCGGATGCTGCCGGATGTGCAGAGGGAAAAGCGCCTGGGCGGGGAGCGTTTTCGTCTCGCCGGGAATTTCGGGATCATCAACCCCAAGTGCGTCTGGGACGCCATTCTCACGGAAAAACCCTATCCCGTGAAGATGCTGTTTTTCATCAGCTCCAATCCTCTGATGACCCGAGGCAATGCCAGGGAGGTCTACCGCGCCCTGGAAAAAGTAGATTTCATGGCCGTATCAGACTTCTTCATCACCCCAACGGCAGAACTTGCCGACATCGTCCTGCCCACGGCCACCTGGCTCGAGATGGACTACATCGGGGATTTCTGGAAACGCCATGGGTATATTCTCCCGAGGCAAAAAGTCATCCAGGTCGGCGAGTGCCGCTCCGATCACGAGATGCTGAACGACCTTGCCCACAGGGTCGGCCAGCGAGAACACTGGTGGGACAACTTTGAGCAAGCCCTGGACTGGATCCTCGCGCCCATGGGGATCACATGGAAGGACTTCAAAAAGATGGATTACATCCGCGGAGAGCGTGTGGAACACAAGTACCGTCTTAAGGGGTTCTCCACGCCCACGCGAAAGTTCGAACTCTACTCGACCCTGCTCGAGAAGTGGGGCTACGATCCCCTGCCTCAGTACCGCGAACCCCTGGAAAGCCCCTGCAGCAAGCCGGAGTGGCACAAGAGGTATCCTTACATCCTGATCACAGGCAGGAGGCTGCCGGGGTTCTTCCATTCAGAAAACAGGCAGCTGCCCTGGATGAGGGAACTCCACAGGGATCCTGTGGTGGAGCTTCACCCGGACACGGCGGCAAAGGAAGGGATCCGGGAAGGGGACTGGGTGGTCATCGAATCTCCCAGGGGCAAGGTGAGGCAGCGGGCCAGATTCTTCGAAGGCATGGACCCAAGAGTCGTCTCAGCAGAGCACGCCTGGTGGTTTCCCGAGCAAAAGGACGCAGGACATGGCTGGGATGAATCGAACATCAACATTCTGACGGACAATGCCTATGAGAACTGCGACCCGGCCATGGGGGCGACCCACATCAGAACCCTGCTGTGCAGGGTTTCCCCGGAGAAGCAGGAAGGAGGCGTTTCATGAAGAACCATGTTGTCACCGTTGATCACGAAGCCTGCTGGGGTTGCAAGACCTGTGAAGTCGCCTGCAAGCAGGAGATGAAGGCTCCTGACGGCGTGAAGCTCATCTCCGTTGTTGAGGAATGGCCTCGTTTTCCCGATGGGAAGCTCAGTTTCCGGTATCAGGTCACCATGTGCCGGCACTGCGAAGAGCCGCCCTGTGCAGAAGCCTGCCCGGAAAGAGTTATTTCAAAAAGACCCGATGGGATCGTTGTGATGGATTCCGATCGGTGTGTGGGATGCAAGGAGTGCATCGACGCATGCCCTTACGAAGCCATCGCCTACGACATGAGCCGAGGCATTGCCCAGAAGTGCAATCTCTGCCATCACCGCGTGGACAAAGGGCTTCTTCCCGCATGCGCCGACAACGTGTGCCTCGCACACTGCATCTCTTTCAGCGAAAGGGCCTAGTCTCGCGTCTCAAAGTTTATTGAATAATTTCTTGAGGCCCCCCCTCCCGCCTCTTCTCATCCCTCCAGGGGTTGGAGCATTTCGATCTTCGCCCGGCTCTTGAGGTGCTCGATCCATTCCTTGAAAAGGGACTGGTTCTTGAGGCGCACGAGCATGTCGCTGTAGAGCTTCTTTTCTTCTTCGAACTTGTTCCTGTCAATATCCTGTTCGCCTTCCCACCGAATGACAAACACGCCTTTGTCGTTCTGGAAGACGGTGTCGGGATAACGCTTTTTCTGGCTCAGGCCAAAGGCCGCCTCCTGGAGTTCCTGAGAGTACCCGATTTGGGGGATCGTGTCCTGCCTGCTTATGAACTCTGTGGTTTTGGTCTCAAGGCGGCTTTCCTTGGCCAGCGCCGGCCAGTCTTTCCCTTCTTTCAGTTTCTTGAGGTACTCTTCTCCCGCGGATTTGGCGGCCTGGTTCGCGAGTGAAAGGACGAAGTCCTCTCTCACTTTGTCTTTGACCTCATCAAGGGTGGGCAGGGCGGAGGGGTTTTTGTCTTTCACCTGGAATACGTAGAACTTTCCCCCTGCGTCCACGAGATCGCTGGGCTCGTCGCGCTCCATGGAAAATAGAGTTTGCTTCAGTTTTTCATTGGTCCCGATCTCGGGTATCGCATCCATCTGAGCGAAATACCCCGTCTCCTTGCCGGGGACCTTGCTCTCAGCCGCATACTTCAGCAGGTCTGCCTGGTAGGGCATCCGATCGACAAAAGCCAGGGCCTTTTCGTGGGCCGTATCCGTGGTCGCCATTTTCTGCAGCATGGTAAGGATCTGTCCTCTGGCTTCTTCCAGGGACTTGGTCTCTGCCTCTTTGACGTCCTCCACCTTGATGATGTGGTATCCGAAGGCTGTTCTTACCAGGTCGCTGATTTCATCCTTCTTGAGCTTGAAGGCGGCATCCTCAAAAGGTTTCACCATTTGGCCTTGAGAAAAATAGCCTAGGTCCCCGCCGTTTTCTTTCCCGCTCGGATCTTCGGTGTTCTTCTTGGCAAGCTCAGCAAAGTCCGCTCCTGCCCGCACCTGCTTCAGAACGGACGTCGCTTTTTGCCGGATCTTCTCCTCGTCTTCCGCGGATGCATTCTCGGCGAGCATGAACAGGATGTGCCTGGCCTTCACCTGTTTCTTTTCCTTGAAGGTGTCCAGGTTGTCTTCGTAGTAGTCCTTGAGTTGGTCCTCGCTTATCTTCACCTGGTCTTTGTAAGCCTCGGGATCAAACACGACGTAGGCCACCTTTATTTTCTCCGGGATCCGGTAAGTCTCCTTGTTGTCCTCGAAATACTTCTCCATGGCCGCAGGTTCCACCGTGATCTTGTTCTTGAATAGATCCGGCTTGAATTCCACGTAACTGATCTTCACCTTCTCGTTTGCGAAGGTGTACTGCTCCAGAACCTCCTGATCCGTTACGGGCGAGAGGGTCGTGAGCAGCTGCTCCACCTTGTCCTGAATCATTTCTCTGCCCAAAAGAACCTCGAATTCCTCGGGCGTCATTTGGTGGTTTTGCAGGACCGCACGGTATCTTGACTCGTCAAACCGGCCCCTGAACTGGAAGGACGGATTGGACATGATCTTGTCCTGGATTTCTTTTTCGGTGACGTCAAGCCCGATCTTCTTGGCTTCCTGGCTCACGAGTTTCTGTGTGATGAGGGCGTCTAGCGCTCTGTTTTTCAAATCAAAGACTTTGACCAGGTTGTCGCTCCACATCCCCCGGTACTCTCTCTGAAGGGCCTCCAGCATGGAGCGGTAACTCTTCTGGTATTCAACAGCCGTAATGACCTCGTCATTCACCATGGCGAGCTTAATTCCCTCACGGGCACTGAACGAATACCCGAAATAGAACACGAACACGATGGCGATGATGGCGATCAGGGCCTTGATCAGCCAGGACTTGGCATGCTTTCTCATCAAACTGAGCAACATGAATGTCTCCTCCCGTACAATGGGAAACAGAATCTCCCCTTGTCGAGCACAGGGGATTTAAAAAGTAATGTATAGCATTCCGCTATTCCCTTGTCCAATGGATTTTACCCGCCTCTGGCGGGTTTGCCCGCAGCCGGGAGGCTCGACTCTTAACTGCAACTGTTCCGTATCCACGTTGAGAAGTGCCCAATGGGACATTGGGCAGGCCGTGATGCGAGTTGGACCGGGCCAGGTCCTTGACGGCACCCCAGCAGGCGATGTAAAAGGTACGCGAGGTGTTTGTTCCGTGTCGCGCATCGCCACAGGGTTGGACGTTTTCAGGGATGAGTCGTGGAAGCAGTGGGGTAAGGGCCGTCTGGGCTTGCTCTCCAATCAAGCTTCTCTTGACTCGCGCTGCCGCACCGCGAAGGCCGTGATCTCAGAAGTTCTTCCCCGCCGGCTCAAGGCACTGTTCGGTCCCCAGCACGGGTTCGGCGGAGAGGATCAGGACAACATGATCGAAACCGGTCACTCCCGTGACCGGGAACTGAACCTACCGGTGTTCAGCCTGTATTCCGAGGTCCGGGAGCCTTCCCCGGAGATGCTGGACCTGACGGACATCCTGGTCGTAGATCTTCAGGACGTGGGCACAAGGGTCTACACCTTTGCATCGACCTTGCTCGGCTGCATGAAGGCAGCCGCCCGTTCGGCGAAGAAAGTGATTGTCCTGGATCGACCGAACCCTCTTGGCGGCCGCAGCGTGGAGGGGAACCTTCTCGCCCCTGAGCTCTATTCCTTTGTAGGTCCTTGTCATCTTCCGATGCGCCACGGTCTGACCCTGGGAGAGATGGCTCGCCTCTTCAATCATGTCTTCGCTTTGGATTGTGATCTTCACGTGGTCCCCGTGAAAGGGTGGCGCCGCGCCATGCTCTGGCCCGAAACCGGTTTGAGATGGATGATGCCCTCTCCGAACATGCCCCTGCCTGAAACCGCAATGGTCTATCCGGGCCAGGTTCTCTGGGAAGGGACGAATGTCTCTGAAGGGAGAGGGACCTGCCGCCCCTTTGAGCTGTTCGGATCTCCCTTTCTGGATACAAAAGGAATCCGGAGCACGCTTCAGCCTGAAGACACGGAAGGATGTCACCTGCAGGACATTTCTTTCCGCCCGACCTCTAACAAGTGGCAGGGCGAACTCTGCCGGGGATTCTTCATCCATGTCCTAGATCCTCTCCTGTTCCATCCCTGTCGGCTCTCCCTCGCTCTCCTTTCAGCCATCCTGGCCGTTCATGGCCGGGACTTCAGATGGAAAGAGCCCCCCTACGAGTATGAGTACAAGAGGCTGCCGATTGATTTGATTCTCGGTGATTCTTCTTTGCGGGAAAGTCTCGAAAGATCGGTGGAAATGAATTCGCTTCAGTCTTCGTGGGACAAGGATTTGCGCGACTATCTTGATTGGCGGGAACCGTTTCTTCTGTACCGTTGAGCTCGCTAGAACGCATTTATTGTGCAGGCTGATCAAAAATGTCAAGAGGGAAGACAGTGACAAGAACCGAGTAACAAATAGCGAGTGACTGGCAAGTTGTGACGAGAAAAAAATGGACTTGTCACTCGTTACTTGTCACTTATCACTTTGTTTCATCAGCCTGCTACTCTCCGCCCATCGCTTTCAGCAGGTTCATGCCGATTTGTACGTATTCCTTGCCCAGTTTTTTTGAAATCCACTCTCTTGCACTGGGTGATTTCAAGGTCATGGCGAGAAGTTCCTTCACCAGATCACGTTCTTTCTTGTCGATCATCAGAAGAGCGCCGGTTTTGTCTGCCAAATCAAGCAGCACGTCATCTTTTGCTTCCATTTCAACCTTCACTTACTTTTTCTGCCCGCCGCTGATCCACTTGTCTATCGCTTCTTTGTCAAACCGCCAAACCCTTCCAATTCTGATAGCGGGTATTTTCCCTTCAGCTGCATACTTACAGATGGTAATCTCATGGAGTTTCAGATATTTCGCTAGTTCTTTCGTAGTCATGATCTGTGGCATATCAAACTCCCCATTTCTCCTTATGTGAGGCGCCTTATTGCTTGTTATTTTTGTATAATATTTATAATCCCCAATGCCTATAAAGTCAACAAAAAACTGTTAATACTAGCTTAAAATATCTTGCCTTTATATATTTTGTTTCTATTGCCTTTTTACAAACTTTATTCTTAACAATTGAGGATAACTATAGGTTATGGAACGAAAAAGAGTTGCACTTGTCATCTTCATTGCCCTGTTTGCTCTTTCCGCTGCAAAACCCTACGTCAAACAGGTCTATGATGGCGACACCTTTTCTTTGAGCACTGGAGAACAGGTGAGGTACATCGGAGTGGATACCCCTGAAATCGATCACCAAGGAGACAAGAGCGACTTTCTCGCCCATGAGGCAAGGGTCCTCAATGCAAAGCTCGTTCAAGGCAAACCGGTCAGGTTGGAATTCGATCAGGAAAGGAAGGACCATCACGGCCGCCTTCTCGCTTATGTTTTCCTGGAAAACGGGGACATGGTTAATGAGCTTCTGGTGAGAAAAGGACTTGCTCGCGTGCTCCCTAACCCCCCTAACCTCAAATACTTCTCTCTGTTACTTGACGCCCAAAGGCGAGCCATGGCTGAAAGGGTCGGGATATGGCAGAAGGAACCGGAGCGGCCGGAACACTGCTACATAGGCAACTCGGCTTCCTACCGTTTTCACAGGCCGAGCTGCCGCTTCGGCAAGGCCGTATCCGGCCGACACCGTGTCCGGTTTGAGAGTACATACAAGGCCTACTGGGAAGGGTACAGCCCCTGCAGGCAGTGCAAGCCGTAAAAGAACGGTTCACGGTACAAGGTGCACGGTTCACGGGGAGAAAGATCTGCCTTTCCTTATACCTTGCGCCGTGTACCGTGTACCGT
>CAZOLJ010000051.1:7621-13340 GCA_964580575.1 uncultured Desulfobacteraceae bacterium
TGCGCCGTGTACCGTGTACCGTTTCTTTTATTTCAGCGTTGCGAGCTTGTTCTGCGCGATCTTCGCCTCGCTTGAATTCGGGTAGTTCTTGACCACTCTGTTCAGGAGCAGTTTGGCGCTTGTCGGATCCTTGATTTCCAGGAATGCGAAGGCCTGCCGCAGCAGGGCGCTGGGGACTTTGTTGCCCTTGGGATAGTTCTTGATCACCTCCTGGTAAGCCAGGATCGCCTGCTCGTACTGCTTCACAGCCATGAAGGACTCGCCGATCCAGAAGTGCGCATTGTCCGCACGATCCGATTTCGGGAAGGTCTTCAGAAAAGCTTTGAACCCCTCAATCGCTTCCTCGTACTTGCCGTCCCTGTAAAGGGCGATCGACTTGTCGTAGAGCTCCGTCTCTCTGCTTTTAGGCTCTACCGCAGCGGAGGGCGTCGGCTCCGGTTTCACTGCCGGAGGAGGGGCCTCCGCTCCAGGTTTCAGCTGACCAGGGGGCAGATTGAGATACCGGTGGTGCTGCTCGACGATTGTCTCAAGGGTCGCCACTCTTTCCGCAGTGGTGCCCACGCTCGCGCGCAAGGCGTCCTGATCCCCAAGGTCTCTTTCAACAGAGCGCTTCAACAGCCGTTCATACTCCTCGATGCGGCCGTTCAATCTCCTGACCTGCTCCTGGACCTCGTCGATGTCCGTTCGCAGGTTCACCTGCCCGGATCGGACTTTGGTGTCCATTCCATCCTCAAGGGATTTCACCCGCCTGTTGAGGGCGATAACCTGGTCGTTGAGGTAAGCGATATCGTTGTCATAAAGACAGGAGGAAAGGAAAAGCAGCATCCCGAGCAAAACAAAAACATAGGCCTTTCTCGTCATGTCCTTGCACCCCCTCTACAGAGTATGAGCCGACCGGTTGCCCCGCGTCGGCTCTACTCAAGATCAAGTCTCTCGTCTAAAGGAGATGGAGATTACTTGGAGAGTTTGAAATCATCCCTTCTGTTCTTTTGCCAGCATTTCTCATTCTGCTCTTTACAAAGCGGTTTTTCTTCGCCGAAGCTGATGGTGCTCATTCTGTCCATGGAAATTCCAAGAGCATTGAAGTGCTTCTGAGCCGCCTTCGCTCTCCTTTCACCCAGAGCCATGTTGTACTCGTTGGTGCCGCGCTCGTCGGTATTTCCTTCAATTCTGACCTTGAAGGAAGGATTGGCTCGCAGCCAGTCGGCCCTCTTCTCCAGGACCACTTTCGCTTCCGGTCTGATCTCATACTTGTCGAAGTCGAAGTAAATGCTCTCGCCCTCGAACCACCTGACATCCTGAGCCATATCCACGGCCGCCGTGCTGGGTGCCGCAGCCGCAGGAGCGGCAGGTTTCGGGGCCGCCGGTGCAGGGGCGGCTTCACCGATGCCAATCTGTTTCTTTGCGCAGGAGCTCATCATCAGCATCGTCCCGCACGCAAACGCCAAAACAACCAAGACCATCACTAGTTTTCTCATCACCCTTTCTACCTCCTTCATAATTCTAGTTTTTTTGCTAAACTCTTCCCTTCTAAATATCACAACATAACACTTAAACTTCTCCATTTCAAGATTTTAATACCCTTAATTTATTTTTTTTGCCACCTCTCTTTTACCCGGAATGATGCCCCCATAGCCCGAAGGCGGATGATCCCTCGGCCCCCGTCCGCACCTCAGAAGAACAGATCCCCGGTTCAGGGCGACCAAGAGGGAGAGGTCTGCTCACCTTTGAAGTTTGTGATCCTCCTCTGATTCTGGCCGTTTGCATTCATCAGGTAAACGTGAAAACCGCCTTCCCTGCTGGAGCTGAACATGAGATGCCGGCCGTTCACGTACCAGGAGGGGTCTTCGTTGTTCCCCTGCCCCGCCGTCAGTTGCCTCAACCCTCTGCCGTCCTGGTCGATCGTGAAAATGTTGAACCGCCCTTCGTCCATCCCTGAGTAGGCGATTCTGTTCAGGCTGGACCAGTTGGGAGAGGTGTTGTACTTGCCCTCAAAAGTGATTCTCTCTTCCCTCCCGTTCGCGAGGTCCTTGACATAGATCTGGGGGCCTCCGGACCTGTTCGAGACAAAAGCGAACTTGGTGCCGTCCGGCGCGAAAGTGGGAGACACGTTGATCCCCCAGTAGTTGGTGAGACGCTCCATGATCTTGCCGCTCAGATCAATCCGGTGGATGTCTATGTTGTCTCCCACGTTCAGGGTCAGAGCAACGCTTTGACCGTCGGGCGCCCAGGCTGCGCCGGTGTTCAATCCCTTCCGAGCCGAGACCTTGGTGGACCTTCCGGAGGCGACATCCATCAGGTAAAGGGCAGGCCCTTCCCCGTCCTTGTAGGAGTTGTAGAAAAGCTTGTCCCCCTGCGGAGACCACCGCGGCATCAGAGCAATGCTCTTGTCGTGGGTGACCTGTTTTACATTGTATCCGTCAAAGTCGCAAATGAAGATTTCCTTGTTTCCCGTCGCCGTGCCTACAAAAGCCATCTTGGAAAGGAACATCCCTTTCTGTCCGGTGAGGAGATAGATGATGTCATTGGAAATGCGGTGCATCAGGGCCCGGTGCTCATCCACCCTGCCGAGAATCCTCTTGCCCAGGATCTGGCGGCCTCTGAACACATCGAAGAGCCTCACCTCCGCTTCCACGCTCTGGCCGACGCACGTGTAGCTCCCCTTCAAGAGAAGATCCGCACCGATCGTGCTCCAGTCCCTGAACTTGATCTCGTCCACGGTGAAGGCCGCCTTGTTTTCTTCCAGAAACGCCGCCTTGTCCATGGGGATGAAGTAACCGCTCAGATCCAGATCATTGGAGATGACGCCGGGCAGGAGTGCAGCCAGATCCGGTTGTTCCCTGCTCTGGGAAGTATCTCTGAAATCAGGGATCGCGATTTTGATCTTCTGCACCGAGGGAGAGTTGATGTCGATGAAGATCCTGGCCTCGCCCGGACAGGGGAGAAGCCAGACCAGCAGCAAGAGGATCAGGAGGCTAATTTCTTTCAAAGTCTTTAAGGTTGAAGTTGATTTCAAGTTCATCATGGGTCATCCGATATCCTTCCGGAAAAGGGGGTAGTGGATTGGAGCGCTCGATCGCTTTGGAAACCGATTCATCGAAAAGGACATCCGCAGAGCGCTTTTCAAATCGGGTCTTCAGGATCGTGCCGTCTCTCTTGACCGCGAGCACCACGATCGCTTCGAGGTCTTTCCTGCTTTCCAGCGCCGCAGGGTAATGCCAGTTGCTCTTGATCAGGCTTTCGACTTCCATCTGATAGAGCTGCATGGCCGTGCCGCCCGGAGGGCCGCCGCCCCCTGTTCCTCCCGGCTGTCCAGTTTCCCTCCGGCCTCCGGTTCTGTTCTCCAGGTTTGCGAGGGCTTTGTCAAGGTGTTCTTCGGTTTTGACTTTCTTCTCGATCTTCGAAAGCGCCTTATTGAGCACGTCCGCAGGAGACTCCTTGGGTTTTTCTACGGGCGGTGTTTCCTTTTCAAGCGTCTTCTTGGCAATCACAACGGGCTTTTCTTCTCTTTTCGGCACCTCTTCGATTCTCTTGGCCTGCGCGTCGGGCTTCGAGACCGCTTCGGGTTTCGGGGGCGTTCCTCCCATGGTTTTGGCGCCTCCGCCCCCGGGCATCTCCACGAGGTTGACCTCGTAAATGATCCCGTCAAAAGACCTTCTGGCCGAGTAGGAATCCGGGATGAAGAGAACGGATGAAAAGATGGCTAGATGGAACACCACGGAAAGGACGATCACGGGGGTCCACTTCACATCATTCTGACTTTCTGTCATCCATCCGGCCTTCATGGTGTCACTCCACCGCTTTCGCGAAGGGGCTGGGACCTTACCGATCAATCGAGCGGCTGAGTCACCATGCCCAGCTTGGTGATGCCCGCCTTCTTCACCTCGGCCATGACCTTGATGACCATCCCGTAGGGAAGTTCCTTGTCCGCCCTGAGGAGAACTTCTTTTTCCCTTCGATACTTGAAAATGGCCTCAACCTTCTTGCCGAGGTCCTCGATCTTGACGAGGTGATTTTCCAGGTAGATGTCTCCTTTTTTGTCCACCGTGAGGATCAATGGGTCTTCCTGGCTCTTGATCGGTGCGGTTTTCGTCGTTGGGAGGTTCACCTCCACGCCCTGCATCATCATCGGAGCGGTCACCATGAAGATCACAAGCAGCACCAGCATCACGTCCACAAGAGGTGTGACGTTGATGTCAGACATCAAACGTTTTTCTTTTTCAGAACCTATCGCCATCGATCTTTACTCTTATCTTACACCTTCCTGCAATTTCCAGCTTGAGGCATTTCTGTTTAGGCACTTTCTTCTTATTCCTCTTTCGCCGAGGCCACACTCCTTTTGACGATCTGCCTTTCCACAAGGCTCAGGAAATCAGCTGAAAAAAGATCCATCTCAGCCCGAAAATTCGTCAGTTTGCTGCTGAAGTAGTTGAAGGCCACGACGGCTGGAATGGCCGCCGCAAGACCGGCTGCTGTGGCAATGAGGGCTTCTGAAATGCCCGGCGCCACCACGGCCAGGTTGGCCGCCCCTTTCATTCCAATGCCTCGGAAGGCCTCCATGATTCCCCAGACGGTCCCGAAGAGCCCGATGAACGGTGTCGTGTTGCCCGTAGTCGCAAGAAAAGAAATGGCCTTCTCCAGCCTGTTGCCCTGGTCGATCATTGTTTTCTTGAGCGTCCTGTCCACCACATCCATCATGGACAGCATGGGCGCCCCGTTCTTGGTTGTGCTGGGATTTTGTATTCTTCCGAGCCTCTGGATCTCAGCGTAGGCCGCCCTGAACAACTGCGCCACGGGGCTTGCACCCAGGTCGCTGGAATCGTTGTAGAGTCTGTGAAAGGCCGCGTTATCCCAGAACATTTCAAGAAAATAGCCGTTCTCTTCTCTGGCTCGCCGAAACAGGCGCCATTTCATAAAAATAATCGCCCATGATACAACGGAAAACACCAGCAGCAGAAAAAGCACGCCCTTGACCACTAGCCCGGCGTGAATAATCATCTGAACAACGTCGCTTCCAAACGCCCCATCAAAAGATATCATCACTCAGTGTCCTCACAAGATATTGTCTCTCTTCTTTTTATAACTACAAGATCTAGCTTGGCAAGCATTATTTTCCCTTAAGATCCTAGAAGCTTTGACAAAAATACCCACAAAAAAGTTCCAAAAAGCAGGGGCGCACTTTGCGTGCGCCCGCACCAGGTCGATCTTTCTCGGCAGCTTGTCTCTAACCGAAAATTTCTCTAAATATCTTGTCGTCCGCTTTCAAGCACCGCTCTTTGAGCAGGTTGTACTTCTCCAGGAGTTCCAGCCCCTCCTTGGTGAGTTCGGAGCCGCGCTTCTTGTCCGTCGCGACGAGCTTTACCTTGAGGTAATCCTCTGTGACCTTGATCTTGCTCCAGACACCCTTGTAGGACATCTTCATGATCTTGGCCGTCTGGTTGATCGACCCTGTTCTCTGAATAGTCTTCAGGATCTCCGCGCGCCCCTCGCCGATGATGATGTCCCCTCTGTCGTCCACGACCCATTGCCTCGATCTCAGCCTCAGATTGGCCATTTCACTAGCCTCCATAGAAGTGCGTTGTCCGTTCACCGTTATCCGTTAACAGAAGAATACAGAAGACAGCAGACAGAATGAAAAGCAAAAGACCCCCACCACGAAGACACGAAAGAAGAGGGTTTCATGGACCCCCTTGCCCTTTTTCGTGTTTTCCAGTTTTCG
>CAZOLJ010000051.1:13440-33240 GCA_964580575.1 uncultured Desulfobacteraceae bacterium
CAGGGAAGAAGGAATGATCAAATCATACTGCTCTTTTTCCAGTGGGATAAAATCCAGATCCAGTGCCTTTGCCGCCGCGTAGATACCTACCCCGCAGTCCGCCGCACCGCTCAACACGTCCACGGCCACGGCCATGTGCGTGAATTCCTCGTGGTCATACCCTTTGATGGTCTCGGGTTGAATGCCCAACTTCGCGAGCCGGTAATCCAAGAGCACCCTCGTGCCTGAACCGGCCTGGCGATTGACAAAGCTGATCCCTTTCCCCGTCAGATCCTCTAGGCCTTTGATCCCCTTGGGGTTACCCTTTGCCAGAATCAGCCCCTGGTCTCTGAGGGCAAGGTGAAAAACGCTGACCTTGACTCCCTTCAGGTACCGTTTGATGTAGGAGATGTTGTACTCTCCTGTCTCCGGGTCGAGAAGGTGTGATCCTGCAAGGTGACAGGTCTCCTTCCGGAGAGCCATCAACCCGCCCAGGCTTCCCACGTTCCCCGAGGAGATCCGGATGTTGTGCCCTTTTCTCCTCATCTCATCTCCTATCAAATCAATGGTGATGTCGTGGCTGCCGATGACCACGAGAGTGTTCTGCACCTCGTCTTCGTCCACAAGGAGCTCTGCTTCCGCGGTTTCGTCCTGGCCTATTCCCTCGGAAAGAGCAGGGATGCGTAGGATGCCCTCGGCCCTGGTGAGCGTGGTGATGGAGCCCGCGGCTCTTGGAAGCGGAGTGGCCACGGTTTTGTCGCCCACTTTTCCGATGTTGACCCGAAGGAATTCTTCCACCCCGAGTTTCGAGGGGAGATCTCTCGAAGGCCGCACCGCTATGGTCTTTGCCTTTGGAGGTCGCAGGCCCTGCATCGTGTGAAGCAGAGGTTGCGCGAACTGCTGAAAGGAGAGAGTCGCGGAAACGGTGTACCCTGGGTTCCCGATCACAGGTTTCCCTTTGACAATGCCCAGGATGGTCGGTTTCCCGGGCATCATCGCCACACCGTGAACAATGACTTCGCCCAGCTCTGAAATGATGTGGGCCGTGTAATCCTTGCTTCCTGCAGAAGATCCTGCATTGATGAGAACCATGTGGGCGTCTGAATCAAGGGCCCGGACCAACACCTTGCGGATCTCATCTTCCAGATCAGGGACGATCTCGTAGACCACGGGGATCCCCTGGCACTCGCTAACCAGGCCGGCGAGGATCAGCGAGTTGTACTCGATGATCTGGTTTTTCCTCACTTGACTGGGGTCTGAAACACGGCGGTAGGGAACGAGTTCAGAACCTGTGGGAATGATCACCACCTTCGGCTTCTGCCAAGCCCTTAAAGAAAAGACGCCCGCCGCCACCATGGCGCCTGCGTCAAAGGGACGGATCCTGTGGTTCTGTGGCAGGAGCAGCTGGGTAGCGACAATATCCTCCCCCACTTTTCTGATGTTTTGCCACGGATAGGCGGGAGCACGAATTTCAAGGTGATCCTGATCCACCTGATGGAGTTTCTCGACCATGATCACCGCATTGAAACCTTCTGGCATGGCCTGCCCGGTATTGATCCACACCGCATCCCGCCCTACCTTCAAAGTCTTTGGGATTCTCTCCGTCGTCCCGTAGGTTTCCTCTGCCCTGACGGCTATGCCGTCCATGGCGGCCGAGTGATAGGTCGGCGTTGACATCTTCGCAAAGATGGGCTCCGCCGTTACTCGGCCAAGGGACTCTTCGACTCGAATCTCTTCCGCAGAGCTCCTGAAATCCAGTCTGAACCTCGAGAAAAATGCTGCTCTCGCTTCTTCGAGGGTCTTCATGGACAAATAAACATTCCTCTTCACTCCCCTGCCCCCCTCTTCTTGTTGCCCTTTGCTCTATGCTCCCTTGAACCTCATCACCTCGACGACCTGCCCCTGGTAAACGCCTTCGGTGTTTCGGTCTATTCGCAAGAGACCATCCGCTTCCACGAGCGTCGAAATGAGCCCTGATTTTCCGAAGATCGGCTCAGCGATCCATTCCCCATCTTTTTGAATCAGCCTCACCCGGACAAAATCGTCTCTGCCGCTGGCTGATTCTATGTTCCGGCTCAGCCTGGCGGAGACTTTGTTCTGCACCCTTTGACTAAAGGTCGTCTCTCCTCCGAGCCTTGCCAAAAAAGGGGCGAGAAACACCTCGGCCACTACCATGGCGGAAGCGGTGTGACCCGGCAGCCCTAAGATGCCTGTGGCCCCTCTTCTGGCGATGATCGTCGGTTTTCCCGGGCTGATGGAGATGCCGTGGACCAGCAGCTCTGTGCCTTTAATGGATTCAAAGACCTTCAGGGTCAGGTCTCTGGTCCCCACAGAACTGCCCCCTGAGATCCACACCGTGTCTGCGGTCTCGAGGCCTTTAAGGAGCATGTTCCTGAGCTGCTCGAAATCATCCCGGCACAGCCCGAGGGCAACCGGCTCCGCACCCTCCCCTGTGCAGAATGCACTGAGGGTGTAGGTGTTGATATCTCTCACCTGCCCCGGTTTCGGTTTTTCCTGAACAGGGATCACCTCATCACCTGTGGAGATAATGGCCACCCTTGGTTTTCTGTGAACGGTCACTTCCGTCACACCGAGCCCGGCCAGAACTCCCAAGTCCTGCGACCGGAGTTTCCACCCCTTCCGGAGAACAGAAGCTCCTTTCTTGAAGTCATCGTCCGGCTGAATCACGTTCTCCTGAGGCGAGATCGCCCGAGAGACTTCCACCGTCGTTTGATCCATGAGGTGGCAGTACTCGACCATGACTACACCGTCAGCGCCCTCGGGGACCATGCCGCCGGTCGAGATCTTCACGGCTTGCCCGGCGGCTGCGGTCATTGCAGGAATCTGTCCCATTCCCACTTCGCCCACGATTTCCAGGAGCGCCGGCAGGCTCTCCGTCGCGCCAAAGGAATCCTTCGCTCGTATGGCATATCCATCCACAGAAGTGCGCGAAAATCCGGGAAGATCTTCGGGAGAGACGATATCCTTGCACAGCACTCGGCCGAAAGCTTTGTCCAGTGGAACGATTTCTTCTCTTACAGGCTGAAATCCTTGAACCAGTTCCAGAACCTCTTCCGTCGTTTTCACTTTGAAGAACACCGTCCAACTCCGTTACGCGTTCACCGTTGTCCAGGATCCAATATCCAGTATCTTCTGCTTCAGCCTTTCTTTAATCTATATCGCGATTGATATAATATGACAACGAAAACTTAAATTCCCAGTCGCTCCCGCAACTCTTGATCCACGCCCCGAAATGATCTGTTTTATTGTCTGTTTGCAAACACGACCCCTTGCCCTTTTTCGCGCTTTCCAATCTTCGCGCCTTCGTGGTTGTTTTTTTCTTTTATTCTTTTATTCTGTCTACTGACTTCTGTATTGTGTATTCTGATCTTTTAGTTCACTTTAGGCCCTTGCTTCTATGTCTTCCCTTAAACACTTCTACTGGCTCACGAAAGAAGACGTCTCGCGGCTTGAGGAACGCCTTGCGGCGCGTGGCATCAGGCTGAAGTTTGCGAAAGGGGTTGTCTGCACACCTCTGGATGAAATGAACAAGGTTTCCTGCGTGACTCCTGAAGTGTGGGGCGAGACCTGTGCAAGGCAAGGAAGCTGGTACAGGGCTTCAGAGAAGAACGGCCTTTTCCTGGTGATCAGCTCATTGGATCTGGAAGAGCTTAAAGGCAAGAAGGCCGGCACCATCAGGCGGGTCGATTTTCATCCGCCAAAGCGGGCAACCGTGGAAGAGAAAAAGGCGATGGCAGGTGAACCTGATTTTGATAAAAGGGTTCCGCCGCGATGGCGACAAATCAGTGAAATGGAGAAAAGGGTTTTCTTGCGGTGGACGGCGCGGTTGGGATCGGAAACAGAGGATTTTGACTGGCTTTATCTTTCACACACGGCAAACCACGCCAACTTCGTGAAGCCCCGATTCTTCATCCGGGAAGGTGAAATGATCATTCCCTACTCCATTGACCGGAGCGCGCATCTCTGTTCAAGCTGCTTGGAGTTGTTTCACGTTCTCGGTGATGAACACAAGAAAAAGCTGGTAGCCCCGTGCCCAGGCGCCACGATCTTTGCCCGCCTCGAAGCGGACAAGTATCTGCTGGTGGAAAAACCATGAAACAAAGAATACAGGAGACAGAATTAAAGTCCAAAAGCCCATCACGAAAACACGAAAACGAGAAGACACGAAAGAAGAGGGGGTTTCTTGAACACCCTTGCGTTTTTTCGTGCTTTCGTGGTTGGTTTTTCTCCTCTCTTTTTTCGTTCTGTCTACCGTGTTCTGCCTTCTTGCTTCTTTTCTCTTTACTTGCCCTTTCCTTTTTATTATTCTCCGAAACTGAATGACAATTCATTTTATTGCTTGGGTTCTCTACGCTGCTTGTCAATTGGTTTAGCGGTTTCTGGCTCGGTTTTGTCGGTTTCTCTATTGGGGCATCAGCTGATTGCTGACAGCTCTCTCAATCTTCTTCAGCGAGGTATTTTTATGAAAGATGTCGTGATTGTTTCTGCGTGTCGGACGGCGATTGGAGCCTTTGGCGGAACCTTAAAAGACAGCCATGCGTCGAAGCTGGCCGCCATAGCGATGACAGAGGCCATAAAGAGGGCCGGCATTGAACCGGGCATGATCGACGACGTTCGATTCGGTTGCTGCCTGGAGCCCGGCGATTCTTTGAACGTGGCTCGCATCGGCGCCCTGTTGGCAGGGATCCCTGACTCGGTCACCGCCGTGACTATCAACCGGGTGTGCACCTCGGGAATGGATGCCGTTGTGACCGGTATGATGATGATCCAGACCGGCATGGCCGATGTGATCCTGGCAGGCGGAACAGAGCACATGTCCGGTATCGCCTACACGGTTCCCACTGCCCGTTGGGGGTGCCGATTGCAGGATCAGGTTTTCGTGGACACCATGATGCAGGCCCTCCACGTCGGCTCCCACATCATTCCTCATCCTGAAGACGGGCCTGTCAAGTCGGGAATGCCCCTGGAGCTTTTCAAAGGCAAGCCTTACATCATGGGTGTGACGGCGGAGTTCGTGGCCCAGCACCTCAACATCAGCCGGGAGGAGATGGATGAGGTCGCCTTGCGAAGCCACAACAATGCGGAAAGAGCCACAAAGGAAGGAGACTTCAAAGAAGAGATTGTGCCCGTAGAGATCCCCCAGAAGAAAGGGAAACCGCCCCTCATTTTCGACAAGGATGAGCACTTCCGTCCAGGCCTCACCATGGATCAGTTGAGACAACTGCCGCCTGCCTTTGTTCCGAAGATCGGGAAGGTGACGGCCGGCAACTCTTCGGGCATCAACGACGGCTCAAGCGCCATGGTCATCATGTCGGCGGATAAGGCAAAAGAGCTTGGTCTCAAGCCCTTGGCAAGAATCAGAGGGACAGGTAAGGGCGGGTGTCATCCGTCCGTCATGGGCCTGAGCCCTGTCCCGGCCATGCAGGATCTCTTCAAGAGATACCCGGATCTCAAAATGGGAGACTTCGAACTCATCGAACTCAACGAAGCCTTCGCGGCTCAGTATCTTGGGGTTGAGAAAGAGCTGAAGCTCAACCGGGAGATCACCAATGTGAACGGCTCGGGCATCGGCTTAGGCCATCCGGTGGGTTCTACCGGATGCCGGATCATGGTGACTTTGATTTATGCGATGAAGAAGAGAGGAAAGAGCCTGGGGCTGGCGACGATCTGCGGAGGCGGCGGCATCGGCATGGCCACCGCCCTCGAAATGATGTAACTCACCACAGAGCCACCCGCCGTCGCTTGTTAAGCTATGGGGGGCTGGCAGAGAGCAAGGAGAAAAGCTCTAATGTTCAACAAAAAGCCTCGCTTCTGCGGGGCTTTTTGTTGAACAAGGGCCTCTTTCTATTACTTCTTTTTTCGTGCTTTCGAAACCTTCGTGCTTTCGTGATTGGTTTTTCTGCCTTCTTGTTTCCTTCTTCCGTCTTCCTGCTGTTCTAAGCTTTAGGCACTTCTCAGAAGTGCTTCAGGGGGGCTTTGCCTATGGCAAAGACATTGAACCCCGTGTCGAACAGTTTCTTGTGATCCAGGATGTTCCGCCCGTCGAAGAGGAAGGCGGGCTGAACCATGGATTTGAAGATCCGCTGGTAGTCCAGTGTCTTGTACACATCCCATTCCGTGAGTACGGCCACCGCATGCGCCCCTTTGGCCGCCTTGTAAGGATTTGCCTCGAAGGTCAGTCCCTGCTTGAATTGCTTCAAATCTTTTTTCGCGTTTTCGAGGGCCTTGGGATCTGTGATCACCACTTCTGCATGCTCTTCAAGAAGGCCCTGGGTAACAGAGATGGCTGGAGATTCCCGTGTGTCTCCTGTGTTTGCTTTAAAAGCGAAACCGAAAACAGCGATTCTTTTCCCTGCCACCGTGTTGAACATGTTGGAGAGCATGTTCTGAACGAACCGGTTTTGCTGCCAGTCATTGATCTCCACGACCGATTCCCAGTACCTTGCCGCTTTGTCCAAGCCGTAGCTCTCGCAGATGTAGACGAGATTCAGAATGTCCTTCTTGAAACAGGAGCCGCCGAACCCCACGCTCGATTTCAGGAACTTCGGCCCGATCCTGGAGTCCATGCCGATGGCATTGGCCACTTCGTCCACGTCGGCTCCCGTCTTCTCGCAAAGGGCTGATATCGAGTTGATGGAGGAGATCCTCTGCGCCAGAAATGCATTGGCGGTCAGTTTGGAAAGCTCCGAGCTCCATACGTTCGATTCGATGATTTTCTCCCTTGGAACCCAGTTCAGATAGATCTCCGCCACCGCTTTTCTGGCCTTGATGCCCTCCGGGGTCTCTCTGGAACCGATGAGCACCCGTTCCGGGTTTTCCAAATCCTTTATGGCCGTCCCTTCTGCCAGGAATTCCGGATTGGACACGACCTCGAAGTGCATTCCCTTTGAGTTCTCGTTGAGAATCCGTTCCATGGCCGAGGCGGTCCTCACCGGGAGTGTGGATTTCTCCACAACAACCTTGCTGCCCTTCGAGTAGGCAAAGATTTCCCTCGCCGTCTTTTCCCAGTACTGCAGGTCCGCCGCCCTGCCTGCGCCCTGTCCAAAGGTCTTGGTGGGAGTGTTGACGGAAACGAAGATGATCTCCGATTGCTCGATCCCCTTTTCTATTTCCGTTGAAAAGAACAGGTTCCTGCCCCGGCTCTTCTTGACGATTTCATCCAAGCCCGGCTCAAAGATGGGGAGCCTGTTGCTGTTCCAGGCCTTGATCTTGTCCTTGTCAATGTCCACGACCACGACCTTGTACTGTGGGCACTTGTAGGCGATCATCGCCATGGTGGGCCCGCCCACATACCCTGCCCCGATGCACAAGATGTTCTTCTCAAACCCCATCTCTCTTCTCCTCTCCAACTAAGCCATCAGCGGTCAGCTTTACGCCAAAGCGTAAGCGCCAAAAAAAAAGCTTATCACGAAACCATGAAAGCTGGAAAACACGAAAAAGGGCCTTGTTTTTTATACAAACCCTTCTTCCTTCGTGCTTTCGTCCTTTCGTGTTTTCGTGATTGCCTTGGACTCTTCTTCTTTCTTTTTCCGTCTTCTTACTCCCCGCTCTTTGCTCTCTGCTCTGCGCTCTATGCTCACAGGTTATAGTACTCCACATACCAGTTCACGAAGCGCTTGACCCCTTCTTTCAATCTCATCGCCGGCCTGTAACCGAAATCCTCCACCAGGTCCTTCACATCCGCCCATGTGGCCGGCACGTCACCGGGCTGCATGGCCAGGAAAGTCTTCTTCGCCTTTTTGCCCAGGGCTTTCTCTATGGCTTTGATGAAGGCCATCAGTTCCACGGGTGAATTGTTCCCGATGTTGTAGATTCGGTACGGTGCCAGCGATCTCGATGGGTCAGGGGCTTTGCCGCTCCATTTCGGATCCCCGGCCGGCGGTTTGTCCAGAACCTTCACCACTCCCGTCACGATGTCGTCGATGTAAGTGAAATCCCTTTTCATCTTTCCATGATTGAACACATCGATCGGTTTGCCCTCGAGTATCGCCTTGGTAAAAAGGAAAAGGGCCATGTCCGGCCGGCCCCACGGACCATACACCGTGAAGAACCGCAGACCGGTCGTTGGGGTGCGGTAGAGATGGCTGTAGGCGTGGGCCATCAGCTCATTGGCCTTTTTGGTCGCCGCATACAGAGAAATGGGATGATCCACGTTGTGGTGGACGGAAAAGGGAAACTTCTCATTCAGCCCGTAAACAGAGCTCGAGGAGGCATAGACCAGGTGCTTCACTTTGTGGTGCCTGCAGCACTCCAGCAGGTTGGTGAAGCCCACGACGTTCGCTTCGATGTAGGAGTAAGGATTGACAAGGGAGTACCGGACCCCTGCCTGGGCAGCCAGATGGCAGACCATGTCGAACTTTTCTTTTTTGAAAAGTTTCTCAATCGCCGGTCGGTCTTCGAGGTTTGTTCTCTTGAACCGATAGGTCGGATGTTTCGAACTCTTGACCCACTTCCCTTCTTCAGCCTTGCGGCGATCCAGTCCGTCTCTTCCCAGTCGTCCGTACTTGAGCCGAACGTCATAGTATTCATTGATGTTGTCGATGCCGACAACCTCGTCCCCTCTTTCAGCGAGTCTCACGGCCACAAAGGACCCGATAAAGCCCGCCGTCCCAGTAACAAGAACCTTCATATCCCGGACCTCTTCGCCCTTTTCCATACCTTAGGGACAACCCAACTTACCCTAAAGACGACCAAAAGTCACCTCCCAGTTTCTGCTCCAAAATGCCAGATCCTCCAGTCGCCGCGAAAGGTCGCCGCCCCTCTTCTTTCGTGTTTTCGTCTGCCCTATGGAATGATGTTGCACTTCTATTCCATCGGGGTGAAATCCCGAAGGGCCATTTCCCTGGGGCCAACGGACAGCGGGACGATTCAACCGGGGTCCCTTCGTGTCTTCGTGATTGCCTTTTTCTTCGGTCTTTTGACTTTCAGCTTTCACCTTTGAGCTTTGAGCCCGCCTGAGGCGGGGCAACTTTCTTCCTATGAGCTATGAGCTCTCTGACCTGCTTTCCGGAACTCAAGGAACTCAAAATCCCTGAGCTTTTATCCTCCAATTTTCTCCTTGACAGTCTTTCAGGCCTTGGTTATACTTTCTTTGAAATGTAAATCTTAATAGAAAAAGGAGTGCTTTCGTGGCAGTAGTAAAAGCCTATGCAAAAGGTCAAATCATTATTCCTAAGGACTTGAGGAGCAAGCTTGGTATATTCCCGGGCAAGAAGGTGTCCCTCAGGCTGGTGGATGATCACCTGGAACTCCGGCCTCTTCCCGATGATCCCATCGAGTTTCTCACCGGTGTTTTCAAGGACCACCCTCGCTCCCTGTCCGATGAACTGCTGCGGGAAAGGAAGAAGGATGACGACCTTGACGAAGCGGATCGTCTTTGATGCCCATGCGATCTTGAGATGGACGCAAAAGGAAGCCGGTTATCAGAAGGTGAGATCGCTGATGGTGGCCTGCCGCGAAGGGTCTGTCTCGGGATACATGAATCGCATCAACCTTGGGGAGGTGCACCATAAAACGATCCGGGCACTGGGACCGGAAGCAGCGAAGGATTTCATGGAGAATTTCCTTCGTTTGCCCATCACGATCGTTCTGCCCGATGACCCGCTCATCTGGAAGGCGTCGGAATTGAAAGCTCAGTACCCGATCTCTTACGCCGACTGCTTTGCCGCCGCCACCGCTTTGATTCACAAGGCTGCCGTTCTCACCGGCGACCCTGAATTCAAGAAGCTGAACAAAGTTATTCCCTTGGAATGGCTCTAGCCCCCGGAATCCATCCCGCTTTTTTCGTGTTTTCGAACCCTCGTGTTTTCGTGATTGCTTTAGGTTTCTCTCCTCTGCGGTTTAGATCTATAGGATGTCCCCCATACGTTCCCGATCCCCTCGATCTGGGACCGGGGGCTGCGATCTCTCCACATCTCAATCGAGCAAGTTGATGCTTGTGGCGGCAACGGGAGCCACGGGATGGAGCAGAAACCAGTCGGATCCCTCACGATAGACATGCAACCCGTCCGCCCCGAAGGAAGACAGCAGTTCCTCCCTGCCGTCTTTGTCCATATCGAGGGCAAGCATCCAGTCCGGACCCGCTGTTTTCAATTGCCGCCAACCCTCTTCCAAATCGTAATGCCAGAGGCCACTCGCTGCACCATAGTTCACCATCAAGCCGTGACCCAAGGGCATCATGTCCTCGGGATGGGCGCCGCCGATCTCAGACCAGTCGTTCCCCTCTTTGTAAACGCACAGCCCGCAGCCGCTGAAGGAAGCAAGGAGCTCATCTATCCCGTCGCTGTCCAGGTCGGCGGCGAGCATCTGCTCCGGGTTCGAAGGATTCAATCGTCTCCAATCCCTCTCCTCATCATAATGCCAGAGACCATAGGCCACACCAAAATCGGCCACCAAACCGTTCCCCAGGCGAATCATGGCCTCCGGGATGACGTTGTTGATCTGTAACCAACCGCTCGACTTTTTGTAAGCGTACAGCCCGTAGCCATTGAAAGAGGCGACAAGCTCCTCTTTCCCGTCGCTGTCCAGGTCGGCGGCGAGCATCAAGTCCGGACTCACCGTGTTCAGCCGCATCCAAGGCATCCACCCCCTCAAGGGATCGTAATGCCACAGACCATAGGCCGCACCGAAATCGGCCACCAAACCGTTCCCCAGGCGAATCATGGCCTCCGGGATGAGGCTGTTGATCCGTGACCAGCCACGTGTCTCCCGGTAAATGTACAGCCCGTAGCCCTTGAAGGAAACCACGAGCTCCTCTTTCCCGTCGCTGTCCACATCGGCGGCGAGCATCAGATCCGGGCTCACCGTGTTCAATTGCGTCCACCCCCTCAAGGGATCGTAATGCCACAAACCATAGGCCGCACCCAAGTCTGCAACCAGTTCATCCCCCACCCGTGCCGCTCTGCCGATCTCCTGCAGTTCCCAGCCTTTCGTGGCTTCCAAGCCGCTCCATTGCTCCCTGACGATGCCCACACCCGGAGCATAATAAACCAACATCTCATCGTTACCGTTCCTCCATTTCACCGTCAAGCAGCCTGAATATGGGCCCAGACCTGTGCTCAACTGCTCCACCCTAACGCCTGTTTCTACCACCTCCCGGTGGCCCGAGCTCTCCTCTGCGAATCGCTGCCCCGGTATCGGGTTGGCGGGCACCCAGACTGCGGCCTCTGCTCTGCCGAGAACCCTGTGGTGGTCCCCGAGAGCACGATAATCTTTCAGGAGCCACACCACGCCGGAGGTATCCTGCGCAAGCCAGAGCATCTGCCCATCAGGATCAAGATCCGGATTCCTGGTATTCCCGTGACCTCTTTGAACGACTTTCAGGCACTCGACCGAATCCACCACCTCTTTTCCCAGAACGAGGGAGTAGCGACCATATCCTGCCATGGCGCCGGTACCGGCATATCTCATCTTCAGATCCAGGGAATGAGGGAAGAAAGGATTGGTGATCTCTGCCGAATCGGAGTCGAAGACAACCTCTTTGAGGGCGGGATTCCTACCGCCTAGGATTTCCTGCCCGTCCGTCAAACCGTCACGGTCGGTATCAGGATTTTGAGGGTCCGTGCGGTACACGCAAATTTCCTCTCCGTCTGTTATGCCGTCATCATCCGCATCTCCCGAGCCGTCGCTTAACCAAATATCTCCGAACCAGAATATCTCCAAGACGTCAGGCATTCCGTCACCGTCAAAGTCGTTGAGGTCTCCGACGATCCTCCCCCCCGCAGGAATAGGATGACCTGCCGCGTCGGTCACCTTCTCGCTGATGACCAGCGTGTAGATCTGCTCACTCTGCAGATTGGACAGGGTCAAACGGAAAATTCTGCCCGCCCCGGTCACGTCCGTGATGTCTGAGACGATCGCGCCGTGGTCAAAGGCGTAGTTGTCTGCCACGGCTGCGTTTTGCATATCGTTTTCGGTGTACGTTATCTCCAGGGTGTTTTCGGAAATCGTTTCTATGCCGTCGATCCAGGGAGGGCCTGTGTCGATGTAAAATGGCCCGCAATGTTCGGCTTCACCCCAGTTCCCGACCGTGTCGAGCGCTCTGATGTGGAAATAGTACCGATTGCCGTCCGGTAGGACCGTGGTGAGCGTGGACGTGACGGCGTCGTGGGTTTTCTCGGCATCCGGTATCGTTCCGGGGTTCCTGTCCCATGTCGTCGAATATCCCACGATCTCGACTCCATCCGGCAACCCGGTCGGGGCCGTCCACATGACAGCCACTGTATAATCGTTCGACCAGGTTGCCGGCGGCGGCGAAGCCGAGAGGATGAGCACCTTTCCGGGGCCGCTGTAATGGGTCCTCACCTCGTTCGAAGCGTCGCTCTCGAAACCCTCCGTGTCGATAGCGGATACCACCATGAAATAGGTCTTAGCGTCATCGAGGCTGTGAAGAGTGAACTCCACCAGATTGGGGTCCGGATTTTCGTCTTGGCCGAGAAGCACCGTGACAGGTGAGGCTCCTTCAGCAGCCCCCTCCCCCGTGTAGTTATCCAGCCTCTGTGCCCCGGAAGCGTCCGGCTTGTAGTAGATCTTGTAGCCGGCCAGGTCGGGCTCGTGGTTTGCATTCCATTGGAGCGTAACGTCCAGGGCGTAGCTTTGCGACTGGAACAAGACCAGCGCAACGAGTAAGGCAAGAAATCCCGGCACCCGGCACTTATGGTTTTTTTCTTCTAACATGCTATTTTCATCCCTTTGGCAGCCTGTTTTGCAAGGCACCCTACGAGGACAACCCTCCAACTTCAAATTTCGCCCATCTATTTCAACGGAGCACAGAAGACAAATTGGCGATTCAGACAAACCACCGCATCGGCCCAATCAATAAAAGTCACACCTGTCCGGTGTTCAAAAGAGCAAGAACCGTGCCCGTGGGCGGGATAAAATTTTCCATTGCATATCATGGGATTACACTGGAAAAAATACAAATCTACAGGGTATGTAAAGAAACTCCACTTTTCTGTGAAGAAATCTTCCACTTATTGGCAATACTTTACACACTTTCTTTTCAAATCCTATATTCATCGGATCAAGCGCACATGATCCAGGTACATTATCCTCGGCGCAGGCGGATCGACCGTAAAGATCGTTACCCCGCTCAAGCGGTTCAGCTCCAGTTTCCTGGCGGCAGGCGCGCTTTCAATGTCCACGATAGGGATTGAAATATCGTTCCAGCCCTGTTCCATCACAAAGGTACGGTTGAACCGGTCACGGTATTCCCCGCCGCGACGCGAATGCTCCTCGTCTCGAATGGAGACGGTTATGGGCAGGGGCAGGGGCTCGGGATTGTATAGGCTGAAGGCGAAGGTCGAGTAGCTCCTCCAATCCCCAAAGCTACGTTTCAGTGCAGTCCCAACATACTTCCCTGTACCCAGGAGAACCCGAAGCGAACTCTCGCCGTGGCGAGCGATGCCGGCGTGCATCTCGCCGCTGGTCCAGCGCCTCGACTCAAATCTCGTCTCAAAATCCCCAAGCACCGGGAATTGCTTCGATGCCCGCCGCATGTCCCAGATCGTCGTCACTGGCCCATAAGCAACCCCCGCCGTCAGGGCAAGCGCGGCCAATTGCCCGAACAGCAGCACTCCGCGACCCAGTCTGCGGCGAGCCGGCAAAAAAAACATGCTCCCCAGCAAGCCTCCCACTGCATCATTCCCCAGGTCGCCCCACCCCGCGGTCCGGCCAAAATAGGGCTGCACCAGCTCGATACATCCCCCGACGACAAAGGCAACAGACATGACGACAAAGAACTGAAATGAAAAAGGCCGCCTGGCCAGGCTGGGAAGCCTTGAAAGCACAGGGGCCGTTAGCGCGAAGAAGCCCATATGCGCCAATCCATAAAGCTGACGGACCAGGCTGCCCCGCTCCTGCTTCATGTCTGTGAAGAAAAGCGCCAGGCCCACCAGCATCAGCAGAAATACGAAGGAGCGGTGCTTCATGAATTCTGGGATGACGGCCTTTGGCCGCAACCAAAATCTGGCCTGCTGTTTGAGGCTTGAGGATCGCTTCGCTTGAGGTTTGAGGCAAAACCGTTCTTGCCTCCAACCTCTGACCTCCACCCTCCAACTTCTCCGCAAGTCGCAGAGAAGTTACGCTCTAAGATTCTAACGTTATAGGCCAATAGGGAGAAGACCCTCTTTCAAGCTTCTTGACATCAGGCTGATTCCGGTGTATAGGTATGTGTATACGGAGGTGTATTATGCGAACAAACATCAATCTGGATGATCAGCTTGTCGAAGATGCATTCAAACTGAGCCGGGCCAGGACAAAAAGGGAGCTTGTTCACGAGGCCCTGGAGGAATTTGTTCAAAGCCGGCGGCGCCTTGATCTTCTCGATTTGGAGGGCCGCATCGAATTCGCCAAAGGATATGACTACAAAAAAGTGCGAGAAGGCAAATGATCCTGGTCGACACCTCTGTCTTAATCGATTTTTTCAAGGGCTCAAACAATGAAGCCACCTCAAGATTCAAACTTGTCCTTCAGCAAGGGCTTAATTTTGGGATAACCTCCCATATCTTACAGGAGGTGCTTCAGGGGGCTAAATCAGAAAAAGAGTACAGCCTGCTGAGACGTTACCTCGAAACCCAAAGATTTTTTCAGCCCAAAGACCCAATTGCCTCCTTCGCCGAGGCAGCGAGGACATTTTTCCGGTGCCGTAAAAGGGGGCTGACCATACGGAGCACCATTGACTGCCTCATCGCGCAGATTGCTTTGGAGCACGACCTTCTCCTTCTTCACAGCGATCAGGATTTCCATCTTATGGCGAACGTCATTCCGCTGAAAATCTATTAGAAAAGCAAAATCCTGCTTCCCTCGCGAAATGTCCTCACAAACTATATTTATCGGCGCTTGCCCGCCACCTTATCCGGCGTAGCTTCCTGAGCGCCATAGCTTCAGCGAAGGAGGACGCTCTTCCTTTTTTCGGTGGTCGGCGGTTTGTGGTCGTTAACAGGTGGCCAGCGGTCACTTACAAGGAATGCTGGAAAACCAAAATTTAGACTGGATCTACAGGATGACCAGGATTGTTCTTTTTTGAAATGCAAAAACCAAGCATGGGTTAAAGTCTTTTCAGCCACTAGGAGCCGCGACGTCTAATAGACCTCATCGTGACTTCCGATATCGATGAGAAGGACTTTCTCTTCCCCTATAAACTCAAAAATAACCCTACAGTCTTCGTCAACGCTGAAGGCCCACTGTCCTTCGAGTTTTCCGCTCAGCTTATGGGTTCTCAATTCTGGCGAAAAGGGGCTTGTGAGAAACAACTCCATTCTCCGCCAAAATCTGCGCCGCTGTTCCTCATTTTTTTTGATTCTCTTCCTGTAGCTTCTTTTGAACGCTTCATCCCAGACGGCGCTAATCACGATCCAGATCCTCCATGAGATCCTTCAGAGAACCGGTCTTTGCAAACCCTCTCTCTAAATTAACTTTTGCCTCTCGCGCCCTCTCAGCCAGTCTGTTCCTCTTCGCCTCAATCACTTGTTTTCGGATGATTTCAGCAACGTATTCCTTGTCCTCCGAAGGAAGGTGGCTGAATTCCTCAATGACTTTGTTGATATTTGAATTATTCATTCTTGCCTCCCTGGTATGCCTCTCTTCTTACTCATTTCTTGTGATTCTTCAATCAGTTTCTTTCCTCGGCCGCCCCTGTGCAAAGCTGTCGTTTCTAATATTCCACTGGGGTGCTTTCGTGATTGACTCTTGCTTTTCATTCTGTCTTCCCTGGCCCGCCGTCTTGTCCCGCCATAGTCCGCCCCAGGTCGACGGAGCGGCTTCTCTCTTCTGTTTTCAGCTGTGACCTGACTTGCATTATTCCTGGAGAGAATTTCACAATTTCATGGACGTCCCCCTTGATCATTATGCTGCCTCGATTCTATGTTCCATTGGCTTTAACACTTCCCGGAAGCGACTCGCCGCATTGAAGGCCTCAAGCCCTATGAGCTATAGGATTGACTTTCCCGACCAATCCTCGTAAGATGAGGTTGTTTCGTTATCTTGGGAGTTAAGCACGTGGACTTAGACCTTGAAAAAGAAATTCAGAGCATCACCAGGCAACTCATCGAGAAGTATGGGCCGGAGAAAATCATTCTTTTTGGGAGCGCCGCACGTGGCGATAAAGGACCTGACAGCGATGCCGATTTTCTGATTATTAAGAAACAAACCCCCTACTACGGTTCAGAGAGAATCATGGAGGTTAGTTCCATTATTGAACGCAATATCCCTGTAGACTTTCTCATTTATCGTCCTGAAGAATTCGAAAAAAGACTTGAAATGGGCGATCCGTTCCTAAAAGCGATTCTGAAAGAAGGCAGGGTCTTGTATGGTTGAGATTAGCATCATACGGGAATGGGTTGCTAAGGCTGATGAGGATTTTGAATTTGCTCTTGTCAACCTCAAGGAAGGCAAGCCATTTGTAGCCTTGATCTGCTTTCATTTCCACCAGTCAGCAGAAAAATCTCAATCTCGCTTGACCCTCTGTTCCTTCTTTCCTATCTACTTTTGCTTCCCAGCCCTCTTGCTGTGAGTTACCAGCTCGAAGCTTCGCTCTTTGCGTCTTCGTTCTCTTCCAATCCCTCTTCCACAAAGGAATTTCATGATTTCATGGACGTCCGCAAGTCCCCATTAGGCCGCTTCTGTCCTGGTTTTGAGAATTCTGGCCTGCTAGCCTCCTGCCTTTCCAGCCTCTTGCCTTTACTTTCAGCTGTGAGCTATCAGCTGTCTTGCTATCATCTATGAGCTGTGAAGTTCGTAAGGGCGTCCCCTTCTTGGCTTCAGCTCGTCCCGCCCCCAAATCTTATAAAATCATGTACGTCCCCTATCCTTTCGATTTTCTTCTCTGCTCTACGCTCTTTCGGCGCTCTGCCGTCGGTCTTCTGCGGTCGTCTTTCCTCTTCGCTCCCGTTTTTCCTCCGCCTTTCTCTATTGACATTAATCACATATAGGGTAACTTATACTCTAAAAAGGCGGAGGGTTGATCGATGGGACAAGTTACAATCTACATCGACGAGGACACTGAAAGGAAACTGCTCAAAATGATTCAAAAACGGGGAATTTCCAAAAGCAGGTGGATTGCAGAGCTCATTCGCGAAAAAGCATCAAGAACGTGGCCGGAAAATGTTGTCAAGCTTGCGGGAGCCTGGAAGGACCTGCCGACCGCCGAACAAATCAGAAGAGGAATGGGAAAAGACACCACCAGGGAGTCGGTGTGACGTGCTCAAATCTGCCGCAACCGATTTGAAGGGGTTTTGATATGTATATACTGGATACAAATACGCTGATCTATTTCTTCAAGGGGATCGGAAATGTCTCGGCCCGCCTTCTGCAAAAGCCTCCGAGAAGCATCGGCATCCCCACAATTGTCCTTTTTGAGCTGGAAGTCCTGCTTTACAACAGCGGTGTATTTATTTTGCATGTTTACTCCAATTTCTTTGCTCTATGTTCCACGCTCGCAAGTAACTCAACGAACCCAATGAACCCGAGCAACCCACCGCTTCCAAGCATTTCGTCACTTCCTTGACATGATCCACCCCCTCCCGACCCGCAATCGCTAAACTTTAAAAGTTAACAGCGCCCCTTTTTATCCGACATGATCTTGACGGCTCCTGAAGACTCGCCTATAATCGAATAGATGACTTGGTAGGAGGTCGCTTATGAGACTAACCGCAATTATTGAACGTGAGGGGACTGGCTTTGTATCCTTGTGTCCGGAACTTGATATCGCCAGTCAAGGCGATTCAGTGGAACAAGCGCGCGAGAACTTACGGGAGGCTTTGGAGCTCTTTTTTGAGACAGCTTCTTCTCAGGAGATCCACCAAAGATTGCGTGGCGAGGTATTCGTAACGCAGGTTGAGGTGGCTGTTGGCTAAGCTGAGAATCCTGTCGGCCAAGGAAGTGTGCTCAATTCTGGCGAGACACGGTTTTGAAGAGGTCCGCCGCCGCGGAAGCCACATTGTCATGCAAAAAAAATTTCCCTTGGGCACCATAACCGTGCCAGTTCCCGACCACGATACCATTCGGGTTGGTACCCTTCAGTCTATTATCAGACAATCTAAGCTTAATCGAGCTGAATTCGAGTAGCCCTCTTTCTGAGGCCGCCGAGCTCCGCTGGGCTTTGCCACCACAGGCGGGGAAACCCTCTAGTTTCCCAGCCTTCCAGCTCATTATTCTCCTGCTGTCAGCTGTGAGCTTTCTTCCTTCCTTGCTCTGGACTGTCTTCCGTTTTCCGACAACAGAATTCCATAATTTCATGGACGTCCCAAGGTCTTTCACCAGTTGCAGAGATCTTTTCTTCTAGCCCCCAGCGTTCAAATCCGGTATGATTGAATGCGGATACCGAAAAACCGGGAGGTGTCAGAATTGAAATTCAACCGCATCACTATCAATGCGCGGCAGATGGGAGGCGTTCCTTGCATCAGAGGGCTTCGCATTCCTGTAGCCACCGTGGTTGGCATGGCGGCGGACGGAGTGACCACTGAAGAGATTCTAAGGAGTTTTCCAGACCTTGAAGAAGAAGACATAAGGGAGTCGCTCCGCTACGTAGCGGAAGCCTTACGCGAACGCGAACTTCCCTTGGCTGTTGGCTCATGAAATTTCTCATCAACTCTAACGGACGTCCCCCTTCCTGTGGTCAGGTTGTCTATGAAAGGATTATGCTACCTCAATTCTATGTTCCATTGGCTTCAACACTTCCCGGAAGCGACTCGCCGCATTGAAGACCTCAAGCCCGATGACCTGACCCGATTTGTCAAGCTCAACATTCACCCCACCGGAGATTTCCACACATGCCTCCTCTTGCCCCTCTCTGCCAAAGTAGAGGATGTCTTGCTCATCATCATAAAACACTTCTTCGCTATGAGCTATAGGATTGACTTTCCCGACACATCCTCGTAAGATGAGGTTGTTTCGTTATCTTGGGAGTTAAGCACGTGGACTTAGACCTTGAAAAAGAAATCCAGAGCATCACTAGGCAACTCATCGATAAGTACGGCCCTGAAAAGATCATCCTTTTTGGGAGTGCTGCACGTGGAGAGTACGGTAAAGCGAATGATCTGGATTTTCTGATTATCAAGCATGACGTGCCCTTGTACGGGATTGACAGGATGCGGGAACTCGACGAGCTAATCGATCGAAACGTAGCGGCTGATATGCTCGTCTACCGGCCCGACGAATTTGATGACCGGATTCGCTTGGGTGACCCTTTTATCAAGGCCATCCTCAAGGAAGGGCGTATTCTCTATGGCTGAACTCCGCCTCGTCGATGAATGGCTTAAAAAAGCCGAGGAGGATTATGAGTTTGCTTCTTCCGTGATGGAAGATAGTTCTTTCTACGCCCAAATCTGTTTTCATTTTCATCAGGCTGCCGAGAAGTACTTGAAGGCCTTCATCGTAGCCAGAGATCTCGAGTTTCAGAAGATTCACGATCTGCTTGTTCTCTTGAAATTATGTTCCGCTGTAGAACCGGAGTTTAGCGAAATATGGGATGATTGTAAATTTCTCAACAGGTTCTATATTGACACCCGTTATCCCGTTCACTGGCCAACGAATTACACCAAGGAGCAGGCATTAAAGGCAAAGACCGCTTCCGCGCAAGTGCGGAACCTGATAAGAAAAGCCCTCACCGGAACCACCCATTGAGAGTCTCCCTGTCCCTAGGCTTCCCCGTCTGCTGTTAACTGTTGTCTGTCCAAGACCCTGAGCCTCTTGAAGGGAGCAGAGTCGAAGGGTTTACTGATCACTGGTTTCATGCTGTCTTCTGTCTCCTTGTATTCTATTTCCTGCTGTCCTATGAGCTTTGTTCCGTCTACGACTTTCACC
>CAZOLJ010000052.1:0-21871 GCA_964580575.1 uncultured Desulfobacteraceae bacterium
CGCTCATTTATTGCGTTCTCCTTGTTTAGATTCAACCCGGTTTGCCGGCGTCTCCTAATTCCAAGTATTAAAAAACAGAACCCTTCTGATCAAGAGAAATGTTTGGCTTGCATTGACGAAGACCCCTTGGCTTGATATGATCCGATCCTGCAATCGAAAGAAAAAGGAGAAGGATCATGGCAACCCATCTCAAAGAATTCAACAAGGCGCTGGAGATCGGCCGTCCGCCGAATGTTGTGAAGCTGTTTCCAAACTCCAGGGCGCTGCTGGTGAGCGGCAAGGTGATCGACCGGGCGATGATCGCCAAGGGCAAGGCGATGACCATCGCAGCGAACGGAAGAAACCATTTTGTCATTCGCGGAACGCTTCAGGCCGCCCAAAGAGCGAATGCGGCGGTGATCATCGAGATCGCCAAGTCCGAGGGAGGCGCAAGTTCCTACTGTGCCGTGACGTCGTGGAGCATTGCAAGAGAAACCGATGCGCTCTGCAACGAGCTCGGAATCACGGTTCCCGTGGCCATCCATGCCGATCACTACGGGATCAAGGGTGAAAAGGACCTCAAGGCCGCCCTGGTCGAAATCCCCTCGATGTTTGACGCTGGGAACACTTCGATCGCCATCGACGCCTCCCACCTTCCCGATGATCAAAATCTCCTCGCCAACCTCGCCATGAACCCCTCTATCCCCAAGTGGGCGGGCTATGAGACAGAGGTGGGGGAGATCAAGGGCAAGGAGGGACTCTCGACGGTGGAAGAAGCCCTGTTCCTGATCCAGGGGCTCAATGCTCACGGCATTTTTCCGGACTGGATCGCTTTGAACAATGGAACAACCCACGGGATCGAGGCCAGCGACACAGGAATCCAGGTGCAACTGACAAAGGATATCCACAATGCTCTGGCCAAATACAAGATTTCAGGCGCCCAGCATGGGACCTCCGGCAACAACTCCGAACGGCTTCGGCAGATTGCCCAGCAAACCCGCACGACCAAGGCCAATGTGGCCACAGCGCTGCAGATGATTACCTGGGGGGTTCAAGTGAACGAGTTCGGCAACGCTTACCTGGACGAAAAAGGCGAATTTGTTAAGGTCTCGAACCAAGGTGCGACGGATGAGATGTGGGCTGAGATGGTGACCTACGCAAAATCGAAGAACCTGAAAGCGGGAGATTACAAGAAGCTCAACCTGCCCTTTGAGAACAAGCTGCTGGGTTTGCCGCGAGAGATCAGGGTGAGGATGGCCAAGGGGGTCGAAGACTTTGTGTACGAGCTTCTCACCAAGGTCTTCAATGCTCAGGACACTGCGCCTCTGGCCATCGAAGCAATCCTCAGGGCCGGTTCCTACGATGTCGGGCCCAAGGCAGAGCGGATCGAGAACCCGGCGGATTGGACGGAACAGAAAATCAAGGAGCGGGCTTCCAAGCTCCATGGGGATAAGGGGCCCAAAGGAAATTTTGACGACTAGCAGGCCGGTGAAAAACGCCCATCTGCTGCGTTGCCCTCATTCCGCGTCGTTGCGGCGAACTTCCGGGTACGCCTCACTCCTCGAAATTTCGGGCGCCTTGCACCTGGACGTTTTTGACCAGCCTGCCCGCCAGGGGGGTTGGAATACTTGAACACTTCCGTAGCCCATACGTGGGTGGTTGACATCAAGGACAATGACCAGGTCCGGGGTCAGTACCTGGTCAAATCCAAACGCATGGGCTCGACCAAGAAGGGAGACCCCTTCTTGAGCCTCACCCTTGCAGACCGGAGCGGAGAGATAGAAGCAAGAGTCTGGGAGAAAGCGAACAGCCTCTCCTCGCTTTTTTCCGAGGGCGACATCCTCGAGATCGAGGGGGCAGCGGGTTCTTACCGGGGGCAGGTTCAGGTGACCCTGTCTGATCTCAAAGCGGTCAAGGAGATTCGTGACCCTTCCCTTTTCGTCGAAGTCACCAAGCAAGACGTGACCAAAATGATGCTCTCCCTGAGAGAGGTTTTGAGGAAAATCGAGAATCCCTCGATCAGGTCCCTCACGGACGGGTTTCTCAACGATTCCTCCTTTGTCCAACTTTTCAAAAAGGCGCCTGCTGCCAAGAGCTTTCATCACAGCACCTTGGGAGGGCTCCTGGAGCACACCCTGTCGGTGTGCCGGCTGGCTCTGCTCGTGGCAGAGCATTATCCGGAACTCAACCGCGATCTCCTCCTTGCAGGCGCTTTCCTCCACGACATCGGAAAGGTGAGGGAGCTCGGCGCAGCCACTTCCATTGATTACACGGACGAGGGGAGGCTCATCGGCCACCTCAGCCTGGGCGTCTCCATGGTGGATGAGAAGCTGGCGGCCATGGAAGATTTTCCTGAAGAGATCAGCCTGCGGCTGAAACACCTCATCCTGAGCCATCACGGAGAGTATGAATTCGGTTCGCCCAAGAAGCCCGCTTTTCTGGAGGCGTTTGCGCTTCACCTGATCGATGATCTGGATGCGAAAATAGACGGGCTGGGGCGGTTCATTGAAAAGGATCGTCAGGCAGGCCGATGGACGGATTTCAACAGGCTTTTTGATCGTTACTTCCTGAAGGGGCGGATTGCTTCCACAGATGACAAAAACGAAGCCCCTCCACAGGAAGAGGGCAGGCAGAGAGTCTTGTTTTCCCTGAAAGACGGCGCAGGATCCTAAGGCAGGCGGTTTACTTTTTTTCCACCTTGTGGCAGAGACACTCCTTTTCGCCGCAGACGTCACAGACATAGGTGTCTTGCGGCGCCTTCTTGTTCTTTTGTCGAAAGATCAAGTAGCCAACCCCCACGGCACACACGACAACGGCAATGAGGTATTCCATCAAAGACCTCACACTTCTATGATGTCCATGGGGATGGGGGTGAGAATCTCGCACCCCTCCTGTGTGACCACCACCGTGTTCTCAAGTCCCACAGAGCCTTCACCCGGAAAAACGATTTTAGGCTCCACTGCAAAGGTCATCCCTATTTCAAGGGGATAGGATTGTCCCTGAGCAAGGAACGGATACTCATTGAGCTCAAGGCCGATCCCATGGGCGATGAACTTTGTCTGCAAGCCCGGAGGACCCAGATAGCTGTCCTCGTATCCCAGCGCTCTCGCCAGTTCACGAGTTCTCAGAAAAAGGCTCTCACAGTCCGCGCCGGCCCGCGTGTCGGCGAGCACGGCATCATGAATCTCCCGGCAGGCTTTGTAGGCGTCCACGAATTTCCGGGGCATTTTCCCGATGCAAAACATGCGCGTCTCATCGGCCTGGTACCCATGGTAGCAAATGCCGAAGTCCACCAGGATCGGTTCGCGGGCTTTCATCTCTTTGCGACTGGCCCCGACGGGAAAGGCGGGGGAAAGGCCCAATCCGCCCATGGGTGAGTTGGACTGGCTCACAATGCCTCCGATGGAACCGCTGAGCACGTGCCACGAGTAGGCTTCATAATTGAAGGACCTGACGCGAAGCAGCCCTTCGTGACCGAGCTTTTTTGCATTCGCTTCCAGAAGCCCCCCGAATTCGATCTCGGTCATCCCTGCTCTGAGAATCTTTCCGGCTTCCCGGTAGACTCTCTTTCCGATGTTCCCGGCCTTTCGAATGAGATCGATTTCAAAAGGCGATTTGATCTTTCGCAGGTCTCTGATGATCCCGGAGCCGTCCACAAGCTTTGAATTCGGAAACATGGATTGGAGACGGAGATAGTCTCCGGCCGGGAGAATGTCCATCTCTAGGCCGAGGACGCGGGGCGGTCTTCCATCGTGTTCCGCAACAAGAGAAGGGAGGTCTCGGAGGGACTTCAGGCCCACGACATGCTCGAGGGGAGATTCTGCCCTGGCTCTTTCCAGTTCCCTCTTTACCAGAAGCAGGGGCTTCCCCTCCTGGGGAAAAAAGAGAAGAGCATCCTGCGCAGTGCCGGTGAAATAGAAGCAGTCCATTTTCTGGACCACCAGCAAGCCTTCCAGGCCCGCCCCCTCCATTTTTTCCCGGAGCCTTCTGTGACGCTCTTGGATCTCTTCCCCGGGTGTGAAGGTGAAGCCGAGGGATTTGCTGATTGCCGGGAATTCTTCTCTAATCCATTCAGCGTGATTCATTTAAGCTTGCCGAGGAGTTCGTTTGATACTTCCTTGACGCCCGGCTTCCCGTCGAGTTCCACGATCCTGGGATTTCCTTTGTTCTTCGTGGAGAGGTCTTTGAAATAGTTGATGGCCGCCACGGTCCCTGTCTTGGGGTCGTAGTAAATGCTGTGGCGCTTGTCGATCGCTCCTTCGTCCTGGTCGTCGGATCGGGTTTTGAGGTCGCCGCCGCAGACCCGGCACTTGTCTCCGTTGGGCTTGATGGCATCCATGAAGATGTTGTTGGGATGGTTGTTGTCTTTGACGCACAGGCGGCGGCCCATGATCCGGTTCTTCGCGATCTGACGGTCGAGGACCATCTCAATGACGATGTCCAGCCGGATCTTTTCTTTCTTGAGAGCCTTGTCCAATTCCTGGGCCTGGATCAGGTTTCTTGGAAAACCATCCAGGAGCCATCCGTTTTTGCAGTCGCCTTCTTTGAGGCGGTCAAGGATCATGGGGATGGTGATGCGGTCCGGGACGAGTTCGCCCCGGTCAATGTACCCCTTGGCTTCCTTCCCGAGCGCCGTACCCCGCGAGATGTTGTCCCGGAAAATCACACCGGTCTCAATGTGGGGGATCTTGAACTTGTCTTTGACAATGGCACCCTGCGTGCCTTTACCGCTTCCGTTGGGGCCGAAAAACAAAATGTTCATGTTTCCATCTCTCCTTTGGTTCCTAGGGTTGTTGCATGTTGTCAGTTGGTCAAGTGACGAGTCACGAGTGACAAGTCCTTATTGCGCCTGTGCTCTCTCTGCTCAGCGGCTGCTGCCCGCTGTTCCTGCTACGCGCCACAAGCGAATTGCGACAAGCGAACTGCGTAACGCAACCTATAGAAAAGGGGCATCTGTGTCAAGATCGGTCTGGGATTGCACGTTCGCGCATGAAATGGTCCATGAGTTCATGGCCCCTTTCGAGGAGCAATCCGCTGGCACGCGCAGAATCCTCCGAGAAAACGGCTCCAGTTCCTGAGCGGTGCAGTTCTTTTTTCGAAGCCCACGCAAAGGGGGTCGGCTCAGCCGTATGGGTTCTCTTCACGATAGGCGTCAAATGGTCGCTGACCACCATGACCCGGAAATCGTCGAACCGCTCCAGGCCTTCGAGCACCGTGGCCACGACTTTTCGGTCGAAATTTTCGATGGCCTCTACTTTTTCCCTGTAGTTTCCTGCATGGCCTGCTTCGTCGGGGGCCTCCACGTGAAGAAAGGCAAAATCCATTCGGGTCAGGGCCTGGAGGGCTGCCTCGGCCTTGCCGCGGTAGTTGGTGTTGAGGTACCCTGTGGCACCTTTCACATAGATCGGCTCAAACCCGGCATAGATGCCCATGCCCCGCAAAAGGTCCACGGCACATATGACCGCACCCTTGACGCCGTACTGGTCGACAAATCGCGGAAGCCTGGGAGCTCTGCCCTGGCCCCAGAGCCAGATGGAGTTGGCTTCCTTTTCCCTCTGCTCCCTGCGCCTCCGGTTCACAGGGTGATTCCTGAGCATAGGCCATGAACCGCGAATCAAGCGCTGAACCTGGTTGTCTGCGTTTTCGTTCAAGTAAGGAGCCATGTTTTGACCCAGAACGTCATGGGGAGGGATGGTCGCCGCCTCTTCAGGCCCGTTTTGCCAGACCAGGAGATGGCGGTATCCCACCCCCTGATGGATGGAGGTGCCAGGAAACTGGAACTCCTTTTTAAGGTCGTCCACGATTTGGCGCGCATCCTCGGAGGGGAGATCTCCTGAGCTGTGGCTGACCATAACGGTGTCGCGATCCGAGTTGAAATCCAAAGTGACCAGGTTCATCCGAAAGGCCACTTCATCCGGCTTCAATTCCACTTGCAAGCTGGCCGCTTCAAAAGGAGCGCGCCGCGTGTGATACACTCGGGGATCGTAGCCGAGCAAGGACAGATTGGCCACGTCACTGCCCGGTTCCATGCCGTCAGGGATGGTGCGAACAAGACCCACGCGGCAGGAGGCAATGCGATCCATGTTCGGGGTTTGAGCCGCCTGAAGAGGGGTCTTACCGCCGAGTTCCTCGATCGGGTAATCGGCCATACCGTCGCCGACCAACACAACATATTTCGTCTTTGCTTCAGCGTTCTTCATAAGAAAGGATAAAGGGAAAAGGATAAAGGAAAGATCCTTTAACCTCTTTATTTGTTTGCTTCCACCCGGAGGGTCATGGTTTTGTCGGTGAGCACGTCCATGCCTTCCATCCGGGCGAGTGCCCGCCTCACGCTGCTCTCCTTTGCCTCGTGAGTCAGCATGACCACCGGGACAGAACCGTCCACTTCCCTTCCTTTCTGGATCACCGAATAGATGCTGATGTTGTTTTCTCCGAGGACCCCAGAGATCTTTGAGAGAACCCCGGGACGGTCCACAGCAGAAAACCTGAAGTAATAGGAACAGCGGAGGTCCTCAATCGGTTGAATGGAGATTTCGACGCGCTCCGGCTTGACGTGGGCCAGGGGAGGCATCAGGTTCTTCACGCCGCTTCGGATCTGCCTGGCCAAGACCATGAGATCAGAGACGACGGCGCTTCCCGTGGCCCTTTTGCCTGCTCCGTACCCGTAGTAGAGGTTCGGCCCGACAAAATCACCTTCCAGGTAAATCGCATTGTAGACGCCGTTCACATTGGCCATGATGTGGTCCAAGGCGACCATCGTGGGATGCACCCTCGCCTCCACCCTGTCCCCGGCCTTCCTGGCAACGGCCAGAAGTTTGATGCAGTATCCGAACTCGCTTGCATACCGAAGGTCATCAGGAGTCAGGCGGTCAATGCCCTCGCGGTAGATGCTCTGAAAAGGAACCGGAACGCCGAAGGCGATGGAGATCAGGATCGCCAGCTTGTGAGCCGCGTCCGTGCCGTCCACGTCCAGCGTCGGAGGATCTTCCGCGTAACCCAGGTGGATGGCTTCCTGAACCGCCTGGTCATAGGGAAGTCCCTTCTGGGACATGCGTGTGAGGATGTAGTTGGACGTTCCGTTCAGAATGCCCATAATGGTCCTGATCCGGTTGGCGGAAAGCCCCTCTCTCAGGGACCGGATGACCGGGATTCCGCCGCCGACGCTTGCTTCAAAAGCGAGACTGACGCCATGCCTCTCGGCAGCGGCGTAGATTTCCCTTCCATGTTCTGCGAGGAGAGCCTTGTTCGCCGTGACCACGTGTTTCCCTTTTTCCAGGGACAAAAGGATGTAGTCCTTGGCCTGCCGAAGACCTCCAATGAGTTCGACCACGATGTCGATCTGAGGGTCATTGATGATCTCCATCGCATCCTTTGTGAGGAGAGACGGGTCCAGCGGAATTCCCCGGTCTGTGTCCAGATCAAGGTCCGCAATCTTCCTGATCACGATCTCTGAACCCACACGGCTCGTGAGGAGATCGCGGTTTTCAACAAGAATCTGCACTGTTCCTGAACCGACAGTGCCGAAACCGATGATGCCGACGTTCACTTGATTCATAGATCTTCCTTCAAACAGAAACAGTGGTATTTCCAAATTCAGATGCACGAGCGAAACGGCTCACGGCTCACGGTGCACGGTACACGGAAACACCATTTGTCGGGCCAGGTTGTCTTTTTCCCTGAGCCTTGTACCGTGAACCTTGTACCATGCACCTAAAGGACTTGTTTTATCCCCCGAATGGCCTGACTGATGCGATGGGGGTTTTCGATCAAAGCGAATCGGACATGGTCATCCCCGTACTGGCCGAAGCCGATGCCCGGGGAAACAGCCACTCTGGCTTTTACCATGAGCATCTTCGCGAATTCTATAGATCCCATTTTCCGGTAGGGCTCGGGAATCCTGGCCCACACAAACATGGTCCCCTTGGGTTTATCGATGGCCCATCCGACGCGGTTCAGTCCGTCCACGAGCGCGTCGCGTCGCTGGCGGTAGATCTCCACGATCTCCTGGACGCAGTCGTAAGGCCCGTTAAGCGCGATGATGGCGGCGATCTGGATGGGTTGAAACATGCCGTAGTCGAGATAGCTCTTGATCCTTCTGAGGGCGGCGATGAGTTGAGGATTGCCCACGCAAAAGCCGACCCGCCATCCGGGCATGGAATAGCTCTTGGAAAGGGTGAAGAATTCCACCCCGATTTCTTTTGCCCCCGGCACTTGGAGAAAACTCGGAGGGGTGTAACCGTCGAACACCAGGTCCGCGTAGGCGAAGTCGTGAACGACGATCATGTCGTGTTCACGGCAGAAGGCCACGATCTTTTCGAAGAATGCCCGGTCCACCACCGCGGTCGTTGGGTTGTGCGGGTAGGAGATGATAAGCATCTTGGGCGCCGGCCAGGTCTGCTTGGTGGCTGCGAGCAGGTCCTCAAAAAAATCCCTGTCCGGTCCGATGGGAATGCTTCGCAAATCACCGCCGGCGATGATGACCGAGTAAGGATGAATGGGGTAGGTCGGGTTGGGAGCGAAGACCACATCTCCTGGGCTGACTGTGGCGAGCACGAAGTGGGAGAGACCTTCCTTGGCGCCTATCGTGGCGATGGCTTCTTCTTCCGGATCAATGTCCACGCCCCATCGCCTTTTGTACCAATCCACAATGGCATGCCTCAGCTTGGTGATCCCTGCCGACGCGGAATACCTGTGATTTTGAGGTTTTTCCGCCGCTTCGACGAGTTTTTCGACGATGTGGCGGGGCGTGGGGATGTCCGGATTTCCCATTCCCAAATCCACGATGTCGACCCCCTCGCGCCTCAGGTCAATCTTGAGCTTGTCCACCACCTTGAACATGTAGGGAGGTAGACGGTCCATTCTCCTGAATCCCTGCATCTTTCGACCCCCTGCAACTCATAGAAAACATAAATTTGTATTTATAGGAAAAAACAACGAATTGGTCAAATAATTATATGCAGTCGCAGGAAGTCAAGAAACCGGCTCTTGCGTCATTCCGGCGAAAGTCCTTCGACAGGCTCGGGACCCTGAGTTTGTCGAACGGGCCGGAATCCAGGAACAACAACCAATTCTGGACCCTGGCGCTTGTCCGCCCTCCAGAGGCGGGTAAACCTCAGGCGGGTTCGCCGGGGTGACGGTTGGGGGGTTTTCCGCGAGAGGCACTGCGGTTGACCGTGAAAAGGGGATGGGCTCTACAGATCGATGGGTCTTGTCAGGACAGACTCGACAAAGCTCTTGAGAGCATGGTTGCGGGGGTCGGCGAGTTCGGGGTCTGAGTCCAACAAAAGATCGGCTTTCTCCTTTGCCAGCAGGAGAAGATCGGGCTCCCTCATCATTTCGGAGAGGTCCACTTCTCCGAGACCGGTCTGCTTCATCCCGATCAATTCTCCGTAGCCGCGGTACTCGAGGTCTTTGCGGGCGATCTCAAACCCGTCGTGATGATCCGCCAGAACTTTGAGCCTGGAGAGGGCATTCTCAGAGAGGGGTGCAGCGGCCATGAGGAAACAGACGCCTCGGTCAGAGCCTCTTCCCACCCGGCCCCGCAATTGATGAAGCTGCGCGAGGCCGAAGCGTTCAGGGTGCTCGATGATCATGACGGTCGCTCTGGGCACATGAACCCCCACTTCCACGACCGTTGTGCCTACGAGGAGATGGATCCGGCCTGCCCGGAATTCGGCCATCACGGCTTCCCGTTCCTGGGGGACTAATCGGCCGTGCACCAGTCCGACCCGATAGGGGGGGCTGAGAATTTTCGCGAGCTTCTGAGCCATGTCCGTGGCATTCTTCAAATCCAGTTCCTCTGACTCCTCGATGACAGGGCAGATGACAAAGGCCTGATCGCCCTGAGACAACCGGGCGCTCAGGAAATCGAAAACCTCGCGTTTTCCGGTCTCAGGCACAAGACGGGCAGCGGCCGGGACGTGGCCCCGAGGAAATTCCCTGATGACCGAGACATCCATGTCGCCGTAAACCGTCATGGCAAGCGTTCTGGGGATCGGCGTTGCAGTCATGACCAGCAAATGAGGGTCAGTTCCTTTTCGGTCGATCAGAGCCCTCTCCCTCACTCCAAAACGGTGCTGTTCGTCAATGATGACCAGGCCGAGATTCCGGAACACGAGGTCCTCCTGAATCAAAGACTGTGTCCCGATGATCAGGTTGCAACCGCCATCCTCGATTTTCCTGTAGAGGGCGTCCTTCTCGCTTTTCTTGAGCATCCCGGTGAGGAGAGCGGGGCGGAAGCCCATTTTTTCCGAGAGCCCTGAGAAGTACTCCAGGTGCTGTGAGGCCAACACTTGAGTGGGCGCCATGATGGCGGCCTGCCCGTTGTTCTGGATACACGCATAGGCGGCCACAGCGGCCACGGCCGTCTTGCCGCACCCTACATCGCCCATGAGAAGCCGGCTCATGGGCCTGCCTGAAGAGAGGTCGCGGAGAATGTCGTGGACCGCCCTTGTCTGGTCATGGGTGAAGGTGAAGGGAAAAAACCGCCCCACCTCGCTTTTGGCTTTTGAGGAAAGGGTCAGGCTGAGGCAGGTCTTCTTGTTCCTGCGCCTCTTTCGAAAAGCGATGGTCAGCATGACAAGGAAGAATCGATCAAACAGGAGTCTCTTGTGAAAAGAGGTCCCAAAGGCATTCAGATCATCGATGGAACAGGCCTCAGGGGGAAAGTGAACCGATCGAAGAGCCTCTTCCAGAGAGGGCAGGCCGAGGGTTTGGGCCAGTGTCGCCGGCACAGGGTCAATGATCGAGGAGAGGTGGCCCTGGAGGGCTTTCAACATGAGGGAGCGCACCATCGCGGAGGACATGCCCTCCACAGAGGAGTATACCGGATAAAAGCCAAGCAATTCGCCAAGCGCTTCCGTAGCCGGTTTCGCGACCTCGGGGTGCACCATCTGCCTGCGGCCAAAGTTCCAGTTCACCGAGCCGTAGGCGAGGAGGGTGGAGTCCTGAACGGCCAAGGCGTCAAGATGCGGCTTCTTGTAGTTGAACCAGAGCAGTTCCAACCCGGCCCCTTGATCACGAATCATGATTCGGAAGATTTTCTTTCTGTTCTGGAAGAACCTTTCTTCTTTGCCGAACACCACCTTCCCCCTCACCTGAACGGGGGCCCCTTCCTGAGCCTCTTGAATCGGTGTGATCTTTGTCCGGTCCTCATAGCGGATGGGAGTGAAGAACAGGAGGTCAAGGATCGTTCGGATCCCTTTCCGGGCAAAGGAAACAGCCCTCTTGGGTCCGACGCCCTTGAGAGTTGAGACAGGGAGAGTGAGTTTTTGTATGCTCTTGAGGTGGGTATTTTTGGTGATCTTCAGTCTTTCCATCCGTGCTCGCCGATGAGATCGACAAAGCGGCAGCCCCCCAGGTTTTTTTCGACGAAACGGTCTTTGACCCTGGTCACCTTGATGAGATCCTGGCTGTACTTGTTTCCGATGGGGAGGATCATCCTTCCTCCATCAGCCAGCTGTTTGAGCAAAGGATCAGGAACCTTGGGCGCACCTGCAGTGACCATGATCGCATCGAAAGGAGCAAAGTCTTCCCATCCGAGCGTGCCGTCATAGGCCTTGAAATAAATGTTCGTGTACCCCAGAGCCCGCAGGAGGCTTTTGCTTCGCTCAAGCAGGGGTTCGATCCTCTCCACGGTGTAAACCTGGGCCGAGAGTTCCGCCAGAATGGCGGTCTGATATCCGCTGCCCGTGCCTATTTCCAGAACTTTTTCCTTGCCGGTCAGCTCAAGAGCCTCGGTCATCAGGGCCACGATGTAGGGTTGGGATATGGTTTGCTTGTGCCCGATGGGAAGGGGGTGGTCATTGTAGGCTTCACCGACGAGGGCTTCTTCGACAAAGAGGTGCCTTTGGATCTTTCCCATGGCCCGCAGGACGTTTTCGTCGGCGATTCCGCGGGGAACCAACTGATTCTTGACCATTCGTTCTCTGGCGAGCCGGTAGTCGTGAGTCATTGTCCGCGCCTGAGGAATGGGAGAAAAACTGTTGCCTTTAGCCGAAGATTTGTGTCTGGTTCTTGCATGCCCACGCAGGCACAAAGGCACAAAGGGACAGAGGGACAAAGGGGTATCGGAGAATATTCTTTCTGCTTTGTGCCTTTGGTGCGCCTTTGCACCTTTGTCCCTCGATATCGGTCGGCTTCGGCCGACAGCACTCAATTTCAAACTAGCACAATCAAAAGGAAATGAAAACAGCCTGTAGGTGGGGCAAACAAAAAAGGGCCTTCACGTTGTAAAGGCCCTCCGCGTTCGATGGTCTGTGCGATGGAATGGATCAGCCCTGCTTCAGGACTTCTTCCTTGAACTCTTTGAAAAATTTATCTTTCTCCACCCAGTCCGGGCCGAAACGCTTGTTGAAGTAGGACCCCAGGGTGTCGAAGAACCTCTTCCAGACCGGTTTTCCTCCCCCGAGCACAACATCTTCGAGAAAAGGTCTGAGCTCGGACATCTTGTCCTTTGGAAGAAAAGAAACCGCGCCCAGCTTGATGGACTTCTTCAGGGCATCGGGCGTGAGAGCATGGGCGGTGAGCATCACGGATGGGAATCCCCTGTCCACGGCATTCTGGAGAAGCTCGAAGCCGTTCACCCCCATGATGTCCAAGATCACAATGTCGTAGGTGTAACTCGCAAGATATTGCATGGCCGTGCTGTAATCTCCAGCCTTGTCCACGAGACACATGTCCAGTTCTTCGGAAACCGTCTCCAGGACATCCGGTTCATCGTCCACCACGAGGATCGACTTGCCTTTCAAAGGGGATTCTGAACTCATCGCTTCATTACCTCCTCTCTGGATGTTTAACGTAATTCAAGTAGCAGAGATTCCCTTTTTCGTCAAAGAAATTCCGCCCAACCCGGCGAGCGTTCGGCCAGGCAGATTGTCAAAGGATCCATTGGACATAAACAGAACCACATCGCCGGTCCGGCTCAGGTGCAAAATCTCCTCAAGAAGCAGGGCCGTGTTCGAGAAATAAAAAGCTCTCAGGCCCTTCCGGTTCAAGGCCTCCACCAGTCCCGCGGAGGAAAACCTTTGCTCCACCGGAATCTTCTCCGTCATCGGGGGCTCGGGGATCATGATGAGATCGGCTTTGTCAAAAGAGACAGCATAGTGTTCCTGGAACACGTTGCGACGGCTGGAATTGGATCTCGGCTCGAAAACGGCAATCAGGCGCCTGGGCCTGTACTTCTCTTTCACGGCCTGGATCGTCTCCTTCACCGCAGTGGGATGGTGGGCAAAATCATCAAGCACAAGAATACCCTTTGCCTCGCCCTTGACCTCCTGGCGGCGTTTGACGCCCTGGAAGGTTTCAAGGCCCCTCAGCAGACTCCTGGTCTCTATACCCAGAAAAGCGGAAAGGGGCAGCGTGGAAAGAAGATTGGAAATGTTGTGCCGACCATAGAGGGAAGTCTTTATCTCGACCACGCGGCCGTCCCTGTTCCGGGCTCTCAGAAAAGTGAAGTCCTCCTGGATGGCGATGTCGCTCGCCTTCCAGTCCCTGCCGTTTTCAAGAGAGTAAGTGAGGAGCGGGCAACTCGCTCGTTCCGCTTCAGCCATAACGACCGGGTCATCATGGTTGGCGATCAGAAGACCGTCGGAGGGGATCAAACGAATAAGTTTTTGAAAGCTCTGCCTCACATGGTCGAGGTCCCTGTAGATGTCGGCATGGTCGAACTCAATGCTGGTGAGAACTGTGAGCCAAGGGGAATAATGCAAAAATTTCGGTCCCTTATCAAAGAAAGCCGTGTCGTACTCATCCCCTTCGATCACAAAATAGGGGCCTGCCCCCAGTTTGAAGCTTTTGTCAAAATTCAGTGGAATCCCCCCCACCATGAAACTTGGGTCCAGGCCGGCGTTCTCGAGAACCCAGGCGACAAGCGCGGTCGTTGTGGTCTTCCCATGGGTACCGCAGATCACAATGGACTTCTTGCCCTTCATGGCAAAAGCCTTAAGAGCCTGGGGCAGAGAGAGGTAAGGGACGCCCAGCCGGGCTAGCTCAAGGGCCTCGGGATTGAGCTTTGTGATGACGTTACCGACAATGACCAGGTCCGGCGTTGGGTGAAGGTTTTCCGCTTTGTATCCCTCAAGAACGGGTATGGACAGGTCTTCCAGAAACCCGCTCATGGGAGGGTAGACATTCTGATCAGAGCCTGTCACAAGATGGCCTTCCTGCTTGAGGATACCGGCCAATGAGGCCATAGCCGTTCCGCAAATCCCCATGAGGTGGACATGGCGGAGCCGGCCCGGGAGGACATTGAGGTCAGGGGAAAGGGTGGCGCCTTGGGGTGAAGTCTGGTTTTGAGTTTCCATTGAAAAAAGTGTTGCTATTGATTAAATTCGGTGGTAAAAAGATAATTTCTGTCTTTCCAAAGGAGACGAGTCATGTCCAAGGTATGCGACATTTGCGGAAAAAAGCCTATTTTGGGCTACAATGTGAGCCACGCGCACAACAAAACCCGAGCCCGATGGTATCCGAATCTGCAGAGGGTGAGAGCCGTCAAGGAAGGCCGGACCATGAGGATGAGAGTCTGCACCAGTTGCCTTCGAACGGGGCTGGTGACCAAGGCCTAGAACAGGCTGCTGAAGAGTGACAAGTAACAAGTAACGAGTTGCAATATGAAAACATGGAATTTTCACTCATGACTCGTCACTTCTCACTCGTTACTTTCGTTTGGTGCCTTGCATCTGACCGTTTTTGAGCAGCCTGCATAGCAAGTGTTTTTCGGCAACCTGGCAGAGGTCATGCCCTCTCCACAAGAAGAACGTTCTTGATTTTCTTGATCGCCCCCAGAATTTCCTGCAGTTGGTTATAGTTTTCAACTTCAATCGTGAAGTGTGAGATCCCTTTCCTGTCGTCCGTGGTCTGGATGTCGGCCTGCAGGATGTTGGCGTCCTTCTGCGTCAAAGCGGTGCTGATGTCGGCCAGGATCCCTTTCTGGTCCGTGGTGACGACTTTTAACCGGGTGACAAACACGTCGTGATCCGTGGGTTCCCAGACCACGTCCACCACCCTCTCTCTTTCCGCATCCAACAAAGTCCTGCAATCCCTGGTGTGGATGGTCACCCCACGGCCCCTGGTCAGGAACCCCACCACCGGTTCGCCGGGCAGGGGATGGCAGCAGTTGGCCATCCGGACCAGCATTTCGTCGAGCCCTTTCACCTTGATGCCGAGGGTGCTCTTCTTGCGCTTGATCCGGGAGACCATCTTGCTGACAAGGCTTTCGTGCTCTTCTTTCTCCTCAGTGCCGAGCCTAGCCCTGAGGCGGGTGATCACCTGCTTGGGGGACAGCCTCCCGAATCCGAGGTTCGCGTACAGGTCCTCCAGGGAGTGGAGGGAGAGTTCTTCGGCCACGGCAGTCAGTTCGTCATTTTTCTGCGTGGCGGAGAGCGCGATGTGGGATTGTTCCAGGGTCTTCTCCAGAATCTCCCGCCCGAGATTGACGCTCTGGTCCCTTTCCTGCCTCATGATCCACTGTCTGATTTTGGTCTTGGCCCTCGGGGTGACGACAAAATCAAGCCAGTCCTTGCTGGGGTGGTGCCTGCTCGATGTGATGATCTCAATGATATCGCCGTTCTTCAACTGGTAGCGGATGGGCACCATTCTCCCGTTCACCCTGGCGCCGATACACTTGTCGCCGATCTCTGAGTGGATGCTGTAGGCAAAATCAACGGGCGTCGCGCCCTTTGGAAACTCCCGGACCGCCCCTTTAGGCGTAAACACGTAGACCTCGTTGGGAAAGAGGTCCATGCGCACGCTCTCCATGAACTCTTTGGGGTCGTCCAGGTTCTTCTGCCACTCCAGAAGCTGGCGGAGCCACGAAAACTGCTTTTCGTCTATCTTGCTGGCCGCCGACCCCTCTTTGTATTTCCAGTGGGCCGCAATCCCTTCCTCGGCCACCCGGTCCATTTCCCAGGTCCTGATCTGAACCTCCATCCTTTGTCCGAAGGGGCCGATGACCGTGCTGTGAAGAGACTGGTACATGTTGGCCTTTGGGAGGGAGATGTAATCCTTGAAGCGGCCGAGCACGGGTTTCCACGCGGCATGGATAATCCCCAGAACCTCGTAGCACTCCTTGAGCGAATTGACGATGACCCGGAACGCCACGATATCGTAAACCTGGCTCGGACTGAGGTTCTGCGCCTTCATTTTCTTGTAAATGCCGTAAAGGTGCTTTTGCCTTCCTTTAATGGTGGCCTGGATGCCGGCTTCCTTCAGTTTCTGGGAAAGGATCTCGATCACCTCCCGGATGAATTTCTCCCGCGTGTCCCGTCTTTCCGCCAGTTCGGACTTGATTTTTTCGTAGATCTCCGGCTCCAAGTAGTAAAGGCAGAGGTCCTCCAGTTCCGACTTCAACCAGTAGATGCCCATCCTGCCTGCGATGGGGGCGTAGATGTCGAGGGTTTCTCTGGCGATGGTCTCTTGTTTCTTCGCGGGTTGAAAGCCGAGAGTCCTCATGTTGTGAAACCGGTCGCCGAGTTTCACGATGATCACCCGGATGTCATTGGACATGGCGAGGATCATCTTGCGCATGTTCTCGGCTTTCTGCTCTTCGGTGCTGCTGAACTGCATCTTGCTGATCTTGGTGACCCCATCCACGATGTTGGCGGTTTCGTTGCCGAAGAGACGCTCGATCTCGCTCAATTCCGCGGCCGTGTCCTCGATGGTGTCGTGAAGAAGTCCGGCCACCACGCTGATCACGTCCATTTTCATCTGGGTGAGGAAGTAAGCCACTTCCAGGGGATGCGAAAGATAAGGCTCCCCGGACAGACGCACCTGGCCCTGATGGACCTTTGCGGAGTAGACGTATGCCTTTTCGATGAGGCTCACGTCCGCCTTCGGTTGGTAGCTGAGGACCCGGGAGGTGACGTCATTTAAGCGAATCATAGAGCTCTTTAACCTTAGCCGCGATGATTTTCGGAGCATCGTGGGTGGGGATCAGAACGCTCTCGGCTTCCGTGCGAAGCTTCATTTCCACGTAACCGTTTTTCAGGTTGCGGGCGCCGACATTGAGGCGCACCGGGATTCCCAGAAGATCGGCATCTTTGAATTTCACGCCCGGCCTGAGGTCTCTGTCGTCCAGGAGGACATCGAAGCCCTGTTCCAGGAGTTCCCCGTAAATCTTCTCAGCCGTTGCAGACACCCCTGTCTCATGGAGCTGAAGGGGCAGGACCACCACTTCAAAGGGCGCAATGGGAATGGGAAAAATCATTCCCTCCGCATCATGGTTCTGTTCAATGGCGGCGGCAATGGTCCTGGCCACGCCGATGCCGTAGGTCCCCATGATGATCACTTTTTCTTCACCCTTCTCATCGAGATAAACGGCATTCAGGGGCTTGCTGTACTTGGTCCCTAGCTTGAAGATGTGGCCCACCTCGATCCCGCGCTTGAACTCCAGTTCTCCTTGACACCTGGGGCAGGAATCCCCGGGCATGACCAGGCGAAGATCGGCGAACTGACTCGCCTGAAAATCCCGGCCCAAGTTCACATTCACAAAATGAACATCGCGCTTGTTGCCCCCCGTCACGAAGTTCGCCATGCTTTTGAGGGCATGGTCTGCAACCCTCTTCACCTTGAGCCCTACAGGTCCGGCAAATCCCATAGGCGCTCCTGTCACTTCAGCCACCAGACCGGGGTCAGCCAACTCCACGGAATCGGCACGGAGCAAATTCTTCAGTTTCACTTCGTTCACCTCGTGATCGCCCCGGATCAGTGCGGCGACCACCTCGGTGTCTGTTTTGAAGAGGAGGGTTTTTACCAGCTCTTGGGGTGAAAGGGAAAGAAAGGAGGTGACCTCTTCCACGGTCCTCATGTTCGGGGTCGCCACTTCTTCGAGACTCTTCATGGTCCCGGTGGCAGCGGGAGCCTCCGGTCCGTCCCACCTCACTTCAGCCCTTTCCATGTTGGCTGCGTATTCGCATTTCGAGCAGGTGACGATCTGGTCCTCTCCCGTGTCTGCCAGAACCATATATTCTTGAGAGAAACTCCCGCCGATGCTTCCTGAATCCGCGTCAACGATCTTGAATTTGAGGCCGCACCGCTGGAAGATGCTGCTGTAAGTCTGCCTCATGATTTCGTAGCTCTTGTCGGCGCCCGCCTCGTCCACGTCAAAGGTGTACCCGTCCTTCATGATGAATTCCCGGCAGCGCATGACTCCGAATCTCGGCCGGATTTCATCCCTGAACTTGAACTGGATCTGGTAAAAATTCACCGGGAGCTGTTTGTAGGAATGGATCTCTCTTCGCACGAGATCCGTGATGACCTCCTCGTGGGTGGGCGCGAGGCACGCTTCATGGTTGTTGCGATCCCTGAAACGCAGGAGTTCCGCACCATAATAGTCCCAGCGGCCGCTTTCTTTCCAGAGTTCTGCCGGGTGCACGGCAGGCATGAGCACCTCGATGCCGCCGGACCGATTCATCTCCTCCCGGATGATGGTTTCCACTTTTCTGAGGGACTTGAGCCCGATGGGCAGGAAGGTGTAGACCCCGGAAGTCAGTTTCCTGATCATGCCTGCCCGAAGCATCAACTGGTGGCTGATCACCTCCGCCTCTGCAGGGATTTCTTTGTAGGTGGGGATGAAGTACGTTGTGTAGCGCATAGTCCTCCAGAACCTCATGTCAGTTAGTAAAGAGTGACGAGTGACAAGTGACGAGTATCGTTTCTTCTTGTTACTCCTTACTTGTCACTCGTCACTTGCTAGTTTTCTCACCTCTTCAATCAACACCCTGGCCATGTCCTTTTCCGGGACTTTTCGGATGAGCCGCCCCTTTCGGAAAAGCACCCCTTGGTGCCGGCCGCCTGCAATGCCCACATCCGCTTCCCTGGCTTCACCGGGGCCGTTGACCACACATCCCATGATGGCCACTTTGGGAGAGGAGGTCATTCCGACGATCGCCGTCTCCACTTCCCGAACCAGGCTGAAAAGATCAATCTCACACCGCCCGCAGGTGGGGCAGGAGATGATCTCCGGCCCTCTGTGCCTGAGGTCGAGGGATCGAAGGATTTCGTAGCCCACCTTCACCTCTTCCACAGGATCGGCTGAAAGAGAAACCCGCAGGGTGTCGCCGATTCCCTTGGAAAGAAGGATTCCGATACCCAGAGCGTTTTTGACGGTGCCGGAGATGAGCGTCCCGGCCTCCGTGACGCCTAGATGAAGAGGATAGTCCACTTGCCGGCTGAGCAGCTCATAGGCCTTGACGGTGCTCAGCACATTCGAGGACTTGAGCGAGATTTTGATCTGATCGAAACCCAGGTCCTCGAACAACCGGATGTGCTCCAGGGCGCTCTCCACCATGGCTCCCGGAGTGGGATGTCCATGCCTTTTGAGAATCTCCTTTTGAAGAGATCCGGCATTGACCCCTATCCGGATAGGGACGTCCCTCTCCTTGGCTTCGCGGATGATTTTTTCAATCGCTTTGCGACCGCCGATGTTTCCCGGATTGATTCGGAGCCCGTCTGCGCCGGCCTTCAGCGCGGCAAGAGCAAGGCGGTGGTCAAAGTGGATGTCGGCAATCAGCGGGGCAAGAACCCGCTTCTTGATCTCTTTGAAGGCTGCTGCAGCCTTTTCATCCGGCACGGCCAGTCGTACAATGTCGCATCCCGCAGCCTGAAGCTGAGCGATCTGACGGACCGTTGCCCCCACGTCTCGGGTGTCTGTGTTGGTCATGGACTGAACCGCAATCGGGGCTCCACCACCGACAAGCACCTTTCCGACATGGATTTGGCGAGTTTTCTTTCTTCGCATCTCCCTGAACCGCTAAGGTGATTGAACGCGAGCTGCGGACAAGCTGAACGAGGATATTAGCCGATTTGAGTCCATCCAAAAAGCCAATTATAGACCGTATTGAGCCCAGGCTCTAAAGAGACCACACCCCCCGGCCTGGGCTCAACTGCCTCTGAGCACTTTGGGAAGAAACCGTTTTCTATGACTTTAAACCAAGTTGCGCGAATAGGGAAGAGGTTATTTGAAGGCCTTTACAAAGGGCGGAAAACCGATTAAGGTGGCCTCATCCTATTCGGGGGAGGGAAAACATGCCAGTTGCAAAGAGAATCCAGGCTTCCATTGAGAAGTCATCGTGGATCAGGAAGATGTTCGAAGAGGGGATGGTCAGAAAAGCCAAGTTCGGCGCAGAGAACGTGTTTGATTTCAGCATTGGAAACCCCAACCTGGAGCCGCCGCCAAAGTTCAAAGAGGTGCTGCGGGATCTGGCCGCCGACACCAGAGCTGGTGTCCACGGCTACATGCCCAATGCAGGTTACGTGGAAACGAGAAAGGCGGTGGCCGACTATCTGAGCAAGCACAACCGCCAGGCTTTCAGCCCGGATGACATCGTGATGACCGTGGGGGCTGGAGGGGGGCTCAATGTGGTTTTCAAGACCATTCTGAACCCGGGCGAGGAAGTGATCATTCCGAGTCCCTATTTTGTGGAATACAACTCCTACCTGGACAACCATCAGGGGGTGACGAAGCTGGTGAGTACCCGGCCCGACTTTTCTATCGACTTCGACGCCATAGAAAAAGCGATTTCCGAGAAAACCAGAGCGGTTTTGATCAACTCACCGAACAACCCCACAGGAAAAGTTTACTCCAAGCAGGACCTGGACACCCTGGGGAACCTCCTGGCCGCTTACAGCCGAAAACGAGGGGAGCCGATTTATCTGATCTCCGATGAGCCTTATCGCAAGATCGTCTATGATGGGATCTCGGTTCCCAGTGTGTTCGATGCTTACCCGGAAACGCTTGTGGTCACGTCTTTTTCAAAGGACCTCTCCCTCCCAGGAGAGCGAATCGGTTATGCTGCAATCCATCCGGCCATTTCAGACAAGAAATCGGTGATGGGAGGAATGATCCTGTGTAACCGGGTCCTGGGTTATGTGAATGCGCCGGCTTTCATGCAGAGGGCGATCTCCAAGCTTCTGGAGGTAAGCGTGGACATTTCCCTATATCAAAAGAAAAGAGACATGCTCTGCAATGGGCTGGCGGATTGCGGGTACGAGTTTTCAAAACCGGGAGGCGCCTTCTATCTGTTTCCGAAGACCCCCATCCCAGACGATGTCGCTTTTGTGACTGCCTTGCAGGAAGAGAATATCCTGGCAGTCCCTGGGAGCGGGTTCTATGGTCCCGGCCACATGCGCATTGCCTACTGTGTGGACGACCGCACCATCGAAAAAGCCATGCCGGGGTTTGAGAGAGTGATCAAGAAGTTCAAACCATAGTGCCTAAAGTTGGAAAACCAGTGACGAGTGACGAGTGACGAGTGACAAGAAAGAGCATTACTCGTTACTCGTCACTCGTGACTTGTCACTAGAAGAACAACGGACAACGGGAGTTCGTTCTATGTACGCCAAGATGCTTTCCCTGAGATTTCCTCCATCGGCCGTCAATGAGCCGATTGTGGCCAGCCTCATTCGTAAGTTCGACCTGAACTGCAACATCCTCAAGGCCACGATCTACCCGCGAAAAGAGGGCATGGTCGTGATGGAGCTGAGCGGGCACAGAAAGAATTTCCAAAAGGGTATCCGTTACCTGAAAAGCATCGGGGTCAAGGTGGAGAGCATCGGCCAGGATATCCGGAGAAACGAGGACAAGTGTTTTCAGTGCGGAGCGTGCACGGCGGTTTGCCCGACAGGAGCCCTCTTTGTCAAGCGACCCTCCATGGAGGTGATTTTTGCCGGGGACAAGTGCAGCGCTTGTGAAATGTGTGTAGCCGCCTGCCCTGCGAAGGCAATGGAAGTCCGGTTCGATCGGAGCCTCATTGAATGACAAGAGGAGTGTGCCTTTCTCTGGGCTGGTCACTAATCCCCTGGTTTACCCTTGGTGCGTTTAGGAGGTGAAATCCGAAGCACGAAATCCGAAGCACGAAACCATACCCCATGACCAAAATTCAAATGCCCCAAACCA
>CAZOLJ010000052.1:21971-32693 GCA_964580575.1 uncultured Desulfobacteraceae bacterium
GAAATCCGAAGCACGAAACCATACCCCATGACCAAAATTCAAATGCCCCAAACCAGTATCGATTTCCAGAGGTTTTCTAGGGTTGTGGTTTGGTCATTTGGAAATCGGGGATTCGAGATTGTTTCGGATTTCGATATTCGAATTTCGAATTTTGGATTCTAGATTCTGCCAGACCACCTCGGCCTCGAAGATCTTGAAACCATGAGCGCAGAGCCGTCATCCGTCCTTGTCGCCCTCAGCGGGGGAGGGGACAGCGCTCTTGCCGCAGCCCTGCTCAAGGAGCAGGGCTGGCAGGTCAAGGGGTTGCATTTTCTCTTGCCTGCGCCTGCCATCAAGCGAACGGAAAGGCAGAATTCCGTTCGAAGGATCGAAGAGCGCCTGAGAATTCCCGTCTCCTATGTCCACATGGAAGAAGTGTTTACCCGAAAGGTGATCCAGCCTTTTGTGGACGCTTACCTCAAGGGGCTTACTCCCAATCCCTGCGTCGTTTGCAACCAGGTGATCAAGTTCGATCATCTTCTCCGCCGGGCGGACGAAGAGGGAATCGCCTTTGTCGCGACCGGCCACTATGCAGTGATCCGAAGACCGGAGAATGCATCGGCTGAACTTTGGAGAGGCGTGGACCAAAGCAAAGAGCAGTCCTACTTTCTCCATCGTCTGGAACAAGGCCATCTTCTGAGGATGGTGCTTCCTCTCGGCGAAATGACCAAGGAAGAAACCCGCCGGCTCGCGGCCAAAATGAAGCTGCCCACGGTTTCAGAACCGGAAAGCCAGGAGATTTGTTTTGTTCCCGGGAATGATTACCGTCTGTTCCTTGAAAAGAGCAAAGGGATGGGGATTGCAAAACGGGGAAAGATCGTGACAAAGGAAGGAGGAAAAGTCGGCGAGCACCTCGGCGCTTACCGGTTTACGATCGGCCAGCGCCACGGACTCGGCATTGCTTCGCCGCACCCCTACTATGTGATGGAGATCAGACCGGAGGAAAACGAGGTCGTTGTGGGAAGGAAACAAGATCTTTTCTCCACTAGGGTTGAAGCGGAATCCTTCAGCTGGCTGGATGGAAAACCCCGGGCAGGCCGAATGAGAGTTCTTGCCCAAATCCGCTACAGACACCTCCCGGGCGCCGGATGGCTGGAGGGGATCACCTCCGAAGAAGTGGAATTCGAGTTCGAAGAGCCGCAGTGGGGGATCACGCCGGGGCAGGCGCTCGTCTGCTATGATGGAGAAAGAGTTCTCGGAGGCGGGTGGATAAAGAAGGCACAAGGCACAAGGCCCGCCACAGGGACGGCGGGTAAATCCACGGTGCACGGTTAAACCCTTCCGTCCCCATTGCCGGCGGTTTCTTGATATGTCGTCATTCCCTGCGAAGGCGGGAATCCAGGTGGTGAAAGGTTTTCTGGACACCCGCCGGAGTTTATCCGCCTCAGGCGGGCGGGTGTGACGGGTGTGGAGATCGGATGGGGAAAACATTTAAAATCTTAACTCTTGGGTGCAAGGTCAACCAGTGTGAGTCCGCGTACCTAAGGGAAGCCCTGATGCAGGCAGGTTGGGTTCCCGCTGGAAAGGGCCGGTTGGCGGACGTGAACATCGTGAATACCTGCATCGTCACCCAGAGAGCCTCTTACCAGTCCAGACAAGCCATCCGAAATGCGATCCGCGAAAATCCTTCAGCCCTGACCGCTGCTACAGGATGCTATGCCCAAACCTTCCCGGAAGAGCTTCGATGGATCGAGGGCCTGGATCTCGTTGCCGGGAATGCTCTGAAAGGTCATCTGCATAAAGTCCTTCAAGACTGCAGGAAGGGAGCGCCGGTCTGTCTCTCCCAGGCAGACTTCAGCGCGCCTCTTTCTGAAGAGATCCTTCCCCTGTCCGAGCGGACCAGAAGCTTTCTGAAAGTCCAGGACGGCTGCGATTCCTTCTGCAGTTACTGCATTGTGCCCTTCAGTCGCGGACCCTTGCGAAGTCTTGAACCCCTCAGGGTGATCGCCCTGGTGCGGTCTTTGTCCGAACAGGGGTACAAGGAAGTGGTGCTCACGGGAATCCACCTTGGGAAATACGGGGTCGACGTGAGCCCCGCTACATCTCTCAAGGATCTTCTCCTCCTCATCGGGAAAGAGAGACTTCCTCTGAGGATCAGGCTCAGTTCCATTGAGCCCAGGGAATTGGTGCCGGAACTGATCCGGATGGCGGCATCCGAAGAATGGCTTTGCCGCCACTTTCACATCCCTCTGCAAAGCGGGGACAACGAGATTCTGAAGAGGATGAACAGGAACTACACCTCCGAAGAGTACGCTCGTCTGGTCGAATCCATTCACAGCCAAATCCCTCTGGCCGCCATCGGAGCGGATATCATGGCGGGTTTCCCGGGGGAAGAGGACAAGGCCCACCACAACACCTACGATCTGGTGAAAGATCTGCCCGTCTCCTATTTCCACGTCTTTCCCTTCTCCCCAAGGCAGGGGACGGCAGCCTGGAAATTCAAAGACAAGGTGGATGAGCGGGAGATCAAGAAGAGGGCAGAGGCCTTGAGGGTGTTGGGCCAGAAAAAGCGGCAGAGCTTCTACCGATCCTGCGTGGAGAGCACGTTCCAGGTTCTTGCGCAAGGCTGGGCCAGATCAGGGATGGGGATGATTCAAGGGCTGAGCGACAACTACCTGCCCGTGCTTTTCCCTTTTCCCCGTGAGATCAGGAACGAAATGCTTCCGGTCCGGATCGACAGAATTGAAGGGTGCACGGTACAAGGTGCAGGGTGCAAGGTATACGGGAACCCCCTATGACTGATTGGGACGTCTTTTCCCGTGCACCCCGCGCCGTGTACCATCAGAGACTAGCGCAGTGTCTCAGTGATGCCTTTACGAGTCTGTCATTTCGAGCGAATGCGAGAAATCTTAGCGTTCGGCACACTTGAAAGATCTCTCCCTACGGTCGAGATGACAAGGAATGGTCGATACACTGCACTACCTGAGGAGGACTCTGGCGTCCACGGCTCGCGCCCCTTCTTTCTCGGGAAAGACCATGACAGGGTTGATGTCGATTTCCCGAATCTGCGGGAAATCGATGAGCATGTGCGAGAGCCTGACTAAGAGGTCCGCAACTGTCTCGATGTCGCAAGGCTTCTCCCCTCTGATGCCTTGCAGGACCCTGGCCCCGCGGATGCTTGCGATCATCCTTCTCGCTTCCTCATAGGAGAGGGGGGCCACTCGCCAGACCACGTCCTTCAAGGCCTCCACAAAAATGCCTCCTAATCCGAAGAGAACAATCGGGCCGAAACTCTGATCGCGCTTGCCCCCCAGAATGACTTCCCGGCCCCGGGTGACCATGGTTTGGACAAGAACCTCGGTTTCGTCACCGCCCAGGGCGGCGAGCTTCCGGAAGGCCTTTTCCGCTTCAGCCTGAGTCTTGATATTCAAGTGCACGCCACCCAGGTCGCTCTTGTGCGAAAAGTGCGGGGAATTGATTTTCATGGCCATGGGGCCCTTGGAGGTTCGCCGAAACTGAAGCGCTTCAGCCTCTGTCTTGACGAGGGCGTAGGCAGGGACTGAGAACCCATAATGCTCAAGTAGCTGCAAAGACTCATGGAGCAGCAGATGGCCCGTCTTTTCCCCACGAGCAACCGCCTCCTGTGCTTTCTCGTGATTGACCCGATCAAGGGAGAGCACTTGCAGGGGCGAAGGTTTTCGAAAGGGCCATTTGTAGGAGAGATTGAAAGCGCGCATGGCATTTTCAGGAGCGGAAAAGATGGGGATCTTGACACTTTTCCGGAGGTAATCTTTTTCAAGAGCCGCTGCGAAGATCACGCAGGCCACTGGTTTTTTGTACTGGTCTACCAGGCGTTCCACTCTCTTGACCAAGGTTCTGGAGGGTTCGCGCTCGAAACCCGCCTGATAGCCATGGACCAGGACGACTCCGTCCACGTCGTCTCTTTTGAGCATTTCTTCAACGATGAAAGCGTAGAACTCGAGCTCAAAGAGATCCCCGAGATCCAGGGGATTCTGCAGGCGGATGACGTGGGCCCTGAGACGGCTTTCGACTTTTTTCAGGATCTCTTCAGGGAAGCGGGGGAGGGAAAACCCGTAGTGGCCGCAAGCATCGGCAGCGATGACGGCATGGCCTCCGGATCGGGAAATGACGGCAAGCCGGTTTCCCCGGAGAGGAGGCAAGGTCTGCGATTTCAGGTAGTCCATGCTGTCATCCATGGTGTTGAGGCGAATGCACCCTGCCTGTTCCAGCGCAGAGTCCACAAGGCTGTCATCAGCGAAAAGGGCGGCGGTGTGCGAGTGCGCGATACGGGCGCTGGCTTCAAAACGATTGGATTTGTGAACCAGGATCGGCTTGGTGGAGGTGGAGGCGACTTCAATGAATCTCCTCGCGTCTTTAAACCCTTCAAGGTACACTAGGATGATCTTGGTGCCTTCATCTTGAATCAGGTAGCCCAACAGATCGTTTTCATCCACGTTGAGCTTGTTTCCCATGGAGACAAACTTGTTGAGACCGATATTTTCCTCGGCCAGGAAATTGAGGTAGCTCAGCCCGACCCCTCCGCTCTGGGCCAGGATAGAGACGGGACCGAGGGTGATGTCCGTGCGCAGCGGCATGAAAGGAAGAACCAAGCCGTTGTCGAGATTGGTGACGCCGATACCGTTGGGTCCGATGAATCGAATGCCGTACCGACGGGCGACTTCAACGCAGGCCTTTTCAAGGGGTTCCCCTTCCTTGCCCAATTCGGAAAAGCCGCCGGATTCGATCACCGCATGCTTGATTCCCTTGCGGCCGCACTGTTCCAGAATACCCGGAATGGTCTTGGCCGGAGTGAGGATGACGGCCAGATCAATGTCCCGGTCAATGCTCTCGATGTTCTCGTGGATCTTTTGTCCGTAGGCGACCCCCTTGCTCAATCCCACAGGGATGACTTCGCCCGGATATCCAAAGTAAAGACAGTTGTAGACAATGTTCTTGCCCAGGTTGTTCTTAACCGGTGACACTCCGATGACGGCTATATTCCTGGGATAAAAGAATGTAGAAAACTGAGAGTAACTGTCCATCACCCTTTGTTCCTCCTCATCTTCCTCGAATCCTCTTTCCATCCTCGTGGTTTTCTGCCGCTGCGCCTTCGGGAAAGATCGGGGTCCCGGTGAGCCTCCAGCACGAAAGTTCCGCCCGATAGAATGGACGGCGGAGGCACGGTCTTCTCCTTCTTGGGCGGCTGGGGTTCCCGGATTTCCTCGGGCACAGGAGGTCCGGAAATGAACTCTGCAGGAACCTCTTTGGCCAGATAAAGGTCGCCGAAGGCGTAGAAAAAAACCCCTTGCTGCTGAGCGGGTCCGGTCATGACTTCCAGCAGGATCGGCTTTTGATCCCGCCGCCGCCCGATTCTGAGCGCCATGTCCCGGTCCGGTGATAGCACAAGCGGTCTGTCGGATAAAAGCCCTTTTTCCATGACGTGAACATGGGCCTTTCTTTTGATGGCGATAAACAGGATTCGGGGTGTGTTCTCGGAAGGGGTTCGAAGATCCAAATGCCACCTCTTCTCTACAGATCTGAGGCGATCTTCCTCCCGCACGAAGAGAGCCCCGTCCTTGCCCATCAGGACTTCACGGATATGTCCTTCCCGGACATAGCCCCATCCGGGTTCTTCGTGCATGGCCCGGAGAAGGTCTCTAATGGAGATGAACCCGCCGGCGTCCGGGACGAGCCCGAACTCATCAGGCCTGTGAGCCAGAAGGTAGGTCAGAAAACGGCTTAGGTCTGTGACCCGTATTTGAGTTTTTTTCTGCAAGAAACCTAGTCTTCCGCTCCATCAAGAAGAAGTCCTGCTTACGAACAGAATGGCTTCCACGATCTTCTGATAGCCCGTGCAGCGGCACAGGTTCCCGGAGATGGCTTTCCTAATTTCAGTCTCATCCGCCCTGGGATTGCGATCCAAAAGGCTTTTGGCGGAGAGGATCATCCCGGGAGTGCAGTACCCGCACTGGATCGCGCCTCTTTCCACAAATGCGGTCTGGAGAGGATGGAGCCCCTGCGGGATCTCAACCCCTTCGATGGTCGTCACCTGTTTCCCGTCCGCCTGAACGGCGAGCAGGAGGCAGGCGTTGACAGGTTTTCCGTCCACAAGCACGGTGCAGGCGCCACAATCCCCGACGAGACAGCCGGCCTTGGTGCCTGGGAGGCATAGCTTTTCGCGGATCACCTCAAGAAGCGTCTGGTTCGGCTCGACCTCGAGATCGAAGGGTTGGTGATTAACGGTTATGTGAATTGTCTTTTTCATTCAGTCGCCTTTGCCCTTTCAAGAGCCGCCTGCAGTGTTTTTTTTGTAAGCACCGAGACCATGTCCCTCCGGTATTCCGCAGTGCCCCTGTGGTCGTCAATGGGTCTGCTCTCTCCGGCAGCGGTCTCTCCGGCTTTGACAAAAAGAGGCCGGCTTGGGATCTCGCCGATCAGCGTTTTCTCTGCATCCCCGGCTCTCATCGGCACAGGGGCTACAGAGCCTAAAACAATCCGCACGGACTGGATCCTTCCTCCCGGACGTTCAAGGGTGAGGAAAGAAGCCACGCTCACAATGGAAATCTCCAGAGCGCGCCTGGTGCCCAACTTGATGTAGCTTGAGCCTGAAAAAGCAGAAGGGGTTTCTATGACAATACTCGTCAGGATCTCGGCGGGCTTCATCACAGTCCGGCCCGGTCCGACAAAAAACTGATCAAGAGGCACAGACCGCTGGCCCTGAGAGGACTGAAGAGTGACGGTTCCGCCATAAGCCATGAGAGGAGGCGGAAGATCCGCTGCAGGCCTTGCGGTGACCAGGTTTCCTCCAGCCGTGGCCAGATTCCTGACCAGGGGGGAGCCGAGGTTGAGGGCGCCCTCATGAAGGGCATGAAACTGAGAGCCTATGCCCGAGGACTCGGCAAGAGAGGCGACCGTGCAGCAGGCTCCGATCGTGAGAGTGCGGCCGGACAGGTCCATGGCGCAAAGCTCTTTGATTCGGGCCAGGGACACGACATGCTCGGGTGCGACCGCGCCCTTTCTCATGTTCACGACGAGGTCAGTCCCCCCCGCGATCGGCCTCACGCCCCTGCCGAGGTCAGCCATCATGCCGCAGGCTTCGGCGAGGGTCGCAGGCTCATGGTATTGGAATCGTGGTAGTAGCATAAGAAAAATCTGTTAACTGGAGTACTGGAGTGTTGAAGATTGGAGTATTGTGGTGCTGGAGTATTGGAGTAATGGTAGAGACAGAACATAAGAGTCCAGCACTCCATCCCTCCATTACTCCATCCCTCCAATCTGTTTATCTCAACCCGTCTTCTTTCTTGGCCTCTTCTTTCTTGAGACCGCCGATGCGGGGGTGAGGCCTACCGCAATCCGTCACAACGATCGCCACGACAATTTCATTGGCCTTGGGCGCATCATCGACCCTCACGGTCATGGCGTCAAAATGGGTCCGGACAAAGGCTGCGTCCTTGTAATGGATCGGGACATCGATCTCGGTGCCCATGCCGCCGATTTTCTTGGCAGAGGGGATAATGGCTTTTCCGCCGCTCACCGCGTTGCGAAGGGGCGTGCCCAGCTTTGGATGGAGGATTGCCGCCGCGTGCTCTCTTTCCCCTGCTTCTCCGACGATGGCGGCCTTTCCGTAGCTCTCGGCTTTTTCAGGAGCGATGCCGAGGGCCGTGACAGCCATTTTTCCGAGAATCCCTCCAAGTTTGTCCCCCATGTCGATGAGAGGCGTGAGATCTTCCACGTACTTACCGGCAAAAGGGTTCTTGATGACTGCAACGGCTGCAGCCCTTTTACCGGGAGGATCCATGGGCCTGCCGCCTTCTTCCAGGATTTCCTCCACAATGGTGACATACTTTCTGACTTCCATCGCAAAACCTCCTCAGTGTAAGTGCCTAAAGTGTCTAAAGTTGAAAAAATGGGAAATGGAGTGTTGGAGTAATGGAGCGATGGAGTATTGGGTTTCAACCATTACTCCAGTACTCCAATGCTCCATTACTCCAAGGCCGCAAAGCAACAAGCGACTTGCCACCTGCAACCTGCCGCCAGCGAGAGGTTCTATCCCTGCTCCACCAACCTATCCCGAAAATACCCCGTCATTCCATGCACGCCCTGCACGGCCACAAAGGCGCCGAGAATGACCTCCCGTCGAATCAAGTCTTCTGCCCTCCGGATAGCCTGTGAAACAGCCCTGATCTTCTTTTCTTCCGAGAGCGGTCCGACCTTGACGGTGATGTCCAGTCCCGCAATGTCGGTGTAGGAATCCCGTTCTTCAGCCGGGCGGCGCCACACCTGTTCATCTTCCAAAAAACTCGCATTGGCTACAGCCGTGGCCGCAGCGTCTGCCAGTGAAGCGGTTCGTGCGACCACGGTGGCGGCAGAAGCAATTCCTCTTGTCAGACTTCTTCCGCCCAGCCCGCTGGTGGCCACACCGTGAGAGCGAAGCCCGGGGTCAAGGCCGATCACGTAAGAAACCGCTCGGTCATTAACGTCGGGCCGGATGCCCACGGTGATCGGTTCCTCTCCGTCCGCCCTGATGGCCACATCTCCTCCATTGTCCACGACAACCTTGGTCATTCCGTGTTCAAAAAGGAAATCCGCCACTTCATCTGCAATGGTTCCTGCGACCGCAGCCATGGGCGTCAGGTCCTCATCGCCGATCATCAAAACGCTGCCGATCATGTTCAAGACCAAGGGGTCCTTGATTTGTTCCCGGCATTCGAGGAATTGCCTTCCTAGAGATTTCCGGTGGCGCACCACGCGTTCGAGAAAACCAAAGGATTCCTCTGCCGCCCTCAGAGCCGTTTTTGTTTGTACAACTTTTCCGATACCGGCTGAAATCACCAATCTCATGGGCCCTGATTCAGCCAGGACACTTCCCCCCGGAAGGACCGTTGCCGATCTCTCGAAAGGCATCTTGATCTCTCAATCTGCGACAGGCGCGGGCTCTCGGGCATCAAAAGGCTTCATGGCCTGAAGATGACCACCCATCGCTTCGTAGTCTCTGAGACCCATGGTGTACTCCATGGGGCAGATGGTGGCCGGTGTCGGAGTCCAGTAGAAGAAACTTCCCTTCACTTTCTCCACATCCACCATGAAATTGATCCCGCCCCCGGGCAAAATAAAAGTGGGCGCACCTCCCACGGTCAGGACAGCCTTAGCCTGGTGAACGGCCCGGGTCAGTTTGATCGGGTAAAGCACCACGCCGGCCCTGGCACTCCCGCCTGCACCCCCCATGTAAACCGCAGAAACGAGCGACGGTTCACAGCTCGAAGAGATCGCCTCGAGGACTTTTCCGGCAGCATCGTTCAGAGAAATCTCCTTGAGACTTCCATCCTTTTGCACCTCGAACATGGCCGCGCTCTTGGCCGTCGTCTCGGTCACAAGAATCCGCATCCCGGGCCGGGCCACCTTTTGATCGATGCCGGCGATGACATCCAGGGGGTGGACAATGGACGTGCCTCCCCACCCCTTGCCGTGATCCCCGAAGTAACGGCCGGGGGTGCTTTTCCTGAATTTGAGCCTGAGCCCCGAGGGTTTTGCACCCACGAAACGGCCTGCTGCATGCTCGCTCATCAGGCCCGTCAGGTGAGAGTCCAGAATGATCGCTTCATCCGCCGCTTGCTTGAGAAGAGGGGAAAAGAGGCCGAGTGTCGCGCTTCCACACCCCACTCTCATGTTGTCCGGTTTCACGCCGTCAATGAGCGGGGGCTGACCCACCTGGATCTCCAGCTTACACCCTCCATCGATCTTGAGTTTGACCGGGTTCTTGTTGGCGAGGTCCGTGATCATTCTGGCGACCACCATGCCGTCTTTTCCGGTCAGGAGATTGACTCCCCCGATGGAGAGCATCTTGGAACCGTACTGTTCCGTGACGACAAGGCCGACTTTTCTTTTGCCTGCCATCACCGCCGCTCCCTCTTCACCGATGGGGAGGTCCGTGTCGATCTTGACCATGATGCCGCTGTAACTGAGGGGAGCCTCCGTGACCACGGTCACCACGTCCACGTCGTGCCGTTTTCCTTTGACGATGCAGGGAGCGGGCTTGCAGTCAGGATAGGTCGTGCCTGCGCCGATGCCGGTGATCAAAGGCTTTCGAATGGCTTCAGCCGGATCAGGACCCACAGCGCCTTGGACCTCGCTGAAGGTGTGGATCCGTGTCACACGCACGAGTTTCCCGTTTTCGTTGCGGTATCGCTGGCAGGCCCCCGGATTGCCCTCCTTGATTCTGCACTCGATCGGGCAGACGTCACACTGGATTCCCTCCAGCAAGGACAGATCGCCGACGCTGATGGCCTCTTCAGGACACACTCTCATGCAGGCACCGCACTGGCTGCAGCGATCGTCAATAGCCGCTTTTTTCTTTTTCAAGCGGATCGCACCAAGAGGGCAGTCCTGAACACAGGTCCCGCAGCCGACGCATTTCTCGGAGTCAACCTTCATATCCGTTCCACGTTCGTCTTAGCTATGGAGTAATCGTGTAGCAAAGTGGTTCAAGGTACAAGGTGCACGGCAAAACCGAAAAGGGGGCGAGTTATCGGTGAACCGTGCACCTTGAACCGTATTCCTATGCCTTCGCCACTCCCGGCTTTTTCACCGGGGGTGGGGTGTTGCGGCTGATGTTGACGACGATCTTGCCGTCCACCAGCACCATGGAAACGGCCGGCACATCCCCGGCTGCAAGGGCGGCGAGGGCATCCTTCCCCACAGAACCCATGGGCGTATCCATGACGA
>CAZOLJ010000053.1:0-25355 GCA_964580575.1 uncultured Desulfobacteraceae bacterium
GTAAAAAAGCCGCCAAAGCAGCGGCTCAGGCCTTTGAGAAAACCGTGAAGGAGAAAAAAGACATTGCCAGCCAGGGCGTCACTCTCAAGCAATTCGGAATAACCAAGAGCACCTTCACCTTTTTTGGGCAGGATTTTAACTTTAACCCGATCTGGGCCTTTGTGGGCGGTCTGGTCATTGCGGCGATTTCCTCCTTCATCGGAGTGGGCGGCGGCTTCCTTTACGTCCCCTATCTGACGTCCATCGTAGGCGCTCCTATGTACGTTGTAGCAGGAACCTCCGCCATGGCAGTGCTCATCAGCATGCTGACCAGCATTGCCGGGTACATCACCGTGGCCAAAGCCGGCATGGATTGGGGGCTCGTAGGCATTCAGCTGGTGGGCATCTTCGTCGGTTCCATGGTCGGACCGAGGACCCAGAAGTATATTCCGGATAAGGTCTTGAAGATTATTTTCATCATCCTGGCTCTTTATGTGGGACTCGGGTACTTCAGCCAGGGATTCTTTGGCCAGAAATGGGTACCCATGTAGGCCGTTAGAAGACTGTTAATCCTTTTCCCATCCCCTCTTTCACAATTCGCATCCCCTCCCCTGGCGGCTTGTCAGCCTCTGGAGGAGAGGGGATAAAGGGGAAGGGTTTAAGGGCTTATTGAAACAGGTGGGTCATGCAGATCCTTGATCCGATTCTTATCACCTTCTACAGGATGACAGGCTATCCTCTGGCGGATTATTACCTGGGTACCTTTTTGTTGGCTTTGCTGACGGTCGTGGTAGGGGAGCTGACGATTTCACTGGTTTTCCGGATCAACAAGGCTCACCTGGACAAGCTCAACGCGCACGTTGAAAAAATGAAACGCCTTTCTTCAGAGGCCTCCGCTTTAGGAGATCAGGCGGGCTACAAAGCCTGCAACAAGGAAGGGAACGATGCTTTTGGGCAGCTTTTTTTCAACAAGTTCGGGCTTTCCGCGGCGTCGCTCTGGCCGATTTTCTTTGCCTTGGCGTGGATGCAGGAACGATTCTCTGATATCGATCTCCCGCTGCCCTGGGTAGGATGGGAGATCAATTATTTCTTTTTCTTTCTCCTGTGCTATATCCTGGCCAGGATCTTCTTCGGCCGCATCAAGCGGAATCTTCCGTACTTTAAGGCCATCCACCAGACTCTTCTGACCTACGAAAAAAGCGAGACAGGTCAGAAATGAACAAGCAAAAATGATTGCCTTCGAGGCTGCGGGCGAAAGCCCGTCAGCCGGAAGGCTGATCTGTTTTTTTGCGCTGTGCCGAGGGGTTTAGAGTACAGGGCTATTCTTCAGGAGGTTTTCTTATGCGAAATGAAGTCTACAGTATGTGCTTCATGTGCACTGTCAGGTGCCCGATCAAGGTGACCGTTGAAGACGGCGCCGTGAAGTGGGTCGAGGGCAACCCCCATCAACTGAAAGGGGCTCTCTGCGCCAAGGGAAGCGCGGGAACTGCACTGCTCAATGACCCCGAACGGCTTCGCTACCCCATGATCCGGGAAGGAGCCCGGGGCGAAGGCAAATGGAAGCGTGTGAGCTGGGATGAGGCCCTCGACTACTCGGCGAAAAAACTCAGAGAAGCCATGGAAAAATATGGGCCCCAAACGGTCGTCATGGGGGAGAGGCAGAACCTCAACACGCACATCACCAAGACCTTTTTGAGGGCCATTGGATCGCCGAATCATTACACCCACGACGCCCTGTGCAAGGGATCGGTGAACACGGCGTTCCGCACCCTCACAGGGTACACGGACGCTGAAGTCACTGCGGATTGGGCCAACACAAAGCATGTCATCCTCTACGGCAGGAATCTTTTCGAGTCCCTGGAACTCAAGCCCATCCAGGCCCTCATGGATGCCAAGGACAAAGGCGCACGGGTCACCTACATCGACATTCGATCCACGGTGACCGCCTCCCATGCAGACCGGTTCTGGATGATCCGGCCGGGAACCGATTTAGCGCTTAACTATGCCCTGATCCACGTGATCCTCAAAGAAAATCTCTACGATGAAGAATATGTTCACCGATGGGTCACGGGCCTCACGGAACTGAGAGCCTTTGTCGAGCCTTACACTCCCGAGTGGGCGGAGGAGGAAACCGGGATCCCTGCATCAGAGATCGTGGCGCTGGCAAGAGAGGCCAGCAGAGACAAACCACAGGTCATTTTCCACTACGGGTACCGGGGCGCCAACCACGCGAACGAGATCTACTTCCGGCGCTCGCTGATTATTTTGAACGCCCTCATGGGCAGCATCGAAAGCAAGGGAGGCCTCATCGTTAAGAAGGGCCCCAAAGACGCCGGGCATGGGAATATCGGAAAACTGCTGGACCAGAAAGACCTTCCCAAGGCGAAAGCCGAGCGTTTCGACGGCGTGGGCGGATCCAAGATTCCTATTGCTGACCCTGCCCATGGCGTGGGCTCTATGCTCCCCTTCGCCATACTGAACGAAGACCCTTATCCAGTGAAGGCGCTGATCAGTCATCGTTTTGATCCCATGCTCTCCATCCCCAACTTCAACCAGAACAAAAAGGCCTTCGACAAGCTGGATTTCATACTCACCATTGACATCAACTTCGGTGAAACCGCCTGGTATTCGGATGTGGTGCTCCCGGAATCCATGTATCTGGAGCGCTCCGATTCGATTCAAATGGCCAACGGGCCTAAGCCCACCCTGTACATGAGGCGGCAGTGCGTGCCCCCAAGGTACGACACCAAGTCCTACTGGGAAATCATCCGGGAATTGGCCAAGCGGCTGGACCTGGGTCATTTCTTCCAATACGAGACTATTGAAGACATCTGGAACCTTCAGCTCAAGGACATGGGAATCAAGATCGAAGACTTCAACTCTAAAGGGTTTGTGAGTCTGTCGAAGAATCCCATTCTTTGGGATCGCAAAGAGGGGATCAAATTCAAAACCCCTTCGGGCAAGCTGGAGTTCATTTCCAGCCTGATGGAGAAAAACGGGTTTCCCTCCTTTGCCAAGTACGAACCCGTAGCGCCTCCGGCCGAAGGGGAGTTCCGGTTGACCGTGGGCCGAAACGCAGTCCACACGCACGTCGCCACCCAAAACAACCCCTACCTGAATGAACTGGTCCCGGAGAACGTGCTCTGGATCAACGCGGAAGAAGCGGGAAAGCTGGGGATCAGCAACGGCCAATACGTGGAGGTTTCCTCCGATCACGGTTTCGGAAAAATTAAAGCCTTTGTGACGGATTTTATTCATCCGGAGGCCGTCTTCATGCTTCACGGTTTCGGACGTAAAGTTCCGGCGACCACCCGCTGCTATGGAAAAGGCGCCAGCGACACGGCCCTTCAGGGCAATGTGACGGACATGATCGGAGGGAGCCCAGGACTTCATGAGACGTTTGTCAAAGTCCGACCGGCTGCGTGAAGCGAATGACTTTCGAGAGAAAACGAGGAGAAACCCATGAGTGAATTCTATCTCTTCCACGATAGCGCAAAGTGCATCGGGTGTTTGTCCTGCGAAGTGCACTGCAAAGAAAACAAAAGGTTGCCCATCGGCCCCAGGCTATGCCGGATCGAGACCATCGGCCCCAAGTGGGTGGGGAGCCTTCCTAAAATGGATTTTGTCTTCATGCCGTGCTACCACTGCGACAGGCCCTGGTGCGTGGCGGCCTGTCCCACGGGGGCCATGCAGAAAAGGGCCAAAGACGGAATCGTTTTTGTGGATCATGATCTCTGCGTAGGGTGCAAAGCCTGCATGAGAGCCTGCCCCTGGGGCGCTCCTCAGTGGGATCCTGAAAAAGGCAAAGTCGTCAAATGCGACTACTGCATGGATCGGGTGGACCAGGGTCTGGAACCCGCCTGCGTGGCCAAGTGTGTGACCAAGTGTCTTCACTTCGGGAAGCCCGCGGAAATGATCGACGCGCGCAGGGAGCGCCACGCCAAGGCTATGGCGGCCATGGCCACGGAAGTGACCTTGAGGCAGCCTGTGGCCGGTCCAAAAGCAAAACCCATGAAACCCAAAAGAAAGCAGGCCCAAGCCCCGGCCAAAGGGGCCTAGTCAGTCGCCCAGAGGGCCAAGACCCGAAATTGAAGGATTCGTAGGAAATCGGAAAACGCCTTTTTGACGCTGCCCGACAGATTCTCTCCCCTCCCCTGGCGGAGGGGATAAAGGGGAGGGGGCAGGAAATCGACACGAGCTAAGGCAACCGGAATGACCGATCAGACCTGCATTGTTTACCAAACCTACCTTGGCCTTTCGGAGTTCATCGCCTCAGGCCGCATCACCCATCCGAGAGCTCGACGGCGGGCGGAAGACCTTCTTGAGCTCATCAAAGATGTGTCTACAGGGGCAGGAGGCCCGCAGCACCTGCAGGCCATGCTCACCTCCATCGCCTCCATGGTCATGGAGGAGCCGGAGGAGTTCTCCAAAGAGATCGTTCGTCTCGTCGGAAAAGCGTTGGCATCGCACAGGGAAGTCTTTGCCAGCCACATCGACACCCACAACTGCCCTACCGGCCAATGCGAGATTCTGACTCCTGCTCCGTGTCAGATGGCCTGCCCTGCGGGAATTGACGTGGCCAGCTATGTGGCGCTCATCGGCCAGGGGAAATACGCAGAGGCCGTGGGACTGATCCGCAAGGACAATCCCTTCCCCTGGGTATGCGGCTTGGTCTGCACCCACCCTTGTGAATTTGTCTGTGTCAGGGGAAAGATAGACAACGCCATCGCCATCAAGGATCTGAAAGCCTTTGCCGCCGAACGTGCCGTTTCCGAGAGGACCTATACGAACCCGGCTAAAGAACCGGCCATGGGCTACAAAGTGTGCGTGATCGGCGCAGGGCCGGCAGGTTTGACCGCTGCTAACTATCTCGCTCTCAAGGGGTATGAAGTGACGGTTATCGAAACGTTGCCCTATGCAGGCGGAATGATGATGGTGGGCATTCCCCGATACCGCCTTCCCAGGGAAGTCATTGACCGCGAAGTCGCTTTCATCGAAGAACTGGGAGTGGAATTCCGATTCAATACGAGGCTGGGCCGGGATACTACGGTTGATGGACTCCGGCAGGAGGGCTTCAGGGCATTTTTCATTTCTACAGGGGCCCATGCTTCCCTGGATCTGGGCGTGAAGGGGGAAAGGGATTTCCCACAGGTGATCGACGCGATCGCGTTTTTGCGGGATGTCACCAGGGGAAACAGGCATGCCCCCGGCCAAAGGGTGGCCGTCATAGGCGGCGGCAATGTGGCGATCGATGCAGCTCGTACCCTGATCCGCTTGGGATGCCATGAGGTTCACCTGGTTTACAGAAGAACCCGCAACGAGATGCCCGCCAATGTAGAAGAGGTCAAGCAGGCCGAGGAAGAAGGCGTTCAGATCACTTTCCTCACCGTCCCCATTGAAGTCCTTGGAAACGACGGGAAAGTCACCGGCCTCAAGTGCCTTCGCGCGAAGCTGACAGAGCCTGACGACAAGGGCAGGCGCAAGCCGGTGCCGGTGGCGGGGAGCGATCATGTGATTGGGGTCGATGCGATCATCACGGCCATTGGTCAGCGGGTCGACCGTGAGGGACTGGATTCCATACAGAGTCTCCGATGGACCAAGTGGGGGACCCTGATGGCGGACACCATCACTTCAGCAACTTCCGTGGAAGGGGTTTTTTCCGGTGGAGATCTGGTGCTTGGGCCTGCCACGGCGGTGGAGGCGATTGGCGCGGGAAAAAGAGCGGCTGCAGGGATCGACCGTTATCTGAGGGGCCTCCCTCAACCCAAAATGCCGCCTGTACCTGCCCGCCGAATGCGAGTGGCCCTGTCCGAAACGCCGGCCTCTTCCAAAATGACTTTTCGTCGCCCTGAAATGCCCCTCCTTGGCCCGGAAAGGCGGCGGATCACCTTCCAGCAGGTCGAACTGGGCTATGATGAAAACACGGCTAAGCAGGAGGCCAGGCGCTGCCTGCGCTGCGACATTTGCAAGCGCTGCGGGAAGTGCGTCACCATTTGCCGGGACAAAATGGGGATCGATGCACTTCAGTTCGGCTACATGGACTCCGGAAGGCCGGAAATGACCGACTACCGGGTCACTGCGGAACGGTGTATCCTGTGCGGGGCTTGCGCCGCCAACTGCCCGACCGGAGCCATGACTCTGACGGACAAAGACGGAGAGCGGGTTCTGAGCCTTTGCGGCACGGTTCTCTGCCATGAGAAATTGGAGTACTGTGATCAGTGCGGCGCCGTGGTCGGACCGGCCCGATATCTCGATTACGTGAAAAAACGGACTTCAACGATCATCGAAGCGTTCGAAGGCCGCCAGTACTGCGAGAAATGTGCGAGACAGATGACGGCGGGATACAAGTCGGGCATCACCATACCTTGAGGGAGACCAGGATATGCCAGCCTTGCGCCAGGGAGATAAAGTCGAGGTCTTTCAAAAATCCCAGGACCAGAGATGGGAAGACTACATGAACGAGTATGTGGGGTACCGCGGCGTGGTCACAGACCCGGATATGGTGATCAACGATCCGGAGGCCCTGGTGCAAGTCACCCTCGAAGGTACAGGGGGGACCCACCGGTTTCCCCAGGACTGTCTGAGGAGATGGTGATGAGGCTCCGTTTATCTTTTTGGGCATTTCTGCTTCTCCTCTGCGCGGTCTGGGGTTCAGGATCGGCCCTGGCCGGTGAACCGATTCCAATGTTCGTGAGAATCCCCCCTCAGAAATACTTTGTCGAGAAGATCGGGGCAAGCTTTGTTCAGGTCTCCGTGATGGTCCCTCCCGGAGCTAACCCTCACATTTATGAACCACGTCCCACCCAGATGAAAGCTCTATGAAAGAGTGAAATCTACTTCGCCATTGGGGTCACCTTTGAAACCGTGTGGCTGCCCAAGTTCGCCAAACTGAATCCGCAGATGCGGGTTGTTCACACCGACCAGGGGATCGACAAGTTTTCGAACCGGCTGTGAACAGAGGACTTCCAAAGGTCAAAGACTCCCATCACGACGAAGAGGGCCGCTCCTGCCGCACAAACGCCGATGTTGAAGCCCTTTTTCTTGAACAGTCCCGATAGTGCCGAGGCATCCGACTCTCTCTGAGCCAGTTCCCTAGAGGAGTACCCATTGGGCTCCTGTTCCGATACGCGGCGCTTCTTGGCCTGGACGACCCCGAAGCCCTGCATTAGAAAAAGCAAACGAAAATTTTCATAGTTTGTCAATTTTGTGGAGGAATGAATCCAGAAGCGGAGTTTGAACAAATAGTGACGGTTTTCCGTGCGTTCATTGGTCCCCTGTTAAATCATTTGACAGAATTGCCCCCCTCACCTAACCTTTTAACCCAGTAGCAAAGGGACAGAGGGACAAAGGCACAAAGTCGCATCACTCTCTGCGTAGCTCGTGCCTTTGTGCTTAAGCGCTCTTCTGCCCGCATCCGACTATGAAAACTGAACCTAAGTCTTCACCTAAAGGTGAGGATTCGCCGCCCGGACAAATATAAAGAGCGACACTTGGAGGAACCACCTGAAAAAGCGACCCCTCATCGGCATCACCATGGGCGATCCTGCGGGCATAGGGCCTGAGGTCATTGTCAAGGCCCTTTCGGACCCTAAGATCCATGAACTCTGTCGCCCTGTGGTGTTCGGAGACCGAGGAGCGTTGAGTCTTTATGTGGGAAAAAGGCGTGTTCCGGCCATCAGAGAAATTAGCCATCCCTCCGAAGCCCAAGGCAAACCCCGCCAGATCGAGCTGATCGCCGTGTGCAGACTGAATCGAAGAGTGCTCACTCCGGGAATCCCGAAGAGGGAAGGCGGAGAGGCCATGGTGGGCTGCATTGTCACCGCGGTGGAACTGGCCAAGACAAAAGAACTTTCCGCTGTGGTCACCTGTCCGATCAGCAAGACTCTGATGCAGCAGGCCGGATACGCTTACGAAGGCCACACTCAGCTCATTGCCTCGCTTACCCGCTGCAGGGACTATGTCATGATGCTGGCGGGCAAGAAGCTCCGTGTGGCCCTGGTGACCATCCACTGCGCGCTGAAAGATGTTCCGGCACTTCTAAGCAAGGAAAAAGTCTTTAAGACCATACGGATCACAGCAGGAGCTCTTGAGCAGGACTTTGGAATTCCCAAGCCCCGGCTTGCTGTGGCCGCTCTCAATCCTCATGCCGGAGAAGAAGGTCTTTTCGGCGAAGAGGAGAATTCCATCATCACGCCGGCGATCCGAAAGGCAAAGGCGGAAGGATATCGTGTGGAAGGCCCCTTCCCTGCGGACAGTCTCTTCTACAGGGCCGCTGGAGGAGAATTCGATGCGGTTGTGGCCATGTACCATGATCAGGGTCTCATTCCCTTGAAGCTTCTCCACTTTTCAGACGCCGTGAATGTCACTTTGGGATTGCCGATTATCAGAACCTCGGTGGACCACGGAACGGCCTATGACATTGCCGGCAAGGACATCGCCGATCCATGGAGCCTCAAAGCGGCCATTGAGATGGCAGCTCAAATTGCAGGAAACAGAGAACGTATCGCTAGTAGAGCGTTCCCGAATTAAGATGTCCCCTCCACCGAAGGGAGAGATCTTTGTATGCGCCTGGGATCGGTAAGATTTCTCGCTGCGCTCGAAATGACAGGATTGCAGCGTTATTTCCGGAACGCTCTACTAGGTGGCGCGGACAAGCTTCGCTTGTCCGTGGCACAGGGTCACAACTTCAACGATCTATGACAACAGATTACATCAAAATCCGCGGTGCTCGACAGCACAACCTCAAAAATCTTTCCCTGGATATCCCCCGCAACAAACTCGTGGTGATCACAGGGCTGTCGGGCTCCGGCAAATCCTCCCTTGGGTTTGACACCGTCTATGCCGAGGGACAAAGGCGGTATGTGGAATCTCTCTCCGCCTATGCGCGCCAGTTTCTGGAGCAGATGGACAAACCGGATGTGGATTCCATCGAGGGCCTCTCTCCCGCCATTTCCATCGAGCAGCGAACGGCCAGCAGCAATCCGCGTTCCACAGTGGGCACCGTCACGGAGATCTATGATTACCTGCGGCTCCTCTTTGCGAGAATCGGAAAGCCCCACTGCCCCCAGTGCAATCTGGAGATTGCACCACAGACCACGCCCCAGATCATCGATCAGGCCCTGGCCCTGCCGGAAGGGACTAGAATCCAGATCCTGGCCCCCCTCGTGGACTCCAAGAAGGGAGAGCATGCTCAACTCCTCCAGAAGCTGAGGAAGGACGGCTTCACCAGGGCTAAAATCGACGGAGAGGCCGTGCTCCTGGAAGAAAACATCCTTCTTGAGAAAAACAAGAAGCACACGATCAGCGTGATCGTGGATCGGTTGGTAGTGAACAAAGAGATCAGGCGCCGGCTCACGGACTCCATGGAGCTCACCCTCAGCCTTGCGGACGGTCAAGCCCTTCTTGAGCTTCCGGGCGACAAAGAGATCTTCTTCAGCCAAAAAGCCGCCTGCAGGAATTGCGGCATCAGCATGCCCGAATTGACCCCCCAAATGTTTTCCTTCAACAATCCCCATGGCGCATGCCCTGAATGCAGCGGCCTCGGCACTAAGCGATACTTTGACCCGGACCTCATCGTGCCTAATCCCGGTCTGTCGCTCCGGGAGGGTGCGATTGCTCCCTGGGCCACCCGCCAATCCATTTATTACCAGCAGATGCTCGACGCCATCTGCCAACACTACCATGTGGATGTGTACACTCCTTACAAGAACCTCCCCAAGAAGGTGCAGGAGGTCTTTCTCCACGGATCCGGCGAGGAGAGCATCAAATTCTATTTCGAGCGCGATGATCACCGCCATTACTACAAGCGTCCCTTTGAGGGCGTGATCCCGAGTCTCGAAAGGCGGTATCGCGAAACCGAGTCCACCATGGTCCGGGAAGAAATCGAGAAGTTCCTGAGCCTCCAGGCCTGCCCGTCGTGCAAGGGAGCCAGGTTGAAGCCCGTTCCCCTTGCCGTGACGGTCCACGGGCTCTCCATTCATGAGCTCACGGCATTGTCCATCGAGAGAGCCTACGACTTCTTCCAGGACCTCCGGCTCGATTCGAAAGAGGCCGCCATCGCGGAAAGGATTCTCAAGGAAATCCGCGAACGGCTCTGGTTCCTGAGAAGCGTGGGTCTCGATTACCTTTCTCTGGACAGACCGACCTCCACCCTGTCCGGTGGGGAGGATCAGAGGATCCGTTTGGCCACCCAGATCGGCTCTGGGCTTGCAGGCGTTCTCTATGTCCTCGATGAGCCCAGCATCGGGCTTCACCAGAGGGACAACCTCAGGCTTCTCCAGAACCTCAGACGGTTGAGGGATCTCGGAAACACCGTTCTGGTGGTCGAGCACGACGGGGAGACCATTCTGTCCTCGGATCATGTCATTGACATGGGCCCGGGCGCGGGGGTCAACGGCGGGCAAATCGTCTTTCAAGGAACCCCTGCCCAGCTTTTGAGGAGCGAATCGTCTCTGACGGGCAAGTACCTCTCCGGAGGGCAAACCATTCCTCTGCCCAAATCGAGAAGAACTTCCAACGGCTCCACCCTGGTCATTGAAGGAGCCGGTCACAACAATCTCAAGGACATCCGGGTGGAGATTCCTCTCGGCACTTTCACCTGCGTCACCGGCGTTTCCGGATCCGGCAAGAGCAGCCTCATCAATGAAATCCTCTTTCCCGCCCTGGCCCAAAGGCTCTACCGCTCCAAGGAGAAAATCGGGAAAGTGAAGGCCTTTCAAGGAATCCATCACATCGACAAGGTCATCCGCATTGATCAGAGCCCCATCGGGAGAACCCCGCGATCCAACCCGGCCACTTACACAGGGGTGTTCAATCCCATCCGGGACCTCTTTGCCATGCTGCCTGACGCGAGGGTGAGAGGCTACAAGCCGGGCAGATTCAGCTTCAACGTGAAGGGGGGACGGTGCGAGGCCTGCAACGGCGACGGCATCATCAAGATCGAGATGCACTTTCTCCCCGATGTATACGTGACGTGCGACGCCTGTCAGGGGCTTCGGTTCAACCGGGACACTCTGGAGGTCAAGTACAAAGGCTACCACATTGCAGAGGTCCTGGGCATGACCGTGACCCAGGCTTACAGCTTTTTCGAGCACGTGCCGGCCATCCGGGGCAAGCTCAAGACTCTGATCGACGTGGGTCTCGGATATATCACCCTCGGACAGTCGGCGGTCACGCTCTCAGGCGGCGAAGCGCAACGGGTGAAACTCTCCAGAGAATTGAGCAAAAGGGACACGGGAAGAACACTGTACCTCCTCGATGAACCGACCACAGGGCTCCATTTCGCGGATATTCAGAAACTTCTTGAGGTGTTGAATCACCTGGTCGATCTCAACAACACGGTTGTCGTCATCGAGCACAACCTCGACGTGATCAAGACGGCCGACCACATCATTGATCTGGGCCCGGAAGGCGGAGACAGAGGAGGTTATCTGGTAGGCGCAGGCACGCCGGAGGCCGTCGCTCAGATGAAAGACTCTCACACAGGACACTTCTTGAGCAAGGTCCTGAGCGCTTCAGCGCCGTCATGAGAGGCACTCGGCGGTCGCCTGCAAACGCCTAGCTGAGCACTGCGGCTTTTGCGTCGCAATGCTCAGCTATTTTTTTGACTGAATAGAACTGGCCGGTGGGAAACCTGCCCAGCAGACGTTCAATGATCAGCCACCAAGTGTCTTTACGATTGCGCTGAAAGCGCCGAACCCAGGATTCACAAAGATAAGGATTAGGCAGACGACAAGCGCATAGATAGCCAGCGATTCAATGAGCGCGAGCCCGAGAATCATAAGGGTCATGATCTTACCACTCGCTTCAGGGTTTCTTGCAGTCCCCTGTAATGCCCCATTGATGGCATTGCCCATCCCTATGCCTGTGCCGTGAGCCGCCACACCAATACCGAAACCACATGCTATAGCCACACCGAAAAACACCCACAGCGCAGAAGACTGCGCTGCTGAGTCCGCCGCAAAGACTTGTGGCACGACTCCCAGAACCCCGAAAAATGTCAACACCGCGACGAAACCTTTTCTAACCATAAGAACCTCCCTCCTTCTTTATTTGCCTTCTTCCAAAAGGAATAAGAGACACCAAGCGCTTTACTCGCTCTTCGCTATTGCGCTTCCTAATGCGCCTCCTCCATGGCCCCGGCAAAATATACAATAGACAGCAGCATGAAGACCAACGCCTGAATGAGGCTGACGAGTATTCCTAAGAACAAGATAGGAAGCGGGGCCAAGTAAAGACCTGCCAAGCCGAATAGAATGCCCAACAGCGTCTCTTTGCCAAAGATGTTTCCGAATAGCCGGATACTCAAAGACATGACACGTGCGATATGTCCTATGACCTCAATGATGATCATAAATGGAGCCAAAGCCGGGAGTGGTCCAAAAAAGTGCTTCACGTACTTCACGCCGTGATACTTGATCCCTATCGCATGGGTTAGCACAAAGGTGCATAGGGCAAGCGACAAAGTCGTGTTGATATTAGCGGTAGGCGAAAAGAAACCAGGGATAAGCCCGATAAGATTCGATAACAGGATGTATAAGAAGACAGTAGCAATGTATGGGAAAAAGGCCTTACCCTCTGGCCCCGTAATCTCTATCATGAAGTTCTCAAGGCCTTGGATAATCATTTCCAAGACATTCTGGCCCTTCGTAGGAATAATCCGAATACCTTTCAAGAGCAGTAAAGATCCAACAATCAAAATGATCATTACAAACCACGAATGAAGAACGTGCGCATTTTGGTGTGCAAAGTGCCCTAATCCCACAGCACTCAGGATCTCGACCAAATAATAGAAATGATGTTCCAAGTCAGAAACCCTCCTTGCTATTCGTCATCAGAGATCTGGAGAGGCCAAGACATATAATAGTGAAAACAAGGGTCGAAAGCCCGATAACCAGCCCGATCGGATGAACCCACCCTTTGGCAATAAGGATAAACATTATGATTCCAAGGCATAGCAGCCTGAGATAATACTTCATGATGATATTCGCTTTTTGTCTCGGGTTGAATTCCTGGGAGGAAAAAGCTTTGCGGATACTGTGTTGCAGAATGGTGAAGTTCCCCATGATGAGCACACCCCCTGCAACCACTCCCAAGGAAACCGACCGACCAAACAAGAAATAACTTGCCGAAATCAGAACAAGCAAAACCAGCAAGTTCAAGGTCTTGAAATACTTATACAGTTTATTCCATTCCATAATCAGGGTCTAGTGATCTTCCTGGTCTTTCATCCTTCGATACATGATTTGCAAGTTCCTGAATGCCGCCGCAATCCCGAAGCCTAGAAAAATGAAAAACAGCCAAGGCGTTGTACCGAACTTCTCATCAAGCCAGTGCCCGAAGACCGCCCCGATTCCCACAGACAAAGCCATAGTAAGACCTATAGTACTGAGATACCCTAAGGTCCTGAAAAGCTTCTTTGTCTCTTTATCCATGATGGATAATCAAGGTCCGTCGCCTTTAGCGGGCGACCTTGCAGGTTGGCGTTTTGATGTACCACACGCCTTTCGGAAAAGTCAATGAATTTTTCTTCGCCTCAAAGATCCAAAAGTTCTCTCCGCACACTGGATCGTCTTCTGAATCGCGCCGTCCTCATGAGCCGCTGAAACGAACCAGGCCTCAAAGGCAGAAGGAGCCAGATAGATCCCTTGTTCCAACATGCCGGCGTAAAAATTTCTGAACATTTGCAGGTCACTCTTCTTTGCAGAATCAAAATCCTTCACCGCCTCTTTGGCAAAAAAGAGACTCCCCATGGATCCGATCCAGTTCACCACCACATCCAGTCCAGCGCTTTTCGCAGCCCGATCGAGCCCTGTGAAAAGCCTTCTTCCCTTCCGCTCAAGGACTTCATAGATCTTGCCCTTTTCAAGTTCTTTCAGTGTAGCCAGGCCGGCCGCCATGGCCAGAGGATTGCCTGAGAGAGTCCCGGCCTGATAGATGTTTCCTTCCGGAGCCATGCTCTGCATGATGCTTTTCTTCCCGCCGTAGGCTCCCACCGGCAACCCGCCGCCGATGATCTTCCCTAGACACGTCAGATCAGGCGTTACCCCATAAAGCTCCTGGGCCCCTCCCAGGCCGACCCGGAAGCCGGAGATCACCTCGTCAAAGATAAGGAGCGATCCGAAGAGGGATGTCAGTTCACGGAGCCCTTTGAGAAACCCTGGCTCAGGCAACACCACGCCCATGTTTCCGGGGATCGGTTCCACGATGATGGCCGCGATCTCCGGACCGTATTTCTCCATGGTTTGAACGACCGCATCGAGCGAGTTGAAAGGCAATGAGATCGTGTGGCCGGCGAGATCTGCCGGGACGCCGGGGCAACCAGGGATCGCGAAGGTCGCCACCCCTGACCCTGCAGAAACCAGAAGACTGTCCGCGTGGCCATGATAGCATCCTTCGAATTTGACGATCTTTTCCCGACAGGTGAAACCCCGTGCCAGACGAATAGCGCTCATGGTCGCCTCGGTTCCGGAATTGACCATCCTCACCATCTCGATGGAGGGCACCATGGAGGAGATCTTCTGCGCCATCTCCACTTCCAGCTCTGTAGGCGCACCATAGCTGGTCCCCTTCGGCACCCTTTCCTGCAGCGCTTTGACCACGCTGGGAGGACTGTGACCCAGGATCATGGGACCCCACGAACAGACATGATCAATGTAACGCTTGCGGTCCACATCCCACAGGTAACACCCTTTTGCCCGGGCGATGAACGGGGGATCCATGCCCACGGCCTTTCCGGCGCGGACCGGGCTATTCACGCCGCCGGGAATGACGGTTCTCGCCTTTTGGAACAATCGCCTAGATTTTTCTCCCATAGCCATTCTCCGTTACGAATTCTCTTCGGTGGCACGGACAAGCTGCGCTTGTCCGTGTGAAAACGTCATCCTTTGTCTCACTCCACGGATAAACAAAGTTTGTCCGTGCCACCTCGTGACCCCTTCGGGGCGACTGTTGCCGGCTGCATGTGGCACGTCGCCTCTTGCGTGTAGCCGGTCGGAGATCCTACTTTTCAACCTGCTACAAGCGACCTGCAACTTGCTATTCAGAAGCACTTCTTCGGTTCTTTTCACTCGTCACTTGTCACTCGTTACTTGTCACTCGAAGTATTTCATACTCGTCTTCTTGAATTCCTTTTCGCTAAACAGGAGGATGTAGTCTTGAATGCCCGCCTTTCGTGACATCTGCTTCGCAATCTCACGGCACTTTTCCCGGCCGTCCCCGTGGATCATGGTGTACAGGTTGTAGGGCCATCCTTCGGTCGTCTTCCGCTGGTAGCAGTGGGTCACAGCCCTGAATTTCGCCATGGTTTTTCCCACGTCTTCGATCCTTTCCTCAGGCACAATCCACGCGACCATGGCATTTGAACTGAAGCCGGCTTCCTGGTGTCTCAGGGTCGCACCGAATCTTCTGATGATTCCCTTTTTCTTTAAGGACGCAACCCGCTCGACAAACTCCTCTTCGGAAATCCCGGCCTTCTCCGCCAGCACGGCAAAGGGCCTGAGATCGAGCGGTAAATCCCCCTGAATGAGGCGGATCACCCTCTTGTCCACATCATCGATCATGATCTTGGGGATATCCAATAGGGGTTGGGCTGTCAAGAGTAAACTGCTGCTTGAGGGACAAAGGGACAGGGCGGAAGGGTTTTTCTGCTTTGTGCCTTTGTCCCTTTGCCTCTTTCTTTGTCGCTTTGTGCCTCTGTGCCTTTGCACCTTTGTACCTAAGGGGCAGCGCTAAAAGCAAATTGAAGTTCTCGCTCGGCGGCGCGGAGTTTCCTCTTTGGGATCATGGGAGACCGAATAGGCTTGCAAGATCACCAAAAATCTTTTATGGTTGTGTTTCTTCCGTGCGGATGAACTCAGCCTATTCTTCCGGCGGGCATCTTCCATGTGTTGGAGTTCCGATGGCAGGAATCCTTCCTGGATACGAAAAAATCGTTGAACAGAGGATCAAGGAAGCCATGGAAAAGGGCGAATTCGACAACCTTCCGGGCAAGGGAAGGCCTATTCCCCTCGAAGACGACAGTCATGTTCCCGAGGACCTTCGGCTTGCATACAAAGTGTTGAAAAATGCCGATTGTCTTCCCCCTGAACTATTAGAAAAAAAGGAAATCCTCCAGATGGAGGACATGCTGATCATGATTCCCGACGCGAAGGAGAGATACAATCTCATCAAGAAGATCAATTTCAAGATCATGAAACTGAACATGATGGGCAAAAGGTCTCCCCTTCTTGAAGAAAAACAGCTCTACTACAAGAAACTTGTTGACAAGCTAGCTGACAAATAGCTATCCCCTTTCGGTAACTGCGGATAGGAGCCATCGCCCATGGACATGAAAAGGGACTATTATGAGGATGTCCAGTTCTTCCGTTCTGGAGTGACCGTCTTCTGGTTTATTATCCTCATGGCCTTTCTTGCCCTCTTTCCGTTCCTTTTCAAGAACTACTATGTCTATGTGGCCAACTACATGGCCATCAACGTCATCGTTGCCATCGGCCTCAACATCCTCGTGGGCTACACAGGGCAGATTTCTCTCGGTCATTCCGGCTTTTTCGCCATCGGCGCTTACGGCACCCTCGTGCTCATGTCCAAAGTGGGTTTGCCTTTTGTTCTTGCCCTCCCGGCGGCCGCTCTCGCTACTGCCGTGTTCGGTTTCCTGATCGGCTTCCCCGCTTTGCGACTTGAAGGCCCTTACCTTTCCATTGCCACGCTCGGGTTCGGCCTCACCATCACCAGGGTCATCGGCCGGATCGAGTTTTTCGGCGGCCGCCAGGGCCTTCACGCGCCCGAGCTGACGATCGGTCCCTGGCATCTCAACACGGACAGGGATTTGTATTACCTTTTGATCATCTTGACGGTCATTCTGACGGTTGCCGCGCGCAACATGATTAAGACCAAGGTGGGTCGAGCCTTCATAGCGATCCGGGATGCGGACATTGCCGCCGAGACCATGGGCGTCAACCTCATGTACTACAAGACCCTGGCCTTTGCGGTGAGCGCCTTCTACACAGGGCTTGCCGGCGGCCTTTATGCTTTTGTCCTCCGATTCATCGAACCCGAACTCTTCGGGCTGCTCATGTCGATCCTGTTCCTGGCCATGGTGGTTGTGGGAGGCCTGGGATCTATTTTCGGTGCTATCGCGGGAGCTTGCCTTCTGTCTTATATGGATCTGGAACTCCGCAATATCTTGAGCATTCCCTATGTGGGATTGTGGCTCGAAGCGCTTTCTAAAAGCTATTTTTCCATCACCGGTGTCTCCAACATCCAGTTTATTCTCTACGGCCTGATCATGGTGTTGATCATGCTCTTTGAGCCTTTGGGCCTCTATGGGTTCTGGATCCGAACGAAAATCTATTGGAGGACGTGGCCGTTTTGACGGTGCAAGGTGCACGGCGCACGGTACAGGGCCAAGGAGCAAGTAGAAAAAGGGAATGCGGGAACCATGGAACATTGGAGTGCCGGTCAAAATAGATTTTTTGGTGACCGATTCCCCGTCAACACCGAAGTGTTAATGCGATTTTATAGTCCGTGCACCATGCACCGTATGCCGTGCACCTTTTTATATTTAGGCACTGATTCCTATGCTTGAATTCTTACAGATGCTGGCCAGCGGGATTGCCGTGGGAAGTTCTTACGCCCTCATGGGTCTTGCCATGGTGATCATCTACAAGACCTCTGAGGTCGTCAATTTTGCCCAGGGAGAGATGGCCCTCCTCTCAATTTTTCTCACCTACATGGTCCTCGAGTTTCACGGCTGGCCATTTTACGCTGCCTTTCCCTTCGCTCTTGTCTTTGCCGTCCTGCTCGGCTTTCTCCTTGAGTTCGCCGTGCTCCGGCGTGCGAAAGAACCGAATGTGCTCGGCATGATCATCATCACCATCGGCATCGAGATGATCCTTATGGGACTTGTGTCCTGGAAATTCGGTGCCGATCCCAAGACCCTGCCCTTCCCCATCGGGCCTTATGAGAGCGTGAGCCTCGGCGGCATCTTCATCAGTTCCCTCGAGGTGCTGACCTTTTTTGTGGCCCTCATCATCATGATCGTTCTCTTCCTCTTCTTGAGGTACTCCAAGCTGGGAATCGCCATGAAAGCCACCCAGCAGAATCCCACTGCGGCGCGGCTCATGGGCATTCGCACCAACCGCATTCTCATGTTCACCTGGGGCATCTCCTCCCTGGTCGGGTGCGTGGCAGGACTTCTGATTGCGCCGACCACTATGCAACCTTACATGATGTGGGACCCCATGCTGAAAGGCTTTGCTGCTGCAGTTCTTGGAGGCATGACCTCTCTGCCGGGGTCGATCTTCGGAGCTTATGCCATCGGCATCATTGAAAACCTTTTCGGCGGTTACGTGTCCATTGAATTCAAATCCGTCGTGGCCTTTGCGATTATTGTCCTTGTTCTTTGTGTTAGACCGAGCGGGCTCTTCGCTCGCCACTATGTGAAAAAGGTATAGGGCACAGATATAGTCAACCTCCATTAACCGACAGAAAGGAGCATGCTATGAAAAAGAAAGACTTAGGGATTTTGCTCGCGGTTTGCTTTCTCGTTTTTGGTCTGCCCTTCACGGCTTTGGCCGAGGAAGGAGTGACGGACACCACCATTCGCATCGGCCAGTGGGGTCCCCAGACAGGCCCCGCCGCTCCTTGGGGAGCTGTGGCGCGCGGAACAGGAGTCCTCTTTCAAATGATCAACGACGAGGGAGGTATTGCCGGCCGGAAGATCGAATACTCCATGTTCGATGACGGCTACAACCCGGCCAAAACAAAGGCAGGAGTGAAAGAACTCCAGGAAGGAAAAGGGATGTTCGGGTGGGCTTCCGGCGTGGGCACCTCCCCTGGTCTCGCCGTCAAGGACTATCTCATGGAGAAAAAGATCCCCTGGGTAGGCCCTGCTGCTGGATCTCTTGACTGGATCACCCCGCCTCAGAAATACCTCTTTGCCGTCTACCCTCTTTACTACACAGAAGCCCAGTTGCTGGTCCGGTATGCCGTGAAAAACCTGGGCAAGAAGAAAATCGCCATCGCTTACCAGAATGACGATTACGGGAAAAACGGAGTTCAGGGTGCGGAGAAAGAGCTGGCCAAGCAAGGTCTGAAGTTGGTCGCCCAGGTACCTGTGGAAATGGCCGACACGGACATGAAGCCCCACGTTATGGAATTCAAGAAAGTCGACGCTGATGTCGTGCTCCTTTGGGTGTCTCCCACCCACGCAGTTCGGATTATCGGGGTCGCTCAGGCCATGCAGTTCAAACCTCAGTGGATGAGCACCAGCACCTGCTCGGACTTTCCTCTCATGCAGAACATCAGCAAAGGGCTCTGGACGGACACGATCGTTGCTTTTTTCGGGGAGGTCCCTGAGTCCACGACTCCCCTGATGCTGAAATACAAAAAGGCTTTTGACAAATTTGCAGCTAAAGATGAACGATGGGGCGTGTTCTTTTACGCCGGCATCGGCTTTGTGGAACCCATGGTGGAAGGGCTCAAGAGGTGTGGGAAAGACCTCACTCGCGAGCGCTTCGTGAAGGAGATGGAAGGCATCAGGAATTTCAGGGGCATCTTCGGCCGCATCGATTACTCCGCCTTCGAGCCGAGCGACGTGTACTCCAGGCAGGGGCAGAAGGAAGTCTTCCTGGCCCAGTGTCTGGCCGACGGAAAGTCCAAGATCCTGACGGACTGGATGGAACCCTAAGGCCAATCCGAAAAACGAAATTTCCGGATTTGCGCTGTCAGCAAATAGAGACCTTACCGGCGTGCGTTTTGTGCGCCTTGAGATTCCCGTTGACTGTCATTCCTCGCTCCGCCAGAGATGGCGGAGCGAGGAATCTGGGCGTGTAACGTTGAAGGCACTCAAAGATCTCTCCCCCCGCTCTTGCGGGGGTCGAAATGACAAACAAGGCCAACAAGGAAGGGAGTGAAAGCTCCGCACTATGACTTTCTTCAAGGTTGAAAAGCTGTCCATATCGTTTGGCGGCATCGAAGCCCTGGCGAACATCTCTTTTGAAGTCAAGCAGGGCGAAATCTACGCCATCATCGGGCCGAACGGGGCGGGGAAAACCACCCTCTTCAACTGCATCAACGGCATCTACCACCCCAGCAGAGGAACCATTGTTTTCAAGGACCGGGAAATTCAGGGCAGGCGGCCTGACCAGGTGGCCAAACTCCGAATCGCCCGGACCTTTCAGAACATCGAGCTCTTCAGTCACATGAGCACCATGGAAAACCTGATGCTGGGCCGGCACAATTTTCTAAAGACCGGCCTGTTCCGCGGAGCCTTCCTCTGGGGGAAACGATCCTTTGCCGGCAAGGAGGAGATCTCCCATCGCCGCAAGGTGGAAGAGATCATTGACCTGCTCGATCTGCAGTCTGTTCGAAACAAGTTTGTCGTCGCCCTTCCTTACGGAATCCAGAAACAGGTGGAGTTGGGAAGAGCGCTTGCCCTCGAGCCCGAACTCCTGCTTTTGGACGAGCCCTGCGCAGGCATGAATTCCGAAGAAAAGCAGGACATGATTTTCTGGATTAAGGACATCCAGGACACCCTCGGCGTCACGATCCTGCTCATCGAGCACGACATGAAGATGGTCATGGACATTTCCGAGCGCATCCTGGTCATCAACTTTGGAAAGATCATTACAGAAGGAAACCCTGAAGCCGTGCAGAGAAATCCCGAAGTTCTGAAAGCCTATCTTGGAGAAGAGGATGGAATCCGGGGCGCTGCTTGAAATAAGGAACATTGAGACCTACTACGGGCTGATTTACGCGATCCGGGGGGCTTCCCTCTCCGTTGAGGTGGGAACGATCACCGCGATTCTGGGCAACAACGGGGCAGGCAAGTCCACCATCCTGAAAACCGTCATGGGCCTTATCGAGGATCAGCCGGACAAGGGCACCATCGAGTTCATGGGAAGGCGCATCAACGATGAGGATACCGAGAGGATCGTTCGCATGGGCCTTTCCTATGTCCCTGAGGGGCGAGAGGTCTTCGAGGAACTCACGACCAGAGAAAACCTCCTCATGGGAGCCTATCTCAGAAGAGATCGGGCTGGCGTGAAGAGCGACTTTGAGCAGATCTACCGACACTTCTCGGTGCTCAAGGCCAGGGAAAACCAATGGGCTGGAACGCTCTCCGGTGGGGAGCAGCAGATGCTCAGCATCGGCAGGGCCCTGATGAATCGTCCCACCCTGCTCTTTCTGGATGAGCCTTCCCTCGGGCTCTCCCCTATCCTGGTCAAAGAGATCTTCAGGATCATCGAGAACATCAATGAGGAGGGCGTCAGCATCCTTCTGGTGGAGCAAAACGCCAGGATGGCCCTCGGCATCGCAGACTTTGCCCTCATCCTGGAGAACGGCCGCTTCGTCATGAAAGGCCCTGCAAGAGAACTCATGGAAGACAAGGACGTGAAGGAATTCTACATGGGCATTCGCTCCGAGGAATCGGCCAAGGGTTACCAGCGCTGGAAGAGAAAAAAGAGGTGGAGATGAAATCGTTTCACGATTTCATAGAAGGCGGCTTTGCCGCCTTAAAATCCTCATGTGAAGAGTCATTGGGTGAACAAACAGATGGAGACGGCACCCCGCATTTTTAGAGAAACGGTCAAGAAATACGGCGACCGGGTGGCCATGCGGAAAAAGGAGTATGGCATCTGGCACGACATTTCCTGGAACGACTATTCTCGGCTTGTCATGCAGGTCGGGTCTGCGCTGATCTCTTTGGGACTTCAGAAGGGAGACTGCGGCTCCATCATCGGCGACAACTGCCCCGAGTGGGTCATCGCGGACATGGGGATCCAGTGCGCAGGCGGAGTCGCCGTTGGCATTTACGCGACCAATGCCTGGCCCCAGGTCGAGTATGTGATCGAGAACTCGGATTCCAAGTTCTTTTTCGTGGAAAACGAAGAGCAGCTCGACAAGTGGCTGAGCTTCAGAGACCGGGCGCCCCTGCTGAAAAAGGTCATTGTGTGGGACCTGGAAGGCCTTCGGCATTTCAAGGATCCCTTGATGATGACCTTTGAAGAACTTCTAGAACTGGGGCGTCGGGAGCTTGAAAAAAACCCGGACCTCATTGAGAAACGCATGGACGAGGTTCAGCCTGAAGACACCTCGATGCTCATCTACACCTCGGGAACCACCGGGCCCCCGAAGGGCGCCATGCTGTCCCACCGCAACCTGACGTGGATGGGCACCGCCATCACCGCGGACAACCCCATGCACAAGGGCGACGAGGTCATGTCGTTCCTGCCCCTGTGCCACGTCTTTGAACAGCTCTTCTCCGTGCTCGGTCACATTACCCACGGGTACACGGTCAATTTTATCGAGAGCCCGGACACGGTCACGGACAACATGATCGAGATCTCACCGACCGTCGGCTATGCGGTGCCCCGCATCTGGGAGAAGTACTATTCCGCCATTGTAATCAAAATGTCGGATGCCACCTGGTTCAAGAGGATGGTCTTCTATGGGGCTCTGAAAATCGGACAGAAGAGGGCCACTCTGAAGATGAACTTCAAGAAAGTGCCTCTCTATTTTGAAGCCCTGTATCAGCTCGCCTATTTCAGCGTCTTCCGGAAGCTCAAAGAGAGACTCGGCTTTGACAGGATGAGGATGGCCTATTCCGGAGCCGCTCCCATCTCCCCGGACATTCTCCACTTTTTTCAGTCCATCGGGGTCAATCTCGTCGAGGGTTACGGCCAGACCGAAGGCACGGGAGTCACTTGCGTCTCCCGCACGGGCCGGGTCAAATTCGGAACCGTGGGGCCTCCTCTCACCGGCACCGAGGTGAAGATCGCGGAAGATGGAGAGATCCTGGTAAAATCTCCGAGCGTGTTCAAAGGATACTTCAAGAATCCCGAAGCCACGGCCGAGACCGTCAAGGACGGGTGGCTGCACTCCGGAGATGTGGGCCTGATCGACGAGGACGGGTTTCTCAAGATCACGGACCGCAAAAAGGACATCATTGTCACGGCCGGCGGAAAGAACATCACCCCTCAGTACATTGAAAACAAACTGAAGTTCAACCCTTACATCAATGACGCCGTGGTCATCGGCGATCGCAGGAAGTTTCTCGTCTCCCTGATCATGATCGACGAGGACAACGTGGTCAAGTACGCCCAGGACAACAAGATCCAGTTTTCGACCTACAAAGACCTGACCCGCGCTCCGGAGATCCTCAAGCTGATTCAGGGGGAACTGGACAAGGTCAATGAGACGCTTTCGCGGGTCGAGCAGGTGAAGAAGTTCACGATCCTTCCCAAGAAGCTTTATGAAGAGGACGGCGAGGTCACTCCCACCATGAAGGTGAAAAGGAAGTATGTAAACGAGGCCTTCAAGGATTTGATTGAAAAGATGTATAAGGGAGGAGGCGGAGAGTAGGCACTGAACATTGATCAGTGAACATTTGACATTGCTAAAACCCCACCGCTGTCGTTGTCGCCAGCAAGCCATGTTTTGGAGGTGGGCTGTTTTTTTCTGAATTCTGCTTTCTCTTTTGCCTCCAACCTCAAGTCACGCCGGAGGCGTGACGCTCCTCCAACCTCTATCTGCTCCACGCTCCCTGCTTCTTCACGTTTTGAGGCTTCCCACGATCTCGCCGATTTCCCGGATTCCATTCTCCGCGCAATAGGTCCTGATGCCCTCGATCACCTCCAGCGTCGCTCTGGGATTGACGAAGTTGGCGGTCCCGATCTCCACTGCCCTGGCGCCCACCATCAGGAATTCAACGGCATCTTTAGGGTCCATGATTCCGCCCATACCGATAACAGGGATCTTCACGGTCCTGGCGACCTGATAGACCATGTAAAGGGCGATGGGTTTAATGGCAGGACCTGACAGTCCGCCGAAAACGTTGGCCAGCTTCGGTCTCCGGGTTTCAACGTCGATGGCCATCCCGGTCAGGGTGTTGATGAGAGACAGCGCATGCGCCCCTGCTCCTTCCACGGCCTTGGCAACAGTCTTGATGTCCGTCACGTTGGGAGAGAGCTTCACGATCACCGGTTTGTCCGTGTTTCTGACCACCGTTTCCGTCACCCGCGCTGACGTGAACGGGTCAATCCCAAAAGCCATGCCTCCGCATTCCACGTTAGGGCAGGAGATGTTCACCTCGAGAGCGGCAACTCCTTCCACGCCTCTGAACTCGGAAGCCAGTTCTCCGTACTCCTCGGTGTGGTGACCGTAGATGTTGACGATGATCGGCGTGGTGTATTTTCTCAGCCTCGGGAGCTTGTCTCTGAGAAATGCTTCGAGCCCTACGTTCGCGAGGCCAATGGCATTGAGCATCCCGCCGGAGGTTTCCACGATTCTCGGAGGAGGATTTCCCGGCATTGGCTTCAGGGAAAGCCCTTTCACAACGAGCGCGCCGAGGAGGTTGAGGTCCACAAGGCTCTCCAACTCCAGCCCGTAGCCGAAGGTCCCTGACGCGGCGATGACAGGATTCTGAAGGGACAGAGGACCGATGTGCGTTCTTAAATCAGGCAAAACCGATGACATATGAAGTCCCTCATTGAACGGCCCTTAAGAAATCCGAATTCCGAAATTCGTGCTTTCCTAAATCAATTCCCAATCAATGTCTTCCGCATCAGAAACCGGCCCTTCTTTGCAGACATAAAAATAGCTTCTGCCTGAGGTTGCAGACGCTTTTACCGCGCATCCCTGACAGGCCCCCAGTCCACAGGCCATGTGGGCTTCCAGGGACACCTCGCAGGGGATTTTCAGCGCCAGGGTCGCCTCAGCCACTTTTCTGAGCATGGGCCTGGGGCCGCATGCATGGACCATCACATCTCCAGAGTTCTTGCGGAGGAACTCATCGAGAAGATCCGTCACAGGACCGTGATGACCTTTGGTCCCATCATCCGTGGCTACCGCAAAACCCCTCTCTTCGCCTGTGATCTTCTGCGGGGAGAGGATGTCCTTGGCCGTACGAAACCCCATCATCAAAGCGGCTTCCTTTTCCCTGTGAAACTGGCTGAGAAACAGGAGGGGGGCAATGCCGATCCCTCCTCCAACCAGAAGCCGGCTGAACCTTTCTTCCGGCACGGCGAAGCCTTTCCCCAGCGGTCCAAGAACCTGCAGTCTCTCCCCTTGCCTCAGCTCTGTCATCAGGCTGGTCCCTTTGCCCACCACGCGGTAAAGCACCAGGAACAGATCCTCCTTGACCCCACATAGGGAAAAAGGGCGCCTTAACAGAGGGTCGAGCCCGGGGCTGACCTTTATCATCACGAACTGGCCCGGCTTGGCTGCTTGCGCGATCTCAGCTGAACGCAAGGCCATGAGCCAGGTGTCGTCGGTGACACGCTCGTTGGATACGATTTCGCTCAGCAGTTCGAACATGCGTTTAAAATACCCTATTCTGCAGACTGAAACAACTGCTGAATTCCAAAGGCGGGGGG
>CAZOLJ010000053.1:25455-32376 GCA_964580575.1 uncultured Desulfobacteraceae bacterium
CAAGGATTCGATCTTGCCACCATCCTTCTTGGAATCGTCCTTTTTGTCCTCAACAGCCTACCGGGTGGAAGGCGATTTTCAAAAAGAAATGAGGTCCTTCATGCGACTTGACTTCAAGCAAAGGCCTGGCTTATTTTGAGGAGGAGAATCAGATGTCTTTCCCTCTTTCCCGGTTTCTTTGAACCGCCTTTTTACCTGGAGGCCCCATGACCATCCTTGACGAGCAATACGCGGAATTTGAAAGACTCCCCAATGAGGAGAGAATCAAGTGCTTCGAGAAAGACGGTCGCATGTATGACATGCTCATTTCTCAGCAGCTCAATCGCCAGATTCTCGATGACCTGTATCGGATTACCAACCAGATTCGCTCCCTTTCAAAAAGCAAGACAGGATCGCAGTTCATCCAGAGTCTCCTCTGTCACAAACGGGCCATGCTCTATTTTGCCCAGCCCTCTTCCAGAACGTTTCTGTCTTTTGAAAACGCCTGCCACCTTCTGGGGATGAAGACCTCTGAAATCAGGGATCCCAATGTGTCCTCCGAAGTCAAAGGAGAGAGTTTTGACGACAGCCTCCGCACCTTCTCCACCTACACCGACCTCATCATCATGAGGCACAAAGGCCAGAACATGGCGGAGCGGGCGGCCTGGCTCCTCAACACGCACACCTATCGGCCGGTTCCGGTCATCAACGGGGGTTCAGGCAGCGACCAGCATCCCACCCAGGCGCTTCTCGACGTTTTCACCTTGCAGCAGTCCTTTGAATACCAAGGGGGCCTCGATGGAAAGACCGTTCTCATGTGCGGGGATCTGAAAAGAGGAAGGACCGTGAGGTCTCTCAGCTATCTCATGAAGAACTTCCGTGGAATGAAAATCATTTATGCTGCGCCCGCCGCCTTTCAGATGAAAGAGGACGTGTGCAGTTTCCTTGAGAGGCACCGTATCTCTTACACGATTGAAACCCACGGTCTTGAAAAGGTGCTCGCCGAGGCGGATGCCATCTACATGACGCGGATTCAGGATGAGCACGACGCCATCCCGGGGGAGTCGGGGAAGACCGATGTCTCGAAGTTCAGGTTGACCCTGGCCAACATGGCGTACGTGAAGCCGAATGCCGTGATCATGCATCCCTTCCCCAGAAGGGATGAGATCGATGTGGCCATTGATCCGGATCCCAGAGCCATGTACTGGAGGCAGGAGCGAAACGGCATGTGGTCCAGAGCGGCTCTCATCGCCTACATGTTTCGGGTCGATCAGGAAATCATGAGCTACTGACCTGCCCGTGCCGCCTTTCTATCCTTGGCCTTCGAGTTTCTCTTGGATGAGTTTTCTCAGGTGCTCCGGAAGTCGCCTGGGCTTCATGGCGGAATTGATGCATCCGTGAACCGTGTGGCCGGTCACCAGGAGTTTTCTTTCTTCGCTGACCACCTCGTAATCGAAACGAACTCTTGCGCCTTTGTAGTTTCCGATCCTGGTCTTCACCGTAACCAACGCATCATACCCCACGTTGGCATGATACTTCGCAGAGGCCTCCGTAACCACCAGAGTGTAGCCCTCCGCCTCAAGCCTCGAATAAGGGAAATCAAGCTCCCTCATGAGCTCAGCCCGGCCGATTTCAAAAAAGGTGAGATAGTTCCCATAATAGACCACTCCCATTCGATCCGTGTCCTTGTAACGGACTCTTATCTTGGTCTCATGCCATCCGTCTTCCAGCACGGCGCTGTCCTCCTCTTCGGACGGTTTAGAAATTCACAAAAGAGACTTATCAGGACCCTGCTCGCAGGTTGCTCAAAACCGCTCAGTCCTCGCTACTCCAAGTGTCGCCTCTCAAAAGTACGTTGATTAAAATGTCATTTCGAACGAAGTGAGAAATCTTCGTGTTCAGGGTCTTTAAAAGATCTCTCCCTCCGGTCGAGAGGACAACCTATTTGCGAGACGCGACACTAGCACAGTCCTTCATTTCTTTAGTCCAGCCATCCACTGAATCTTCATCCCCTCCTCAATGCCGTGCCGTTTTGAAAAGCCGGCTTTAACTTCGACCACATATTTGGCCGGGCCTCTGGAAGCGTAGGTCTGTTTGGACATAGGCGTCGTCGACTCGGCGATGTTCAGAACGCGACGGTTCTCGTCTACGAAGATCATGTCAAGAGAGAGGGGCGTGTTGTGCATCCAGAACCTCTGCACCTCCGGGGAATCAAAGATGAAGAGCATTCCATGCAGATCTGGAAGGGACCATCGTTCCATCAGTCCCCTGATTCGGGCCTCCGGCGTATCGGCGATTTCAATGGTGATCGAGACGGCTGTGGACCCGTCCTGGCGAAGGAACTGAAGGTCTCCTTGCTCCGCCTTCGAAGATTCACAAAAGGCGGTGTCCTCTGCCGCCGACCATGCCCCGATGATCAAAGAAACCAAAACGGCGGACCGAAAAGCCCGCAGCACGGCCCTCAGGACCCTTCCTTGTCTTTTCACAAGGCGAGACCTAAGAACGCAGGAGGGACCGATGCTCATGAGGCTCCCTCCACAAGAGAGCGGTTCTCGCAGACGTTGCCGATCACCTCCTGCAGGTGAGGCTTCCACCATACCGTCCTCCCTTGCGGATCAATGAGAGAGAAGGCCGCCTCTTTATCACTCCACCGCACAACCAAAGTGGATTGCTGGATCCCGATTCGATTGGTGGTGTCGTCCACAATATCCCCTTCGTATATCTCCCTCCCCTTCATATCATACAGGCCCGTGAATTCCATCAGTCGACAGGCCTCCAGATGCACAGATCCTGTTTCTTCGAACCCGGCCCCTGTCCAGACTCCTGCCACCTGGTTCAGAGAAAAATCAATAGCACGGACCTCGAACATGCGTTTTCGTTGCCAGTGCCACGCCCTGTATTTTATCTGTCTCATGTCCTGGTGACCTCCCCACCTCTCCTCCTGCTTCTCAGTTGTTCCCCCGAATCTATACCGGGATTTGATAGTTCTCCAGAAAAAAACACCTGCCCTCTCCCTTGTGAGGGGGCAGGTTCAGGAGGAAAAATTTCTTTCAAGCGTCGGGCAACTCAGGGGGCTTCATGATAGACGGGCTTGCTCATCTCAGAGAACTTGAAATTGTAAAAAACGTTGTACCCGTTGTAATCAAGGACCCGGAGGTCATCGGTCTGCTTGAGGTCTTCCAACACCACATCGTAATGGTTTCCATACTTCTTTTTCACAGTCTCCAAGGGCAGCTCGGACGCAATGTACTTGTTGATGCCTTTTGCCGCCATCTTATCGACCAGCTTCGGATCTTCAAAAGATTCATAGGTGGTCAGAATAAGGATGGGGCCTGTTCCTGTGAAAACGATTCCTGCTCTCATGGTCGGACCTCCTTTCTCGTTTGAGGTGACACCAACATCTCCCCCTTGTCCTCACAACGCATCCACCGGGAATAGGGGGTGAACAGAAACCAAGACGAAAAAACAGTCTGAAATGGAGATCAGCAGCAACTGTCACGTTTCAGAAATGATCCAGTCGGATACGAAGTAACTGTAGCACAAGGCCGGGGTCTTTTCAATACACCTCGCTAAGTAATTTACTTGGGATTGTACCTTTGAGCGACTTCGCAGTCAAACCGGTCTTTGCACGCGCGGGAGCAGTAGAATTCCCTCATGATAAATCCGTATTTTTCAATGAAATCAAAAATGGCCTGGTCTTTGTTCGCAATTCCGTGGAACCACTTGTGCTGGTCAATGTGACGCTCGATGATGTCAATCTGAGCATCGAGAATGTCATGGAGATGTTTGCATTCGTTGAACATAGGACCACCCAAGGCGTGTCAGTTTTTGTTGAAATCATAGCATTTCTTGACGCTTATGGCAAGAGGCAGGGCGGGTGCGAATAAAACTGGGAATAAAAGCCGAACAAAGCTTCTTGTTACCGCCGCTCAGTTCTTCTAAGATATAAGGATAGGCATTTTTCTTTCCCTGCTCCGGCTAGGGGAATCCAAACCGTTCGGATGGAGGATCAAGTCCTTGTTGCCCTCAAAGGCTGACGTTGTTGTCATTGGAGGGGGAGTGATCGGCTCCTCCGCGGCCTACCATCTTTCAAAGCGAAACATGTCCGTCGTCCTTCTGGAAAAAGGGGGCCTTGTCTCGGGAACCTCCGGCGCGTGTGACGGCCTGGTCTATCTTCAGTCCAAGAGACCCGGCGCCCATTTGAAACTGGCGATGGAGAGCAGAAAACGGTTCGATTCCCTTGAGCAGGAGCTGGGCCGGGATATCGAGTTCAGAGCTCACGGAGGAATGATCGTTATAGAAACACAAGAAGAACTCGAGGCCATGCGCCTTTTTGCAGAGGACCAGAAGGAGAGCGGACTTGAAGTCACTCTTCTCGACGGAAAACAGTCAAGAGAACTGGAACCGTCTCTGTCAGAAGAGATTCTGGGTTGCACCTATTCCCCGCTGGACGGCCAGGTGAACCCTATTGCTCTTGCCCTCGCCTTTCTGCGGAGGGCCAAGGAAAGAGGCGCAAAGATCTTTCCGCACACCGGGGTCACAGGCTTCAGCCTCCGGAGCGATCGGATCATCAACGTGAAAACGGCCGCAGGGACCATTGAAACGGAAAAGGTTGTGAACGCGGCCGGTGTGCACGCGCCGGAAATCGGCCGGATACTCGGGGTGGAAATTCCGATCAAGCCCCGACGAGGCCAGATCGTGGTGACGGAAGCCTATGCTCCCCTGCTGCGACGCGGCCTTCTTTCAGCAAAGTATATCGCTGCGAAATACAATCCCGCCCTTGCTGAAACCGGCGAACTGGGCATCTCCATTGAACAGACCAAGAGCGGAGGGTTTCTTCTCGGATCCACACGGGAGTTCGTCGGTTTTGACAGAAGGACCACGTGGAGTGCCATGAAAAGCATTGCGCTTCAAACATCGAGGATCCTCCCTTCGCTGAGAGATCTCCGCGTGATCAGAACCTTCGCAGGACTCAGGCCCTCCGCTCCTGACGGCCTTCCCATCCTGGGACCGGTCCCCAACGTCGAGGGCCTGTTCATCGCTGCCGGGCACGAGGGGGACGGAATCGCCCTGTCGCCGATCACCGGCCAAATCCTTGCAGAGTGGATTGCAGAGGGATCACCGGGCATGGACGTTTCTCCCTTTAACCTGGAACGGTTCTCGGCTCCTCAGCATTGACGGCAGGCGATTTGCACAGCCCCCTTGCAAAGCCTGTTGCATTAGACGCTCTGATAAGTTAATCTCTGGCCAAAGGATCGTTTCATCAACACATGAGCTTCGAAAGGAGTGGTTTATGACACGGGAGGTCAGTTCCGACACTCAGGAGATTTTTGGAGAGATGCAGGAGGATCTGGTCAGGCAAAAGGCCAATATCCGCCACAACAGGAACGCGAACGATTCGGGTTCCCCCGGAAAATCGCTTCTGGTGTGGGGCTTCATCGGGATCATTCTTATCCTCCTGCTTGTGCTGCTTTTCAGAGGAGGAGACAAGGCGGTCACAGAGGAGCTGAACGCCCTCAAAGTCCGTGTGGAGCAGATGGAAAAAAAGACGGCGGCCTTTGAATCCGCGGCAAAGAAAGCGGACACTCTGGACGGCCAGATCAGGGGCCTTCAGCAATCGGTCTCCAAGATGGAGGGGGTTCAACGATCCTTGGCGGAGCGCATCGACAAGCTTGCCCAGCATACGGATAAACCGGGAGCGGCCCAGCCCACCCAAAAGAAACCCGGGGCTCAGGCAAAGGTTCATGAAGTCAAGCCCGGTGAGACCATCTTCAGCATTGCCAAGAAATACAATATCTCTGCGGACCAACTTCTCAAACTCAACAACATGACCAAGAAGGACTCGATTCAAGCCGGCCAGAAGCTGGTGGTCGCTCCGTAATGCCCATGATCCTCGACTTCAACGGGAAAGCCCTGCACGTTCTGGAACCTGAGCCGAAAGGAACGGAAAAGGACCCTTCTCTCCTTTTCATCCACGGGGCAGGAGGAACAGGAGAAATCTGGGAACAGCAGGTGGCCTTTTTCAGGGACAAGCATCCCCTCTTTCGGCTGGATCTTCCGGGCCATGGAGGCTCAGACCCTCGGGGAGAGGAACGGATCAGCTCTTACGCGGAGTGGGTTCGGTTGGGCTTGCAAAAACTCTTCGTTCAGAGGCCTTTTGTCCTGGTGGGCCACTCCATGGGCGGTGCGGTTGTCCTGGAGCTTGCCCTCGCCCCCCCAGAGGGCCTTAAGGGAATTGTCGTGGTGGGATCAGGGGCAAAGCTGGCCGTCACCCATGCGATCTTCCAGATGTTGGCCGAAAATCCCGAAGCTTTCTTTCAAAGCATCGACCAGTACGCTTTTTCTTCAGCGGCTTCCCAGGCCTTGAGGGAACACTTTATCCGCATGACCAGACAGTGCCCGCCTTCCGTGATATTCAACGATTTCAAGGCCTGCGATCATTTCGACATCCGGAACCGACTTCCCGAGATCAAACTTCCGACCCTTGTGCTCTGTGGCGAAGACGATCAGCTGACCCCTGCCAAGTATTCCAGATATCTCCATGAAAACATCGCCGTCTCTCGCCTCGTCCTGATTCCCCAGGCCGGGCACATGGTGATGGCCGAGCAGCCGGACCTCTTCAATAGAGCGGTCACGTCTTTCCTGGACAACCTGGGAATCTGAACTTTATAGAAAGATTTTCGTAACATTTTGGCTCTTTGAAATGAACACAGAAAAAGGCCATGGGAGTCCCTCTAAAAACAGAACAACGAAGACGCCACACCTCAATGGCAAGCTCTAGCCATGGGTGAGGCGGGCGGAGGGCTACTGGGGAACTCGCCACGTAGTATCCAGCTGACAGGTGCCGGTGAAACCTCGCCGCCCGCCTTCGCTGCCCCTTATCTGCAGAGTCTTTCCCGCACACTCTTCGTTTTCTGTTTTTAGAGGGACTCCCATGGCCTG
>CAZOLJ010000054.1:0-32110 GCA_964580575.1 uncultured Desulfobacteraceae bacterium
TGAAGCTCGGAACCTTTCATGTCATTGATCTTCCCTTTATGTCGAAAATGATATAACCATTTAATATTGTTAATCTTTATTGACATTCCTGCCGGCGCGATATATCAGTAGGTCGACAAGCCGAAAAGATCGACTCAACAAAAGGGAAGAATCTGTTTCCATCATCAACGCAGTAGGCTTAACCACCTGGAAAGGAGGGTATTCATGGATAAGATTCTGAGAATAAACATGGGCGCAGCTGGCGGACCCAAAGCAACGGTAACCCCTGTGGGAGAGTACGCCGGTCTAGGCGGACGAGCGATGACTTCCGGGATCGTTTCTAAGGAAGTGCCTCCTCTGTGTCATCCTCTTGGTGAGGACAACAAGCTCGTCATTGCTCCGGGCATGCTGAGCGGCACCACGGCAGCCATGTCGGGCAGGCTTTCAGTGGGCTGCAAGAGCCCTCTCACCGGAGGCATCAAAGAGGCCAACGCAGGAGGCCAGCCCTCGCAGATGCTTGCAAGGCTTGGCTATGCGGCAATCGTTCTGGAGGGCAAGCCCAAAGAGGGCGCTCTCTATAAAATGCTCATCAACAAGGACGGGGTGAAAATCACATCCGCCGACAATCTCAAGATGCTGGGCAACTATGACACGGTCGAAAAAATCAAAGCTGAATTCGGCGACAAGATCGGCGTGATCTCCATCGGGCCTGCAGGCGAAATGAAGCTGTCGGCAGCCTCCATTGCCTGCACGGACATGGAACTCCGGCCAACACGACACGCTGGTCGGGGCGGTGTGGGCGCGGTCATGGGGAGCAAGGGCGTCAAGGCGATTGTCATCGACGACGCAGGAGCCAAGATGCGAAGCCCGAAAGACCCTGAAGCCTTCAAAGACGCCACCAAGAGATGGGTGGAAGGGCTTCGAAAGCACCCGGTCACGGGTCAGGGCCTTCCTGCCTACGGGACCAACGTGCTCACCAACGTGATCAATGAGGCCGGCGGCTATCCCACCAAGAACTTCATGTGGGGCCGGTTCGACACCTGCTCCAAGATCAGCGGTGAGACCCAGGCCGCCCTCGAGAATGAACGAGGCGGCGAGGGTTCCGCCACCCATGGTTGTCATCGCGGCTGCATCATCCGCTGCTCTGGAACCTTTTACAACAAGGACGGCCAGTATCTCACCAAGCAGCCGGAGTATGAAACCGTTTGGGCTCACGGCGGGAACTGCGGCATTGATGATCTGGATTCCATCGCCATGCTGGACCGTCTGGACGACGACTTCGGCGTGGATACGATCGAAATGGGAGCCACCATCGGCGTGGCCATGGAAGCGGGTTTGGCCAAATTCGGCGACGCACAGGCCGCCATCAACCTGGTCAAGGAAGTGGGCAAAGGCACTCCGCTCGGAAGGATCTTGGGGAGCGGCGCCGCTGTCACAGGCAAGGTGTTTGGAGTGGAAAGAATCCCGGTGGTTAAAGGCCAGTCCATGCCTGCCTATGATCCCCGTGGGGTGCAGGGCATTGGGGTCACCTATGCCACAAGCACCATGGGCGCGGATCACACCGCAGGATATGCAGTGGCCACCAATATTCTCGGAGTGGGCGGTAAGGTCGATCCCCTCAAGGCTGAAGGTCAGGCGGAGCTTTCCAGAAACCTTCAGATTACCACCGCAGCAGTCGACTCCACAGGCATGTGCCTGTTCATCGCGTTTGCAGCCATGGACCAGCCTGAGACCTTCCAGGCTCTCATTGACACCATCAACGCCTTCTACGGTTTTAAGCTCACGGGCAATGACGTGACTGAACTGGGCAAATCCGTGCTGAAGAAGGAAAGAGATTTCAATGCGGCGGCAGGGTTCACCTCTAAACATGACCGGCTACCTGAGTTCTTCAAGAAAGAAGCCCTCCCGCCTCACAACGTCACCTTTACCGTCACGGATAAGGACCTTGACTCAGTCTTCAACTGGTAGAAGGATTCTTTGTTGCTTGCTTTAACGGGGGGACTGTGAATACAGTCTCCCCGTTCCCTTTTCGCTTGAATGACAAAACGTTTAGGTGCGTTCTATGTCTCACATAAACCTCACTTTGGTTGCAGAGCCGAAACTTCTTGAGAGATTTCTTCAACTTCTTCAGAAGGGAGTGAAGGTGAAGGCTCGGGTCGGTTCAAGCGTCCGATCGTTCCTGTGTGATGACCTTGGGGTGAGCCCCGAATACGTGGACAAGAGAATCCAGACTCTGTTCCTGAACGGCAAGGCGATCGACAACCCGGACACCGCCCTTCTTAAGGAGGACTCAACCCTTGCTCTCTCTGCAGCCATGCCCGGGCTCCTAGGTGCAACCCTGCGCAAGGGAAGTTACTACGCCCGAATGCGGAACGAGATTTCCCATCAGGAGCAAAGCCAAGGCATCACCGTCCATGAAGGCTTTGTTCTGCTCAAACTTTTCAATCTGCTTCCTGCTGAAATCGGCCCGGCAGTCCTGGCAAGAGGGATATGGCTGAAAGGCGAAGACCTAAACCAGTTTCTTAAGGAATTGCCCGATGAACTGGTGGGCCTGTGCACAGAAACGAGAGTGGATGGTCAGGCGGTCAGTCTCAAGGTGTTCGTGGAGAAAAGCTCGCAATATGAAACGGTTCTTGTGAAAATCCAATGCATCTGATCAACCGCCTGCAACGGGCGGGAACACCCCTAACCGGTCTCCATCTTTCAGAATTTCCGTGTCCTTTGCATGAATTCCGTTGAGGAAGATGAGTTTCACGGTCTCAAGCGGCACTTTAAGTTTTTCAAGAAAAGCCTTGATAGTCGTCCCCTCCCCTACTTCGAGGTAATTCTGACCTCTCTCAAGCACGGATTGAGGCATGTACCTTCCCAGAGACGCATAGAGTTTTACTTCAACCTTCATTTCGCTCAACCCACCCGTTTTCCAAATTTCTCATGTCTTCTTTAATCATTCAGCCAGGGGATTGTCAATGAGGCTAGGCCCAATGCCCTTTTATGAATGCCTTGCAATATTCAAAAAAAAACATTAAGAAAATAGCCGTAGGAGTCTGTTGTCCGTGGTCCGCTGTCCATGGCCCGTGATCCCTTGTCGTATATCAGTGGTTTCTATTCTGCGGCCTGCCGTCAGCGGTCGTATCTAAATCAACAGTTCAATAATGATTGAGAAAACCAGAACTGAACTTAAAAAGGCGATCCAAGCCAAGGCCAAATCGATCAAGGATTTGGTCGGGAGGGATGTATCCGTCCTCGATGAGGGACCTGCGGATTCAATCGCTCTAGACCTGGGTCTCACTCTCCTCGATGTCTACAAGACTACGCTTGGCCTCGGCATCTATCCGCGCCGCTACCTGAGAAATCGAGACGGCATTTCTCTTCAGGATCAACTCAAACTGGCTGAGGCAAAAGTCGCGGTGGTGGGAGCGGGTGGGCTTGGCGGAACCGTGATTCAACTTCTGGGACGGATCGGTATCGGCCACATGACCGTTGTCGATTGCGATGTCTTCGACGAGACCAACTTGAATCGTCAAGCCTTCTGTACGAGGGATTGGGTTGGCCAACCAAAAGCCCTCGCTGTTCATGCACAGATGAAGGCGATTAACCCTGCTGTGGAGGTCCAGCCCTACAAGATTCGGCTCGACTCAGCCAATGGTCCTGAGATTCTTTCCGGCTGCCGGGTGATCGTGGATGCCCTTGACAATGTCAAAGACCGATTGACTCTCGAAGCCCTGGCCAAGAGCATGAGGGTTCCTTTCGTTCACGGGGCGCTTGCCGGTTTCGAAGGCCAGCTCATGACGGTGTTCCCTGAAGATCCCGGACTCAAGCAAATCTATGGAATCGGAGATGAAGGTAGCAGCGCAGCCAATCGGCCGGAGTTCCTGCTGGGCGTGCCTTCTATCACACCTTCCCTTGTGGCCACTCTCGAAGCCATGGAAGTTCTGAAGATTTTGCTCAATCGCGGGTCCCCTTTCAGGAACAAAATGGTTTACATTGATCTCGAGAGAGGCGAGTGGAGCCAGTTTAGTTTTCAAGGGGAGTAGATAAATAAAGGGACAAAGGGGCAAAGATGCAAAGGGTAAAGAAAAGAAGAAGTCTTCTGCTTTGTCCCTTTGTGCCTGTGTGCCTATGTCCCTTGTTTTACTTTGTGCCTATGTGCCTTTGCGACTTTGTGCCTGCATCGTGACTCAGAAACCAAAATGAAGTCTGACCCTGAGAGCGAGAGTTCTCCTACCGTTCACTGAGGGAGACATTAAAATGGATCATGGATTATCGCAGTACGAGGCACGGGAGCGTCTCCTCTAGTTTCTGTTTCGGCTTTTGAACTGGTCACCAGAAAAGGTCATGGCCCATTCCCTCAGCCAGAAGCGTTCAGGTTCCAAAAGCCGGAATTCTGCGGGAACTATTGTTCCAGGAAGTTCCGGCGGCTGAGCGACAAATCGATGGTGGTCTCCATGAGCACTCCGCCCCGCAGGAATTTCACCGGCAGCCGATCCGAGGCGCCGAAACGCTTATTGGCGTCGACAAGACAACTGCTGCTGCATGCCTCCTCTTCGCCGAAGGAAATCACCAAATCCCCGCCCAAAAGGAAATCGCGACCCAGCATCCGCGCCTGCACAGAGCCTCCCTGTAAGCCTGCTTTGTCCGCAGGGCTGCCTTTGGCCACCCGTTCGATGAGCAACCCCCCGTTCAGATCGCGATTCAGCAGCCTGGCCACCCCTTCTTCGTTCAGATAAATTCCTTCAATGCCGAGCCAGAAACGATCTTTGAAGGAAAGGAGCGCCTTGGCCGTGTTGATGGGAACAATGAAACCGATCCCCTGGAACCCGCCGCTCACTGAAAGGATCCGTGAGGCAATGCCGACCACTTGCCCCTTCGAGTTTAGCATGGGTCCCCCGCTGTTTCCCACATTGATCGCTGCATCGGTCTGGATGAATTTTGCCGGAATCGTGCCGTCGTAGAAGCGGCCGAAGTCGCGAAACCCGCTGATGTGCCCCACGGAAAAAGAGTTTTCAAGGCCGTAGGGGCTCCCTATGGCATAGGCCGCCTGCCCGACGACCAACTGGTCGGAATCTCCGAGCTCCGCATGCGGATGCCCCGGCACCGGCTCGATGAACCGGATCAGAGCAATGTCCGCACCGGCCTCACTAAAGAGAAATTCGGCTGGATGCAGCTTCTCGTCCTGCGTCTTCACCATGATTTCTTCCGCACCGCTGACCACGTGGGCTGCCGTGAGGACATGACATTGAGGGGAGATCAACACCCCGCTTCCAACGGCCTTCTGCTGCACCTCCCTCCCGTCCTGAAAGGCCCTCTGGGAAGTCATGATGGTGACCACAGAAGGCAAAACCCTGCGGTAAACCCGGGCCGATTGCGCCTCCTCACTGGTGAGATAGTCTGGCAGCGTCCGTTCCTTGGGACCTGCAGCAACCTCGGTCGAGCAGGAAGCGGTCACCATGGCACACAGAAAACCAAGCAGGACAAGAAGCAGATGGTTCACCGTCTCCAAACGCTTCCGTAGCCTTGCGGTTATATCGACATTCCGTATCATGAGAATCTCTCCTTTTCTTTGACTATACCAGTGTGCTGAGGCGGAATCAAAGCAGATTCGCGCCAAGTCAAATGGGCTCGTGCTGAGAAGCGGACAGCTGGTTTTTCTGGCGAGCGTTCCCAGTGCAAACCCTCAATCTTTTTTTTGGGTCAGGCGAACAAAGGATCTGGACATCTCTCCCAAAAAGATCTGTCCTCACGCCAATTTCTGACAAAATCATTCTTGCGGTCAACTTTCAGCCTAACCTCAACCATGCGGAGATGGCCATGAACACATGCCATCAGAAGGTCTTGAAAGCGAAGCCTCCAGGGGACCTCTGCTCCTTTTCGGAGGCCTTTTCATTTAGGGAGTGGATAGAGAACGCGAGTTAGGGTTTGCCGGCACCATCGCCACAGAACATCTTACAAGACAAGGAGGAAATTGCCATGAGAAGAAAGTTTTTCGTAGGCCTATTCGCACTGGTGATCGCGGTTGCCCTGATGACTCCTGCTCTTGCACAGGACAAGGTCATCAAATGGAAGGTCCAGGGATTTGTCCCGGCAGGGATGCTTTACCACGAGACCCTCCAGCGCGCTGCGGACATCGTCAAGGAAGTGACCGGAGGCCGGTTCGTGTGGGAGGTCTTCCCAGCGGGCGCCCTGGTCCCCCCCTTCGAAGGGCTCAAAGCCGTGAGCGACGGCGTGTATGAAGCCAATTTCGGCTATACCGGGCAGTGGGTGGGCAAAATCCCCGTGGCGCCGCTCTTCACCGCCGCCCCCGGCGGCATGAACGCCCTGGACATGCAGATGTGGTTCGAACATGGTGGTGGAAAAGAGCTGTATCAGGAGATGTACGACACCTATAAGTACAACGTGAAGGTCTTCATCACGTCGCCCATTGCCATGGAGATCTTCATGTGGTCCAAGAAGCCCCTTCGCAAGCTCGAAGACTGGAAGGGCGTAAAGTTCCGCATGATGCCTGTCATGGGGGATGTGCTCACCAAGAACGGGCTCTCCGTCGTGTTCATGCCCGCGGGTGAGATCATGCCCAACCTGCAGAGGGGAGTCATCGATGCCGCAGAGTACAGCATTCCCGGTCTCGACAGGACCCTGGGCATCTGGGAAGTCTGCAAGTACCTTCATCTTCCGGGGGTTCACCAGCCTGCATCCCAGCTGGAAGTCATCGTCAACAAGAAGGCCTGGGAAGCCCTTCCGGCTGATCTGAAGGTGCTGAAGGATTTTTTCTTCGGCAAGGTGTGGAAGTCGCAGAAGGCTTTTGGCGACAAGTGGTATCCTTACGCCAAAATGTTCTCGCTGCCCCATTGAGAGGGGAGAGAAAACAGCGATGTCTTCGTGAGGGCTATTATCCCTGTGGCGCCCATAAGGATATATAGCCCTCACGTGTGGTTTTCTCAAAGCGAACCGTGGGAGGGGCTTCATGGAAAAGTTCTTCCGTATCATCGACTGGCTCAGCGAGTGGACAGGGAAGACGGCCAGCTTCCTTATGGCCGGGCTGGTGGTGGCCATCTGTTATGACGTGACCCTGCGCTACGTCTTCAATAAGCCGGCTGCCTGGGGTTTTGATATCACTTACATGGTGTATGGAGCTTATGCCATGCTGGGCGTGGCGTACTGCGAAAAACTCAAGGGCCATGTGCGGATGGACATGGTCTACGCCTTCCTGTCACCCCGGGCAAAGGCATGGGTGGATGTGATCTGCTATCTCCTGCTGTTCTTCCCTTTCCTCATCATCCTGACCTACAAGTGTGGGGACCATGCCCTGTGGTCCCTCCTGTCCGGGGAGCGGTCCTCCGGGAGCGTCTGGCGTCCGCTCTTGGGGCCGTTCAAGCTGGCCATCACCTTCGGATTCGTTCTGTTCATCTTTCAGGGATTGGTGAACTTCTTGCGAGCCCTCCGCGTCGCCATCAAAGGAGTCCCTCATGAGTCCTGAGCTGACTACCGTCCTGATGCTTCTCAGCTTGTTCATCCTCCTGGCAGGGTTCCCCTTGGCCTTTGGTATCGGCACCATGGGGGTCCTGTTCGGGTACCTGACCGGGGGAAACGCCTTTCTTTACATGATCCCGCAGCGGGTGATCAACGGAACCCTCTCTGAATACATCCTGGCCGCCGTGCCTCTATTCATATTCATGGGGGCCATGATGGGCTCCTCAGGCGTGGCCGAGCGGTCCTTTACGATACTCCAGCGGTGGATGAGCGGGCTCAAGGGAGGGCTGGCCGTGGCCACTATCACTCTGGCCATGATGTTTGCGGCTTGCGTCGGTGTGGTAGGGGCCTCGGAAACGGCCATCGGCCTTCTGGCCATCCCTTCCATGCAAAAGGCCCGCTATTCCAATGCCCTGGCCAGCGGGGTGGTCTGCGCCGGCGGCACCCTGGGAATCCTGATCCCCCCCAGCGTCATGCTCATCCTGTATGCGCCTATGGCCGGGGTCTCGGTGGTGGACATGTACGCAGGGGCATTCATCCCCGGCATCCTCCTGGGAATACTCTACATCGTCTATGTCATCATCCGGACCATGATCACTCCGGAGATGGGCCCCACCCTGCCCAAGGAGATGGGTCTGAAGTTCTTCTCCCGGGAATCCCTTATTCAGGGCGTCAAATACCTGTCTCCTCCTCTGGGCCTGGTATTCCTAGTGCTGGGATCCCTCTTTTTCGGGGTGGCCTCGCCCACCGAGGCCGGGGCCGTCGGTTCCATCGGGGCCATTACCCTGGGGCTCATGTACCGCACGATCACGTGGAAGTCCTTCAAACAAAACTGCTACCTGACGCTCCGCATCACGGCCATGATCATCTTCATTGCCATCGCTTCCAACATATTTACCGGGGCTTTTCTCAACGCCGGGTGCGGCCAGGTCATCACAGACCTGCTGATGGGTTTCGGCCTGGGCCGCTGGGGGGTATTCTTCGTGCTGCTGATCATCATCCTGATCCTGGGTTGCTTCATTGACTGGATCGGTATCCTGATGATCATGGTGCCGATTTTTGCCCCTGCCCTCTTCAACCTGAAGTTCGATCCCCTCTGGGTGGGGCTGGTGGTCTGCGTCAGCCTGCAGATATCGTTCCTGTCACCACCCTTTGCATACTCCATCTTCTACCTGAAGGGCATCGCACCGGAGATCCCCCTTACGGACATTTACCGGGGGGTCTTGCCTTTCGTCCTTCTTCAGGTGTTGATCACCGTGCTTTGCATCGTGTTCCCCGGGTTTTGCCTCTGGTTGCCGAGGGTATTGTCGCACTGAGCGTCGGTGCATTCTTGATGAGAGATGAATCTGAGCTGATACAGACATGAGAACCTTAACGGGAGAGGAGAGAGGAATGTCAAAGGCAATCATCACCGCAGCGATCACCGGAAGCATCCATACCCCGACCATGACCCCTCATCTGCCCATCACGCCGAAAGAGATTGCGGATGAGGCGGTGAGGGCCTATGAGGCCGGGGCAGCCGTGGCCCACATCCATGTGAGAGACCCCCAGACAGGGGCGCCTTCTGTATCCGCAGATCTTTTCAGGGAGGTGATTACCCATGTCAAGTCCCGCTGCAACATGGTTCTGTGCCTCAGCACAGGCGGCGGGCTGGGCATGACCGCGGAGCAGCGCGCCGTTTCAGTGCGGACGTTCAAGCCGGAGCTGGCTTCGCTCAACTTCGGATCCATCAACTTTGCCCTGTTTCCACAGCTCTCCCGCTACAAGGAATGGAAGTTCCCCTGGGAGCCCCAGTACATCGGCATGACCGAGGACTTCATCTTCCCCAACACCTTCAAGACCCTCAAGGAGTTCTGCAATTTCTTCAGGGAGAGCGGGACCAAACCCGAGATCGAGATCTACGATGTCGGAATGATCAACAACGTGGCCTTCATGATCGAGGCCGGTTATCTCCAGAAGCCGGTTTACCTGCAGTTCGTTCTGGGGATACTCGGGGCCATCCAGCCCTCCTTGGAAAACGTGATGTTCCTCTATCAGTCGGCGCGAGCCGCCTTAGGGGACTTCCAATGGTCTGTGTGTGCTGCGGGTCGCCATCAAATGAACATGTGCAACATGTCCCTCCTCATGGGCGGGAATGTGCGGGTGGGTCTTGAAGACAACCTCTATGTGGAAAAAGGCCGCATGGCCAAGAGCAACGCCGAACAGGTGGAGAAGATTGCCAGGATCGCCAGGGAGCTCGGGATCGAGCCTGCGACGCCTGATGAGGCAAGGAAAATCCTCGGGCTGAAGGGTCTCGATAAGGTCGATTTCTAGCATACAGAATACAGGAGCCAGAAGACAGAATGAAGTTAGAAGACCTCAAGACCATATCGGTTCTTGGATCAGGCATCATGGGGCATGGGATCGCCCAGACCTTTCTCATGGCAGGATACCCTGTTCTTCTCTACGATCTCAAAGAGTCGATACTTGAAACAGCAAGGGCGCACATCAAGAAGAACCTGGAGCTGTTTCATGATGCGGGTCTGGTGAAAAAACGAGAGATCGCGCCGGCCCTTCGGAGGCTCACCACCACAACCGTCCTGCATGTCGCAGTAAAGAATTGTGATTTCATCGTAGAGGCGGTTCCCGAGAACCTGGCACTGAAGCAGGACCTTTTCCAACAAGTGGAATCCCTCTGCCCTGAGCATGCCATCATCGCCAGCAACACCTCCTCCCTGAGGATGACGGATATCGGCACCCGTGTAAAGAAGAAGGAGAGATTGGTCATCACCCACTGGTTCAATCCCCCTCACATCGTCCCCACGGTGGAGGTGGTGAAGGGCGAGAAGACGAGCGAGGTCACGGTTGAGACGACCGTCGGACTTCTGACCAAAATCAGAAAGCTCCCCGTGAAGATCAACCTGGAGCTGCCGGGGTTCCTGGTGAATCGGATCCAGATCGCTGTGGCCCGAGAGGTGATTGATCTCTATGAAAAGGGAGTTGCCAGCGCCGAGGATATCGACAAGGCGATCAAGGGCAGCATCGGATTCCGCCTGGCCAGCATCGGGATGTTGCTCACCATGGATCTGGGAGGGTTGGATGTGTGGCTCAAGGTATACGAGAACGTGATTCCCAAGATTCAAAGCTCCATAGAAGCGCCCAAGGCACTCCAGCACCTGGTCTCTCAAGGCCACTGTGGGATTAAGACTGGGAAGGGCTTCTACGATTACACCCTGGATTTCTCCAAGGCGGAATTGAATGAAGCGGTTAGAAAACGAGATGAAGAGTTCTTGAAAAGACTGAAGGCGCTTTACTGGAAGCAATAGACAGGCAGGTTTCACGGTCGATGCTTACATGACAATCGGAGGCGGACATGAGCGTTTTGGTCACAGGCGGAACAGGGTTTATTGGTGCACAGGTGGTGCGCATTCTCTTGGAAAAGGGGGAAAAGAGGCCGGTTGTCTTTGATATCAACCCCTCCACGAAGCTGCTCGATGATGTGGCGGATCAGGTGGAGGTGGTGCGGGGGGATCTCGGCAACTTCAGCCACGTCTTGAACGTGGTCAAGACATTCAGGCCCAAGGGGGTCTATCACATTGGGGGCATGCTCTCCGTGCCTTCTGACGCTGATCCGGCGGCCTCCTTTCGAGCCAATGCCATGGGCACCTTCCATGTGCTGGAGGCGGCTAAATTGTTCGATGTGAGCCAGGTGCTCTTCTCCAGCACCATCGCCACCTATGGATTGGATGTCCGCGGGTCCTTCGTGGACGATTACACCGTGCAGCGGCCACAGCTTTTCTACGGGTGCACCAAGGTCTTTTCTGAGCTGTTGGGCAAGTTCTACAAGCGAAAATACGGCCTGGACTATCGGGGGGTCCGATATCCTTCTATTGTCGGCCCGGGGGTCAAAACGCCCGGCATCGTCCAGTACAACGCGTGGGTGATCGAGGAGTGCGGCAAGGGGAATCCTTACACGATGTATGTGCAACCTGAGACACGATGCCCGGTCATGTACTTCAAGGACGCGGGCAAGGCCATTGTGATGCTGGGAGAAGCGCCCCTGGCAAACATCAAGATGGTCAACTACATCATCGCCGGGCCCACCCCTGCGGCAAGCGCCCAGGAACTGGTTGACCTGGTGAGGGCAAAGGTTCCAGGCGCCAGGATCGAATTCAAAGTGGATGAGGAACGCCAGAAGATCATTGACGGATTCACGAAGCCCCTTGACGACGGCATCGCCCGGAAAGAATGGGGATGGAAGTGCGAATACGATCAGGAGCGGATCGTGGATGATTTCTTAAAGGAGATTAGGCTGCATCCACAACGCTATAGTTAGAGGCTTGAAGGGACATGACAGAATACAGATTTTCGAAAGACGACGCGCCAGAGCGCAAATCGCCGGAGGGCGTTGGCCGGTTTGCACGACTTCTTTTCGACCCCAAAGTCATTCCGGGTGCGCACTGCAGTATGGCCATCCTTCGCTACAATGCAGGCGGCATCGGGCCTATCCATCAGCACGAATCAGAGGTAGAGGTCTTCTTCGGCCTGCAGGGGGTTGGGGAGATAGAATTCCTTGGAAAGGCCCATGGGCTGGAACCGGGAGTGGCCATCTATGTGCCCCCCAAGACACAGGACCTGATCCGAAACGTGGGGGACGGGGAACTGGAGTTTGTCTACTTTTTCGCGCCGGCCACGGACCTGAGTTTCATCAGGGGCTGGGAAACCCGCTTCTAGTGGGCCGCAAAAAGAGAGATGAGATTCCCGGAATCGTCGAATTCCAGCTGCAGGTCTTCCTCCTCGATGGTCAGATTGGACTTCCCTTCCAGGTCCGCAAGACAAGCTTTGGACACCAACAGGGTTTCGAGTTCCAGGGTGTTCTTGATATGGACGATGCGAAGGTCATCAAGGCCATAAGGCCTGAGCGTCACTAGCGCCGCGGCAATGGCCTCCCTGTCACTGGGGGAGGTGAGCGGCGATTTACCTGCCTCGGGGCAACAGGCGGTCAGGCAGTTGATGGCGGTAACCTCGAAGTCGATCTTGTCCACCAACCGTTGGGTAGTGAAATCGGCCTGGCCGATGCCGACGGCGCTGCCCTCGCTGGCTTCGGTCAAGTCGCGGACAACAATGCGTGTGATTTTAGGCCAGGGCCGCTCTGCTCCGTATGCGCACACATCACGCCCGACCACATTGGGGTCGATACCTTCCCCGCTGATTTCCTTGCCCATCTCGTCTATGATCAGCAGATCCATCTCATCCAGCGGCAGGGTGGCCAAACAGGCACGCGCCTGTTTGAGGAGTTCTACCTCCATGGATTCGATCTCCTCGGCTCGAGCCATCTTCACCACTGCAGTCTCATGCTTTTGGTTTTCCACAAGGCCTACACCAAAGAGGACCCGACAGCGCTTGAGCAGTTCCCTTCCGGCTGAACTGATGATCTTATATTGATCTCGAACGACGGACAGACGGTGGTAGTGTTCCGCTCCGATCTGATTCCCCAACCCGATGGCAATCATCTTGATCAGGCCGCTCTCTGTGGGGCCGACAAAATTGGTGTGGGATTTGATCCTGTTGATGAGGACAATGCCGTCGGCCTCTTGGGCCACACGGTCCATGAACAGGGGAATGCCGTCCACGTCGCCCATGGCCGTCACTTCCATGGTCGCCCGGACCGGTGCGCCAACACTTTCTTCCGTGATCCCGCGAGCGCTTAACACCTCCACCTGGCCTTCGGCTGTAGCCCCGCCGTGGGAGCCCATGGCGGGTACGATAAAGGGCTCACACCCGGCCTTCCTCAGCTTCATCACCACGGTGCGCACCACCTCGGCTAGATTCGAAATCCCACGGCTGCCCACGGCGATTGCCACCCTCCCTCTCCGAGGGAACTTGATTCTGTCTTTTAGATCTGCCCATTCCCGCTCTATCTCTGTCAACACATCCACCGCCGGCAGCACTGAGAGACGCTGGTGGAGCATCCTCATCTTAGGCAGTTCCAAATGCCGAGCCGAGACTTGCATTCTCCCCCTCCTTCACCCAGGCCCTGGAGCGTCTAGTCCCTTGGCTTGCTTCAACAACTGGTTGACGAATTGGGTCGTCGTATAGATCTTGAATTTCTGTGCCCTCACCTTGGCGTTATTCAGGTTGTGGACGCAGGAATTACACTCGGTCAGCAGCACCTCGGCGCCTGCCTCCTCGACTTCTTCCAGGCGCAGGCGGGCCATCCCAATGGAATTCTTGGCATAGGCGCCCCTTACACCGCCTCCTGCCCCGCAGCAGAGCGCAGTGGCTCGGTTATGCCGCAGTTCAACAAAATCGGGCGCGATCTTGCGAATGATCTCTCGGGGTTCCTCATAGATGCCGCAGTGCCTTCCCAGATCACAGGGATCATGGTAAGTAACCCGCTTGTCTGTCTTCACATTCAGGTCAAAATCCTTCAGAAACTGGCTCAAATGGACGACTTCGATCCCCTCGCTCTTGAGCTGCCCATACTGTGGTTTGTTGTTGAAAGTCCGCGAGCAGTAGGGGCATCCTGTGATGACCGTTCTTGCCCCGGTGGCCAGGATAAGGTCTATGTTTCTCCGGGCCAAGCGCGGGTTGATCTCGAAGCCCACATCCTCCAGGACTCCGCTGCAACACACCTCGTCAATGAGGGTGTAATCGACACCCACGCGGTCCAAGAGATCTAGAGTCGCTGTGGTGGCTTCCTCTTGCCGGTAGGAGCCCACACAACCGATAAAGAAGACGTACCTAGCCTTTTTGTTTCGTTGTCTTTCGAAATCCGCAGGCTTCTCCTCGCCATAGATGTTCGTATGGGATTGAAGAACTTGATTTATCCCCCTGAAGGCCGGGTGACAGGACCCGATGTGAACCATGTCTTTCCTGACCTCTTTGATGATTTCGGTCGGATTGACACCAGAAGGGCATTGATTGGCACAGCTGCCGCAAGTGGTACACTGAAAAAGAGTCTCGATCAGCTCGTCTGAAAGCTCGATGGTTCCGTCCAGGACTTCTTTGAGCACCAGCATCTTTCCTCTAGCGTTAAAGGCTGGACGTTTGGTCAGGCCGAAGACCGGGCACACCGCTCTGCAGAACCCGCAGCTTGAGCACCTGAGAATCTGATCCCGGAATCCCTCTGCAAAAGGGTACTTGGTTTCCATCTCTCTCCTTTTATGTCCCCTCCGTCATATAAAGACACAGAGGGGCAAAGGCACAAAGCGGAACACAACGCTTTTCCTATGTCTCTCTGTCCCTTTGTCCCTTCAGTTGTCCAGAGCCATCTTGCCGGGATTGAGGATGTTGTTGGGATCAAAGAGCCGCTTCAAGGAACGCATGACTCCCATCGCCACCTCACCATGCTCAAAGTGCATGAAGGGCGCCTTGGCCAGTCCGATGCCGTGCTCCCCGGTCAGCGTTCCTCCCATCTCGATCACCCTCTTGAAGAGCTCCTCAGAGGCTTTTTCCACCCGTTTCACCTCCTCAGAGTTGGTCCCATCGAAGCTGATCACAGGATGGAGATTTCCATCGCCCACATGACCCACAGTCGGAATTTTGAGATCATATTTCTTGGCGAGATCGGATATCACCCTAAGCATGTCAGGAACCTTGGAGATAGGCACGGTCAAATCCTCGACAAAGAGATTATAATTGATCCGTGCCATGACCCCATAAGCGGATTTGCGAGCGGTCCACAGCGCATCGGCCTCTTTCTGAGTTTCGGCCTTTTTTACATCCTTCGCATGGTTCTTCTTAAAGATGTCAATAATTTTCGCCAGCTGGAAGTCATTCTCTTCCTTGGTGTAACCATCGGTTTCGACCACCAGTAAGGCCTCCACTTCCGGTTTCATCGTACCGTTCTCCATTTCTCCGGGCCAAACACCCGGGGTCTATCCTGTATCCATCCACGAGGTGAACTGGGGCGAAGGCGGGGATGGAGGGAAAATCACTTTTTCTTGAGCTCATACTCCTTGATCTTGGCGTCCAGCGTGGGTCGGCTGATCTCCAGCATCTTGGCCGCCTGAGTGAGATTGCCTCCCGTGCGTTCAAGGGCTTTCTGAATGAGATCCCTTTCCAGCCAGGTGGACGCTTTGCGGATGGAGAGACTGTCTTCCGGAAAGCGGGCCGGCGTAAAGGCATAATCCGATGGGATGTGGGTTCTGATGCGGGTTGGGAGATCCTCTGGTGTGATAAACCGGCCTTTTGCAAGCAGCACAGCCCTTTCGATCACGTTCTCAAGTTCGCGGATGTTGCCGGGCCAGGGGTACCGCGTGAGAATCGGCATGGCCTCGGAAGAGAGCGCTTCCAGGTCTTTCTGAAGCTTCCTGTTGAATAGGTCGATGAAGTATCCGACCAGAAGCGGGATATCTCCTGTCCTCTCCCTGAGAGGGGGCAGGTGAATGGTCATCACGTTGATGCGATAGAAGAGATCTTCCCTGAACCTTCCCTCTTCAATTTCCTTGTGGAGATTCTTGGATGTGGCGGCAATCACTCTCACATCGATCTTCTTGGAACCCACCCCTCCCAGCGGGGTGATTTCCTCTTCCTGGAGCACTCGAAGCAGTTTCACCTGCAAAGGAAGAGGCAGTTCCCCGATCTCGTCCAGGAACATGGTGCCGCCATTCGCCTCTTCAAAACGGCCCGGTTTGTCCTTCACCGCATCCGTGAAGGCGCCTCGCTTGTAGCCGAAAAGCTCGCTTTCAAGAAGGTTCTCGGGGATGCTGCCGCAGTTGATGGAAACCATGGGAGCGGAGGCTCTTACTCCACTGCCATGAATCTCCCTTGCGATCAGGTCTTTTCCTGTGCCGCTCTCCCCTGTGATCAGGACCGTTGTCTTGTGGTCCGCCACCTTTTGGACGAGATCAAACACATGGCGCATGGATTCACTTCGCGCCTTGATGTTTTCGAAAGAGTATCGCTGGCTCTTCTCTTGCTTCAGTTTGATGTTTTCCGCCTTGAGACGCTCGCGTTCCTCAGCCTTCTTCAGGGTCAGAAGAACCTCGTCGGTCTTGAAAGGTTTTGAGATGTAGTCATAGGCTCCGATTTTCATCGCCTCGAGGGCATCCTCCATGTTGCCGAAAGCGGACATCATGATAAAGGTCTTTTCCCGGTATTTTTCATGGGCGGCCTTCAAGAAAGCCATGCCGTCCATTTTCGGCATGCGGAGATCACACAGGATAAAATCAAACTCCGCCTTGCTCATCTTTTCCAGGCCGTCCGCTCCGTCTGAAGCCGTTTCAGCCACATACCCGGCCTTCTTGAGCATGATCTGGAGCATGTGGCGCATGTTCTTTTCGTCGTCAATGACAAGCACGCGATTGCCGGACATGGTGTCTATCCCTTGCCTCTTTATCTATTTCCTAACCTTAAAGGTTATCCTTTCCCTTCATGCAGGGGAAGGGACACGATGATCGTCGCCCCTTCACCAGACTTGCTTTCCGCCCGGATCGTTCCTCCCAGCCCTTCCACAATCCTGTAGCAAACCGACAGTCCCAGGCCTGTCCCTTTGCCCGGCTCTTTGGTCGTGTAGAAGGGATCGAAAATACGGAGGAGTTCCTTGTCCGATATGCCCGGACCGTTGTCGGAGAATCTCAGCTCGATGGATCCTTCGATCTTGTCGCTCCGGATTTTGAGCTGCTTGATCCCCTCTTCTCCCTTGCCCTCGGCAAGGGCATCCACAGCGTTCATGATAATGTTTAGAAACACCTGCTGCAACTGGTTCGGGTCTGCAAGGACCGTGTCCTTCTGAGCCTTGAGGTCCAGCGTCGTTCGAACGCCCTCCATCATGGGTTGCGGCTCCAGCATCGCCAAGGTCATTTGCACCAGGTCATGAACCCGGGTTTTTTCCGGTTCCCCGCTGGAGGGTCGCGAAAAATCGAGCAGATGGCGAATGATCCGGTTGACGCGGACGATCTCGGATTCAATGCGACTGAGGAAGTCTTTTTTGTCCGCCTCGGTGATGTCCCCGGAGTTGAGCAGGTCCAGATACCCGAGGATGATGCCGATGGGATTGCCGATCTCGTGAGCAATGCCCGCAGCGAGCCTGCCCACAGAAGCGAGTTTTTCCGAACGAATGATTTCATCCTGCGCCTGCCGAAGATCTCGATTCGCCTTTTCCAGAGAGGAAATATGGGACTGGAGTTCCCGCTTGTTCTCATCGAGGCGTCTCAGCATGTGGCTCAGAGACCGGGTGAGATCGCCGATCTCGTTCTTGGAGGACTCGGGCATGGAAGGGACCATAAAGCCGTCCTTGTAAGCTCCGGTCATGCCGAGAAGCTTGTCGATCGGTTTGACCACAATGCGTGAGAGAAGCACATAGCCCACAAGAACAAGGACCACCGTATCCATGAGGATGTAAAAAAGAATTACCATCTGTGAACTTCTGAGGGCCTCGTAGAGCGGAAGCAGAGACCCGGAGATTGTCATGGCCCCGAGGGGCCTGCCGTCCAGGAAAAGGGGAGCCGAGATCCTCACATCACTCTTGCTCAGCCAGAGGACGCTCCAGGCTGTGCCGCTGAATCGATGAGACCAGATTCCCGTAGAGAGCGCTTCCCTGGCAGAGACGAGGCGCTGCTCCTCAGCCTCCGAAGAGGAGTCGGTCGTGAAGATTTTGTTCCCCTCCGGATTGATGATCAGGATATCCGAGAAGCCGGAGTCCGCCAGCATGCGGCTGACTCCCTTTCTGAAATCAAAGTCCAAGTCTGCTTCAGTGATCCTCTTGGTCTTGCCCGCCACCTGGGGCCCGAGGTTCTGCTCCACTGCCCGGATGAGAAGACGGCCGGTGTGGAGCCTTTCCTGAGTGAGGTCTCTTTCTGCGAACTTGACCATGACCACATTGATCAAGAGCATGGCGGCAATGATCAAGAAGGTGAGTTGCGCCAGGATTCCTGTTCTCAGGCTGTAGACCGGGAATTTCAATGTTTATTCCGCTACCTCCCTATGCGATAAAACCACAGGGCGATCTCATTCCCAAAGAACAGGAAGAGCAAGGCCCCAAGAGCCAGGAAAGGCCCGAAAGGAATGCGGGACCTCATCCCTTGCCGGGTGACGACCAGGGAAAGCCCGCCGATCCCCGCACCGGTGAGAGCGGAAATGAGGATGATGAACGGCAAGGCCTTCCAGCCCATCCATGCACCGATCATGGCAAGAAGCTTCACATCTCCTCCTCCCATCCCTTCCCGGCCGGTCGCTTTCTCGAAGGCCGTCCCCACGAGATAAAGAAATCCTCCCCCTCCCACCACTCCGATGAGAGCATCGACGGGCGAAATTCCTGAAGAGGGGAAAAAGGAGAACGCCAATCCTAACAGGATCCCAGGAAGCGAGATCACATCCGGGATAATCTTGTATTGAAGATCAATGAACGCGATCACGATGAGTGCTGCGGTGAAGAGAAACAGGGAAATGGTTTTGAAGCTCAATCCGAACTCGATGAATAGCGTGAGGCTCAACAACCCGGTGATGAGCTCCACCAGAGGATACATGAGAGAGATCCGGGCGCGACAGTGCCTGCACCTTCCCAGGAGCAAAAGGTAGCTGATGACCGGGATGTTGTCGTAGAACCGGATTCCGGCTCCACAGTTCGGGCAACTCGAAGGAGGGCGGACAATCGATTTCTTGAGGGGAACGCGATAAATGCAAACGTTGAGGAAGCTCCCCAGAACCAGGCCGAACACGAATGCGAATACCGCTCCCACAGTCAACCGGAACTCCTCAACAGCACGCAGAGAGCATAGAGCCAAGAGCAAAGACTAAGAGGCAGTATCCGCTGCGCAAATCTAGGTTGTTCGACACCTCTCTGCTCTTTGCTCTCTGCTCTGCGCTTCTGTGCCCTATGTCTCTGTTATGAGCCTCGTCCTCCATTCGCAGAAGACGATTGACAGAAACTGGAGATTGGGGCACTATGACGGCACTATGATCCTGTCCGTCAATCCAGATAACCCACAAAAGCGCCTGATCACGCGGGTTTGTGAAGTGCTTGAGCGAGGAGGCCTCATCGCTTATCCGACCGACACCTTTTACGGCATCGGGTGCGACCTGGTGAACAAGAAGGGAATCCAGCTCATTCACAAGCTCAAGAACAGGCCTCTCAAGCAGCCCTTTTCGATTCTCTGTGACAGTCTGAAGGAGATCAGCCTGTACGCCCAGGTCTCCAACTATGCTTACAAGACCATGAAGCGATGCCTTCCCGGACCCTACACGTTTATCCTGGAAGCCACCCAGCTCGTTCCCAAGATCATGCTCACCAAGCGCAAAACCATCGGAATCCGGGTGCCGGACAACGCCATCTGCCTGGCCATTGTGAGAACCCTCGGCAGGCCCATTATCAGCACCAGCGCCGGCAAGGATGAACCCTACGCCATAGAAGAAGCGTTTTCACCGCACCTGAGCCTGATCGTCGACGGAGGCCCCATTGATCCCGAACCTTCCAGCGTGATCTCCCTCATCGGAGATGGGCCCGAAGTCCTCCGCGAGGGTAAAGGAGACGTGAGACTCTTCCTCTGACCGTCAGGGGACCCCATCCCACCGGTATTCCAGCCGCACCATCAGAGCATCCCGAACAGCCCTGTACACGGCCTGTGACGTGTCTTGAAGAATAAGGTCCCACCACTTTCCCCTGGGTTTCTTGGGGTACACCAGGGTCCCTTCGCCCTTGATTCCCGCCAGAGTCCTGGCAAGCTCCACCGCGTCTTCGAAATTGCCGAGCTGATCCACGAGGCCCAGATCCTTGCACTGTGCGCCTGACAGAATTCGGCCGTCGGCGATCTCACGAACCTTTTCTACAGGAAGATTTCTCCCCTGGGCCACGGCCTCCACGAACTGCCGCTGAACATCAAACACCAGGGTCCGAATCATTTCCCGGTCCCGCTCGGAGAGCTTTCGATGGAAGGATCCAATGTCCTTGAACTCTCCGGTCTTGAGCACTTCCACGCTCACACCGATCTTCTTGAGCAGTTCTTCAACCTGCACGAACTCCATGATCACGCCGATACTGCCGGCCAGGGTGCCTGGATTGGCGACAATCTGGTTCGCAGCCGAAGCCACGTAGTACCCGCCCGAGGCGGCAAGACTCCCCAGGGAGGCAACCACCTTTTTCGTTTCTATGGTTTTCCTGATTTCCCGGTAGATTTCCTGAGACGGCCCCACGCTCCCGCCCGGCGAGTTGACTCTCAGGATGATCGCTTTAATCCTCGGGTCTTTCCTGAACTCAACCAGTTGGGCGACAAGGAGGTCTGATTGCGTGATGGTTCCGTCGATAGGCAGGACGCCGATCTTCTCCTTGAAGGAAAACGCCTCGGAAGGACCGGCCACGGACAAAAAGAGGGTTAAAGCAAGGCCTAGAAAAAGACCGACAGCTACCAGGATGATGAAGACCGCAAGTATGGGATGCCCTTTCCCTGACATAGGATTGAGTGATCCTTTCAGCTCCCCGCTTCTGGTTTCACATCCCTGCGGTTTTTTTCTCCTCCGGTCGTCTCTTACTCATCCCCTTCTTTAGCGGGCTTGCTTTCTCCGGTGGATCCCTGGGCTTCAAGCCCAAGCATCTCTTTTTTCAGGATCTCGCCGAGATTCGACGTGGCGCCGTTTCGGCCGTCGAGGTAGCTCTTGTAGATTTCTCTCTCCTCGCTCTCCTCAAGCCGCTTGATGGAGAGCCCGATCTTTTTCTCGCCCCTGGAGACGTTGATGACCTTGGACTGGATCACGTCATCCACGTTGAAACGGCTCAAGGGGTTGCCGCTCTTGTCCTTGCTGAGTTCTGAAACGTGGATGAGTCCTTCGATGCCTTCTTCGAGTTCCACAAACACGCCGAAATCCGTGACGTTCGTCACCGTGCCTGTCACCCGCGTTCCGGGTTTGTATTTGCTGGGGACCTCGTCCCACGGATCCGTCGTGAGCTGCTTGATGCCCAGGGAAAACCGCTCGTTTTCTTTGTCGATGTTGAGGACGACCGCCTGAACCGTCTGTCCCTTCTTGTAGAGTTCCGAAGGGTGCTTGATCCGCTTGGTCCAGGAGATGTCCGAGATGTGAACCAGGCCGTCAATCCCTTCGTCAATACCGATAAAAATCCCAAAGTCCGTAATGTTCTTGATCCTGCCCTCGATCGTGGTTCCCACAGGATAGCGTTCCCCGATGACATCCCAGGGGTTGGGCTCCACCTGCTTCAGTCCAAGGGAGATGCGTTTGTTTCCTGTGTCAATATTCATGACCATGGCTTCGATCTCATCCCCCACCTTCACGATCTGGGAGGGATGCCGGACCTTCCGGGTCCAGGACATTTCCGAGACATGAACCAGCCCTTCGATCCCCTCCTCGATCTCCACGAAAGCGCCATAATCTGCAAGGCTGACCACGCGGCCCTTGATCTTCGACCCCACGGTGTACCGCTCATTGGCTTTCAGCCACGGGTCCGGCTTGAGTTGCTTGAGGCCCAGAGAGACTCGGCCTGAGCCCGCATCGAAGGTCAGGACCTTGACATTGATTTTGTCGCCCACCCTGTAGAGTTCCGAGGGGTGCCCCACGCGACCCCAGGACATGTCCGTAATGTGAAGGAGCCCGTCGATCCCTCCCAGGTCGATGAACAGGCCGTATTCCGTGATGTTCTTGACCGCGCCTTCCATGACGGCGCCGATCTGGAGATGCTGGAGGGTTTTCTCCCGCATGGTCGCCCGCTCAGACTCGAGGATGGCCCTGCGGGAAAGGACGATGTTGGAACGTCGCTTGTTGTACTTGAGAATCTTGAACTCCTGGATACTGCCGATGTGGGAGTCGAAGTCTTTGATGGGTTTCAGGTTGATCTGAGATCCAGGCAAGAATGCCGGAAGGCCGATATCCACGGACATGCCGCCCTTGACGCGGGCGATGATCTTGCCACGGATCGTCCCTCCCCTCTCATAGATTTCTCTGATTTCGTCCCAGATCTTGATTTTGGCAGCCTTCTCCTTGGAGAGAATAATGATCCCTTCGTCGTCTTCCCTTCTTTCCAGAAGAACATCCACCGGGTCCCCCACCCGAGCCGTCACATTTCCGCCGGCATCGATGAATTCGCCGATGGGAATCTGCCCTTCGGACTTGTACCCGATATCCACCAGGACAAACTCCTTGTCCACGTGAACGATGGTTCCCCGAACCAATCCTCCTTCCTGGATGCTCTTGAGGCTCTCCTCATAGAGTTCCATGAAATTCTTGCCCTCGGAACCGGGCCGCGTCTGTCCCAAACCCTCACGATCCGGTTTTCTGAATGCTTCGCGCTGTGAAGTTTCCGTGCCCGGCTGGTTATTGGTTCTTGTAATGTTCTCACCTGTTTTGTCTGTTTGTTTCTCCATTCAACTCGTTACCCCCTGATCAAAATCTCCTTTATCTCACCAAAAAGTATCTTAATAGCAGACTGGAAAGCGAAATTCAACCTATTCCTTTTGGGTTTTTTTGTCGCCTTTTTCTACGATTTTGATCATGCTTTCGACGACCTCCTCCACGGTCATGTTTGTCGTGTCCATGATGACCGCATCCTTGGCAGGGACCAGGGGAGCCAGGGCGCGCTTCGTGTCCTGATCATCCCTTTTCTTGAGTTCTTTTTCAACCTCTCCCTTGCAAACCACCTCGCCTCGTTCCAGTCTCTCCCGGTATCTTCGGCCGGCTCTCACCCCCGGATCGGCATCGACAAAAAACTTGCAATCCGCGCCGGGAAACACCACGGTTCCCATGTCTCTTCCTTCAGCGACCACCCCACCTTGTTCCGCCATTTTCCTCTGCAGCAAGGTCATCGCCTGCCTGACTTCTTTGATGGCCGAGACAGCCGAGGAGAGCAGGTCCATCTCCGGGCTTCGAATGGCTGCAGAGATATCCTCTGAGCCCAAGAAGATCCGTGTTTTTCCGTCCACGGTTTTGAAGTGAAGATCCAGGTCCCTGCAAAGCCTGCTGATTCTTTCTCTGTCCTTCAAATCAACGCTCTCCCTTTTTGCCTGGAGAGCCACTGCACGGTACATCGCCCCTGTATCGAGATAGAGGTACTTGAGCCTCTTGGCAAGAAGGCGGCTGACCGTGCTCTTTCCCGAACCCGCGGGACCATCGATGGCGATGATTTTAGCCACAGCCTCTGCTCCGATTGAAAAACAATGAAATCGCACTTCTTCTTACATCAAAAGCGGAAACATATCAAGGAGTTTTAGCTCTACAGTTCTTCCTGCCGAACCGCCGCGCGCCGTTGGAATCCCGTATCAGGGACCCATTCCCGAAGCGGCAGGAGCGAGGTTAACCGCGCGGAATCGGGATCAAGGGCCACCACATTTTCACTCACAACATATTATTAAGACTTGACTTAAGGGATTGAATTCGTTATTTTCATGTTCATTCTGAGCTTATGGTATGAGCTCTTTTTCTTGCTCCTAGGCCTAAGGGAATCTTGAAACGTTCTTAGACTGGAGAGGAGACCCATGAATAAATCACAATTGATAGAGGCCCTTGCCAAGGCTGAAAACCTTGCCCTCAAAAAAGCGGAAGAAGTGGTGAACACGGTTTTCGGTGACATGGAAAAAGCGCTGATTCAGGGGGAACGAGTCGAGATCCGAGGCTTTGGTAGTTTCAAGATCAAGAACTACGAGGGGTACCAGGGGAGAAACCCCAAGACAGGCGAAATCATCAATGTCGCCTCCAAGAAACTCCCGTTCTTCAAGGTCGGAAAAGAGCTCAAGGACAGAGTCGATATTTAATCACTGTTTCAACGTCCTTGGTCGTGCTAGATGGGGAGCTAGCGGTGCCCTGTAACCCGAGATCCGCTGATGCGGGGTCGAAAGTCCTTTCAGAGAATCCCTCATCCGTGCTGACCCTGACCGGTTCTGACGATGGAGTGGACCTCACGTGACAGACGGTTGCGAACCCCGTCAGGTCCGGAAGGAAGCAGCGGTAAGTAATGCGGTCTGTGTCGTGCTGCTCTCTGCTCTTTCTCAGGCCGGTTCAGACAGACTCCTGAGGATTCGAGAAGGGATGCACGGCCAAGGCTTGTTTCTCTTATCCCTTTCCTTTTCGCTTCCGCCTGAAACCCTGATCTATTTTTGATCCATGCTGCAAAGACAGTCTTTCCACATATCCAATCGGAGTGCTGAGGATCACCAACCGGTTACCCGGGAGGTCCCTTTCTATCAGTTTCCAGGTCTCTCGCTTTATCCTGACCTCGCACACTTTGTCTTCACAAGACATGGAGGCGTGAGCGACTCCGCTTTCCGAACCCTCAATGTGAGTGTCAGCACAGGGGACAGCCCAGCAAGCGTAGCGTCCAATCTCTCCCTGATCCGTGAACTCACGGGTGCCGGGGCTCTCCGGTTCATGAACCAGGTTCATGGCAAGAACATCATGATCGTGCGGCACAGTGCCCTTCAGGACGGCGGAGGCCCTTTCACGGCGGATGCCATGGTCACCGATGGGACCGGTGTGGCCCTTCTCGTGAAACAGGCGGACTGCCAGGCCGTGATCCTTTACGACCCTTTGAGGAAAGTGGTTGCCAACGTTCATTGCGGATGGAGAGGAAACGCTCACGGCCTTCTCAGTGACGTCATCGCCGCCATGAGAGCGGAATTCGGTTGCGACCCCTCCCGGCTTAGAGCGGCCATAGGGCCCTCTCTGGGCCCGTGCTGCGCCGAATTCGTCACCCACCGGGAGATCTTTCCGGAAAGCTTCAGGCCTTTCATGATCCGGGACAATTACTTCGACCTCTGGGCCGTCAGCCGCTCTCAGCTTCTGCAGTCGGGGCTGGAAGAAGCGCACATTGAATCGGCGGATTGGTGCACCCGCTGCAGGACCGACCTCTTTTACTCTTACAGGGGTGAAGGCCGGACCGGAAGGTTTGCCACGGTAGTGATGCTGAAGCCTCGAACGTGAAAGCTTTCGGTTTTTTCTTGTGGCGCACTTTCATTGAAAAATGATATAAGCACCCATCGCCCTTTTGGAATCGAGCAACGGAATTCACTCTGAAAGATCGGTCTCATGAGAATTGCACCGAAGGAAATCGCTTTTGATGTGGACGGGGTCTTCGCCGACACCTTCCACCTTTTTGTCGCCAAAGCACGCAGCGAGTACGGTTACCGGTTTGAGTACGAAGACATCACCGAATACGATTTCATGAAGGTCCTCGACATGGAGGTGAAGGAGAGCGAGGCCATTATTCAGAGTCTGATCGAGTCCCCTCTGGAGAGCGGGCTGCGGCCTATCTCCGGTGCCGTGGAAGTCCTGACCCGACTCTCTCTCCTCGCCCCTCTTCATTTTGTCACTGCACGGCCTCAAAAAAAACCTATCCTGGACTGGGTCGAACACCAGCTTCCGGAAGTGGACAGGAACATGATCCGGATCGAGGTGACCGGCGTTCACACGGAGAAGATCCCTGTGTTGCTTGAGAAGGGGTTCAAGTACTTTGTGGAGGACCGGCTGGACACCTGCCCCCTGATCGAGCAGAACGGCATCACCCCGATCCTCTTTGAACAACCCTGGAACCGAAAGCCTCATCCCTATCAGGTGGTCAAGGACTGGGGCGAGATCTCCATGCTCATCGACTGGCCCTGAGCAGCGCCTCTGATGCCGGTTGACAAAAAACAGAAAAATATTATTATCTAAACCCTGAACCCATGTTTCCCCTGGAGGAATTCAACCATGCCCAGCTACGATTTCAGATGCCAGAAGTGCGGCGGCAAGTTCAACCTCATGCTGTCCCTTTCAGAGTATGACAAGATGAAGTTTCGGTGCCCCAAGTGCAAGAGCACCAAGGTCAAACAGGAAATCACGCCCTTCCAGGTCAAGACTTCCAAGAAAAGCTAGCCGAGAAGATTGAATATGGAATGTCCTCACTGTCATCAGGAAATCCCTGGCAAGATGTGCCCGGAGTGTGGAACCCAAGTTCCGGGAGAGAGCCGCTATTGCATGGCCTGCGGAGCATTGTTCAAAGCAGAGGCAGGCGGAGTGAGCGATGCGGAAGATGGACTGGACCTCGAAAGCCGCGTCCTCTGCCCTGACGGAAACTGCACGGGCATTATCGTTGACGGCAAGTGCAGCGAGTGCGGCAAATCCTACGCAGAGTCCGCTTCCTGACCCGCCGGGGGAGAGCCGCCATGTATGAACTGAAGATCATCACCCAGATGGCCTGCGCTCACCGGCTCCGGGAATTTGAAGGCCGATGTGAGAATCTGCACGGCCACAACTGGAAAATCGAAGTCTTTGTGAGTGGCGAAGATCTGGAACCCAACGGCATCTTGATTGATTTCAAAAGAGTCAAGACCGCGACAGAAAAAGTGATTGACGAATTGGATCACAAGTTCCTGAACGACATGGACTACTTCAAGGAAGTGAATCCTTCGTCGGAAAACATTGCCCGTTACATCTTCAAAGCCCTTGGCCGTGCGCTCGACACTTGGGAGGTCAAGGTGAGCAGGGTCACGGCCTGGGAGTCGGACACCGCCTGCGCCTCTTACACGGAGCCTTGAGTCGAGGGAATGACTCAATCACTCATGAAAAAGATCATCGCCTTTATTCCTTCCCGATATGAATCCACACGGTTTCCAGGTAAGCCTTTAGCCCTCATCGCCGGAAAGCCCATGATCCAGCATGTCTACGAACGCACGATGTCCTCCGTGCATGTGGCGGACGCCTTTCTGGCAACGGATGACGAGAGGATCTTTCACTGCGTTCAGGGTTTCGGCGGCAAGGCCGTCATGACGGGCCAAACCCATCCCTCAGGAACGGACCGCATTGCCGAAGCCGCGCTGAAGCTGGGGCTCAAAGACCAAGACTTGGTCGTTAATGTGCAAGGGGATCAACCGACCTTTGATCCCTCCTGTATCCCTGATTTGCTTAAGCCTTTCCAAGAAGGCTCCGACATTCTCATGAGCACCTTGATGATCCGGATGCGCGAGAAGGAAGAGATTGAGAACCCGAACAACGTGAAGGTGGTCACCGACAGGAAGGGCTTTGCCCTTTACTTTTCACGTTCTCCCATCCCCTTCTATCGAGACAACGGAGGAACCCAGGGCGTTTACAAGCATCTCGGATTCTACGCCTATCCGGTTCGGTTCCTGAAGGTGTTTGCTACTCTTTCCCCAGGGCCGCTCGAGTCCGCCGAAAAACTGGAACCCCTCAGAGCCCTCGAACACGGATTCAGGATTAAAGTGGAGGAGACCCGCTTCGATTCGATCGAGGTGGATACCCCGAGAGACATCAAGAGAGTAGAACGCCTGATCGGCCGGCACAAGACATGAAAAAGACCTGGAAGCTGAAAGCCCCTTCTCCCCATGCAGCGACCCTTTCAGAATCCTCCGGTCTCTCCTGCCTGGAGGCCGAGATCCTCATCCATCGCGGCATTGTCGATCCTCGCGACGCCGCTTCATTTCTTCTTCCTCGACTTACCAACCTCTTGGACCCGTATCTCATGAAGGACATGTCCTCCGCCGTAGACCGTATCCTTTCGGCTATGGACAGACATGACCCGATCACCATTTACGGGGACTATGATGCGGATGGGCTCACGGCAACAGCCCTTCTATTCAACTTCCTTTCGTCCCTCGGTGTGCCTGTGCACGCCTATATCCCCAATCGGCTGACCGAAGGATACGGACTCCATGTCAAAGCGGTAGAGCGAATCGCGCGGCGCGGCCCGGGGTTGATCCTCACAGTGGACTGCGGCGTATCCAATAACCAGGAGATCGCCTTTGCAGCAAATCTCGGTCTGGACGTGGTGGTCACCGATCACCATCAGGTGGATGAGTCCTTCACTCCCCTTTGCGCTGTTGTCAATCCGCACCGAACGGACTGTTCTTTTCCTTTCAAGCATCTGACCGGCGTTGGGTTGGCGTTTTTCCTGGCCGTAGCCTTGAGGGCGGCCCTGCGGGGACGAGGGTGGTTCGACACACGTCCTGAACCGGACCTGAAGGACTATCTCGATCTTGTGGCGCTTGGAACCGTAGCGGACATGGCCCCGCTCCTTGATCAGAACCGGCTTCTCGTCAAGACAGGCCTGGACAAGATCCGGACCACCCGGTGGCCAGGGATTACGGCCATCGCGGAACTGGCAGGCCTCTCTCTTGCCACCCTCACCGCCCAGGATCTCGCCTTCAGGATTGCGCCCCGATTCAATGCTTCCGGAAGACTGGGCGATGCGGAAATCGCGCTCACCGCTCTCACCACCCGTGTTCCCGGCCATGCCAAAGGGGTCGCGCTGCAACTCGACAGGATAAACGGCGAACGCCAGCGCCTTGAGCGGGAGGTCCTGAAGGAGATTGAAGCAACGCTTCCCTCCACGGCGGAACTCGCCTCCCAGAGGTCTCTGGTGGTGACGGGAGCCGGCTGGCACCGGGGAATCCTTGGGATCGTGGCGTCCAAACTGCTTGAAAAGTATCGACGGCCGGTGCTTGTCCTGGACGTGGAAAACGGGACAGCGGTCGGCTCGGGCAGGAGCATACCCGGATTCAATCTTTACAGGGCATTGAGAAGCCTCGAGCCGCTGCTCGACCGGTTCGGGGGCCACAAGCACGCAGCAGGATTGGCTCTGAAAGTGTCTCACGTGGAGAGGCTCAGGCAGGAGTTCGAAAACCTTGCTCGCGAGGAGCTTTCAGAGGAAGACCTTGTTCAATCCGTCGATGTGGATGCGGAAGTGAGTCTTAAGGACATGACTCTTGAGACCCTTCACCGTCTTAACTCCTTTTCGCCCTTCGGGTACGGAAACCCCGAGCCCCTGCTGTATGCAGGTCCCTGCGATGTGGGGGAATCCAAAGTGGTGGGGGAAAGACACCTGAAGATGAAGGTCCTGCAGAACGGGGCGGTTTTCGAAACGATCGGCTTCGGGCTGGCGGAGCACCACTCCACGCCTCGCGGCCCGATCAACTTCATTTTCACTCCTGAGATCGATCGATGGCAGGGCCGGGAAAAGCCCAGGCTCCGAATGATCGATCTGGAGCCCTCCAACCAAGCCTCCAAGCTGCAGAGGCAGCCTGCTAATCTTTGAAGATCCGCGCGGCGGCGGCGATGTCCTCAGGGCAGAAGACGAAGAGAGATTTTTTCTCCGAGGCCATGGCCGAACCGTACACGTAGCTGATGTTGATCCCCTCTTCTCCGAACTTCTTGGCCATCGCTGCGAGGGTTCCCGGCTTGTTGTCGATCTCAAGGGCGATCACCGGCATGATGTCGAAGAGGTAGCCCATCTTCGAAAGAAGATCAATGGCCTTGTCCGTTTGGTTCACCAGCAGCCGGATGAGAGCAAAATCGGCCGAGTCTTTCTGCATGGAGCCGTAAGAGGCGGCGGGGGCTATCCGTTTCAGCGATTTTCCTCTGGCCTTGAAAAGCTCCTTCACATAGGCCGAAGCATCCTGGATGGTCAGGGCATCGATGTTAACCCCTTCCCCTCCGAGGAGCGTGGCGAGTTTCCCCAGTTCGCCCGGCACGTTTTCAAGAAAAAGCTGGATCTCCGTTCTCACCATCGCTCAACTCCCCGAGCAGGCTATTTTCCTTTTTGCTTCACTTCGTAGCCCTTGAAAAACCTCAACAGCTCCGAATCCGTGGAAAGCACGAGAGAGGTGCTTCTGTCCATGGTATCCTTGTAAATGTCGAGGGTCTGGATAAAAGAGTAAAACTCAGGATCTTTCCCCAAGGCCTGGGCATAAATGAGGGTCGCCTCGGCATCGGCCTTTCCGCTGATCTCCTGCGCCGTCCTGTAAGCCCCGGACTCGATCTGTTTCAGGTCCTTTTCCATGTCGCCCTCGATTTTCCGGGCTTCCCCCTTGCCTTCGGAACGAAACTTCTCGGCAATCTGCTTCCTCTCCGCGATCATTCGGCCATAGACCGTTTTCTGGACCTCTTCCACGTAGTTCAGCATCTTGAACTTCACATCCACGAGCTCGATGCCGAATTCTTTGAGCTTGGGCTGAGCCTGTTCGAGAATGCCTTTGGTAATATTGCTTCTTCCGAACTTGACTTCACCCAGAGGGCTCGTGTCCTTCACCACATCCACGCCTAGTTCGGCAACATCGAGTTCACGGTTGGTCATGCGCACCGTCTCTATGAGCGAATAAGAAGTCACGAAATTCCGGACCGAGGATTGAATGATGTCATTCAACCGGCTGTTGGCCCCGCGGATGTTGTTCACGGTCTGAAAAAACTTGAGGGGGTCCACAATCTTCCAGCGGGCAAAGGTGTCCACCCAGATAAAGGTTTTATCCAGCGTAGGGACTTGTCCGGGTTCGCCGTCCCATGACTGGAGGTTCTTTGGGAAAACATTCGCTTGGTCCACAACGGGGAGCTTAAAATAGAGACCCGGCTCCCTTATAGGATCCCTTACAACCTTGCCGAAACGGGTGACCACGACCTGCTCCGTCTCGTCGACCACAAAAGCGCTGCCGTAGAGAACCACGGCAATGAGACCAAGGATAACGAGAAGTCCTTTGTATTTCACTTCTGGCCTCCTTTCGAGGGGGCGAGGTTGAGGAGAGGAAGGAAGTTCTTATGGTCCGCATCCACGACGTATTTGTCTCCCATCTTGGGCAGGATCTCCCGAATCGCCTCGAGATACATGCGCCGCCTCGTGACATCTTGCGCTTTCGCATACTCCTCGTAAAGCGACAAGAATCTCGAAGCATCTCCCTTCGCTCTGTTGACCCGTTGTAGGGCATACCCCTCGGCCTCCCGGATGGTCTTTTCCGCGGAACCTCTTGCCTGGGGGATCACCTTATTATATTCCTCTCTGGCCTGATAGATCATTTTCTCTTTTTCCTGGGTCGCCTGGTTCACTTCATTGAAGGAGGGCTGGACCGGTTCGGGGACGTTGGTCCGCTGCAGCTCGATGGTGCTGACCATGATTCCCGTTTCAGCCTCATCCAGCTCTTTCTGCAGGAGGCCCTGGGCCTGAATGGCAATCTCCTCTCTCTTGCTGATCACCTCATTGATGCTGCGGTCCCCCACCACCTGCCTCATGACGGCCTCGGAAAGGTCCCGCAAGGTAGACGTCACATTTTGAACTTTAAAGAGGTATTTGTAGGGGTCCTGGATGCGGTATTGGACGATCCATGGAACCTGAGCCACATTGAGATCACCGGTGAGCATCAGCGAGGGATCCTGAGAGCCACCCCCCGCCGCCGACCGCAACTTCGCATCCGATCGGACGCCACCGACGCCAAACTCCTCCCTGTAAACAGCCGTCACCTTTACCTTGGTCAGCGTCTCTATTCCGGCCGGCAGCTTGAAGTTGAGACCTTGCCTAGTGGTCCTCTCGTACTTGCCGAACCTCTGAATGATCCCTACCTCATCTACACCCACGGTGTAGACCATGGAAGCACCCAGATAGAGCACGAAAGCAGCAATCACGATCACCCACAGCGCCGGAAATTTGCCGCGTGCCCCTTTGATTTTGTTGAAAACCTCGCCCATCTGAGGCGGCACACCGCCCCCACCGCTGCCTCTCTTCTGCTGCTGCAGTTTGTCCCAATCCCAAGCCATGTAGATCTCCATTCTAAAAGGCAACCTTTATTGACAGCTTCATGAGAAGTCGTCTGTGGCGTCACCCCGGCGAAAGCCGGGGTCCAGGATCGGTTGCTGTTCCCAGATTCCGGCGCCTGCCCCGGACGTGATCCAGGGTTCGCCGGAATGACGGAAGAGTTGATTTTTTGACTTTTTACGAGAGCGTATTTTTGTTACTCTATAGGCAAATCCGGAGGTTGTCAAGCGTCAACCGGAAGCT
>CAZOLJ010000055.1:0-31824 GCA_964580575.1 uncultured Desulfobacteraceae bacterium
CTAACCTCTTCAGATTCTGAAACAAAAAGACAAAAGGGCATCCAAGCCGGAAAGGTGCCCTTTTGTCCTTTTACAGCCCCCATCCCGCCAGCTGCGTCAGCATCCTGTCCCTATGAGTACCAGGCCAGAAAAATCGGCCGCACTCCGGACAAAACCGAATTCCCGACGGATTTTCATGCCAGACAAAGTCCGGCAGGCTCGACCTCGCAGACTCAGGGTCTGCTTCCATGAGCGGCACATTGCAGAGCAGGCATCTTGTGAAGAATTCCGATCGATCGAGTTTGAGGCAGCCAAGATTCCGCAGCTCCTTGAGCTGCTCACCCACATGGTCTGATCGAATCAGGATCACTCCGGGATGATGCGCCTGAGCTTCCGTGCGACGGGACAACAGCCTTCTCCCTTGAGCCGTGAAGCGGAAGAGGTCTTCTTCCCGATACGATCGCTGATAAAGAACATCATAGCCGATCATCCTCAGCCACTTGGCGAGTTTCCCTAACATTGGTTCTGCCACGAATCGATCTTCCATGGGGCGACGGGGTCCAAATCCGTTGACCGGCGACTGGGGTTATTATAGATTACCTGAGCGCAAAGGCGAAATCATTCTTTTCCATTGTGGAAGCGTAATCCATGGACCGAATTCTCATCGAGGGAGGATACCCTCTCCAGGGCAGCGTCAAAGTGAGCGGGGCAAAGAATGCCGCACTCCCGGTCATCGCCGCCTGCCTTCTCACAGGAGGATGGCACCGCCTGAAGCGCATCCCTAACCTCAGGGACGTCCAGACCATCAAACTGATCATGTCCAGGATGGGTGTAGTTTTCCGTGAGGAAAATGGAGTTGTGGCGGTGAACTCTGAGAACCTGGACAAATACATCGCCGCCTACGATCTGGTGAAGACGATGAGAGCCTCGATTCTTTTGTTGGGGCCTCTCCTGGCGAGGTTGGGCAGGGCGCGCATCTCCTTGCCGGGAGGGTGCGCGATCGGAGCCAGGCCGGTCGATCTTCATCTCAAAGCTCTCGGCGCCATGGGCGTGCAGATGTTCCTGAAAAAAGGGTACATCAACGCCGAGGTCCAGCAGCTTAAAGGAGCGGAAGTCTTTTTCGACATCCCCACGGTCACGGGCACAGAGAACATCATGATGGCTGCAGTCAGGGCGCGAGGTCAAACGGTGCTCCGAAATGCAGCCAAGGAACCGGAAGTGAAGGATCTCGCGGACATGCTGAGAAGCATGGGCGCGGACATCGAAGGGGACGGCACCGACACGATTGTGATCCGGGGGCGGGAGGAATTGGCTCCTGTGCAGGAGCACGAGATCATCCCCGACAGGGTTGAATCCGGAACCTTCATGATTGCAGCGGCCATGACCCGGGGGGAAGTTTACATTGAAGGATGCCGGCCGGACCACGTGGCCGCGATCATGGAGAAACTGCAATCCGTTGGCGCGGAAATCACCTCGACGGAAAGAGGGGTTCATGTCAAGGGACCAGACGCCGTTCAAAGCGTGGACATCGAAACCAGGCCGTTCCCCGGTTTTCCCACCGATCTCCAGGCCCAGTTCATGTCCCTCATGTGCATCGCAAAAGGGTCAAGCATTATCCGGGAAACCATCTTTGAAAACCGGTTTATTCATGTGAGCGAACTCAAACGCCTGGGCGCGGACATCGCGATCCATGGGAATCAGGCCCTGGTTCGAGGCAAAGAACGTCTCCTGGCCGCGCCGGTGATGGCGACGGATCTCAGGGCCAGTGCCTCTCTGATTCTTGCAGGACTCGTGGCTCAAGAGGGCACCACGGAGGTGAACAGGATCTATCATTTGGACAGGGGATATGAGGCCCTGGAGAAGAAGTTCCAATCCTTGGGCGCCAAAATATGGCGGGAAAAAGCCTAACCTAACATGCCTCTCCGTCCCCTCGTTCCATTACTGTTTGCGTTCATGGCGGGTCTGCTCGTCAGCTTTTTCAGCCTGCCCGCTGACTCCGCCTTCAGAATCGTCCCCGCCGTTTCCTTCGTTGTCCTTTTGATCCTGGGTCTGTTGGTTCAGGGCAAGAGGAAGTACCCTCTTCATCTTTTCCTGTTTTTCTTTGCCGGCTCCCTTCTCGATCTGAGCAACCGTCAGGGTTCGGAACTGGGCGCTCTCGCTGAGAGGCAAGAGCGCGTCACCATCGAAGGCACGGTCGTCGAACCTCCGGTCATCAGAGAGGAGACGGTGACGACCGTTGTCAGGGTCGACCGGCTTCATGGGATGGAGAGGGGAATGGCGGCCGGAGAGAGAATCCGGGTCAGCATTTACAAACCGGATTCCGCCTTTGCTCCGGGAGACAGGATCCTTTTTCCGGCAAAACTCAGAGCGTTCCGCAATTTCAACAACCCGGGGCGCTATGACTATGCCCTGGCCATGCAAATCAGAGGCCTTTCCTGCTCCGCTTCAGTGACGGAAGGCCGGAGGATCGTTCGTCTCGGTAAAGGGGATCTCGGTTTCCCCTTTGAGATGCTGGAGAGAGCGCGCAAGCCGATTCGAGCGTTTTTTGCCGAACGCCTCTCTCCCCGAAACCAGGCCCTTTTTCAGGCGCTGATCCTCGGTGAACAGGAGAGCATCCGGCCCGACGTTCGGCAATCCTTTACCGTCACGGGGCTGGGACATGTTCTCTCCGTTTCGGGGCTTCATGTGGCGTTGGTGGCCTGGTTTGCTTTCGCCTTGATCAAGAGGGCTCTTTCCCTGTCTTACGAGTTGGCTCTTCGAACAGACCTACGAAAAGCCGCCGCGCTTTTCACTTGCATCCCTGTGGTGGCTTACACTTGCCTCGCCGGGTTCCAAGTGCCCAGCCAGCGGTCCATGATGATGATTCTCGCCTTTCTGTTTTCCATGATCCTGGGCAGAGAAAAAGACGTGTGGTCAACCCTTGCTTTCGCCGCTCTCGTCGTTCTTGCCGTGGATCCCCATTCGATTTTCACTATTCCCTTTCAACTCTCTTTTCTTGCAGTCGTGGGAATTCTATGGCTGGCGCCGGGAATCTTTTCGCTGATTTCCTTCCAGGCCTACGAACTGAGGAAGGGACTCCTGTACCGCGGCTATCTCTATTTCTGCGGCCTCGCCTCAGTGACCCTATCGGCGATGTTCTTTCTTCTTCCGGTGACCTCCTACTATTTTCACCGGGTTTCTCTGGTGAGCCCCCTGGCCAACATGACGGCGCTGCCCATTATGGGAATTTGCATCCTGCCCCTAGGGCTCCTGGCCTCTGCCTGCTTGCCTTTGTCCCAGGGTCTGGCCGAGTTCGTCCTGGCGGTTGCAGCATGGGGACTGGACCGGATGATGGACTATGTAGACTACTGGAGCGGTTTTTCCTGGACAGAGGCCCAGGTGATCAGGCCAAACTTCATGGAAATCCTTCTCTTCTACGCGTTCTTCTTTTGCCTTTTCTCTCTGAGACGCCTGAAATGGGCTAGGGGCGGTGTCTTATTCCTATTGCTTGTTCTGGCAGGAGACATGGCTTACTGGACCTACAGGACGCACTTCAATCCTTCCTTGAAGGTGACTTACCTCGACGTGGGGCAAGGAAATGCAGCTCTGATCGAGTTTCCAGGCTCCGAGAGGATGCTGATCGATGGAGGTGGTTTTTCGGGGAGCGATTTCGACACAGGGGAAATGGTGGTGGCTCCTTTCCTCCTCCGATCCAAGATTCTCCGAATCGACACGCTTGTGATGACTCACCCCGAGGCGGACCACATGAACGGGCTTCTTCATATTGCAGAGCATTTTAGGCCAAGGGAGTTCTGGTATAATGGCGAAAAAGGGGACTCCCCTTCTTTCAGGGAACTCATGGCTCTCTTAGAGGTCAAGGGAATCAGAAGAAGGACTCCTGCAGAGTTAAAGGAGGGAAGAGAGATCTCCGGAGCGCTTGTCGAGATCCTTCATCCCACCGAAGGTCCCTTGTCGAGGAAGCCCAACGACAACTCCCTTGTCATGAGGGTGTCCTCTGAAGGAACCGCTTTTCTTTTCCCAGGGGACCTGGAGGCCGCGGGGGAGCAACTCCTTGTTTCCAGGTTCGGCTCCAAACTGAAAAGCGATGTTCTCCTTGCCCCTCATCACGGAAGCAGAAGCTCCAGTTCCAGGGCCTTTCTCGAAGCGGTGACTCCCAAAGCGTGCATTATCTCCGCCGGTCAAGGGAACCCCTTCGGATTTCCCAGTCAGGAGATTCTCGGAAGGCTTAAAGCTCAGGGGTGCAGGACCTTGAGGGTGGATGAAGTCGGTGCCATTGAAGTCTCCACTGCGCAAGGAGGATTCCAAATCAAGACCTTCCGGTAGAGTTCCCGCTCCAGTTGCAATGAGTGTGAAAAAGGATTAGGTTTCTACCACGGAAATTGGCGAGTTTTAGAGACAGGCCGGGAAGGGGGATGATCAAATTGAAGAAAAGCGCGGTTTTTGTTTCCCTGATTTCTTTGTTTCTTATTGTTGCCGGATGCGGAAGTTATGGGAAATTAAGGCTTCAGTCGGGGCCTGGGGAAACCATGACAACCCAGGATTTGAAGGAAAACTGGCAAAAATACATTATTCTTGCAACGGGCGTGGAACTGAATGTCCCTTCGGCGATTATTTTTGACCGCAAGGATGACCATCGGGAAACCATAGGGGAGAGATGGTGGGAACTGAAAGATTACAAGGCGGTTTCGGAGACGGTCGACTGGATTGAAGCTCAAGAACCAGTGGGAGGTTACTATCCGAGGCTCTGGAAAATCCTCGGTCCTGACGAACATCTCTATGGGTACATTTTTACGGCATGGGATCACGCGGTCATGTTCGTGGGGGAGGACAAGACCATGAGGGTCATGGATCTTCCAGTGCCTCCGTTTCTTGCTGTGAGCGGGCCGGACGTGAGAGACACAGCCAAATAGAGCCGGATAGTGTAAGCCGGGTGAATCGATTGCTAAAGAGAAGAGCTCAGAAGGTAACGGAAGATGTTTATCAGGTGGGAGGGGGCAATCTCACGGCCCCTGAAGATGCGGCGATCTATCTTGTTCGTTGTGAGGACCGAGCCGCGCTGGTGGATGCCGGGTGCGGATATTCACATATCCAGCTCTTCCAAAACATCGAAGCCTGCGGAGTCCCCTTGGATCGCATCGAGTACCTTCTGATCACCCACTGTCACTTTGATCACACAGGCGGCGCCCAGTCGGTGAGAGACAGGACCGGGTGCAAGATCGTGGCCCACGAGAGGGAAGCAAGATTCTTGGAAGAGGGCGATCAGAGGGTCACGGCGGCCAAGTGGTACGGTGCCTTTCTAGAGCCCTTCCAGGTAGACGTGAAACTCAAAGGGGATCGCCAGGACCTTTGGATCGGGGAGAAAAGGATAGAAGCCCTTCATGTGCCGGGCCACTCTCCCGGGTCGCTGGTTTATGTCACGGAATCAGAGGGCTTGAAGATCCTTTTTGGGCAGGATGTCCACGGACCTCTCGACGCCAGTCTCCTTTCCAATCGAGAGGACTACCGACACTCCTTGAAGCTTCTTCTTTCTCTTCAGGCGGATGTCCTATGCGAGGGGCACTATGGGGTGATGAAGGGAAAAGAAGAGGTGGCCGATTTCATAGAATCTTTCCTTTAAAACCGTAGTCCCCTTCCTGCTCTTATTCCAGGGCCTTCTTGAATTTCAGATAGTCCTCATAAGTGTCTATGTCCGCGTCATCATAGTCCCCGCCAGGCTCCACGAGGCAAACCTGGTCTTCATGGCGTGTGAAGAGATCCCTGGCCCCTTGATCCCCTGTCAGCTGGTGAAGGGCGGGGAAAAAGGGTCGGCCGATGATGACCGGATGGGATCGCTTGCCCCGCACGCTCAGCGCGCCGAGGGGGAGTCCGGACTTCAGATAGCCTGTCAGAAGACGATTGATGACCACTGAAGTGATGTAAGGCATATCTCCTAGGAGAATCATGACATGATCAAATTCGTTCTCCACGTGAGACAAGCCTGTGAGGATCGAAGAACTGATGCCCCGCTGGTAGCTGCTGTTTTCAACAATCTTCAATCGTGAGGAATCCCTGCCCAATCGAATCTTTCTCCTGATCTCTTCGGCCATAAACCCAAGAACAAGGACCACCCGATCCAGCTTGGAATAAAGGCTCTGGGTCAGAACTCTCTCGAGAAGAAGGGCATCGCCAGCAGGGAGGATCTGCTTTGGGGTCCCCATCCGGGTGGAGGCTCCCGCAGCGAGAAGAAGACCCGCAACAGGCTCAGCCTTTTTTCCCTTCCTGGTGTCCGGCATCGTAGATGGAGAGATTCATGTCCCTGAAGCGATCAGGGCTGATTTTTCCGATGGTCTGTCTCATCGTCTCGTAGTCGAAAGGGTCGTCCTCAAAGGCAGAGAAAAAACCCAGGAGAGCTAGATTGGAGGACATGGGTGCTCCAAGGTCCAGAGCGATCCGGCCCGCGGGAACAGAGCGGGGGATGATTTCTTTTTTGGCCAGGAAGCTCCGCACGTCCTCCCTTGGGAAAAGAGGGGAGGCGGTGTTCACGTAAAGGCGACCTCCTCGGGCAAGGAAAGGGAGGTTTCGATACCCTTCGTTCTCTTCGAGGGCGAGCAGAAGGGGCGCCTCATGGGTTCTCACCAGGGATCCCTGCACGTTTCCAAGCCTGAGGTGAGAGACCACGGAACCTCCGCGTTGTGCCATGCCGTGCGTTTCGGCTCCCATCACGTTGTAGCCTTTGTCCAGGGCCAACTGGGCAAGCACTTTAGTCATGAAGAGAATTCCCTGACCTCCCAACCCGCAAAGCACCACATTGATCGTATTCATGCCACCTCCACAATAGCGCCCTTGGGGCAGATCTGGATGCAAACGCCGCAGGAAGAGCAGAGCAGGGGGTTGATGTTTGTACGGCCGAGTTCCTGGTCGTGATAAAGGGCGGGGCATTCAAAGCGATCGATGCAGAAGTTGCATTTCGCACAGTCGTCGGTGACCATGACCTTTTTCTTCTCCGGAATCGCCTCAGCCCTGTAAGCGATCAGGCAAGGGTGCCGGGCAATGATAACGGCAATGCCCCCTTCCGGTTCTTTAATGTACTCCGCCGCCTTTTTCAGGACTTCCGTCATCTTCTTGATGTCGTAGGGATCCAGGACTTCGATGAAATCGATCCCGCACCCGGCAACAATTCTCTCCAGGGAAATCGCTTTTCCCTCGCTCCCGTCCGCCCTGATTCCCATGGAAGGAGACGGCTGCATCCCGGTCATGGCCGTGGTCAGGTTGTCCAGGATCACCAGGATGAACCTGGACCCGTTGTACACGGCGTTGAGAAGACCGGCTGTGCCGGAGTGGTAGAAGGTGGAATCGCCGATGGTCGCCACAATGGGCTGATCCACTCCATCCTGTGTGAAAGCGTGGTAAAAGCCGGAAGCCATGGTGATGCCCGCCCCCATGTCCAGACAGGTGTCCACGACACCCAGGTTCATCCCCAGAGTGTAGCACCCGATGTCGGAGGTGAAGATGGCCTTGGGCCGGGTCTTTCGGATGGCAAAAAAGGCTGACCGATGGGGGCAACCGGGGCAAAGGGTCGGTTTTCGAACAGGGAGTTGGAGGCCTTTGACCAGTTCCATCGCCTCCGTATCCTTTTCACCCTCGAAGCCCTGAAGGTTGAGCTCTCTCAGGGTTCGGTCGAGCAATCCGTAAATGACCTGAGGAACCATTTCCCCTTCGAGCGGCACATGCCCAGAAAGCCGGCCCAAAACCTTGTTCCTGTCTCTTAGGAGATACTCGATGAGCGTGTCTGTTTCCTCGATGACCAGCACCTTGTCGCAGGCTCCCATGAATTCGGAAGCCAACGCTTCAGGGAAAGGGTATGGGGTTCCGAGTTTGAGAACAGGGAGGTCCGTGCGTTTCTCTTCTTGAAGAATGTCGCGTATCACAGCGTAGGGGACGCCTCCTGCAATGATGCCCAGAGGATATCTCCTGCCCGGTTCGAGGTTGTGCAAGTTGTACTGGGTGAGGGAGTCAAACCGCTTCCCGATCTCTTTGAGCTTCCGGTTCAGTTCACCGTGCAGAATGAGACGAAACCGGGGAGTGGCCGCCCACCGCGACGGATCTTTTTCAAAGGCGCTCTTTTTCGGATTGGCGGGGAGAGCGTCATAGGCGATGTTCTGACGGGCATGGCAGACCCGGATGGCAGGCCTCAGAATCACGGGCACTCTGAATTCCTCCGAAAGCTCCATGGCGAGCCCGACCATTTTCCGCGCCTCCTCCGGATTGGAAGGATCCAGGACAGGGACCTTGGCCAATCGGGCCATGAACCGGGTGTCCTGCTCGGTCTGAGAGGAGTGGGGACCCGGATCATCGCAGGAGATAATGACCAATCCGCCCACCGTCCCCAGGTAGGCTGCGCTCATGAGAGAATCGGCCGCTACGTTCAGCCCGACCTGCTTCATGCAGCAGGCGGCTCTCTTGCCTGTGATCGATGCGGCGAAAGCGTTGTCGAGGGCCACTTTTTCATTGGTGGACCACTCGACATAAGTGTTCAGATTTTCCGATTTGACCAGGCGAATGACCTCCGGCAGGATTTCCGAGCTCGGGGTGCCAGGATAAGACGTGACGACCTGACAGCCGGCTTCCAGAAGCCCGAGGGCGATCGCCCCGTTTCCCAAAAGGATCTCTTCTTTTTTCATTGCTCTTCCGTCTTTCTCTTTTTTGCCTCTTCGATCAGTTCAATAAGGGTGAGAACCTTTTGTTTGGGAGGCTTGCCGAAGATCTTCTCCCATTCATCCGGTTTGAGTTCTTCGCGCAGAAAGTCTTCTATCATAAAATGATCGTACCAGCAATCCATGATCATGGAACAGGGTAGCCCCTTGTTTTCGATTCGGCAGTAGGAGAACGGGACAGGATTGCCGAGCCTCCGGCACCGAATCATGACATCCTCTCCAGGCGGAGTACTTTCTTTTTTCATAATGGCTCACCAGAAATAACGCCGGAGGTCGACGGCGTCGATCTCCGGCGTGAACGAAAACCTTGTCTGAGACTCCTAGATTTTGCTTGGTCTGTACTGCTTTGGTTTAGGCAACTTACTGATGTCCCTCAGCGCTCTTTGGATGTCCTCTTCAGGCAGGGCATGATCCGACAGTTTGCCCCTGAGGTAAGCCTCGTAAGCGCCCATGTCCACGAGACCGTGACCGCTCCAGTTCATCAGGATGACCTTCTGCTTGCCCTCCTCGCGGGCCTTGATCGCCTCGCGGATCAACATGGCGATGGCATGGTTTGTCTCAGGCGCGCTGATGAACCCTTCGGTGCGGGCAAAGGTGATACCGGCCTGGAAAGTCTCCAGTTGCGGGACCGCTTCCGGACGGATCAGGCCGTCCAGGATGAGCTGGCTTATGGTGGGAGCCATCCCATGGTATCTCAGCCCGCCGGCGTGAATGGGAGCAGGAACGAAGCTGTGGCCGAGGGTGTGCATGGGCATAAGAGGGGTCATCATTACGGTATCCCCGAAGTCATAAGCGAAGGGTCCCCGCGTCATGGTGGGACAGGACGTGGGCTCCACGGCGATGATGTCGATCTTCTTTCCGTTGATCTTGTCCCTCACAAAGGGGAAGGCACACCCGGCGAAGTTGCTCCCGCCACCGCAACATCCGATGATCACATCCGGGTAGTCACCGGCAATCGCCATCTGCTTCTGGCACTCCAGGCCGTTAACGGTTTGATGAAGCATGACATGGTTCAACACGCTGCCGAGGGAATACTTGCTGTCCTTTCCCGTGACAGCGGATTCGACGGCCTCGCTGATGGCAATCCCAAGGCTTCCGGGAGAATCCGGGTTCTGAGCCAGAATCGACTGCCCGGCTTTGGTTTCCGTGCTAGGACTCGCCACGCAGTTGGCCCCCCAGGTCTCCATCATAAGCCGGCGGTAAGGCTTCTGGTTGAAGCTGATCTTGACCATGAAGACCTTGCACTCCATGCCAAAAAACGCGCAGGCCATGGACAGGGCACTACCCCACTGGCCTGCACCGGTCTCAGTGGCAATCCGTTTGGTCCCGGCGACCTTGTTGTAGTAGGCCTGGGCAACGGCGGTGTTGGGTTTGTGGCTGCCTGCCGGGCTTACTCCTTCGTTCTTGAAATAAATTTTGGCAGGAGTCTTGAGAAACCTCTCAAGATTGTACGCCCTGTACATGGGCGTTGGTCTCCAGATGGTATAAACCTTCAAGATCTCTTCCGGGATGTCGATGAACCGCTGGGTGCTGACTTCCTGCTCGATCAAATTCATGGGGAAAATGGGGGCCAGATCCTCTGGACCAACAGGTTTTCCGGTCCCCGGGTGAAGCGGCGGTTCCATCGGCGTAGGCATGTCTGCAAGGATGTTGTACCACTGACGGGGCAATTCCGACTCGGGTAGAAAAATTTTTTTGACCTCCATACTCCCTCCTTCTTCATCGTTATCGTTTGTCATACAGCCCGGCGATACAGGCTGACCTCAACGCATAACTACAAACTCATTTTGCCGGGAACCGGATATTGGACTTTCCATCCTCCTTTGAACCCAGCAAGAAAGGACAGGGTCAGAAACCCGCCACTGCCACGAGTCGCCGCAGAAGGAATGAACTCTTTTTGAGGTGCACAATTGCCAAAGTGGCGATAAAGATATAGTGGGGTGTATAGCGAAAAGGGGTTGATGAGTCAAGATTTTTCGTTCTAGCCTTTTGACTTTCAAAAAAGCGCTAAACCCATTAGAATAAGAGACGTCAAGGAAAGGTGATCAGCGCGCCAGGTCAGCTCAAACAAGGGCACACCGGATGCCCCAGGAGGATTTGAGGAATGGACGCCAAGATGGTTCGAGAACCGGAACATCAGCAAAAGCTTTCTTACTACAAAGCCTTGCACGATATCGGCAATCAGATTCATGCTGCAAAGGATATCAATGAAATCCTGATCAACCTGAGAGAGAAGATTCTGAGCTTTTTTGACGCGGACCGGATCACCATTTACGTTGTGGACGGCAAGCGGAAGGAGGTCTACTCCCGCTTTGCCGCAGGGGCTATTCAGGAAATCCGGGTTCCCATCAACAACAAGAGCGTTGCCGGGTACACGGCGAACAATGCTCAGATTACCAACATCGTTAACGCCTATGACATGCACGAGCTGAACCTCATTGACCGGGAACTCGCTTTTGACAAGAGCTGGGACGAGAAATCGAAATACATGACCAAGCAGATCCTCACGGTCCCCATCTTTTACAAGAAGTATGTGATCGGCGTTCTCCAGCTCATCAACAAACAGGGCGGAGACCGCTTCAGCGTGGAGGATCAGACCTCGGCCGTGGAAATGGCCAAGGTGCTGGGCATCGCTTTTTTCAACCAAAAGAAAATGGCTCAGCAGAGGGCCAAACGCACCAAGTTCGACTATCTCACGGACAACAACATCATTACCGAAAGCGAACTGGAAAATGCGATTTCCATGGCCAGGTCCAGAAACGTATCGATCGAGAGCATTTTCTTGAAAGAAATGAAGGTGCGAAAAGACGATGTGGGACGCTCCATCGCACAATACTACAACTGCGACTACGTCCCCTTTGACAGCAATTACCCCATTCCCGGCGATCTGCTGGCAAAGCTGAAGCCCACCTATCTCAAGAACAACCTGTGGGTTCCCCTCGGGAAGGCGGATGGGAAGGTCAAGATCCTTATCGACAACCCCCAGCGGCTCGACAGGATCGACAGCATCAAGTCTCTGCTTCCTGCAGAAGGCTACGAGTTCGCCGTCGGGCTTCGGGAGGACATTCTCCAGTTCCTCGACTATTTTTACGGGACGTCGCGCATGCAGGCCGAGGGGTCCATTGATGAAATCCTGAACAAGATGGATGTCCAGGAGCAGGAGGAGATGGAAGCGGGATCCGAGATGCTCACCGAAAACGACAGCATCATTGTGCAGCTCGTGAACAAAGTCATTACCGATGCTCAGAAGAAGAACTGCTCGGACATCCACATCGAGCCTTATCCCGAAAAGGAAGGGGCTGAAATCCGGCTGAGGGTCGACGGGCAGTGCCAGAAGTACCAGACCGTTCCGTACCATTACCGAAAGGCGCTGGTTTCCCGCCTAAAGATCATGGCGGACCTCGACATCTCCGAGCGGAGAAAGCCCCAGGACGGCAAAATCAAGTTCAAAAAATTCGGTCCCCTGGACATCGAACTTCGGGTGGCCTCCATTCCCACGGTTGGAGGGGAAGAAGATGTAGTCATGCGTATTCTTCAAGCCGGAGAGCCTATTCCGCTGGCTAGTATGGGGCTCAGTGAAAGGGACTTCAATCTCCTGCTCAACCTCATCAGCAAGCCCTACGGGATTGTTCTTTGCGTCGGACCGACGGGGAGCGGGAAAACTACGACCCTTCATTCTGTTCTGGCTCACATCAACAAACCGGAAACTAAAATCTGGACTGCAGAAGATCCGGTGGAGATCACCCAGAGAGGGCTTCGGCAGGTGCAGATTTTACCCAAGATCGGCTTTGACTTTGCTGCGGCCATGCGTTCTTTCCTGAGGGCTGACCCGGATGTGATCATGGTGGGTGAAATGCGGGACCATGAAACGGTCTCCACAGGAATCGAAGCGTCCCTCACCGGGCACTTGGTTTTCAGCACCCTTCACACCAACAGCGCCCCTGAGACCATCGTTCGGCTCCTGGACATGGGCATGGACCCCTTTAATTTTGCGGATGCCCTCCTGGGGGTGCTTGCCCAGCGCCTCGTGAGAACCCTCTGCAAGAGCTGCAGGGAGCCCTATCACCCCAGCCGCGCAGAATACGACATCCTGGTCCGATCCTATGCCGGGAACTTTGATGCCCTGGGTTTCCCCTACTCGGAAGACCTGGTCCTTCACAAGGCAAAGGGTTGTGAGAAATGCAATAACGGGTATAGGGGAAGAACAGCGATCGTGGAGCTTCTGGAAGGATCCGATGAGATCAAAACTCTGATTCAGAGCAAAGCCGTGATGGAGAGGATCCGGGAAGAGGCGGTAAAGGGAGGCATGACCACTCTTATGCAGGACGGCATCCGGAAGGTGTTCCTCGGGCTCACGGACATCCAGCAGGTCCGGAAGGTGTGCATCAAATAAGCGTCACATTCGCTTGGTCACATGTACTTCCACGAAGCTTGCCCGGAAAAACTCCCGGGTGAATTCGGCAACCGTGTCCGGGTCATAGGCCTTGCAGCTGAAAATGTCGATATAGGCCGAGTTGGTCAGGTTGGCGAAGTGCCCTGAAATCAGCGACGTTTCGATCAGCTGGATCATGGAAAACCCTGCCACTCTTTCTTCTTCGCCGAAATGCACCACCTCGCAATCGCCGAAGCGCTTCATGTCGATGCGCGTGCACAGTTCCACCACGTACTGCTTTATCTTGTCTGCATCCCGAATCGTGTCCGGATTGCAGTCATAGAGATCTAGGCTCGTGAGCAGTCCCCAAGGGGTGGCAGCCTCCTGTAAAGCCGGTCGTGTTGCCATTCCTCTTGGCCCTCCTTCATCAATAAAAAATCCAATTGCCCACAAATGGAAAAATGGTTGCTTTTAGATAAACTCTTTTGAAAATTTGTCAACAGAAATCTACTGGAAACGGTTGAAAGGGAAACAATTCTCGCTCAGATCGCAACCCCGGTGAGAAAACCTTCATGCCTGCCGGTCCTCCGATCCGGTTCTTGAGCATCATCCCGTTGATCCGGATGGGTGAAAAAAGATGGGGATATTTCATCTGAACTTCTTGGCATACGATGCGGCTTCGAGACCTGCGACGCATCCCTGTCCTACAGCAATGGCCATCTGCCAAGGCGGACCGGTGATGTCTCCGGCCGCGTAAATGCCTGGCACGTTGGTCTCCTGCTTTTTATTGGTCACGATGTACTTGAAGGACTCAGGGTCCATAGCCACTCCAAGGGTGCCGGCCAGTTCAATGGCGCCTTTGGCTCCCACTTCGATGAAAACGCCCTTCACCTTCAGGGTGGTTCCATCATCGAGAAGCAGCCCCTCCACGGCGTTTTCACCGAGAATCTGGTTGACCTTGCATCCCTCATGGAGCTGAATCGGGCTTTCCCTGATTTGATTGGCAAGGGCTTCTGTCGCTTCCAGCTTTAAGCATACGAGATGGACCTCTTTCGTGTAGAAGAGGAGTGTTAGGGCGCCGGTCAGGGCGGCGCTTTCAGAGCCTGCCACGGCAACAGGTTCGTCCCGATAGAAATTCGCATCGCAGTCCACGCAGTAGCTGACCCCGCGGCCGAGCAGTTCTTTCTCCCCGCGAACATTGAGCTTATTGCGAGAAACTCCAAGTGCAAAGATCAGGGTACGGCTCTGGATCTCTTTCCCGCTCTCCACTTTGAGATGAAACCACGAATCTCGCTGCTTGATCTCCACCGCATCTTCATCCAGAAACCTCGCTCCGAAGTGCTCTGCCTGTTTCCTTCCGTCCTGGAGAAGGGTTTCGCCATCCACCTTGGAAAGGCAACAGTAATTCTCAACATGGGCACGGTACAAACTGCTCTTGTGCTGCTTGCCGAGAACGAGGACCGAAGCCTTGGATCGCACGGCATGAATGGCGGCCTGCAGCCCGGCCGGCCCGGTTCCCAGGATAATGACGTCATACGCGCTTGCGGTCATGGATCACCTCCGTCGGTTTCATTTTCATGATCAGAAAAATGGCGGCTCCCGAGATTCCGCAAAGGCCGTACCAGACCGAAGTGTAACTGCCTGTCGTGTCAAAGGCCCATCCTGCCAGGGTAGGGCCGATAATTCCTCCGATGGATGCGGATCCGAGCACGATGCCGATCATCTTTCCAAAGTAGGCCGTTCCAAAATACTCTTGGAGGATCGCCCCCCGCAACACCATACTCCCCCCAAAGCCCGGCGCGAAGAGAAGCAGGAAGACCAGCAGGACGCCCATGGACTCAACATAGCAAAAGGCAAAGGCCCCGGCGCTCATCATGAAAAAGGTTGTAGCCATGACGATCCTTTTGTCAAACCGGTCGCCCCACCAGCCAAAACCGAATCTTCCTGCAATGCTGACCAGGGGCAGCGCTGCGGCCACGGCGCCGGATGTTCCTCTTGGGATTCCAAGGCTGCTGAGATAGGGCATCATGTGGATGACCACGGCGGTGACCGACATCATTCGGACTGTTTCTGCAGCATTCAGATAAAGGAAAGACCTGTTCGTGATCATCTCGCGAAAAGCCCCGTGCCTTTTCTCGGAACTCTCCCCCTGGTCGGGGGTCGTCGATGATTCTGCACCCTGTCCCTCCGGGCGCAATCCAAGTCGCTCAGGCCTGTCCCGCACGATGAGGGACAGGGGAAGGCCTAAAAGCCACATGCCCGCTCCCAGAATCACCAGCGTCAGTCGCCATCCGGACTCATCAATCAGGAACACGATAAGCGGAACAACGAGCCCTCCGGCCCCGAATCCCGAAGCCATGATGCCGAGCGCCAGCCCCACGTTCTTCCTGAACCAGACCGCCACGGCCGTCATGGTGACCACACTCGTGCACCCGCCGGCTCCCAGGGCAATGAAGAGGAAACAGATGTAAAACATGAGCAGGGATTGAGTGAGGCTCAGAAGAACCAGGCCGATGCCGATGATGACGGTACCGACCAGGAGCAGCTTTCTGGAACCAAATCGGTCGACGAGGAATCCCACGATGGGCGCAAAGATACCCATTTCGAGCCCACGGAGACTTGTGGCGAGCGAAATCTGAGTGTAGCTCCATCCGAACTCCTGCTGGATGGGTTCGAAGAAAGCGGTGAAGCTGAAGAAGATGATGCCGCCCACATAGAGGTTGATGATGAAGCATGAGAGGACGACCCACCACCCATAATAAATGGTACTGAGCATAAGGAGACACCGGACAACAAACCCCCCAGGCATCCTGGCAGGGGGTTGGGAATGAAATGTGGAGAATTCTTACTCCAGAGGTCGTGGGATTGCAAGAAGGAACTCGGGGATGGGGTCGGTTCGGCAAGGGCTTTCACTTGACAAAAAAAGCTGGTTCGGTCTTAATAACCAAGATTCTTCCGGCAAAACAAATCGGTTCCCTTGGAGGAAGTGCAATGAGGGACTTTATCTCTAAGGGTTTCATTCACCGCAGCTTGCTGCAGCTTTGTCATTCCCCCGAACTGAGGCGGGCAGGAGCGGGAATCCAGGTAGGGACATTTTTTCCGGACACCCGCCTGCGCGGGTGTGACGGTCGTAACGATAGCTCAGATACCCTGTAACTAGCTGCGGGGTAGTTCATTCGACTGGGAGATCAAACATACATCATTGCAAGAGAGGCTTTATGTACCGAAATCTTCGAATCGTGCCTTACCTCATTTTTGGTCGGGGCAGTTACGCCCAACTCGGCGATGTGCTTCGCCCTCGGCGCACGGGTTCGCCGGCGGTTTTCATGATTGATGACGTTCACGAGGGAAAGCCGTTCATCTCCAATCTCCCGATGGAGAAAGGAGATCTTCTCCTTTTTGTAAACGTCGATGTGGAACCCAAAACCAAGTACGTGGATGAATTGACGGAACGGGTGCGGTCCTTTTCCGGCCGCCCACCGGCCGCCCTCGTGGGCATCGGCGGTGGAAGTACCATGGATATTGCAAAGGCGGTGTCCGTGATGCTCACGAATCCCGGGTCATCGGCGGACTATCAGGGCTGGGACCTGGTCAAGCATCCGTCCGTCTATCATGTGGGCCTTCCCACCTTGGCTGGGACGGGTGCGGAGGTTTCCCGAACCGCGGTGCTGACCGGTCCGGTGCGCAAACTGGGAATCAATTCCGACTACACGCCTTTTGACCAGATCGTTCTCGATCCGGACCTGCTGGCAGGGGCCCCTGCAGACCAGCGGTTCTACACGGCCATGGATTCTTACATTCACGGCGCTGAAGCGTTGCGCGGAACCTTTATCAACGAATACAGCCGCGCGTATGCGGAAAAGTCTATGGAGCTTTGCCGCGAGGTCTTTCTAGGGGAATTGAGCGAGAACGCAGCGGATGAGAAGCTCATGATCGCCTCCTACTTTGGAGGACTCAGCATTGCTTACTCTCAGGTGGGAGTGTGCCATGCCCTGGGGTATGGCCTGTCCTATGTCCTGGGTGCGCGCCACGGCATCGGGAATTGTGTCATCTTCAACCACCTTGAGGAATACTACCCGGGGGAGGTGCGTGAATTCAGGGAAATGGTGGCCAAGCACCGCATTCCTCTTCCTCGCGAAATGACGAAAGGGCTTGAAGAGCCCCGGATGTCGGAGATGATTCGTGTGGCCTTGAGCCTTGATCCGCTCTGGCAAAATGCCCTGGGTCCTGATTGGAAGAAGATCATAACGCCGGAAAAGGCAAGGGAGCTGTATCTGCGGATGTAATGCTGTCCCTGGTCTTGGGAAAGAGGAGCGCCGGAGGAGGGGGACCCCGCTGCGACTATGAAGATTCTGATTGTAAAGCTGAGCGCCATCGGAGATGTCCTTCACACTCTTCCCGCTCTCACTTCATTGCGCCGACACTATCCAGATGCCCAGATTGATTGGCTTGTCGAGGACGCTGCAGCGGATCTGGTTCAGGGGCACGCTGCCTTGAATCGAGCTCTGATTTGGCGGAGGAGGGAGTTTGTTAAGCATCTGAAGGCCGGCAGACTTTCCTCTGCTGTGAGGCTTTTTTTGAGCCTGCTCCTGCAGCTGCGCAATACCCGCTACGACCTGATCCTTGATTTCCAGGCATTGCTCAAAAGCAGCCTGTGGATCTTTCTTTCACGTGGACGGTGTAAGGCGGGTTTCGGTCAAGGGATGGAGCATGCTGAAAAGAGCCCTCTTTTCTTGAACAAACGCATTCCCGCCGTTTCCATGGAGATCCACGCCCTGGATCGAGGACTGATGCTCCTTCAAGCCCTTGGCATCCCCAGCGTGCAAGTTCTCTATGACCTGCCCATTGGGGATGAAGAGGAGGGAGCGGCTCAAGAGCTCCTAACCGCCAGCGGGCTTCGGCCGGATCAACCCTTTGTCGCAATCAACCCTGTGGCCAAGTGGCCGACCAAGTTGTGGGCTGCGGAGCGGTTCAGAGAACTGGCTGAGCGTCTTTCGAAAAAGGGTTTCCAGGTCGTTTTCACGGGGAGCGAGGAGGATCGCCCTCTCATTGATGAAATGGGCGGGCCGCTCGGCTCTCCGGTGATGCGCCTTGACGGGCGAACAACGCTCAAGATCCTGGCTGCCGTGTATCGCTCCGCGAGCGTGGTGGTCTCAACAGACACCGGGCCCATGCATTTAGCTGCGGCCGTGGGAACCCCCGTGGTCGCTTTGTTCGGCCCCACCGCACCCTGGCGCACGGGCCCCCACGGGAAAGGCTACGTGATTGTCCGTGCGGGCGTGAGCTGCAGCCCCTGTTTCAGTAGATCCTGCAAGACTACAGAACTCGAGCCCATGGCCTGCATGAACAGAATCACGGTGGAGCAAGTGGTGGAAGCCGTGGCTCGCCTGGACGCTGATAGGAAATAAGGGCCAGCTAAGATGCGGGGGTCATAGAGCCAGAGACCACACCCCCTGCCCCTGGCTCGAAAAGCTTTTGATTGCTGTGAGAGGCCGTTATTGAGTCGAACAACCATGAAACAGCAGGGTCTATGAGCCTTCGATGGGATGAGCGGCTGTTGTTGGGGACGTATCAGTTTGGGATGAACGTTTTCCTTCCGCCTGTCCTGCTCGCTCTTTCGCCCATCCTTTTGCTCAATCGAAAACGGAGAACCACCCTGTTGCCTCGACTGGGTTTCCAACGCTTTCCCCAAACAATTCCTTCAGAGGCCAAGGCGGCGAAAGGCAGCGGTAAAGTTCTCTGGGTCCACGCCCTCTCGGTCGGCGAGGTGCTCTCCGCTGTTCCGCTGATACGGGAACTCCATCCCCGGATCAAACCGGCAAGGCTCTATCTCTCGGTGTCCACCCTGAGCGGGTACGAGACAGCGAGGCATAAGCTGGAAGAGTCCTTGGACGGCTTGTTCTATTTTCCCTTGGATCTCCTTTTTGCCGTGCGCCGCGGCTTTGCCAAACTCGAACCGTCCATGATTGTCCTCGTGGAAACAGACATCTGGCCCGGGTTCATGGCCGAGATCCGGCGGCAGGGCATTCCCTCGTTCTTGATCAATGCGAGGGTGTCCCCTTCTTCTTTCAAGAGTTACAGTCAAGCAAAGAGGCTTTTCGCGCCGGCGCTGAACAGCTTTTCCCGCGTCTATCCCCAATCGTCCACGGATGCCGAAGCTTACAGGGAAGTGGGAGTGAACCCGGAGAAGCTGGCGGAACCCGGCAATCTGAAATTCGATGCGGCAAAGAGGCCCAGCGGCGCGGCCAAGGTGGAGCAACTCAGGGCGACGCTGGGGATTCGAGAAGGGGAAAGGGTGCTGGTGGCGGGAAGCACCCATGAAGGGGAGGAGACGATCCTCAGGACGGCGTTCCTCCATCTCCGTCAATCCCTACCCGGATTGAAGTTGATTGTCGCTCCTCGCCACCCTCACCGCGCCGAACAGGTTCGCCAGGTGTTTAGGGGTGATCCTGTGCAGGTTGTTCTCTATTCTTCACTCCCGCAGGAGCGCTTCGACGTGGCGGTGGTGGACGAGTTCGGCGTGCTCAGCGCCCTCTATGAACTCGGAGACCTTGCCTATGTGGGCGGGAGCCTGGTCCGCAAGGGCGGCCAAAATCCCGTGGAACCCGCTGCGGCTGGAAAACCGGTTCTTTTCGGGCCGGATATGAGTGATTTCCCTGCCATTGCTGCTGTGATGCTGAAAGAGGGTGGCGCGGCCCAGGTGAAAAACGAAGAGCAACTCACAGCTGAAGCCCTTCGCCTGCTGTCGGATGGTGCGCTCAGCGCCCGTCTTGGAGCGAAGAACAAGGCCTTGGTGGAACGGAACGTCGGAGTGACCTCGAGGATCGCGGAAGACATCGTGGAATGGTTATTGAAAGCTTGAAGTCCAGAAAGGTCACAGGGGGAATGGAGACTCATTCCCCGATGATCTTAACCAAGACCCTCTTCTTTCTCCTGCCGTCGAACTCGCCGTAGAAGATTTGCTCCCAGGGGCCGAAGTCGAGTTTGCCGCCGGTCGCGGCAACCACGACCTCCCGACCCATGATCTGGCGTTTCATGTGAGCGTCGGCATTGTCCTCTCCCACATTGTGGCGATACTGGGACACCGGTGCGTGGGGGGCAAGTTTCTCCAGCCAGACCTCGTAATCGTGGTGAAGTCCGGATTCGTCGTCATTGATGAAAACGGAAGCGGTGATGTGCATGGCATTCACCAGGACCAGACCTTCCCGGATGCCGCTTTCTTTCAGTGCTTGCTCGACGTGAGGAGTGATATTGACCAGCCCCCGTCTCGAGGGAACTTGGAACCAGAGTTCTTTTCGATAACTTTTCATCGGGGCGAGGCCTCCTGATTTCCAGGGGAATGGTGAACGAAAATGGGCTGAAACTTCGTCCTCTCTGCTATGAGCTTCTTGTCTCTCTCTGCAGTCAAAATTTCTTTGTACGGGCCGAGAAGAACGCGATACCAGGTGCGATCCGTGAGTTGAATCGTTTCGATCCTGGGTTCAAAACCGATGCGCCTGCATTCCTCGACCGTGGCGGTAGCTCGGTTTTTCTCAAGGAATGCGGCGATTTGTATGTTCACGGACAAAGGACCCCCTGGAGACGCAGCCGGCTCAGGGATCTCGGCGATCATGTCCCGGCTGATTCTTTCAACGAGGTCGAGAGTCCTTTCCTGTTGCATGAGCAGCGCCGATCTGGCCGTGGCAGACATCAGGCTCCAGAGTTCGAGCGGAATGCCTCCGTCATGAGATCTTTTCGTCTCTGTCTTCTGCCATACCCCTTTCCCATTCCTGCAGTCCACCATTTCCACTTCCACGGTCAGAGCAAGCTGTGAGTAGATGCCCAAGAAGAGCTTCTGAAAGTCTCGGACCTTTCCGTAAATGACCAAGTCGGCATGAAGATACTTCCCGAGCGTTTCAGGAGGCACCTCCCTCCAGGCTCCGGACTGTGCTTTCTGAATGGATTCGAGGCCTCGATCCACTGTGCTCAATTCGATGTCTCTGAAGTTCTTGGAGCTGAAATGGTTATAAAAACTCCTCCGTACCAGGGTTCCCATCTCTTCGTCGGAAGTCAGATTATCGAAAGGCATGACCGCCACAGTCGGCGGAGGGCCGTCCTTCGGAAGCCAAGCCGGGGAAGTGGAATCAATGGCCCTCTGGGAGCTGATGGATGAGCAGGACAGCAGAAGCAGAAGGAGGCAAAATGTTGCGGGTTGTCTTAAGAGGCGTTTCTTGGCGAAAGACAAGGATGTGCCCCTCGTGTGAGGCAGGTGAATGAAAAACCACTCATGTCAGTCTTTGGAAGTATAAAAGAATGATCCGAGCGTGTCAACGAATTAGGTCGACGTTCCTTGCTTACCTTAGGGGAAGCTCCGTGAAGGGGAGATCAAATGTTTTGGCAAGAGCCTTGAGGTCTTCCTCGAGGCTGATCACCTCGCCGCCCTCTCCGTTCACCGGGGTTGTCTTGTCGCCGACCACAACAATCTGCAGGCCGCGGGGATCCAGGAATCTTGCGGAAAGAGACTCAAGCTCCTCCTGCTTCGCCTGGATGTAAGCTTCCTGGATTCTGTCAAGGGTGTCCAGCGGTTCCCCCCGCATATGGTAGCGTCCATATGTTTCCACCAGTTCGTAAGGGGTATCCACGTTGAAGACAAAACTGTTGAGCACGTCCATCCGCTTCTGTTCCAGGTCACCTGCCGGGACTTTCCGGTGAAGAGAATTCATGATCTTTACGGTCTCCTCAAGGGCCTTTGAGGTTTTGTCGCCCTTGCAGCCGATGTATCCCAGAAGGGATCCCGACTGCCACTTGTAGGACTGGGTGAAGAAAGCGGCATACACAAGACCCAGGTCTTCTCTCAACCGGGTGTAAAGCAAGGAGTCCCCTCCGCCGAACAGGTTCACGAGCAGGCTGAGCTTCCAGAAATCCGGATGGGTTCGCGGAACGCTTCGAAGGGCAAGGCTGATCTGGGACTGAACTTGGCCGGGCTTATGGACAAGGGCGAGCACAGGAGCTGTTGGAGGAGGCTCAGCGAGTACTCGTTCCGGTGCGCCTCCTTTGGGCAGGGATCGAAAAAGCGTTCCAAGAGACCCGAGCACCACGGATTTCTCGATATCCCCGGCCACGGCAACGACCATGTTGGAGGGGACAAGATATTTTTTCAGAAAGTCTCCAAGCTCATCCCGCGAGATGCCGGGAATGGTCGCCAGGGCTGCGAGCGGGTCACGGCCGTAGACGTGTCCTCTGAAATGCCAGATCATGGCTTCGCGCCTGCTGACGGATCGAGCATCTTCCCCCTGGCGCTTGAGAGCCGTGAGAATCTGATCTTTCGACACCTGGACAACGGATTCCTCGAATCTCGGACGGGTCAGTACCTCCAGAAGCAAAGCCAAACCCTTGTCCCAGTCCTCTTTCAGCACGGAAAGCTTCACTACCGTATCTTCTTCGTTGACCGAGAAGGACAAGCGAATAGCATTTTCATCCAGGACCATGGCGAGTTCCTGGGGGGAACGCTCCCCTGCACCGCCGTGGATCAACGTGTCGTTCAGAATTTGGGCCAACCCCATCTTCCCGTCGCTCACATCCACGCTGCCCGCCTTAAACAATAGGGTGAGATCCACCAGAGGCAGGCTCGTATCCGTCAGATAAAACACCGGCACTCCCTCAACGGTTGAAGAGTCGGCTTTCTCGTAAGGAATTCGGTGGGGCTTCCGATCAAAGGAAAGAGGGTGTCTCCAGCCCTGAGGGGTCGGATAATTGGATTTATTCGTGAAGTCCTTTGGCTTGAACTCCGTCCTCGCAGAGGAACCGCTGAGGGACCTGACTTCTTCATAAGCCTCTGGAGGCCTTTCCTGCTTGCCGCCGGGAATGACGAAAACCGTCGTCCTGTTTTCATCCGTAGCAATTCGATTGACCACCTCCCGAATGACTTCGGGAGTGACCTTGTCGATTCGATCGAGATAGGAAAGGAGATAGGGCCATCCGACCTGGACTTCCGTGGTCGCAAGCGCCATGGCTAGGGATTCATTCGTTCTCAGTCGTTCCATGAAATCGCGATGGTTCAACTTTTTGATTCTTTCGAGCTCCCGGATGGAGATGGGTTCGTTTTTCATTCTCTCAATTTCGGCCAGCAGGATCTTCTCGAGGTTTTCGCAGGCCCGGAGGTGAGCCTGCCGCTCCTCTTCCTCACTCAAATTCCCCTTCCTCAATTCTGCCGGTTCGTTCGGAGAGCCACCCAGGATGAGCATCCCGGCGTAGCGGTTGTCCAGATTATGCGCCCACGCCTCAACGGCCAAACCCTTGTTGACGACCTCTTGGGTCATCCGGGCCCCACGGCCGTGACTCAGAACCATGGCCAAGGCATCGAGCACATCGAAGTCCTCGGTTCCCATGCGGGCTCCATGAAAGCCGATAAGCACGTTGGGCGTTCTGGCTCCTTTCAGAAATCGGACACTTTGCCGAGGGCCGCTCTGGGGAGGCTCTTGAGTGACTGTTTCCGGGGCTGCCCTTCCTGCGGGATACCTCTCAAAGTAAACCTCGGCAAGCTCTTTCGCTTTCTCCCAGGAGATATCACCGACGAGCACGGCGACGGCGTTAGCCGGATGGTAGTTGGCGTCGTGAAAGCTCATGGCATCCTTTGTGTTGAATTTTTCCATGTCGGATTTCCATCCGATCGTTGGATTGCGGTAGGGATGAGCGGTGTACGCCGTGGCTTGGAGATCGAGCCATGCTGCGCCGTCCGGGTTGTTCACGTAACGGAAAGCCCACTCGCGCTGAATGACTTCTTTTTCAACATAGAACTCCCGCCACGCCGGCTCAAAGAGCTGCTCGCTGACGATGGAAAACCACTGTTCGACCATGTCCGAAGGAACCGACATGAAGTACTGTGTTTCATCCTTGCTGGTGAATGCATTCACACGCACGGCCCCATTCTTTCCCACCTGGGATGAGAAGGCCTGGGGCACATAGATCTTCTGCACCTCCAGGCGCAATCGTTCCATTTCCTTGCGCTTGGCCTGAATTAGGGAGCGATCAGGATTTCGCTTTCTTTCCTCGGCGAGGACAGCCTGGTAGATCGCCTCAATCTGGTCCTGCAAGGATTGATCTTTGCTCGGATCCATGGTCCCAAAGTTTTTTGTGCCCTTGAACATCATGTGCTCGAGCATGTGGGCGATGCCCGTTTTACCGGCCTCTTCGAGCGCAGAGCCCGCGCGTATGGAAAGATGACAAGCGACCTGAGGGGTGGCGTGCCTTTCCACGACGAGAAAGAGCATGCCATTCTTTAGCGTGAATTCCTTAACATCGAGATTGATTTTGGCCGGGGACTGCTGGGCGGAACTCGGAACAGAGAGAGCGACGACAAGAAACAGCGTGACGATAACTCGAAAGAGTAGGGTCATACGAAGCTCCACGGTAATAAGTGAAATAATTGAGACGCAATGATTCCTGCAGACTCGGGAATCTTGGAGAAAGTTTAACCACGAGGATACCCGGTTTCAAGATTGCGAGCATCGAGGTGTTCGCTGCTCGGGCAGGAACGACAACCAGCGGGAAAAACCGGACGTTCTTCCGCCACTATATCTAGTCATACACTCGATCAGTCCGCACAATATACAGGAATATTATATAAACTTATGCTCAATTAATGAAAGAATTGACACTGACTTTGCCGCATATATATAGTCGGTCACGTGACAAAGGAATGGTCTTTTGTGGTCGCGGTTGCAGGGAAGCTGTTTCAAGCAGGCGCCAGAGGGGCGAGCAAGGATCTCAGGAGAAACGGGTGAATAGGCATTTACGTGCAAGAGGGAAAAGCAATTGCTCCGGAGTGGGGCCAGAGGACTACTACAGCGCGGAGTTTGGGGTAGATGGTCTGGACGTCTCCTATCAGTTCAAGATCTGGGAAAAGGCGCCGAAGGCGGTGAGCGTCCTGGTGAAAGAAAACTCCGGCATCCTGCAGATCCTGAAGGTCGGAGCCCTGCTCAACGTGAAATACTATTCCAGCAACTCGGCGTATCCTTCCGATTGGCAAAAGACCGCGGTTCGTCACATCATATGGAACGATCAAGGAAGGCTAAGAGGGCATTATCTCGTAGGCCTTGAGATTGTAGAAAACACTAGAGAGTGAAATGTGCTTTCACACCCCTTTTGAGTTGACTCTCGCTCGCAGAATAGGGGAACACTTGAAAGTCACCACCCTTCTTGACCCGAGCATCAAGTCTTCCCCGGTTGCGGGATTTCTCCCTTTTCGCGCATTCTTGCTTTTGACACAGAACTTTCCGAAGCCGCTGATCAAAACATCTTCCCCGTTCTCCAGATTCTTCAGAATCATTTCCAGAAGGGACTCGAGGAGATCAGCGGACTTTTTCTTCGGAATGTCGAGTTGACGGCAAATCGAATTCACAATGTGATCTTTCGTCACGGTCATGGGTCGACGCTCCTTTGGGAGAAGTTCCGTTTTGTGTGGGGTCCTCTTTGACTATGGGAGATAAAGCTACTTTGAGTTATGCATTTTGTCAAGAAATTAATGAAGTTACGGGTGCAGCCCCCTCAACGTCTTCGGCTGGGTACCCATGAGACCTCTCCGATTCGCGAAACTGTGGTTGCCTCTTGGATGGTTTCCGGTCTGCATGCTCATCTATCAGTCTCTGAATCCGTCACCCCCCGAGTTGCCCGAATGGCCCATGGCTGACAAACTGGCGCACTTCGTGGCCTACGGTTGGATCATGCTCTGGTTCGGTTTCATATACCAGCCCGGGAAGAAATACCTCCTCCACGGCTTGAGTTTGATCCTCTTGGGAGTGACGCTTGAACTCCTTCAAGGGGCAAGCGGCTATCGATCGATGGAAGTATCGGATGCGTGCTTCAACGCCCTGGGCGTTTTTGCCGGGTGGCTCTTGAGTCGCACAAGAGTTTCGGCGACCCTCTTGTGGACAGAGCGTTTGATCTACAGAGAACACTAGCAAAGAGCCCTATCCCTTTCCCTTTAAGCCGATTTCTTCAGCGACCTCCCTCATCCCTAGGATGGTGTCCGTGATCATTTCACCGAGATCCAATCCGAGCATCTGAGCTCCCTTCTCAATAATGGAGCGATCCACCCCTGCTGCGAATCTTTTGTCCTTCCACTTCTTCTGAACGGATTTGGCCGTCGTGTCGAGAACGCTTCTGGACGGTCTCACGAGCGCTGTCGTGGCCACGAGTCCTGTCAGTTCGTCTATGGCATAGAGGATCTTTTCCATGTCGGACTGAGGCTCCACACTGGAGCAGATCCCCCATCCGTGGCTCACGATGGAGTGAATGTAATCTTCAGGCCATCCTTGTTCCCTGAGAATCTGTTCTGTTTTGCTGCAGTGCTCGGAAGGAAACTGCTCGTAGTCCAGGTCATGGACAAGGCCGATGACTCCCCACTTTTCTTCGTCTTCACCCCGCTTCCGCGCAAAATACCGCATGACGGCCTCCACCGCCAATGCGTGTTTGATGAGGCTGTCCGCCTTGTTGTACTCCTTGAGAAGGAGTAGGGCTTCCTCCCGACTGGGTTTCTCTGAGCTCATGGTTTTCCTCCCTTCGTTTCCACGAACGGTCGCAAGTCTGCTCTTCTACTTTCCGCCGGGGAAGAACAGCATCCACAAGCCAAGGATGACGAAAAGGACCCCGGCTCCTATCTTGATGAAGTTTGGGGGGACCAGCTTGGCAACGGCCGCCCCGAAAACAACGCCAAGCAGCGACGTGAGCACGAGGGCCCCTGCCGAGCCGATGAAAACGGCCAGACGAGACTTGCCCTCTGCAGAGAAGGCAAGGGTGGCTAGCTGGGTTTTATCACCCAGTTCCGCTAAGAAGATCGTCGCAAAGGTGGTGAAGAGCAGCTTCAAATCCATGATTCGTTCCTCCAGCAAGGATTGTCAAAGGGAAATCATGGAAAGCCTCTATACCACCTCCTATTGCTTCACACAAGCTTAACTGTTCAACCGGCTATGCCAGTCAAATTCCCTGGAGGTCACGTTGTGCTCCATGCGCCGGAGGCGCCGCTCCAGTTTTTCGTACCTCCTCTTGAGCCGATCGATGGCCCCTTTGCGGGAGTGCACGTAGCTGTCATAAAACTCCTGCTCCATCTCCGAATGAATGGGGATCACCGGTTCCGGTTTCATGAGCAATGCAGCAAGAAAATAAAGGCCCGTGATCGGCCAGAAGCCCGTGAGCAGAAGCAGAAGAATCGCTATCGCGCGAGTCCAAAAAACAGAGAAGTCAAAATACTCGGCGATCCCCCTGCACACGCCGAGAATAGCCCCGTTGCGGGAACGGTACAGTCCACCGCTCATTATCTTTTCGAACCGTTTCATCCTGCTTTTCCCTTCCTTTCCCGATCCAGAAGAATGGTCTCCAGCGCATCCATCCTCTCTTCCATCTTTGAAAGACCCTGATAGATTTCCTGGATCATTCTGGTCTCGTCGGCCTGATAAGTCTGCCCCTTGCGGGAAAAACCCCCTTTGACGATCCTGATGCCCATGAGGATCGTGCTTCCTATAATGGCGAGAGCAAGAACCAGACCTCCGAAGACAATGGCCACAATGAAAACGCTGTTCATGGCAGAGTCCACTCCTGTCGAATGGTTAGACCGTGGTGGTGACCTCCTCTTTCCGTAAAGAGGACTTCAGCATTTGTAGCTCCTTTTCGATCTCGTCGTCAACCAGGAGATCATCAAACTTGGCCTCCAGGGTCGGCTTTCTCCCGAAATTGACGAGTTCTGCTGCTGCTTCCATGCGTTCGATGCGGTTTTCGAATTCCTCGAACTTGAGAACCGCGCCGGTGCTGTCCATGCGGCGGATCTCTTCCTGCGCCCTTATCTTCTTCAGGGCATGGACATGCCGTTGCACAAGCAACCTCTGCTTCTCCCTGGCGCCCCGCAACTTCTCTTCCAGCTGTTTGATGTCTTCCTGATACTGCTGAATCAGGGCGTTCATTTCCTGGAGTTCTTTCTCAAATGAATCGGCTCTGTCTGCATATCGCCGCTTTTCCAGTAGGGCTTCCCTTGCCAGATCGTCGCGGCCTTTGCTGACCGCAAGGCCGGCCTTTTCTTCCCAGTTCCTGGAGCGAGAGAGTACCTCTTCCATCTGTCGCTGGGTTCTCTTGCTCGTTGCCATTGCTGCAGCGCAAGACGCCTTGATTTCAACGAGAGTGTCTTCCATTTCCTGGATCATGAGGCTGATCAGTTTTTCAGGATCCTCTGCCTTGTCCAGCATGGCATTGATGTTCGAGCTGATGATATCTCGAAAGCGTGTGAAGATTCCCATGGTTCTACCTCCTTACCAAGCTTTTGATCAGAGATATAGCATGGAATATGCCAGCGAGGGTTTCAAACAAATTGGCCAAGCTTTACAATAGGTTTTAAGTTGACACGGAATTAATATGGTAGTACTAATAGCTATAAATAGGTAAAAAAAAATAATGATAGGCTAAATATGCCATGAAAAAACAGAAAGATAAACTGGAGTCCAGAGCCGCCTTCACGGTGAGGGTTCCTGAGGCTTTGGGCGAATCCAAAACCTTTCTTGATTTTCGTGAGCAGTTGTCGAAGGTAGCTCCCATTAACCGGCCGATCCTTCTGATTGGGGAGAGGGGCACAGGCAAGGAGCTGGCTGCGTCGCGACTGCACTTTCTTTCAAAGCGGTGGCAAGGCCCGCTGGTGGCCCTGAACTGTTCGGCATTAAATCCTTCTCTCATTGAGTCGGAGCTCTTCGGATATGAAAAAGGGGCTTTCACCGGAGCGGAGGAAAGGAGAAGGGGCCGGTTTGAGTCTGCAGATGGAGGCACTCTTTTTCTGGATGAAATTGGAAACATCCCAATGGAAGTCCAGGAAAAAATCCTGCGAGTGGTGGAGTATGGTTCCTTTGAGCGAGTGGGGAGCTCTGAGCGCGTGGATGTGGATGTAAGGATCGTCGCCGCGACCCATGCGGATCTGGAGGCACTTGTGGAAAAGGGGCGTTTCAAACGCGACTTGCTGGACAGGCTTTCCTTTGAGGTTCTTTACCTGCCTCCTTTAAGGAAACGCAAGGAGGACATCGCCCTCCTTGCGAACCATTTTGCGGTTCGCATGGCCCATGAACTCGATCGGGAAGAGGTCCCTCGATTCAGTGATGACGCACTGAGAGCTCTGGAAAGCTACAGGTGGCCTGGCAATGTGAGGGAATTGAAGAACGTGGTCGAACGAGCCGTTTATCGCTCCGACTCATCGCTTATCACAGAAGTAATCTTCAACCCCTTTCAACGCGAAGGTGTGCCGACTGAGCTGTTTTCGCGCGAGGCAAAACAAGAAGCGAGGCATGAAGCAGAACCCGCTGAAGCGCGGAAACCCCTGCTGAAACAGGCTGTGGAGGACCTCGAGGTTCGGTTAATTCAGGAGGCTCTTGAAGAGTCGAGGTACAACCAGAGGAAAGCCGCAGCCATGCTGGGACTCACCTATCACCAGTTTCGTGGAATGCTGCGCAAGTACAAAGGCGGGATTGTGTGAGGCGAATTCGTTTGAATTGTGGGAGAAGATAGGGACCGGCAGTTGCCGGCCCCTTTTTTTGCTGCGTCAAGAGTTAGGCTACTTTGACGGGGATCTTTCGAGGAGTAACGGCTTCAACCTTCGGCAGGGTCAGTCTCAAAACACCGTCTTTCAGAACAGCCTCAATTTTGGACTGATCAATGGTGTCGGAGAGAGAAAACTGACGATAGTACGTGCCGGTTCGATACTCCCTGATAACGTCCTTCTCCCCTGAGCCTTCGAGAGGTGTCTCATCGGCGGTTAGGGTGAGAACGTTGTCCTTCAAATCAACCTTTAGGTTCTCGGCTTTGACACCCGGTAGATCAGCAAGCAACGTAAGCTCTCTCTCGGTTTCAAAAATGTCGACTGCGGGGTTAAAAACCAATCCGGGCTTGGTCAGCTCCGCAGGAGTGGTCACTTCCTTTTTCTCTTTCGCTTGCAAAGATTTGGTTTCGCTCTCTGTCATGTCAAGTCCCTCCTTTCAATGAGATCACGAGCTCTTGACGGCGATCTGTCTCGGCTTGGCCGATTCGGCTTTTGGAAGAACGACCGTCAGAACACCGTCTTCCGCATGGGCTTTCACTTTATCCACATCCAGGCGGGCGGGCAGGGAAATGACCCGACTGAAAGAGCCGGCTTCCCTTTCTCGCCTGTGGTAGCTAGATTTGTCGCTTTCCTCAGGCAGCTTCCTTTCGCCGGACAGGGTCAGGGTTTCACCGGTCACGGAAATGTCCAACTCATCCGTCTTAACTCCCGGGAGCTCCGCACGGACATAGTAATTGTTCTGATCCTCGGTCACATTGACCAGTGGAAATACCCCGGCCGTAGGGAGCCGGAAAACGCTTCCGGTAAAATCTCCAGAGAGCCTGTCCAATTCCCTTCTCATCCTTTCGAGTTCGTCAACGGGGCTTCTCCAATCCCATGTCGGCCAATCACTGAATCTTCTAATAATCATGGTTATCCCTCCTTTCAGAAATAGCAATCGCCAGAGAGTGAAGAAAACAAGCAATCAAGAAGTCTAAATAAACATACATCTCAAGTGAAGTTTTCAGCGCCCAATGGCGACTATAGGAATCGTGAAAAGAATAATCTTCATTCAATCCTTGTCAAGAGGTGGGCAGAATCGCGGGAGGGCCTGAAGCCTTGAGACCGTTGGTGCTTGCATTAATTTTTGCGTATATCGTTCAGTCGAAGACTTGAGAAGGAGGTGAGGTCTTTATGTCCAGCTTGATTCCGTGGCGTGGAGAAATGGATCGTCTAAGAAACGAGATGGAGAGGCTCTACGACAGGTTTTTCGACTTGAGGCCTTTCCGCCGATTCACCGAGGAAGGGGAGTGGACTTATGGTGCGGGCAGAGGAACCGTGGCTCTGAACACATCGAAGTTGCTTTGAATGGCTTGGGCGCAGGGTCCGTGACCTTCAAGAAACTGAACGCCCATGCCCCTGTTCGTCACGTGAGCCACCTGCGCCTTGATCAGCATGATTCTCTTCTCGAGGGGCAAGCGCGTAACCCGTTCAATTTTGTCACCCCTTTTGAACGATGAAGCGTGCCCGGTTCGGATGAAAAAACCTCCTATGCTGAAATTGCTTACTTGCCTGAGTGCACCGGTCGGGCGCAGACTTGAATAGGCTCTGAAATTGATGCTAAAATTCGAATTATTCTTGAAATTAGAGAGGATTCCAATGAGCATGAGAAAAACAGCGTGCTCAGTTACCCTTTTCTAAGCCGTGCCTATCAATGATTCCCACTTTAATCAGCCCGAGCACCCTGGGCTTACGGAGCATATCCGCCGGGTTCTGAAGAGCGGGAAGATCACTGCGACCCGGATGCCTCTCACTCCAGAAATTCAACTCTACCTTCTCAATCAGGACTACCCCCAGCACAACTTGACGCGCGAGGAAAGCCAAGCTCTTATGAACGAGCCGCCTTTCTGGTCCTTTTGCTGGTCCAGCGGTCAAGTGCTCGCCCGCTGGATCATGGAGCGCAAGGAACTCGTGAAGGGCCGGGCTGTCCTTGATTTCGGGACCGGGTCAGGGATTGTCGCTGTTGCCGCGGCGCGCGCGGGGGCGCGAAGGGTCCTGGCGTGTGACATCGACCCTGTTTCCCTGGAGGCCGTTAAAGCCAATGCAGAACTCAACCAGGTCGAAATCGCAGTGAGCAAGGATTTTGCAAGTGCAGCAGGTGAAGGGCTTGATGTGATCCTTGCGGCGGATGTTCTTTACGACGTGGATATCTTTCCTTTCGTGAAGAGGTTTCCTGACCGGGCTTCCGATGTGATCCT
>CAZOLJ010000056.1:0-29640 GCA_964580575.1 uncultured Desulfobacteraceae bacterium
ACTAGAGCGCCTTTGCCGGAGCGACTGTTGCCATCGGAATTGTCTTCGGCACGGGGATCACGCCCACTCTTCTCGGCACAGTGGCGGATATCTGGAGTTTTCAGGCGGGCATGCTGGTGCAGGGCCTGATGACCCTGGGCATCTGTTTCCTGGTTAAAACCCTGCGGGGATTGTGAGCTCTGCTAAACCCCTTGCAATACCCATCGTGGTCTCTATAATAGCCCATGGTTGCATGCCCTGAGTCGCAAGCCAATTCGAGGCCCGAAGCCCGAATGTCGAATTTCGAATGACGAAGTCTAATCCCCTATGTTTTCCCTTCAGCCTTCGTTATTCGACATTCTGCGGTTCTCTTTTTAAGTTCTTGGCGATTATTGCAAAGAACTTGTACCTTAGGCCTCTAGCGCAGTAAAAAGGAGAGTATCCATCCCATGTCGAGCGTTGATTTCACCCCTGCCCCCAATTTCATCAAGAGCATCATCGCCGAAGACCTGCAGACGAACAAATACGGAGGCCGCGTTCACACTCGCTTTCCGCCTGAACCGAACGGCTACCTCCACATCGGTCACGCCAAGTCCATCTGCCTCAATTTCGGCCTGGCCCTGGAGTTCAAAGGCCTCTGCAACCTGCGCTTCGACGACACGAATCCCAGCAAGGAGGACATTGAATACGTGGAGTCCATCAAGACCGATGTCCGTTGGCTGGGTTTTGACTGGGAAGATCGGGAGTACTATGCCTCCGACTATTTTCAGCAGCTCTATGACTTCGCGCTTAGACTCATCCGAAAGGGGAAAGCGTATGTGGATGATCTCAGCGCCGAGCAGATCAGGGAATTCCGCGGGACCCTGACAGAGCCGGGCAGGGAAAGCCCTTTCAGGAACCGTTCCCCGGAAGAGAACCTGGCCCTTTTTGAGCGCATGCGCCGCGGCGAGTTCCCGGACGGCTCACGGGTTCTTCGAGCCAAGATCGACATGGCCTCTCCCAATCTCAACCTGCGGGACCCGGTCATGTACCGGATTCTACACGCCGAGCACCACAGGATCGGCAACACCTGGTGCATTTATCCCATGTATGACTTTGCCCATGGCCAGTGCGACTCCATTGAAGGCATCACCCACTCCGTCTGCACCCTGGAGTTTGAAGATCACCGGCCCCTCTACGACTGGTTTTTGGACGAACTGGAGATCGGTCATCCGCAGCAGATTGAATTCGCCCGCCTGAGTCTGAGTCACACCGTGATGAGCAAGCGAAAGCTGCTCCAGCTGGTTCAGGAAGGAGTCGTGTCCGGATGGGATGATCCCCGCATGCCCACCCTTTCCGGGTTGAGGCGTCGAGGATACACTCCTGAAGCCATCCGGAGCTTTTGCGAGCGCATTGGTGTGGCAAAGAGAGACAGCATGGTGGATGTAGCTCTTCTGCAATACTGCATCCGGGAAGACCTGAACAAGCGCGCTCCCCGCGTGATGGCCGTGTTGCGGCCTCTCCGGCTGATCATTGACAACTATCCGGAAGATCAGGTGGAAGAGTTGGATGCCCTCAACAATCCTGAAGATCTTGACCTGGGAACGCGGAAGGTTCCCTTCTCAAGGGAGCTCTACATTGAAGCAGACGACTTCATGGAGACCCCGCCCAAGAAGTTTTACCGGCTGTCTCCAGGCCGCGAAGTGAGACTGCGCTACGCCTATTTCGTCAAGTGCGTCGGCGTCGTGAAAGATCAGAGCGGCAAAGTGACCGAGGTTCATTGCACCTATGACCCTCAAACCAGGGGAGGGGATTCTCCGGACGGCCGCAAGGTGAGAGCGACACTCCACTGGGTATCCGCGCCTCATTCCATTGCGGCAGAAGTGAGATTGTATGATCACCTCTTGTCCAAAGCAGACCCCAGTGACGAGGGAGAGGGTCAAGATTTCAAAGCGTTCCTGAATCCCTTGTCTCTTGAAGTCTTGAAAGACTGCCGTTTGGAACCCGGCCTCAAGGAGGCTGTGTCTGGATCTCGTTTTCAGTTTGAGCGGTTGGGCTATTTTTGTGTGGATTCCAGAGATTCGACTTCAGAGCACAGGGTATTCAACAGGACCGTTACCTTGAAAGACGAGTGGACCAAAATCCAGAAAACACAGGCCAAAGAGCCCGTGCAGGCTGAACCCTCAAAAACAGTTTTGGCCCTTTCCATTGCTGAGAAACGGGAGGATCTCCTGCCCATTGGCCAAGAAATCACGATCGATGATTTTTCGAAGTTGGACCTCCGGGTCGCTGTTGTGCGCGAAGCCAGCCTTGTGCCTGGAGCGGACAAGCTCGTGAAGCTCATGCTGGATATCGGCGAAGGCCGCTTTCGCCAGGTGTTTGCCGGCATCCGCTCCGCCTATCCTCAGCCCGAAAACCTGGTGGGCAAAAGAATGATGTTCGTTGCCAACCTCAAACCCAGACAGATGAAATTCGGACTCTCCGAAGGCATGATCCTCGCAGGCTCAGGGAAAAACCGGCTGGCCGTTGCAACTTTTGAGGGCGACCTTGAGCCTGGAGACAAGGTTTCGTAGCTTTTTCTTGCTTCAGGGCTCTATAAGTATTACAGTATCTATGTAGGGTTTGAGCCGATTCGCGCGGGGCGCAGGAGATACATCAGAGTTGAACATCAAGGTGTTTTTTACGGGTTTTGCCAAACCCCGCCGTCTGGCGAGGTTTTTTTTGGTCGGTTTTTTCTTCCTTGCAGCCTGCTCAGGGGGCCCTTCTGCAGAGCAGCCCAAATCGAAAGAAGGGTTGGCTGTGCCTGTCATGGTGGCATCGGTTTTCACAAAGGATGTCCCCATTCAGGTCCGCTCGGTCGGCAACGTGGAGGCCTATTCCACGGTAGCCGTGAAATCTCGTGTGTCGGGCGAGCTCGTGGGGGTTCATTTTCAGGAAGGCCAGGAAGTCAAGGAAGGGGACCTTCTTTTCACGATTGACAAAGCACCCTATGAAGTGGCTCTCAAGGAGGCTCAAGCGAGGCTCGAAAGGGATCAGGCTCTGGCCCGCAAGGCGAGAGACGATGTTCGACGAAACAGGCCGCTCGCTGAAAAAGATATTGTGAGCCGCCAGTCCCTTGACCAGTACGTGAGCACTGCAGAAGCGGCCGAGGCGCTTGTTAAAGCCGATCAAGCCTCAGTGGAAAACCTCCAGTTACAGCTCGGATACTGTTCCATTCGTTCTCCCATCTCGGGAAGGACCGGAAGCCTTCTGATTCAGAAAGGAAACCTGGTCAAAGGAAACGACGAAAACAAATCCCTTCTGACCGTTCACCAAATCGAGCCGATCTATGTGACCTTTGCCGTTCCGGAGAAGTATTTGGGGGAGATCAACCGGAGAACCAAGGAAGGCAAGATGGAGGTCCAGGTCTATGCCCCGGAGAACCAGGGCAGCGCCGAACCGATCAGCGGTGTGGTGAGTTTTGTGAACAACACGGTGGAGCAATCCACGGCCACGATTCGCCTCAAAGCCACCTTTCAAAACAGGGACCGCCGCCTCTGGCCGGGCCAAACCACCAATGTCCTTCTCACTCTCGGTGTCCAGCCCAAGGCGGTGGTGGTGCCCAGCCAGGCGATTCAAAGCGGCCAGTCCGGTTCTTACGCTTTCGTCGTCAAGCAGGACCAAACCGCCGAACTTCGGCTCGTCTCCGTGTCTCGCACCACGAACGGCGAAACCGTGATCGAGAAGGGTCTCAGCCCCGGCGAAACCGTGGTCACCGACGGGCAACTGCTTTTGACCCCAGGCGCCAGAGTGAGCATTAAGGACCGGAACTCTGCTCGTCAAGAGAGCCCCAAGAAATGAACCTGAGTGCCCTCTTCATTCGACGGCCGGTCATGACCACGCTGGTCATGCTCAGCATCATCATTTTCGGTCTCATGGGCTACCGCCGTTTGCCGGTGAGTGATCTCCCGAATGTGGATTTCCCTACCCTGATGGTCAGTGCCAGCCTGCCCGGTGCCAGCCCTGAAAACATGGCTGCCTCCGTGGCCACTCCCTTGGAGCGTCAGTTCACCACCATCGCCGGGGTGACGGCGATGACGTCCTCCAGTTCCCTCGGAGTGAGCCAAATCACTCTCCAGTTCGACCTGGATCGCGATATCGATGCTGCCGCCCAGGACGTGCAGGCAGCCATTGCCAGAACAACCCACAGGCTGCCGCGGGACATGCCCTATCCCCCGTCTTACAGGAAAGTGAACCCGGCGGACATGCCCATCCTCTTCCTGTCCATCACCTCCCCTACCCTCCCGCTCTACACGCTCAATGAGTACGCGGAAACGATGATCGCTCAGCGGATTTCCACAGTGAGCGGGGTGGCCCAGGTGCAGGTCTACGGCTCCCAGAAATACGCCGTCCGCATTCAGATTGATCCCAATGCGTTGAAGAGTCGCGGCATGGGCATTGATGAAGTCGCCCGAGCTATCCGAACCGCGAATACCAACTTGCCCACGGGCATCCTTTATGGACGCCACAGGGCTTTCACCGTTGAGACCACGGGCCAACTCAACCAGGCCAAGGAGTTCAACCCGGTCATCATTTCTTATCGAGGCGGCCACCCGGTGCGCCTCCAGGATGTAGGCAAAGCTATCGACAGCGTGGAGTTCGACAAGGCCGCGGCGTGGTTTATTGATCAGCGTGCGATGGTGCTTGCGGTCCAGCGTCAGCCGGGAACCAATACGGTGGAAGTGGCGGATGCCGTCAAAAGGCTTCTCCCTGCTTTCCAGGCCCAATTACCGGCTTCCGTGTCTCTCCACCTGTTGTATGACCGTTCTGAATCCATTCGCGAATCCGTGAGGGACGTCAAATTCACTCTCGTCTTTGCGCTGCTTCTTGTGGTGATCGTGATCTTTCTCTTTTTGCGCAAGATCTCCGCAACGCTGATCCCTTCCGTGGCCATGCCTCTCTCCATCGTCGGGACCTTCGGCATCATGTATCTCCTCGACTTCAACCTGGACAACCTCTCCCTCATGGCCTTGATCCTGGCCGTGGGGTTTGTAGTGGATGATGCCATTGTCATGCTCGAGAACATCGTGCGCCACGTGGAAATGGGAGAACCTGTTTTCGAAGCCGCTTTGAAAGGCTCCAGAGAAATCGGATTCACCATCATCTCCATGACCCTTTCCCTGGCGGCCGTTTTCATCCCCGTCCTATTCATGGGAGGAATCATCGGCCGCCTGTTCACGGAGTTCTCGGTCACCATCGGAGTCGCGGTTCTCCTTTCCGGTGTCATCGCCCTGACCCTGACCCCCATGCTTTGCAGCCGCTTCATCAAGGCGGAATCTCTTGAACGCCAAGGCCGATTCGATGCGGCTTCCGAAGGCGTCTTTCAGGCCATGCTCAGGGCCTATGGTGCAGGGCTTCGGTGGTTCCTGCGGCACCGTTTTCTCACAATCGTGTTCACTGCCCTTGTCCTCTTGGCCACCATCCATCTCTTTCGCACCCTGCCCAAAGGCTTCATTCCTTCAGAGGACACCTCCCAGATGCTGGCAATCACGGAAACCGTGGAAGGGATCTCCTTTGAATCCATGGTGGAGCACCAGAAGGCTGTGGCGAGCATTGTCAAAGCTGACCCCAATGTGGCAGCCTTCATGTCCAATGCCGGGGCCCGCGGCCCCTTTGGCAGGGGCAATACGGGTTCTATGTTCATTCGCCTCAAGCCGAGGAGCGAGCGCGAGCTCAGTGTCGACCAGGTCATTTCAGAGCTCAGACCAAAGCTGAATCAGGTTCCAGGCATCCGGGTCTTTCTCCAGAACCCCCCGCCGCTCAGGATCGGTGGGATGGTGACCAGAAGCCTTTACCAGTTCACCCTTCAAAGCCCTGACTTGAATGAACTCTACGAGCACGCTCCTGTGCTTCAGGAAAGAATAAAGGCCTTGCCGGGTTTTCTGGATGTGACCTCGGACCTGGAAATCAAGAACCCTCAGGTGAATGTGGAGATCGACCGTGACAGAGCCGCTGTGCTGGGGGTGACGGCTGAACAGATCGAAGATGCTCTCTACACCGCCTATGGGACCAGGCAGATCTCCACCATCTATGCCTCCAATGACGACTTCGCCGTCATCATGGAAGTTCTCCCGGAGTATCAGCTTGAGCCTGCGGCTCTGTCTTTGCTCCACGTCCGCTCAGCCTCAGGCCAGCTGGTTCCACTGGACACCTTCACGCGGTTCACCTCCAGCGTCGGTCCGGCGGCTGTGAACCACCTGGGCCAACTGCCCGCTGTCACCCTCTCCTTTAACCTGAAACCCGGGATTTCTTTGGGGGACGCGGTAACCGCCGTAGGAAAGGCCGCCCGGGCCACCCTGCCCTCGACGGTGAGTACCAGCTTTCAGGGCACAGCCCAGGCTTTCCAGTCCTCCTTCGAGGGCATGGGACTCTTGCTTCTCATGGCCATCGTCGTGATCTACATTGTCCTGGGGATTCTCTACGAAAGCTTCATCCATCCGGTGACCATTCTCTCTGCCCTACCTTTTGCAGGATTCGGAGCCCTGGTGACGCTTCTGGTTTTTAACAGCGAGCTCAATATCTACGCCTTTGTCGGGATTGTCATGCTGGTGGGTCTTGTAAAGAAAAACGGCATCATGATGGTGGACTTCGCTCTTGAGGCGAAGAAAAGCGGAGACACGTCCGCCTCTGAGGCGATTTATGAAGCGTGTCTGATCCGGTTCAGACCGATCATGATGACCACCATGGCGGCTCTCATGGGCACCCTGCCCATTGCTCTGGGATACGGCGCCGGAGGCGAGGCCCGCCAGCCCCTGGGGCTGGCCGTTGTAGGCGGGCTGTTGTTCAGTCAGTTCCTGACCCTTTTCATCACTCCTGTCTTCTTCGTCTACCTGGATAAGTTGCAGGGAGCCATGAGCCGACGCGGCCGAACGGAAAAATCATCCCAGTAAAGCGAGTGTTCCTGCGCCCCGGTTCCTAGCCTTTGCTCACGAATGAAAGGGCGTTTCCGTATCTGGGGCAAGACGGGAAGAGGATGAGGGTCGTCCGTCGGTCTAAGGTTTGGGAGGTGAAGGCTGCCGGGCACCCGCGATCAGGGATCGCAACGCTTCACGGTCTTCATCTGTTAGCTCCACAAGGCAGATGCCCACTCCAAAGGCGGTGTTCTCCTCATCCATGCAATAGGCATCAGCCCAGACCACTTTGCCGCTGACCCCTATGGCGTGATGTTTGCCAGGAAGAATAGACATGCGATAAGTCTCATTGAGGGGCAGAGGCTCCTCGCAAAAGATAAGCAACCCATCCATGGAAACGTTTCTTATTTCTCCCTCGATCGTTCCTGTTTCTGCCAGGATCGTGAGGGGCCAGCTCACTTCCACTCTCGGACTTCTGCGTTTTTCTATACCAGCAGACAAGTTGGGACCTCCTGCCAATCAGAACTCTAACCCTCTCCTGCCCCTCAGAGGGAGCAAGTAAAAGCGAATGCTCTAGCCAGGCTCGCGAATCCTCACAAAAAGCTGCCTAACACTTCGATAAGTTAACTTAATTTTATATGATTTAAATTTGCAGGTCAATAGCAAAAAAAGGATAAGCTGAATGATCTAACCCTCTATTTAGTTTAATCGACCTGGTATCCATCTAATTAAGTCCGATTTGCCTCTTCTCGGCGAAAGGATTTACCAACAGGTCTGGCGATTGGCAGGAAGCATTGTGCAAGCTTGAAAACTGAGGGTAATGGGTTCAGTTGAAGGGAGGCATGTCCCACGCTCCTGGACCTGACTCAAAGGATCTTTGGTTACTGATAGGTTTGCATTGGGATTGTCAGACTGGTCATAACAGCACCTGCCTGACACACTGGAAGCTTTTTCCTGGGAAATTCTATTCCTCGTCTTCATCATCATCGTAGCTGAAGTCCTCATCTTCATATTCGTCTTCCACGTCTTCCAGAACCTCATAGCTGATGACACGTATTCGTTTTGTTCCGTCCTTGTCCTCGCGGACGGTTCCGGTCACTTCCACGTCCTCATCGAGAAAATCAAAAAGCTCTTCACCCAGTTTGTTCACCTCCACGACGTAATCGTCGTCATCTGTTGTAATGCTGATGGAGACGACGTTGTCCTCGCTGTCCCATTCGCTCGGAACAACATAACCGACAATCGTCTCATCTCTTGGTGGTTTACTTTTCTTCATCTCCCTGCCTCTTGTCTGCGTTTCTTTCTTGAGCCCACTGAATCTGGGATCATTTTATAAAGCCCTTCTGAACAAATCAAGCAACTCCGTTCCTTCATAGGATGGGGAACTCTATTAGTACGCTCTCCACCATTCGTCAACCCATTTATTCACAAAGCGAGGGGACATCGGCCATCGTATGTTCTTGAAGTTCAAACTCGGAGTCTCAATGGATCTAAAAAGGGAAAAAGGGAAGAACCTCATACAATTCGTTGAGATGAGAAATGTTTGACACCTGTCAGGAGGTTGATATAGAAGAAGTCTGGTGGGGTGAGTGGTGGGACTCGAACCCACAGCCTCTGGGGCCACAACCCAGGGCTCTAACCAATTGAGCTACACCCACCACCGGACATGAAAAGAATCTAACACAGTTTTTCCTTTTTGCAACAAAAAGTTGTTGTCGCCTTTTCCTGAGGAGAGACGTCGGTGTCAGCCGAAGAAAAAAAGGCCCTATTGCAAAAAATCCCTGCTGTTGACCGTCTTCTGAACAGCCCTTTTCTTTCAGAGATTCTTCCCAAATATCCCCGCAGTCTCGTACTGAAGGCGGTTCACCAAGTTCTCGAGGGAATCCGAAACGTCATCAAGTCAGGCCGGGGATTCGAAGAACCGCTGAGCCTCGACAGAATTTCTCAATTGGTGACCGAGAAACTGGCTCTCCTGAACCAGCCGAGTTTGAAGCCTCTGATCAATGCCACCGGCGTAGTCGTTCACACCAACCTTGGCCGATCCATACTCGCTGAAAGGGCTCTCGCAAAATTCAAGCCCCTTGCAGGCGCCTACAGCAACCTGGAATATGACCTTCAAGGGGGAGAAAGAGGAAGCCGCTATTCCCATGTGGAGGGGATTCTGAAGGAAATCACCGGCGCCGAAGCAGGAACCGTGGTCAACAACAACGCGGCCGCTGTCCTCGTTGCCTTGGATACCCTGGCCAGGGGCCGCGAGGTCGTGGTGTCCAGGGGCCAGCTTGTGGAAATCGGGGGCTCTTTCCGCATTCCGGAAGTGATGAAAAGAGGCGGCGCAAGAATGGTCGAGGTGGGGACCACCAACAAAACCCACTTGCAGGATTATGAGGAAGTCATTGGCCCTGACACAGCCCTTCTCCTCAAGGTCCACAAAAGCAATTACCATCTCATCGGCTTCACGGAGGATGTGGACACGGTCGAACTGGTGACCCTTGCTCACAAACACCATATCGCGGTCATGGAAGACCTGGGAAGCGGCTGTTTTGTGGATTTCTCCAAGTACGGTCTGGTCAAAGAGCCGACGGTGCAGGAGGTCCTTGCACAGGGCGTGGATCTTGTCACCTTTAGCGGAGACAAGTTGCTTGGAGGGCCTCAGGCAGGAATCATTCTCGGCAGAAAACCTCTCGTAGAAGCCATCCGAAAAAACCAGCTGAGCCGCGCCCTTCGAATCGACAAGCTGACGCTGTTGGCTTTGGAGGAAACTCTGAGGATTTACCGGGATGAGTCCACAGCGATCAAGGAAATCCCCACCTTACAAATGATTCTGGCGCCCTACGATCAACTCAAGAGCAAAGCCAGGCGCTTGCGCAGAATGATCGGGAAGGTCGACTCCCCGAATTTCAGCCTTCACCTTGCGGACGGCACCTCCAAAGTGGGAGGGGGTGCGCTTCCTCTGCTCGTAATCCCCACCTGTGTGATCGCCCTAGGGCCTGGCCGCCTCTCGGCCAACGCGATGGAACAGAAGTTCCGCGACTATGATCCCCCCATTGTCTCAAGGGTCGAGAAGGACCAGGTCCTTTTGGATGTACGCACGATTCAGGATGCACAGTTGACGATCGTGGCTCAGGCGATAAGAGAGTTTTCTCTCCTCTAGCCTTTTCTAGAGTCTTTCCCGAACAGGGTCCTCAGCTCTTAGCAAAATAGGGGCTTTGAACCCCCGTGAGGCACGCATGGAGTTTTCCTTCACCTCCGAACAACGGATGTTCAAAGAGCAGGTCCTCCGCTTTGCCCGGAAGGAGATTGCCCCCCGCTCTCCTGATCATGACTTGAGGGGAGAGTTTGATTTCCAGTCCTTTCGAAAGCTCGGGGATTTCGGGATTCTCGGTCTCCATTTTCCGGAGGCTCTGGGCGGGAGCGGAGCGGACGTGGTCACCACGGTGCTCGCGGGCGAAGCCCTGGGTGAAGCAGGGGTGGACGGGGGGCTCACTCTGGCCTACGGAGCCCACACCTTTCTTTGCGCGGACACGATCTTTTGCCACGGCACGGACGTCCAGCGAGAGCGTTTCATCCCCAAGCTGGCTTCAGGCGAATGGATCGGATGCATGGGAATGACGGAGCCCGGTGCAGGCTCAGACGTGGCGTCCATCACGACCCGCGCTGAAAAACGGGGAGACCGTTATGTGCTCAACGGCAACAAAATGTTCATCACCAACGGGCCCATCGCCGACGTGGCGGTGGTTTATGCCAAGACGGAAAAGGACCTGAAGCACGCCGGCATGTCGGCTTTTATTGTTGAAAAGGGGACTCCGGGTTTTTCGGTGGGCAAGAATCTCATCAAAATGGGGGTCCGCAGTTCTCACACCTCTGAGCTGGTTTTCGAGGACTGCGAGATCCCGGCCCAGAACCTCATCGGGCAGGAAGGAGCCGGGTTTTTCATGGCCATGCAGACCGTGGAATGGGACCGGAGTGCGCTCCTGGCTCCCTTTATCGGTGGCATGACCTACGTACTCAGGAAGGGCGTGGACTATTCCAGACAGCGGGTTCAATTCGGCCGGCCCATCGGCGATTTCCAGGCCATCAAACACAAGCTTGCGGACATCAAGATCTTCATCGAAGCCGCCCGGTCCCTCTGCTATCGAATCGCTTGGTGCAAGGATCAAGGCAGACCCCTGAATCACCTGGAGGCGGCCGTGGCCAAGCTCTTCCTTGGAGACTGGAGTCTCGCTCCGGCGAATGATGCGGTGGTCCTCTTCGGCGGTTACGGGTACTGCCACGAGTACGAAGTGGAAAGGTATTTTCGGGACAGCCGGCTGGCTCCCATCGGAGGAGGGACCTCGGAGATTCAGAAAAGGATCATCTCTAAACTCTTGCAATGGGCATGACAAGGCGGAATCCATGAACTTCGATTTCGGTGAAAAAGAGCTCTCCATCGCCGCGAAGATCAAAGACCTCTTGGGCCCGGACTCCAGGGATTTCCTGGTGCGTGGGGAAAGCCGTGATCTCCAGCAAACAAGGGAGACCCTGGTGCAGTGGATGAAGCGCCTGTCGCAAGTCGGCTACCTTGATCTGGGGTTCTGCGACGGAAAAAACAGTGTGCCTCTCGTGGCCACCCGCGAAAGCCTGGCCGCGCTCGCCCCTTCCCTCTTCCTGTCGGTGGAGGGGAGCACAAGGCTTTTCGGTCGTCTGATCTCTGTGTACGCCACGCCCCACCAGAAAGACGCTCTCCTTCCCGCCATCCAGGAAGGACGGCTTATCGGGGCCGTGGGTCTCTCCGAAGCCGGCATGAACATCGAGGGTTCCTTGGAGACCCTTGCGGTTCCAACAGGTTCTGGTTTCCGGGTCTCAGGTTCAAAGGGCCACGTGGTGAATGCCCCCCTTGCCGACTGGACGGCCGTGGCCGGAAAAACAAATGACCGCCTCGCCTTTTTCTTGGTCAAGGCGGACAGTGAAGGCCTCTCCATCGGATCGAGGCTCTCGACCCCTGGATATGACGGCGTCGCCATCTCTCCCCTCTCCCTCCACGACTGCCCCGTGTCTTCTGGCCAATGCCTTGGACCTTTTGAAGACGATGAACCTCTCCGGAGAGTCCGTTCCTGGGAAGACGAAATCCTGACGGCCGCAGGCCTCGGTTTGATGCGAAGGGCTTTGGACAGCGCTTCAGAGTACGCCAGAGTGCACAAGAGCGGAGGAAGGCCCATCATTGCTTACCAGGAGATCGGTTTCAAGCTTGCCGAGATGCTCACTCTACTGCAGACAGCCCAACTGCTGGCCTACCGAGCCGCTTGGATGTCGGAGACGGGAGATCCGGAAGCCGAGCTCCTCGGCCACTGTGCCAAGGTCTTTTGCGCCGAATCGGCTGAAAGGATCACCAGCGCTTCTATGCAGGTCCTGGGCCAACACGGCTACCGGAGAGGCCATCCCGCGGAGGAAGGTTTTCGCAACGCCAAATACTTACAGATTGCAGGAACCTCCACCGAGATCTCGCGGATCAAAATCGGAGACGGTGTTTTGGGGAGGACTAGAAATGCCCGCGATTGAAACAAGAATCGATACCTCCAGCCCGGAATACGTGGCGAACTACCGCGCCATGGAAAGCAGGGTGGCGGACCTCAGGAGGGAGATTGAAAAGGCACAGAATGATCGTTCGGAAAAAGCCAGGGCCCGGCTCGCGGAACAGAACAAGCTGCCCGTCCGGAAGCGCCTTGAACTCCTGCTGGACAGAAACACGCCGTTCCTTGAGATCGCCCCCTTGGCAGCCAGGGAGATGTACGACGGCAAGGTCTACGGCGCAGGAATCGTGAGCGGGATCGGCAGGGTCGAGGGCCGAGAGGTGCTTGTCCACGCCAATGACTCCATGATCAAGGGCGGGACCATCTATCCCATGGGCGTCAAGAAGGGACTGAGAACCCAGGCCATTGCCCTGGAGAACCGCCTGCCCCTCATCTATCTTGTGGACTCGGGCGGTGCCTTCCTGCCCCTTCAGTCCGAGATCTTTCCGGATGCCGATGACGGCGGCCGCATCTTTTACAACCAGGCGATTCTCTCCAAGAAGGGAATCCCTCAAATCTGCGGCGTCATGGGGTTATGCACTGCCGGGGCCGCCTACATTCCCGCCATGAGCGACGACGTGGTGCATGTGAAAGGCACAGGCGCCATCTTTCTCGGAGGCCCCCCTCTGGTCCTGGCCGCCACAGGCGAAGAAGTGACAGCCGATGAGCTCGGCGGCGCAGGGGTGCACTGCAGGGAGTCCGGGGTCTCGGATTATCTTGCCGAAGAGGACAGCCACTGCATCGAGCTGATCCGGCAAATCATTAAGAATCTGCCGCCTTCGGAGAAGACCGACATTGGGCAGCGCGAATCAAAACCCCCTCTCTATGACCCCAAAGAAATCTACGGCATCGTGCCCCAAAGCCTGGGCGTTCCCTACGACGTGCGGGAAGTCATTGCCAGGATGGTCGATGGAAGTGACTTCCTGGAATTCAAGGCCCTGTACGGGCCGACCTTGGTCTGCGGATGGGCGAACATCCATGGGTATCCGGTGGGGATCCTGGGGAACAACGGCGTTCTCTTTTCGGACAGCTCCCTGAAAGCGACCCAGTTCATTCAGCTCTGCGACAAGCGCGGCATTCCCCTCCTCTTCCTCCAGAACATCAACGGGTACATCATCGGCAGGCAATACGAACGAGGGGGAATCACCAAAGACGGTCACAAGATGGTGAATGCCGTGTCCACCGCCACGGTCCCGAAATTCACGGTCATCGTCGGGGCCTCTTTCGGTGCAGGCAACTACGGCATGTGCGGCAGGGCTTACGCTCCGCGCTTTCTGTGGATGTGGCCCAACGCTCAGATTGGCGTCATGGGCGGTGAACAAGCGGCCCATGTCATGATCACCGTGAAAAACGATCAGCTCGCCCGCGAAGGCAGCCCTCCTCTGCCTGAGGATTTTGTCCGTCAAATCAAGGAACCGATCCTTGAGGCGGCCGAGCGGGAGGGAAACGCCTATTATTCCACAGCAAACCTTTGGGATGACGGAATCCTTGATCCGGCCAAGACGAGAGACGTGCTCGGTCTTGCCATCTCCGCTGCGCTGAATGCGCCGCTGAGAAGCGACCCTTACGGGTATGGGACCTTTAGAATGTAGACCGAAAAGTTTGGGGGTCTCTGTGGTGAGAAACGGTGAAGCGAAGATGTTCAAGAAAGTGCTGATCGCCAACCGAGGAGAGATCGCGGTCCGGATCATGAGAACCTGCAAGGAAATGGGCCTGCGGACCGTAGCGGTCTGCTCGGAGGTGGATGCGCGGGCTCTTCATGTGCTGGAGGCGGATGAGGCCGTCTCCCTCGGAGCATCTGAACCGTCCGAGAGCTATCTCCACATCGAGAAGATCCTAGCGGCGGCCAAGAGCACAGGGGCAGAGGCGATTCATCCGGGCTATGGCTTTCTGGCCGAAAATCCTGGCTTTGCCGAAGCCTGCGAAGACTCCGGCTTGACCTTTGTGGGCCCTCCCGGACGCGTGATCCGAGACCTCGGGAACAAAACCATGGCCAGACGCATCATGACTTCCGCAGGTGTCCCGGTCATTCCCGGCATGATGGAGGCGACTGAGGACCCGGAGCGATTGTTGCAGGAAGCAGGAACCATCGGATATCCCTTGCTGGTCAAAGCGGTGGCCGGCGGTGGCGGAAAAGGAATGCGCGTCGTCTCTGAAGAGAAGGCGATGAGGGAAGCCTGTATCTCTGCGATGAGCGAAGCACAAAAGGCTTTCGGGGACGGGTCCCTTTACATTGAAAAGCATCTGCAAACCCCCCGCCATGTGGAATTCCAAATTCTGGCGGACCAGCACAGCCGTGTGGTGCACCTTTTCGAAAGAGAGTGTTCCATCCAGCGCAGGCACCAGAAAATCATCGAGGAGACTCCGTCTCCTGTCATGACTCCTTCCCTTCGTGAGGCCATGGGCAGGGCGGCTCTCTCCGCGGCCAAGGCCGCCGGGTACGTGAATGCAGGGACCGTGGAATTTCTTCTCGATCGCTCAGGCAAGTTCTATTTCCTGGAGGTCAACACCCGGCTTCAGGTGGAGCATCCGATCACGGAGCTGACCACAGGACTCGATCTGGTTCGTGAGCAGCTTCACATCGCGGCAGGGGATCTCTTGAGGTTCCGTCAGGAAGACCTTTTTCAAAGGGGGCACGCCATCGAATGCCGCGTGTACGCAGAGGACCCGGAAAATTCATTTTTCCCATCCCCCGGCGTGGTGCTGCTCCATCGAGAACCGGCCGGCCCCGGGATTCGCAATGACTGCGGCATTTACGAGGGGTTCAGGGTGCCTGTGGAATACGATCCCATTATCGGCAAGGTGATTGCTTATGGGGAGACAAGGGAAGACAGCCGGAGGCGGATGATCAGGGCTCTCGAAAACTATGCCATTCTGGGCATCCGGACCACCATTCCCTATTTGATCGATATCCTCAAGTCGCCCGAGTTTGCCGCAGGGGACCTCTCCACCGATTTCATAGAACGCCATTTTCAAGGCTGGCGTCAAAGCATGGAATATGCCGATCGGGCAAGGATCGCCTACGTCCTCCATGACCTGACCTCTTCCATCAAATCGTCGACACAGCAAAAAGCTCATGGCTGGCCAACGCCCTGGGAGACTTTAGGCGACTGGAGACTTTGAAAAACCATGAGAGCCCCTGCCCGCCTTTGGCGGCAGGGAAACTCGAATCTCGAAATCCGGTAACAGTTTAGCTCTTTGAAATGGATGGCGCAGGCCATGGGGGTCCCTCTAAAAACAGAAAACGAAGAGGGTGCGGGAAAGACTCTGCAGATCAGGGGCAGCGAAGGCGGGCGGCGAGGGGTCCCCGGCACCTGCCCACTGGGGATGACGTGGCGAGTTCCCCGGAAGCCCTCCGCCCGCCTCACCCATGGCCTAGAGCTTGCCATGAAGGTGTGGCGTCTTCGTTGTTCTGTTTTTAGAGGGACCCCCATGGCCTTTTTCTGTGTTTATTTCAAAGAGCTAAACTGTTACGAAATCCGAAATTCGAAACAAGCTCAAAATTCAAATGCTCCAATGTTTAAAAGAGGGATCCAGCCCGGACAGTTTTGGTCATTTGAATTTGGGTCATTGGGTTTTGTTTCGGATTTCGTGCTTCGGATTTCGGATTTTGGCATTTCCACAGCTTGCCTGAAAGATTCAGGCCTAAAATCAAAACCAACTTGTGAATGGAAGGGAATCTACCGTTGAAATATCGTCTCAAGGTCGGTGAAGACACGTCGGACCTGGAGGTTTCCAGCACGGGGAATCCCCAAAGCCTGCGAATCACCACGGCGGACAAGGGTTTTGACGTGACGTTCCAGCGGGTTTCAGAGGATTGCCTTTGGATGGTGGTGGATGGAAAAGCCACCAAGGCTTTTGTCGCCCAGGCAGGGGAAGGAACCCTTGTGTTCCTTGCGGGACGCTCCTACCTGGTGCAGGATGCCGACCGTCTCACCGTGCAGGCTCCAAGACGCGGCGGCCATGAAGAGACTCCTAAGGATGTGACGCCGCCGATGCCTTCGGTGGTGGTGAGAATCCTTGTGAGTGAAGGAGCCGGCGTGAAAAAGGGCCAGGGGCTCATCGTGGTGACGGCGATGAAAATGGAGACCACTCTGGCGGCGCCCTTTGATGGAAGGGTGAAAAAAATCAATGCGTCGATCAACCAGAAGGTCGCCCCGGGCGACATTCTGGTTGAAATCGAAGAGGAGGTCTCGGGAAATGACTGAAGATCTTCGGTATGAAGTGAAAGACCGTGTCGCCCACATGACCATCCACCGCGAAGCAAGCAGAAACGCGATAAGCCAGGAAATGATTACGGCCTTTCTGGATTACCTGGATCGGGCGGATCAGGATGAAGCCGTGGCCGCCGCGTGTATTACAGGCGCAGGCGACAAGGTCTTCTGCTCCGGCGCTGACCTGGGCATTGCCTTTGCCGATCAGGACGGAGACCGGTTGATCGGGGCACGGAAGTATGCTCTGCTCCTGAAGCGAATGGCGAGATTTGGAAAGCCTCTTCTTGCCAGGGTCAACGGCACTTGCGTGGCCGGGGGGTTGGGCTTGATCCTGTCCTGCGACATGGTTCTTGCACGGAATGACGTTCACTTCTTCACCCCGGAGGTCAATGTCGGGCTTTTCCCCATGATGATCGGCGTCCTCCTTTACCGAAATATGCCGAGAAAGAAAGTGATGGAGATGGTCCTTACAGGCCGCAGGGTTACTGCTGCAGAAGCCGAAAAAATCGGACTCATCACCCGTGCTGTTGATCCCGAACGGCTGGACACGGAGGTCCGGGAGACCCTTCGGCTCCTGACCTCCAAGAGCCCCATGGGGATCCGGCTCGGCAAGGAGGCTTTCAGGACCATGAGTGACATGCCCTTTGACAAAGCGGTGGATTATCTTTGCGAGGCCTTGGGTCAAGTCCTCTCCACTGAAGACGCCATAGAAGGCATGATGGCCTTCATGGAAAAAAGAGAACCCCACTTCAAGGGGAAGTGAGGATCTGCCATGCCTTCCCTCTGGATCACCGAAAACCACAACTACGAGCGTTCGTGCATGATCACCTGTGCCTTGTCCGGCGTCGTGGCCAACAGAGACCAGTGTCCCGGAATCCCTTACACCCCGGAGGAATACGCTGCCGAGGCCAAACGCGCTTATGAAGCGGGGGCCGCTGTGGTTCACATCCACGCCAGAAAGCCGGATGGGTCTCCCAGCTATGAGGTGGAGGATTATCGAAACCTCTACAGCGCTGTGACGGACGCCTGCCCTGTGATCATCAATTTTTCAACCGGCGCCATCGGGATCCCAGTGGAGAAGAAAATAGCTCCAGTCCGTGAGATCCGGCCCGCGATCGCCGCCCTAAACATGGGATCCATGAACTACGCCAAGTACCACCCTGCAAAAAAGACCTTTGTCTTTGATTTCGTCTTTTCCAATCCCTTTTCCGAGATTATCCCTCTCTTGAAAGCCATGAAAGAGAGCGGCGTGAAACCGGAGATGGAGTGCTTTGACTCAGGGCACGTAGGAAACAGCTACCCCCTGATCGATATGGGCTTGCTGGAGCCGCCATACCAGTTCAGTCTCATTATGGGCGTTCTCGGCGGTATGCCTCCTACGGCCGACAATCTGGGCCATCAGGTTCGATTGTTGCCTCCAAACAGCGACTGGCAGGTGATCGGGATCAGCCTGGATCAATGGAGACTGGCGGCCTCCGCCATCGCCCTGGGTGGCAATGTGAGGGTGGGCTTTGAGGATAACTTCTATCTCTCTGCGGGCCAAATGGCAAGGTCCAACGGCGAACTTGTGGAGAAAGCGGCAAGAATGGTCCGGGATCAGGGGCGTACCGTGGCCTCCATCGAGGAGTGCAGGGATCGGTTGGGACTGAAGCACAGGTAAGAGAAGATGGAAAAATTGATTGACCGGTCAATTAGGACTGAATATAATTCAGTGCCGATCTCGCCCCGGCCCTGAATCTGAGGATCCAGTGGTATCCGCTCTTCTTCCTCTTCACAGTGCGAAAGGCTCGGGCAAGAAGCGGAACACGATGAAACGCTAACACCCCCGGAGCGCATCAGGCTCCTATTATCAATCTAAAACATCAGGAATTCACCTTGTGGCCTGACGATGGGCAGGTTCCATGATCCTAAACCTTTTCCCGAAAGGAGGGCTTTATGAGGAGATCAGCATGTTGGATGGGAATTCTGGTTCTTTTGCTCGCAACGGCTCCATCAGCCGTATGGGGTCAGGCAAGCGTTGACGGTGTCACGGACACCGAAGTGGTGATCGGCTGGACCACACCCCTTTCCGGGCCGGCGGCCCTCTGGGGGGTGACAGGCCTTGGCGGAGCAGCCTGGGCCGAGTACATCAATTCTCAAGGAGGCATCCACGGCCGGAAGATCAAAGTCCTTCTCAAGGATGATGCCTACAACCCGACCCGCGCCATCGCAAACCTTCAGGAAATGAAAGGCAGTGTCTTTGCCCTTTGCGGGCTCCTGGGAACCGCCGTTTTGAACGCAGCCAAGGATTTCTGCCCGGAAAACAAGATCCCCTTGATAACGGCCTATGGCGACGTGCGCATCTGGGCCCGTGAGCCTAAAGACAAGCTCCGTTACGTATTTATCGCCTACCCTGACTATGAGGACGAAGCGGAATACATTACCACCTATGCCTTGAATAAACTGGGATCCAAGAGAATCGCCTTGTTTTACCAGAACGACGATTACGGCAAGATGGCCCTGTCAGGGGTGCAGAAAGTTCTGAAAGCCATGCCCGGCAAGGCGGAACTCACGGGGACTGTCCCCTACGAAGTGACGGAAAGGGCCCTGGGGACCCATGCCCTTAAAATGAAGGAATCCGGCGCAGACACCGCTATCCTCTATCCCACGACGACTCATGCAGCCCTTATCCTGAAGGAAATGGCCAAAATCGATTACAGGCCCAAAGTCCTGGCCACCTTCACGGTCGGTGACCCGGTCATGTATACCGTTGCCGGGGCGGATGTTTGGGAAGGGACTTACATTGCACTTCCCGGGAACTCGGGCGTGCCTGGTTCTGACCCTGAGGCGGATAAAGCGGTAGCCATCCTGAAAAAGATGGATCCTAAACTGGAAGGCAAGGAATACCTGGCCCTTTTCGGCGCCGCGTCCATGATGCACCTGGCGCAGGGCTTGAGGAATGCGGGACGGAACCTCACCACCGAGTCCATGATCAAGGGAATGGAGATGATCAAAGACTGGAAGCCTGAAGGCATCGGCGCGCCTGTCACCTACACTGCGGATCGTCACCATGGCAACAATGCTTCCAGAATGGGGCAGGCCCAAGGTGGCAAACATGTGCCCCTGGAACCCTTTACCATCCATAAGGCCCATTTTTGAGCGATATGCCTCTTCTTGAAATCAATAGGATCTTCGTCCGCTTCGGGGGGATACAGGCTTTAAGCGGTGTAGACCTCGAGGTTGAGGAAGAAGAGATTCTTGCGATCATTGGTCCCAACGGCTCGGGGAAGACGAGCCTCTTCAACTGTATCTCCAATGTTTACCACCCGGATGAAGGAGAGATTCGGTTCAAGGGAGAGAGGCTCCATGGCCTCTCTCCTGACGCCGTAGCCCGAAGGGGCATTGCCAGGACCTTTCAAAACCTTCGCCTCTTCCTTCACATGACGGCTCTCGATAACCTCCTGCTGGGCAGACACATCCGGTTCCGCAAGAATCCTCTCAGCGCCGTGTTGCGTCTGCGAGGGGAGGAGTTGCGGCATCGTGAGACCGTGGAAGAGATCATCGAGTTTCTGGACCTCCAAGCCTACAGGCAGGCACGGGTATCGGATTGTCCTTACGGTGTTCAAAAGCGCGTGGAGTTGGGAAGGGCTCTTGCCATGGAACCCGAGTTGCTCCTTCTTGACGAGCCCATTGCCGGGCTCACGTCCGAAGAAAAGGAGGAAACCGCCTATCGAATTACGGAAATCCGCGGCCGATACAAGACGGCCATTCTTTTGGTCGAGCATGATCTTAGGATCGCCTCAAAACTGGCGGACCACATGGTCGCTCTGGACTATGGTCTCAAGATCGCCCAGGGAAGCCCTGAAGAGGTCCAGCGCACCCCTCAAGTCATGAAGGCTTATCTAGGAGAAGAATGAGCTCTCTGCTCAACATCACCAGCATTGAAACGCTTTACTATGATCGGATCTACGCGCTTCACGGGCTCTCGCTGCAGGTGAAGGAGAAGGAAGTGTTCGCCGTCCTCGGACCCAACGGCGCCGGGAAAACCACTTTGCTCAAGACCATTGCAGGACTTCTCAAAGATCAGCCCAAGAAAGGCACCATAGCATTCATGGGAAACGGGATACAGCGCCTGGCGCCCGAACGGATCTCCTCTCTCGGGATCGTGTACGTGCCTGAAGATCGGGGATTGTTTCGGGAACTCACGCTGAAAGAGAATTTGGATCTCGGGTGCTGGGGCCGGAGAGACGGGCAGATTCAGGATGATCTTGAATTCATCTTTCAGCTTTTCCCGGTTCTCAAAGCGCGCCTTCCTCAGCAGGCGGAGACTCTCTCCGGCGGAGAGCAGCAAATGCTTGCTGTGGCCCGAGCCATGCTTCGCCGGCCCAAGCTCCTCATGCTGGACGAGCCGACGCTGGGGCTCGCGCCTAGGGTGGCTCGCCATGTATACGACGCCCTGGCACAGATCAGCCGAATGGGCACAACGATTCTCCTGGTCGAGCAAAATGCCAAGCTGGCCCTGAGCATCGCTCATTTCGGGTACATCATGGAATCCGGCCGCATCGTGCTGGAGGGGACCGCCGACACCCTCAAGAACAATGAAGACGTGAAGGAGCTCTATCTAGGTCTTGGAGGGGAAAGCCTCTCCCCAAAGGGATGGCGGCTCTACAAGAAAAGGAGAACCTGGTGATCGCGGAAACCTTTCCAGATCTCTTCTTCCAGCAGGTGGAGGCCAAGCAGGACCGCGTCGCGCTCAGGCGAAAAGAGCACGGGATCTGGAAACGCATGACCTGGAAGGAGTACGGCAACAGGGTGCAGAAAGCGGCTGCGGGATTGCTTGCCCTGGGGTTGGACCCGGGAGACAGCGTGGCCATCCTGGGAGAAAACCGGCCCGAATGGCTGATCTGTCATCTGGCGGTCATGTCGATCGGATGTATCACCTGTGGAGTGTATGCCACATCTGCACCCGAGCAGGTGGCCTATGTGGTCGGCCATTCGGAATCCAAATTGCTTTTCGCAGACAATGAAGAACAAGTGGACAAAGTCCTTCAGGTCCTGCCCAAGCTAAACCTGAAACGGGTGGTGGTCTGGGATCCCAAGGGGCTCTGGGGCTTCACCCATCCGGACATTTTTTTCTTTGACGAGTTCATGGAAGAAGGGGAGAAGTATCTCCGGGAACACCCCAAGGGCGTTTCAGAACGGATGGGAGCCATTGACCCTCAGCACACGGCCATGATGATCTACACCTCAGGCACCACGGGACCTCCCAAGGGCGCTATGATCTCCCATCACAACATCCTGAGCATCACCGATTCCTTCATGTCTGCCGTCCCCTTTTTTGAAAAGGACGAAATGCTCTCCTATCTTCCCCTAGCCCACATCTACGAGAACCTGATCTCCCTGTTCCAGGCCATCAAAGGCGGAGGGACGGTGAACTTCGTCGAGAGCCTGGACACGCTGGCTCAGAACTTGAGAGAGGTCTCCCCTACCGTTTTCGCCAGTGTCCCAAGGATCTGGGAGAAGTTCGCTTCTGTGGTGGAGATCCGAATGTCCGACTCCACGGTTTTGAAGAAAGCCCTCTATCGCCTGGCCGTGCTCGTGGGTCTCCGTTTTGTGCGGACCAAGAGAAAGACGAGAGAGCGTTTCCTCTGGTCCCTGCTCTACTGGCCCCTGTACGGGCTCGTGCTCTACCACTTAAAAAGGCAGCTGGGGCTCGAGCGGGTGCGCTACGCCGTTTGCGCGGCGGCGCCTGCTTCTCCCGAGCTTTTTGAGTATTTCAACGCCCTGGGAGTCCCTCTGAGGGAAGGGTACGGGCAGACCGAGTCGACGGGTGTCATCGCCCTCCAGCGAATCGACCGGCCGAGATGGGGGTGTGTGGGTGAGCCCGTCCCCGGCATGGAGGTCAAGATTGACGAAGACGGAGAGATCCTCACCAGGGGACCCGGCGTTTTTAAAGGGTACTACAAGGATCCTGAGTTGACCGCCTCCACCATCAAGGACGGCTGGCTTCACACGGGGGACGTAGGAGCCCTGGAGGACGGCTTCATCAAGATCCTGGACCGGAAAAAGGACATTATCATTACGGCTGGGGGCAAGAACATCACCCCGGCCTTTATAGAAAACAAATTGAAATTCAGCCCTTACATCCAGGATGCCGTGGTGATCGGCGAAAGAAGAAAATACCTGGTCGCCCTTATCCTCATCGATGAGGACAATGTTACCAAGTACGCCCAGGACCACCGGATCCCCTTCACCACCTTTGCTGATCTGACACAGAATCCCGAGATCAAGAAGCTCATTGAAGGGGAGGTCTCGAAGGTGAACAAAACCCTTTCCCAGGTAGAGACGATCAAGAAATTCGAATTGCTGCCCAGGCGTTTTTACGAGGAGGACGGAGACGTCACGCCGACGAAGAAAGTCAAACGCCGATTTCTCGAGAAGCGTTACGCCGACTTGATCCAAAAAATGTATCGAGGATAGGCCCCGGAATGGATCTCATCCAGAGCTACAAAGAAGAACTCCAGCTGATCAGAAAGCCATGGACCAGGGTTTGGGTGGCCGTCTTTGTGCTTTTTCTCATCCTCCTCCCCTGGTTCGCACCGCAACACATCACGTACATCACGACCATCATCTTCATTTACTCGATCGGGGTTCAGGGTCAAAACCTTTTGATCGGGTACACGGGACAGATCTCCTTCGGTCAGGCCGGCTTCCTGGCCATCGGCGCCTTTACTTTCGGCCATTTGAGTATTCACGGTGTTCCATGGTTTCTGAGCCTCCTCGGTGCGGGTCTCGCGGCCGGCCTTTTCGGGCTGGTGGTGGGATTTCCATCCCTTCGTCTCAAGGGCCCTTACCTGGCCATTGCCACCATGGGATTCGGCATTGCGGTCTACCAGGTCTTCGTGAACTCGGAAGCACTCTCCGGCGGCCGGATGGGGATGGCGGTCCAGAAACTCTCTCCCCTGTTCGGGCTCTCTCCGATCACCACCCGCTACTATTTCAACTTCCTGATGGCCGCCCTGTTCACCCTGGCCAGTTACAACCTCATCTCCTCCTACATGGGCCGCGCCTTCATCGCCATTCGCGACAATGACATTGCGGCAGAAGTGCTCGGAGTGAACCTCACGCGCTACAAGCTTCTGTCCTTTGCGGTCAGTTCCTTCTATACCGGGGTGCAAGGCGCGCTTCTCGGGCTGTTCCTGGGCTATCTGGAGCCTAACATGTTCACCTTCATGGAATCCATCACCCTCTTTGTCGCTGTGATCATAGGGGGCCTAGCTTCGGTGGAAGGATCCATCCTAGGGGCCGCCTTTGTCATTCTGGTCCCCCAGGTGTTCAGTGCTTACAAGGACATGGTGCCAGTCGTGTACGGTGTGACCATCGTGTTCGTATTGATTTTCGAGCCTTTTGGGCTCTATGGCCGCTGGTTCAAAATAAGGCTTTATTTTCGAAACTGGCCTTTCCGTTGAGAGCGGCTCAGTCCCAGTAAGGAGTAAGCAGTAGGCAGTCATCCTGTCTGCGTATTCCATACGGCCTGCTTCATACTGCTTACTCATGGCGCTGCGGCCAAAGGCCTGAATGAGGAGAAAAGGGATGACGAAGTTTCTTCAGTATGGGATATCCGGTCTTTCCACCGGGAGCATCTATGCCTTGGTCGCGCTGGGTTTAGCCTTGATCTATCGCTCCACACGAATTCTCAATTTCGCCCACGGCGACATCACCACGGCAGGCACTTTCTTCGCCTTTATGCTCCTGGGGTTCCATTTTTCCTTCGGCCTTGCCTTTGCCCTGGCCCTTCTGTTCGGTTCCGCCTTGGCCATGGCCTTTTACTTTTGCATCCTCGTGCCCGCACAACGCCGCGAGGCGACCCAGCTTGGACAGATTATCCTCACCCTGGGAGTGGGCCTGATTGTCCAGGGCCTCGTCGCCCGCTTGGGAGGAACCGACGTCCAGTCCTTCCCGTTTCCCCTGTCAGACACCAAGATCTATCGGTTTGCCGGGGTAGTGATCAGCCAGTTAAGCCTGGGGACTCTGCTGGTCGGCCTTCTTGCAAGCCTTCTCTTCTATTTGCTGGTGCAGAAAACAAGGCTGGGCCTGGCCATGCGCGCCACCTCCGAGAATCTTCCCGCCGCACAAACCTTGGGCATTCCCACCCGGCAAATCCTGGCGCTGAGCTGGGGTCTGGCCGCCATGCTCGGCGTACTGGCTGGACTTTTCCTGGCACCGGCCCTGCTCCTTGACCCCTTTTTCATGCTGGAGCCTTTTCTCAAAGGGTTTGCGGCAGCCATCCTGGGCGGGCTCAACAGCCTGCCCGGCGCGATTGTCGGGGGTCTGATCCTTGGCGTCGCTGAAAGCCTTGCCGGAGGCTACGTGTCCATTGCCTTCAAGAACACCTTTGCTTTCCTCATGATCATTCTTGTTCTTCTTGTGCGTCCCGAAGGCCTTCTAGGCAAGGAGTTCAAAGAAAGAGTCTGATTCACGCCCTTCAAGATCCTTTGGTCTTCTTGAGTTCTTCTTCTTTTAGAACTCTCCGCAACACCTTGCCGACCACCGACGTGGGCAAGCTCTCACGGAACTCCACATTTCGCGGACGTTTGTATCCGGTCATTTTCTCTTTGCAGAATTCCAGGATCTCTTCTTCTGTAGCCTGCATCCCGGGCCTGAGCTGAATGAAAGCCTTTATTTTCTCTCCCGTATGAGGATCCGGAAGCCCGACCACGGCGGCCAGAGCCACCTTGGGATGGGTGAAGAGGACTTCCTCCACGTCTTTCGGGTAAACGTTGAACCCTCCCACAATGGCCATGTCTTTCTTTCGGTCCGTGATGATGACAAACCCATTTTCGTCAATGTGGCCGATATCACCGGTCAGGAAATACCTTTTCCCTTCTATCTCCCTGAACGCGTTCTTGTTCGCCTCAGGCTTGTTCCAATACCCCAGCATGACCTGGGGACCGAAGGCAGCGATTTCGCCATCCTGGCCCAAGGCAAGTTCTTTGAGGCCTGTTTCGAGATCGACAATTTTAATATCGGTGTTTGGGAAGGGAAGCCCCACCGCGCCTATTTGCCTTTGTTCAAGGTTTGTGGGATTCACGGTGAGCACCGGTGAGGTCTCGCTCAGCCCGTAGCCCTCAAAGATTACAGCGCCTGTCTTTTTTTCAAACTCCTTGATCAGTTCAACCGGCAGAGGAGCTGCGCCTGACCCGCAACCGATGAGTGAAGTAAGATCGAACTTGTCAATCAGGGGGTGGTTAACGAAGGCGGAGTAGATGGTTGGGACCGCTACCATGAGGGTCACCTTGTATTTCTGGACAGCCTTGAGCACCTCTGTGAATGGAGGATGGCCGGCCCTTGGGTCCGGGATACAAACTAGTTTCGAACCTCCGTAACAACTGGAGAGGAGAGCCAGAGTCAGCCCAAAGCCATGATACCAGGGCAGAACCCCGAGATAGGTATGGACCTCGCCCGGCGATAGCTTCGTTCTTGGTGCGCCGGGTGATTCTGAAACACGAATCCATTCATGCAGAGTCAAAACATTGGAGACCAGATTGGCATGGCTGAGGCAAGCGCCTTTAGGCGTCCCTGTGGTGCCGCCGGTGTAAAGAATAAGCGCCGCATCTTCAACGGGGTTGATCTTGAGAGAAGGCGTTTGCGGCTTGCTGGATTTCACAATGTCGTCAAAGAGGAAGTGCCCGGGCTCGTGGCGATCGGCCTTGGGAATCTTGCCGAGAAGCGAACCGATCATCCCCTTGAGCTTGGGGAGATAGGACTTCACATTGCAGATCACCACCGTCTTGACCTCAGCGCCTTCCAGGGCCGCCACCGCCGTGGGATAGAAGATGGGGTGATCCATCACAAAGAGGGCTTTGGCCCCGCAATCCTTGAGCTGGTAGTTCAACTCGGGTGTCTTGTAGAGGGGGTTGCAGGTCACGGCCGTGGCGCCCGCCTTCAGTATCCCGAAAAAAATCTCGGGGAAGTGGGGGAGGTTGGGGAGAAAGATAGCCACCCGATCTCCCTTCCCGATTCCGCGCGCGGTGAGAAAACTGGCAATCCGATCCGCCGTGTCCTTGACCTGGCGGAAGGTGTGACCCACGTCGGCAAAAATCGTGTAGGTTGCATCCGGGTAGTCTCTGGCTGCATCGTCCAGAAACGAATAGAGTGGTTTATCAAACCCGGAGACTTCATGCGGTACTCCTTCCGGCCACCTACCTCCATGCCAAGGTTTCGAAGCCATAGCTACCTCCTCCTTTCATAGTCCCATGAATTTAACGGCAATTCCCTTCATGATTTCATTGGTTCCTGCAAAGATGGCGAGTACCCGCATATCCCTCCAGGATCTCGCCATGGGATTGTCCTCGCACAACCCATAGCTTCCCTGAAGCTCCAGACACTGATCCGCAACACGCATAGCCATTTCAGTAGTCCAGAATTTCGCCATGGACACGTCGACAACGATGCTTTTGCCCTCCATGTGGTCGGCAACAAGCTTGTCCAAAAAGACTCTTCCCAATCTGACCTCTGCGGCCATTTCCACGATCTTGAAACGGTTGTTGTGCAGCTTGGTAACGGGCTTTCCGAAATCCATCTTCTCGCCGCAGAACCGAATCGTATCCTGGAGCATTCGTTCGGCTCCGGCCACGGCACCGATACAGACCATGAGCCGTTCCTGCTGGAGTTTCTCCATGAGCATCATAAAGCCGCCGCCCTTGTACCCTAGCCGATTCTCCTTGGGTATTCTGCAATCCGTAAAAGTGAGCTCTGCCGTGTCTTGGCTCTTCCAGCCCATTTTCGAGAGTTTCTTGCTCTTCTCGAATCCCTTGGTCCCAGCCTCCACCACGTAGAGATCCATTCCTGAATAAGCATCCGACGTGGACGGGTCTCTTGCGACGATGATCAGAAGATCGCAGTTAATGCCGTTGCTGATGAACGTCTTCTGCCCGTTGATCACCACGTCATTGCCGTCTTCCACGGCGGTCGTCTGGATGGAAGCGAGATCGCTCCCCGCGTTGGGCTCTGTCATGGCAATGGCCGAGATCATGTCGCCTGAAACGCAGGGCGGAAGGTACTTCCTCTTGAGTTCCTCTGATCCAAAGGAAGTGATGTAAGGCACCACGACATCGCTGTGGAGCGGCGCTGCGAGCCCTGTGTGGCGGGTCTGGATCAGTTCTTCAGAGACGATCACCGAGTAAAGAAAGTCGTCGCCCATGCCGCCGTACTCTTTGGGCACACTGGTGCAGAGAAATCCTTCCTGTCCCATCCGTTTCCATATGGACTTGGGAGTGATGCCCGACTTCTCCCACTCGTCCACATGGGGAGTCACTTCCTTTTCAAAAAAGGTGCGGACCCGGTCTCTGAATTTCAGGTGATCTTCCGTGTAATTCAGGATTTCCACGACTGCCTCCGATCAGACTCTCCCTGCGATCTGGTCCGCCAGCAGGCTCTTTTCGATCGAGCCGCTCTCCATAAAGAGATCCAGCGCCTTGGCATCGCGATAGAAATGCTCCACCTGCCCTTCGGTCATGTATCCATAGCCCCCGTGGATCTGAATGGCATCGTTGGCCACATCGAGGGCCGCCTTCGTAGCGATCATCTTTGCCAGCAGGGTCCATCGATCCTCAGGCCTTTTCTGATCAAGGCTTGACGCAGCCCTGTAGACGATCCATCTCGCCATCTCGACCTGGGCCATCATGTTGGCGAGCTTGTTCTTGATGGGGTCGAAAGTGACAATCGCTTTGCCGAACTGCTCTCTTTTCCTGGCATAGTCCAGCGCCCTGTCAAAAGCTCCCTGGGCGATTCCGATTCCCGCGGCTCCGGCTTCGACTCTGGCGGTGTTCAGAAACTCTCTGAGGTAGGAACCGCCCTTCCCTTCCTGTCCAAGGAGTTCCTCTCCCTTAACGCGCACCCCGTGGAATGAGATGCTCTGCATGGGGATCATGCGCATGCCCAGCTTATCTCCCATGCTTGCCCTTTCAATTCCCTTGTAGTCCATCGCGAGAATATAAACAGATTGCCCTGTTGGGTCCTTGGATTCTGCCTGGCAGACGACGACCACGTACGGTGCCATCTCAGCAAGGGTCACATAGGACTTTTTCCCCTGGATCGCATATCCATTACTATTCCTGTAAGAGATGGTCTGAAAGGTGGAAAGGTCGTAGCCTTCTTCAAGGAACGCCAGCGTCAACCATCCTTTTCCCTGCGCCAGAAGGGGCAGAACCTTTCTCTTTTGCTCCTCTGTGCCATGGGCAAGAACGATCTCCGCTCCGAAGTCTGAAAGAGCCATGGCCAGACCGATCCCTGAGTCCTGCCTGCAGAAAGCTTCTATGATCAGGGCGTGGTCGAGCAACTCAAGCCCCTGGCCCCCGTAGGTTTCAGGAAAATGGACTCCCTGAAACCCCAGCTCACAGGCTTTCTTCCAGGTGGGGACAGGGAACTCCTGGTTGCGGTCCCATTCCAGAATCCTGTCGGGGTCGAATTCTCCTGCTGCAAATTCCCTTGCCGCTTTCTGGATGTCGGCCTGTTCCTTGCTTAGGTTGAAGTCCATGAACAGTTCCTCCATGGCTACTCTAATCTTCATCTCAGTCGCAGCGGGTACTCCTCCCCTTCCGTGTCATGAAAGACGATTTGTTCAGCCCTGGCCCAGAGACTCTCATCCATCGTGCAATAGAAAGCGATGGTTTCTCCTGATGCGATCCTTTGCGTCCCATGAGGCATCAGGGTCTCCACTCGGTGTAGTCCCGAAGGATCCAGAAGGTCGAAGTAGCTTTGCACATAGATGGGATAGTCCTTTTGGTTGGTAATCTGAATTTCCAGGTTCTGATCAAACACGCGCAACCCACAGCATGTTTTGAAAGCGAAGATCTCTTCCACCGAAGAATTCATGATGGGGCGAATGAAAAGAGTCATAAACGAAAACCTAATCCCTATACCTTCCCACAATCGCGATGCTGCACACATTCATGAACGGGACCCCGCCGAGATTGTGGGTCAGACCAAATCGAGGATTGGAGATCTGTCTTTCCCCCGCCTTTCCCTGGAGCTGCAGATACATTTCGTAGA
>CAZOLJ010000056.1:29740-31427 GCA_964580575.1 uncultured Desulfobacteraceae bacterium
TTGGAGATCTGTCTTTCCCCCGCCTTTCCCTGGAGCTGCAGATACATTTCGTAGAGCATGCGCAAACCCGAAGCGCCGATGGGATGGCCGAAGCATTTTAGCCCGCCGTCCACCTGGCACGGGACTTTTCCGTCTCTGTTATAAAATCCATCGAGCGCATCTTTCCAGGCCTTGCCTCTGTCGGAGATGTGAAGGTCCTCGTAGGTGACCAGCTCCGTAATGCTGAAGCAATCGTGGACTTCCATCATGCTGATCTCTTCTTTGGGATTCCTGATTCCCGCTTCCTGGTACGCCTTGGTGCTGCAGCGATCGGCTGTCATGAAATGATCGCCGTCCCAGCGGTTGAAGCCCATTTCTTCGCCGTTGCTCAGAGCAAGCTGAAGCGCCTTCACGGTGATGGGGTTCTTCTTGCCCATCTCCATCGCTTTCTCCACAGTGGTGACAATGGCGCAGGCTGACCCGTCGCTCACGCCGCAGCAGTCAAAAAGCCCCAGCGGGTGAGCAATGATCGGGGCGGCCATCACCTGTTCGATGCTCACAGGTTTCCTGAGGTGAGCCTTGGCATTGAGAGCTCCGTTTGCATGACTCTTCACCGACACCTGAGCGATGGCACGCTTCAGGTCCTGATCCGCTACCCGGTGCTTGGCCGCATAGGCCGTGGCGAGCTGTGCAAAGGACCCTGGAGCGGTCATATTCGGATTCCAAAGCCAGATCAGGGACCCGATGTTGGAGGCCTGCATGTTCGGCAATCCCCCGAAACCCGTGTCCTTGAGCTTTTCCACGCCCAGGGCAAGGCAGATGTCATAGGCCCCGGATGCGACCGCGTACACGGCTCCGCGGAACGCTTCGGTCCCGCTGGCACAGAAATTCTCCGTCCTCGTCACGGGTATGAAAGGGAGCCGCAGGTTCATGGACAGGGGCAGAGCGCTCTTGCCCACGCTGATCTCCTCATAGCACGTGGACAGCCACGCAGCCTGAATCTCGTCTCTGTCAATGCCTGCGTCTTCCACACACTCGATGAACGCCTCCACCATCAGCTCTTCGGCGCCCACGTCCCATCGCTCTCCAAAGCGACTGCACCCCATGCCGATAATCGCCACCTTATCTCTGATTCCCGTGGCCATAGCTCACCCCCTACAAGTTGGAGTAATGGAGTGATGGAGTAGAGAAGATTGGAGTGATGGAGTGGTGGAGTAATGGAGAAATGGACAAGAAAAACCTGAACTGCAGTCCCTCCAACACTCCAGTACTCCAATATCCCAGTGCTCCAGTTCCTCCGTACTCCAACACTCCATTACTCCATCCTAGAATTTGAACAGTTTCTCGATCAATTGTGATTTGACGAGATCTCCTTCCACCTTCAGCTTCCCGCTCGTGTACGCCGACATGGCATTCAGTTTCCCCTCAATCATCTTCACAAAATCCTCATCCCCCATCTTGATCGTCGTGGTCGGCTTCTCGTGCGCCCCCTCCTTCACCTCACACTTCTGATCCTTCACCTTCACATGCCACGTCCCTCCCCCTTCTCCTCCAATGGCAAACTGAAACACCATGTCCAACCCCGACGCCTTCTCCGGCCGAAACGCCTCCGGAATCCGTTCAAAAATCTTCTTCACCGTCAGACCGCCTCCGGCTGCCGGCTCCGGCTCCGCCTTCTTCCCGCTGATGACATCCAGCATCGGCCCAT
>CAZOLJ010000057.1:0-31166 GCA_964580575.1 uncultured Desulfobacteraceae bacterium
CTCTGCACCTTGCCGAAGAGTTCGCTCGTGGAGGCCTGGTAGAAGCGAACGTGATCCGTCATATCCAGAATCCGTATGGCTTCGAGCAGCCGGAGCGTGCCCAGGGCGTCGGCATTCGCCGTGTACTCCGCCGTCTCAAAGGAAACCATGACATGGCTTTGAGCGGCCAGGTTGTAGATTTCATCAGGCTGCACCTCCTGGACGATGCGGATGAGGTTGGTGGCGTCCGTGAGGTCGCCGTAGTGCATGAAGAAACGCACGTTTTTCTCGTGGGGGTCCTGGTAGAGATGGTCGACCCGGCCTGTGTTCAAAGAAGAGGAGCGGCGCTTGATTCCGTGAACCTCATATCCCTTTCCCAGCAAGAACTCGGCCAGGTACGCCCCATCTTGCCCGGTAACACCCGTGATCAATGCCTTCTTCATCGCTCTCTCCTTTTGCCCAACCGCCTTAGGCCTAGGTTTTTGGTGATTTCCCTTTCCCTTCTTGGAACTCCTTGTGCCATACGACCCGATTCACGTAGTCTGTGTAGCTCAGGATAATGCGAGCCACCTTTGTCGATACGTTCTCCGTATCGTAGTCCGAAACTACCTTGTATGGAGGTTTGCCCTCAGCGTGTTGGGACAGGACCATCTCCACGGACTGGATAACTCTTTCCGATTGGAGTCCGCACATGATCAGGGTGCCTTCGTCCATTCCCTCGGGACGCTCGTGAGCCTGCCGGATGGTCACGGCAGGAAATCCGAGAATCGAGGATTCCTCTGTGATGGTGCCGCTGTCGGAGAGGACACAACGAGCATTCATCTCCAAATGCACATAGTCCAATAACCCGAGCGGCTTCATGAAACGGATCTTCGCATGGGCTTTGGAGTACTGGATCGCATCCAGTTTCTGCCGGGTTCTAGGATGAGTCGAAACGATGACGGGCCTGTTGTACTTCTCTGAAAGGGCATTGAGAGAAGCCAGCAGGTCCGAGAAAGTTCTCTCATGGTCCACATTTTCTTCACGGTGAACGCTGACGAGAAAATAGTCGTTCTTTCTGAGCTTCAAGCGGCTCAGGACTTTGGAGGCCTTTATCTTCGGCAGGTAGTAGCTGAGCACCTCCTTCATGGGGGACCCTGTCTTGATCACCCTCTCCATAGGGATGCCCTCCTTCAGAAGGTAGCGCCGCGCATGCTCCGTGTAAGGCATGTTGATATCACTGATATGATCGACAATTCGCCGGTTGATTTCCTCCGGCACTCTTTCGTCGAAGCACCGGTTTCCTGCCTCCATGTGAAAAACAGGGACCTTTCTGCGCTTCGCTGAGATCGCCGCCAAGCAGCTGTTGGTATCTCCGAGCAGAAGGAACGCATCCGGCGCTTCCTTCTCAAGCACTTCATCCGCTTTGGCAATGACCTGACCGATGGTCTCGGCTGCAGTCTTGCCCGCGGCGTTCAGGAAATGGTCCGGCTTTCGAATACCAAGCTCACTAAAAAAGATCTCATTCAACTCGTAGTCATAGTTCTGGCCTGTGTGAACGAGAACATGATCAACCTGACGGTCCAGTTCAGCGATGACTCGGCAGAGCTTGATGATCTCAGGCCGCGTCCCGACAATCGTCATGATTTTCATAGGCATTTCAGGTCCTCTGGTTCGGGTTTTCAGGCATGGGGAATTCTGAGGCTAGCGCAAAAGCTCATGGTCTGAAGTTAGATCCATATCTTCAATCATCAGCTTGTGTTTTTTGAGGAGCGCGATTGTTCCGGGAAGATCGAGCACCACGTCCCCGGAGCTGAACTCCTTGTCCAATGCATTGGGCTCTTGGCCTTTCGCATCACGCAACTCAGGAAGCATGGGCAGGATCGAATAGTACTTGCCTCGCGCTGCACAGTGATTGGCCTCTTCCTCGGAGATCAGGATCTCGTGTATTTTTTCCCCGGGTCGGATGCCCACCACCTGGACTTTGATATCTCTCTCTCCTATCAGCGCCTTCGCGATGTGCATCACCGTCGCCGACGGCACCCTGGGAATGTACGTCTCTCCCCGCTTGGCTCCTTCCAACGCCGCAAAAACGGTGTCCACCGCTTCATCCAGACTGAGGAGAAAGCGGGTCATGTCCGGTACGGTGATTGTGATGGGCCCTCCGTTACGGATTTGCTCATGAAAGAGCGGAATCACTGATCCTCGGGATGCCAGAACATTCCCGTACCGCACGCAAATGAATCGGGTTCTAGGGTTCAAAATATTGGCGGATGTCATGATCCGCTCCTGGATCGACTTGGTCATGCCCATCACGTTCACGGGTTTGCACGCCTTGTCCGTGCTGACGGCCAGAACCGTTTCAACGGGATAGCCGTTCTCTTCAATCGCGCGCACGATGTTGGACGCACCCATGCAGTTCGTCAGGACCGCTTGGGTCGGAAAATACTCGCAAGAAGGCACCTGTTTGAGAGCCGCCGCATTAATTACAATATCCGCATCCTTTACAGCAGCGCACAAGCTCGCATAATCCCGCACGTCGCCGATCCTGAATTCGAGCACTCTCATGAAATTCTGATAGATCACTTCGTCGGTGGCGGCTCGCCGGTTGAGATAGGACATGCGCATGTCATGCTGCTTGGCTTCATCTCTTGAAAACACAATAACCTTTTTGGGCGTCCCCTGTTCACCGGTCAAAACCCTTCGTACGAGGGTTTTTCCCATGGAGCCCGTGCCCCCTGTCACAAGAACGGTTTTTCCTTCAAAAATCATTTTTGCACCTCTTTCAGACTCAGGCTCAACTCCTCAATCATCTCTTCCCATGTGGGAGGAGAATAATTGAATTCTTTGCGAAACCTTCTTGAATCCAGGCTCCTGTCCAGCCGCGGCTCTTCCACTGGTATGATTTCAATCCTCAAGCCCAGCTTCTCCTTAACGAGCTTGAGCAAATCGAACTTGCTGATGGGATCGCTCGATACATGGTAGAGCCCTCCCTTTTTAGAGTATTCCGTCAGGATTTTTTCGATGATTCGGCTCAATTCGAGGGTGGTGAACCCGCTGAACAGAGCGCTCTTAAAGCCCTGGACGCTTCCTTTCTGGCAAAGAAACCATTCCAGCAACCCTTGCTTGCGAGAAAGCTCTTTCCCGATAATGGAGGTCCTCAACGTTACGCAGTGGCTTTCATATACCTCCCCAAGGTATTTGGTTCTGCCATACAGGTCCTCCGCGTCAGACAGGTCGGTCTCTCGGTACCTGCCCTTCTTACCTGAAAAGACACAATCCGTGCTCATGTGGACCATTCGCACGCCCGCTGCCTTGCAGAGACAGGCCAGTCGGTGAGGGAAAAGGGAATTGATTTCCAGGCTTGGAATACACTCTTTTGCTGTGGCCCTCTGCTTCACGATACCGACCGCATTCACGACCGCCTCTGGCCTGAACTCTCCCAGCATATCCATGAGGCGATCCATGGAGCCCACCTCAATTCCCTCGTAGGCATTCTCCTTACTAAACAAGTTGAAATCTTTGTAAGCTGAAAGCCTCTGCCTGAGGGTGACACGGACATCGTGTCTCCTGCTCAGGGTTTTGAACAGCTGATGCCCCAGCATTCCATCCCCGCCAAAGACAAGAATCCTCATCGGCCAACCTCTTCTTTCATCCACTGATCCAGTTTATCCAACAGCATGTTCCTTTCAAAATGCCTTTCAGAATACTCTCTCGAGAGCTGCCCCATGCTTTGGAGGTCCGACTTCGACATTCCATACATCTTCAGAACAGCCTCTGCCAAGGCGTCCGCATCACCGGCAGGAACGGCGACTCCCCCTCCTGATTCATTGACCACCCTTGATCCTTCCCCATCAAGGGCTGCCACAATGGGCCTCCCGCAGGCTAGATAGGATTGGATTTTTGACGGAATGGTGATGGCGAAGACGGGATCTTTCTTCAGGGTCACCAGGAGCGCATCCGCAAGGGAAAAAAAACTGGGCATGGCCTGTTCGGGGTACCGGCCCAGAAGATGAACAGTTTTCTCAAGCCCACGCGCCCTGATTCTTTCTTCGGCCCAGGATCGCATGGGCCCGTCCCCCAGGATCACCCAGTGGATTTCCCTCTCCTGCTTGAGTTTCTCGGCGGCTGACAGGATCGCCGGAATGTCCTGAGCCCTGCCGATGTTTCCCGCAAACAGAACTCGAAATCCTTGAGGCATGAGATGTCGCTCTGACGCGTCAGACTCGACGATGCTGGGCTTGTAAAGCCCCGGTGCGCTGTTTGGAAAAAACCGGATCCTTTCTCTTGGCACCCCTTTCTTCACCATCCGGGGGACATACGCCTGCGACTGCACCAGGACTCGGTCGCATTTCGAGTAGATCCATCGCACCAGACGATCCGTGAGCTTCAGGAGAAAGGCGGAACGGACCATTCCTGTCCCCGCAAGCGTCTCCGGCCAAAGATCTTGAACCCAGATCCACACCGGCGTCTTTTCCATTGCTTTGAGCACCAGCGCAGGAAGCCCAACCGTAATGGGAGAGGGCTGATAAACAAAAACCAGATCCACCCTCTTGCGAAAAAAAATTGGCGCAAAAAGACATGCTGACAAGGCTAAAGACAAGTAGTATAGCACCATCCGGATTACATTCCCGCTCCCCTTGGGCATCATGGGTACTCTCACAATCTTTATCCCTTCGTAATTCTCTCTTCTTATCGGGAAAGCCCTGTATCCGGCATAGAACCGCCCCTCAGGGTAATTCGGCATGCCTGTCAGGACCGTGATGTCATGTCCTTTCTGCCGGAGCCCCCTCGCCAGATCATTGATAGGGAAATTCTCAGGCCAGAAGTACTGTGAGGTGATCAGTACTCTCATTTTTCCTGCGCGATTTCACCTATCCTTGAAAGCCATTCTCTCCCATCCATCACCGGCAGGGGTTTTTCTGGAATCCCCAGGAACCGTTTTACGGCGCGGGCGATTGAAACGGGTGAGCCCGGATCAAAAGTCTCATCAGGGTCAACAACATCTCGCACATAATCCCTCTCGGCAGCCAGTATGGGTAACCCAGCACATCTGGCTTCAATCAGTGGAAGCCCTAAGGACTCAAAATCAGACGGATAGATCAAGGCGAAACACTCCCTATAGACCCTCTCAAGGTCCTGGGAGAATATGTTTCCTACATTCACTACCTTTAGGCCCATAACCTTGACCTTATCTTCGATCCAGTCACAGAGGTCAGGGAATCTAGTCTTGTCGAGTGTCACACAAAGACCAGGCCTGATGTCTTCTTTAGCCAGCAGGGTCCATGCCTCCACCAGAGTGTGATGGTTCTTGTGAGGCTCACCTGAGGCAACGTAAAGAAAGCTCTGCCCTGCCTTCGACCTGCCACTTGGAGGGGCGATTGCTCTCGTGTAGCCCTTGGGCTCTTTTGAAAAGGGAAGGACAGTGGACGGCATGCTCAGATTTTGCTGTACGCTTCGCTGCATGGAAGGAGTCTGAACGATGAAGCGGGTTACGTTTCTTTTTCCCCACCTGAACCAGAGACGTTCCAGTGTAATTCGGAGCCGTTGGAAAAAGAGGAATCCCTTTAGACTTCTTGGCTCAACCAGATACCGGTTTTGCAGAAACAGCAATACCTTCCCTCGCAACCTGAACAGAGGGGGTAGATTGCCGAAACAGAGGACGGTATCTTCGGTGCCGGCCCATTTTCGCAGGTACCATTCACTCCTCAAACGTCCCCAAATTGAAGAACGAACTCGATAAACAGTCAAATTCCTCGGAAACCCCTTCGGTAGCTGGACACGTTCATCCGAAATCAAGCGGCCTCCGAAATCTTCTCCTATTGCACCCAGAAGGGCCAGAAGCAGGCTCAAGCCTCCTCCCATATGCACATTTGCTGCGTTAATAACCAGATTCATTTCTTGCTTGGGCCAAAATCATGAGCGTTTCGCCGCCCAGGAGACGTACACCAACGTCCTTGCTTAGTGAGTACGCTAAAAGCCTAGGCAGTTTCGCCAACCGGGTCATCCAATTGCCCTTTGGGCTGGTAAAGGCAGCCCCCGTGTAACGAGAGTCCAAGACATCATAACCGCATTCTTTAACCAAGGCCAAAGCCAAGTGTTTTGTAAAATAATGGATATGCCCAACCTTAGACCTCGCCCGCAGGAGTGGACTCTCTCTGATGATGTTGCTCGCGGACAGATCCAGCGGAATGTGAAATACGAAACAATCGGCATGTGTTCTCATGCGGCGAAGAAAATCAAACGGGTTTTCAAGATGCTCTATGACGTCCAACAGGAGCAGCACATCGAAACGCCTTTGGTTCAGCGCAAAGAAATCCCCCACCTTGAACGAAATCTTGGCATAAGCATGTTGCGACCAAAACTTTGCAGCATCCGGAGCTATGTCATACCCAAAAAGCTCCGCATCGGGAAAAACCTGCCGCAGTTCGGCAAGAACGCCCCCGGCACCGCATCCAACCTCACATATGGACGATAATTTAAAACTGGCAGAAGTCAATATCTCAAACACTTTCCTGGCCTTCCAGGGGCTATCTTCAAAATCCCAGGTTGGATTCTGGTGTAAGTACTCATGTGAAATGTATCTCGAAGGGCAAGGAGTGAACATGTTCAAAGTATTGGTTCTAGTAGAATCAATCTCGGGCAATCCTTCCCCAATTTCGTCTTGTTGCCCTTTTCATTCGGTAAGATAAGCCATTCCCCACGTACTTAAGTGCCTCACGACTGGCAAGACAAAATGGATTCAATTGTATGGCCGTCAGCAGACGGGAAAACACTAATCCATATCTTCCCGCCCTCAAATGAAATCTTGCAGCAACAACATAGGCGCTGCTTAGCGCCTTCTTTTTACGCTCCAGGACGCTTTTCGGAATTCCTTCAAGAAGAAAGTACTTCTTCATCACGCTCAGAATTTCTTCCGACTTCTCTTTATCCGGCTCGGCGTGCGATTGCGATTCCTCGTGAATTCGAAATTTCGCTAGCGGTTCCGTTATCTTATAAAACTTGCCGTGCAGACCAAGACGAATCCAGTAATCATAGTCCGGCACTTGCCTCAAGCCAGGATTCCAGAGTCCGGCCTTCTCAAAGCCTTCCCGCCGAAAGAACGCCCCAGGCCCTGGGGGGCATACGATCTTTACGACCATGTCATGGTACTTGGTCTCTGGCGCGTGGACTCTCCGAATGACTCTTGAGCGCTCATCCACAAGGTAATAGTCACAATAAATGAGGACTCGCTCCTTGTCATCCAAGAGACATCCCACCGACTTGCTGACCGCGTTTGGAAGCAAACTGTCATCGGCGCTGAGATAAGCCAACACGTCTCCCTGAGCCATTTGCCATCCTTTATTGAGCGTTCTGGCCTGGCCGACATTTGGGTGGGTTTCCCAATAGAATCTATCCTTATACCCCCACAAGATATCTCGCGTACCGTCTGTGGACCCATCGTCCAGAACGATCAACTCTATGTTAGGATAATCCTGCTCCAGTACGCTATGAATCGCTTCCCTCAGGTACTTCACACCATTGTGAACTGGGATGACAATTGAAACGACGGGTAGTCCAGTCATGCTTTCCTATGAATCTGATCAGCAAAAAAAGAGTATGGCAAAAGTGGCGTTAGGGATTCATTCTAAACAATAGCATGGATCACCTTCTTGGCCCGAGGCCGGCCCATCCGGTAATACGACCCAGGACTCCTTGCCCCCAACGCTCGCTCGCCACAGAAACCCTTAATCTCTGGTAAACAGCTGGGGGCAGCAATCCAGGGAAAACAGAAAGGGCCATCGCACGCAAAAAGAAGCACATCGGATGATATCGTAAAGATGCCAAATAATGTTTCCTAACCTCGGATCTATCGTCGCCGCAGTACCTGGCAGCCTCATAATGCATCGTGCTGAACACCTTCCGGCGCACTTTCCGAATTTCCGCTGATGCGTGAGGGTCGGCATAAACTTTCTGAAGTAGCCTCACCAGTTCGTTGGACATTCTGGCTCCCCTGTCCGACACGGAAGCAGATTCCGGATGCACTCTGTGAGTTGCGAGGACCTCAGGAATATGAACGAGCTTCCCCCGAATAGCCAAGCGGAACCAGAACTCCAAATCGCCAGCATAACGAAATTGTGGATCGCGAACCCCCACCAAATCGAAAGCTTCTCGCCGGATAAATGTCCCGGGCCCCATTCCCACATTGAAGGTTCTCAGCATATTCAGCAGATCGTAATCAGGAAGCCGCACTTCCCTGATTACCTCCGAGTTCGGCCCAATTTCAATCCAGTCGGGGTAAACGGCTAAGGCATCGTCATGCAACTTCATGGCCGACACAGCCCTTTTCACCGCGCCTGGCAAAAGAGGATCATCTGAATTGACGACCACAACGATGTCCCCCTTGGCCATGGCAAAACCCCTATTGACGGTTCTGGCTTCGCCAACATTCTCATGCGTAACCCATCTTAATCTGTGTTCGTATTTTCTTATGACTTTCAATGTGTGATCCGTAGATCCATCATCCAAGACTAGGTATTCGAGGTTCTCGTAATCCTGATCCAGCACGCTCAGGATGGTCTCATCAAGGAAAGCGGCCCGATTGAACGCGGGCGTTATGACACTTACAATCGGTCTTTCGGCTTCATCCGACCCTAAAGACATTTTCCTTTCCTATTCCCCCTCGTCCTTTTGCTCAGGCTTAACCTATCTTTCCTTCCCGAACAACCTGATCGTAAATGGCAACAGCCATCCTCTTTATCTTCTGGTAGTCTAGCCTCTCTTCTGCCATGCGGTAGTTCTTCAAAGCCGCTTCGTTCACCATTTTGTCGTCCATTAAGGCACGGCGAATTGCCATTTCCACCACCTCCGGATCTTCTGGTGGCACCAAGCTTCCAGTCACCCCATCCACGATCCATTCGTCCCCGCAGCTCGTCCAAGACTGTATTGGAAAGGATCCCATAACCATCGCCTCCAGCAGCGAGGTGCTGATCGCATCGCTGATACTTAAGCCTATTGAAATCCTCGACCGCCCATGTAGTCTAAGTATGTCATCATGAGGTGTTCCATCAGGAATGATCTTCGTGCTCACACCCGTGGACTTCTCGAAAAGCTCAGCCGCGATTTTGACTGTCTCATCGGCAGAATAGACGTTCACTTCATATTTCTTAAGCACATCAGCGCACCGTTCGAGAGCGCGAACCCCGACGAGAGCCCGGCCTGCCCAATGCTGGTAACCCTTGAGCATGATTGACCTTCTTTGAGAGATAGGACCGGGTTGTCGGATCAGAGCAATTTTATCAAGATCAAATCCTCCGCTATTCGGAAAAACAGGGAGAATCTTCCCCTTGAACCCATATACCCTCGCTAAATTTACATCACGCTGGCATTCGCAGGAATAATAGTCAAAGGCACCCAACGTTCGTCTTATTCGTGTTTCATGCTCCTTCAACCGTCCAAATAAATAGATATCACTACCCCAGTTTGTTATTACACTTGGAGGAACTTCACCTTTTATTCTTTCTTTTGCTGCCACCGTGAGATACCCCGCTGCCTGCATTTCCATCGCATGAATCACATCAGGCTTTAGCCTTTTGATTGCTCTTGCCAATTGTCCCACGCGGTAATTCGGAAAATACTTTCGGAGAAAGCGCCTCCCCAAGTATCCGACCCTCTTATGGATTACAGGAATGCCGCAAAACAGGACAGAGCGATATTTTTCCCCTTGCTTTGAAAAAAATGAATGATGCACCGTGCAGTTCATCAGTTCGGGGTGGATGAAGCCGACATCAAGGCTTGGAAACAAATGCAGATCCCAACTCTGATCCGATATTTGCGAAATCCAGCGCGCTGTGTGAACGCTGTCAGCCATGGCAACGATGAGAACCCGCATCTAAGACCTATGCCTCGCTCTCCTTATCTTCTCCTTCTCATCCAGAAACTACTGCTGCTAAGCCGATGAATTCTTGGATCATAATCAGGAAACGATTCTTTAAAAAAAGCAAGGTGATCCTTCATCAAGTAATTCATGGCCAGCAGGACTGCGAAGTCGGTGTTGCATGACAAGAAAGCCTGCAACAGGTACTGTTCCGTCCAGAACTGTCGGAATGACTCATTGGTGGCATACACTTTCGGGTATTCGTAGGGCAATCCGATATCATGAACATGGACTATAACCCCTGGTCGGAGCCGCGGCAAAACTTCTAGAAACAAGTAATTGACATCTCCCCCGATCCTCACACAATGTCCGGAATCAATGAAAAGGATGTCATTAGACTGGAGCTGGTCGAACCATTGAGCCGGCAGGCATTCCGCCCGGTTCTTGACCAGTTCTCTCTCCTTGTTCTCAGACCGTATAATTCCTTCGCTGGGGTAGGGATCAACAATGACATGTCGCACGGTGTGGTCTTCTTTTAACCGGTTGAGGCCAATCGCCTTGGTGATCACCCGAGATGACATCCCAGAACCGATCTCAATAACCGTCTTCGGCTTGAAATGCCTGATGATGCAGTGAGTCGATGCGGCGCAACCGAAGCTGAAGGATACATTCTCGACATAAAATTCGAAAGGATCATCGGTCGGCGACAGTGGCCACCTGCACTCGGCTGAGTAGTTTTTTCCAAGCAGTGAAAGAAGCTCTCTCTGTCCGTCTTCTTTGAAATCAATCCCCTTCATTTCGGTTCGGCTCTCCCAAACGCCGCGCATCTCGAGGTCCGCAATATCAGGAATCGGGGAATGAAAATCAACTCTTACCGGCAAGAATCCGTTTTCCATGCAAAGGCTGCTCCCTTTCCCCGTCACGGCAACCACCTTGAATACCTTAACCAGCAATCTGAAAACCGGTGAAGAGAACATCACCCAACGAAGTGCCGCTTTTATGATGCTCACGACGGGGTCACCACCTTTCATGCTCAAGGGATTGAATCAAATGGAGCAGTGCTCTCTGGGATTCTTCAATGCGGAAGAACTCTTCGCTCACTTTTCTGGCTCTGCGGCCTAGCTGCTCTTGCGCTTCCTTATTCATCATCATGGCTAGTTGGTTCGCCAGTGTCTCAGGATCGTTTCTGTCTACCACGGCACCACATTTATGCGTCTTAAAAAACCAACTGCAGAAAGCCTCGGCTGGTGCATGAACGAGTATTGGTCTCGCTACGGACAAATAATCACCCATTTTGCCAGGAGCAGAAGTTCTTATGACCTCTTGTATTGGCGACTTGAAGGCCAAGGGAAGAAATAGGATGTCCGCTTGCCGCAGCACCTTGGGAATTTCTGTCTCACTCACATGGGGGTGACAGAAAACTCCAGATCCTGCGACACCTCGTTCCTTGAGTTCCCGCTCCGTCTGGGAGGTGTAGATATGAAATCTGATGTCTTCCCTCCCCATTCGCTTTATCGCTTCCACCAGATTCCGCAACGCATCATCATTGGCATGGTACACAGCACCCGCGTAAACTATATTCACCGCCTCTTTCGCGAACACTCTTTCAGCCTTGTCGAGGTCATCAAGATCGTACAAAGGGGCTGGGTTTCGAACCAGCGTGCTTTTGACTCCGTACCTTCTCTCATATGTCTGCTGAAGAAATTCATTAGGTGCAACGATTCCAACGGCTCGTTTAGCCATCTCCTTTTCAAGACGCACTGAAAAATGCCGAAAAGCCCCGATCCATTGATACGCATAGTCGTCGAACATGTAGGCGACAAACGGAATTTTCGCCATCTCGCTTGCCAGGCACCCCGCCGGGATATCGTACATGTCCCCGGAGCAAGCGATCAACACCTCACACCCTTCATTCAGGAGAATTCTTTGAATCTGTCTTGCCCTGCGGTAGATAACCCATGGTGTGTTCATCCACAATCCCACGGTGTCTATATGGTGTTTCGGGATCACCGGCAATTGATATACGGGAGGCAAATAGTGGTATCGCGCAAAAAGCCTCTGAGTCGAGAGGGTATCAAGAGAGGAGGAATCAGCATAATTCCGCCTAGAAATCAGGCAATAGGTTTCCGAAGGCAATCCTTTTAAAAGCCTATACAGCACCACGGCTTGCCCGGATGCGGAAGGCGGCAGGATATGGGAGACGAGCGCAATCCTTTGAATTGACCTATTTTCTGCTAGATGGTACACGATGCGACTCAGGAAATTCTGCAACCTCTAAGTAGAAGTTCACAACTTTTTCCCCTATTCGCTTTCTGTCGGCAAGACGCTTGACGAGTTTGAGATTTTCAGCATAAGCACGATCGACCAGTTGGTCATCATTCATCGCTCTTATAAGGGCATCGGCTATTTCCTGGGGGTAAAGATTTCTTGCGAACAACACATTCGTTTCTTTGGCGACGACGGCCTCGATGGTCTCGAGGGGAGAAAGGATTGGAAAGGATCCAGCAGCCATAGCCTCGTACAACGTATTTGGAATCCCATCACTCAAGGACGGACTCAACATGACGCGTGCTTGTGCCATCAATTTCAAAAGATCTTCTCGCGGAATCCGATCCCTTTGATGACATGAATCCCTGATATCCTGCGGGAGAGTCTGCAACCACATCCTTGTCTCGGGGATCATGGCCGTCATGTAGATTTCGCATGGCCGAATAGCTTTCCAGCATAACCGAATGGCTTCAAGGACTGGCAATGCCTTCGAAGCCGGACATTCATACGCTTTAGGCCAAACAATCATCCGCTTTCTCGCAGACGGTGGAACTCTTCCCATATCAGACAGCTGATCCACCTCGACGCCCCCCGTACCGGGGACAACACCGATAGAGGCTATTTTTTCAGGTCCCAGACCCAATTCCACCGCGTAGTCATAGTTCTGTTGATTATCAGCAATGAATCGATCACAGTTTTCCAAGACACTCCTAATCCTCGCTTCCTCTTCCCTGAGCAGTCTTTTCAAAGCAAATTCCGGTCCCCCTCTCGCTGTGAAGATCCAAAGGTTCCTTCCCTTCAGATTGCACTTTCGAAAGACATCATAATAGGTGAGCGCCGAAGGATCCAATCCAAGGGTATGCACAACCGTGGGTTGCCAGCGCTGAATGATCTTCCCCAGCCATTCGTCCTCCATGATCCGCTTATCTTTCCGCAGTAGGCGCAGAACCATTCTGAGTATCCTTGGCCTGATTCTGGAAGGCGTATCCATCCCAGTATCAGGATTCAAGCTAGGGAAACCCCGGCTAAAAGAGTAAACTGGAAAGTCGAAATCCCTCGGAGCCGACGTGTCGCCGACCCCAAACACGCGGACATCCAACCTCTGATCCTTAAGAAGGTTGATCCATGAATGAGTGTGAGAGCTTTGAGCTAGGCAGACGAAAAGGATACGTAAACGGGTGGCTCGCTTTGCTTCCAATGCCTAGGTCCTAGGACTTCTTTGCGATCACAAAAAATTCGGGAATAGCGGTTACGTGCCTATTAAGGTCGCTGAGGCTTGGGCACTTTTTGTCAAGAAATTCACCAAGCTTGTTGACCATTACCGTCAGAGGTCGCCGTAAAGTCTGTTTCAGCCTGCTTTGGCTTGCCCAAGCATAGATGTAATGAGCTAAGAGGAAAAAACATCCTGAGGGAGTGCCACGAGTGGCAAAAATTTCAAGAGATGGGAACCCCCCATGTGATTTAAAAAGGATTGGAAGACCCGTCTGGGTCCATCGCCAATGATCCTGAGGGTAAGGATGCCACGGAAAAAATCCATGCGTCGATGCCAACACCGTTCCCGTCGGCTTCACAACGCGGAAGAGTTCTTTGACCGCTTTTATCGGATCGTTCACATGTTCCAGAACGGACAAGCACAGAACAACATCGGCCCATTCATCTTCAATTTCTAACGCCTCCGCTGGGCAAATGACATCGACCAATGGACTGTCCCGAATAATATCCGTGCCGATATACGCCTTCGCAAAAGGTTTAAGAAAAGGATAAAAAGGTTTCTTCCCACAACCGACATCCAATATGTTCAAGTCTCGTTTCCTGGCTAATTCCAGATCAATAGCTTTTCGCAACCCAAGCACCAGTCCCCTTGATCCTAGGTAGTCCGGATCATCCATCCTAGGGTTTCTTCTGTCAGGAAACGGCCACTCTGTTTCATTTTCCAATTCGATCACACGCCTACCCTCGCTAAACCATCGACTCCCATCTTTCAGTTTGTTCTTTGAGCCATGGTGCTCACGCCCATGATAAGTCCAACACGTCTCTGCACCATAGTTCCGTGATGGCGATTACCCACGGGAAAACCCAGCTAATCTCACCCGCCATGAATCTCTTTTTTACTCCTTCAACCTCATGGATACAGAAATACCCTCTCCTCTTCACCGCATCCGCAGAAAGGGTATCTTCCAAAACATCGCGAAGGGAATTTTTGAGCCAAGAGTCGAAAGGCATTGCAAACCCTCTTTTTTTTTGGACATCCATTCCATCAGGAAGAAGTCCACGTCCCGCGTCTATGAGAATCCTCTTTGCTCTTGTCTCCCGATAGGTCGCTTCGGTAGGATCGAAAATCCCTCTGATATCCCCCATCTTCGTGTGGTCAGGAAGGGAAAGTGCGGTATCGGCCACCACGGTGTCCAAGAACGGCACCCGTACCTCCAGGGAATGGGCCATAGACACAGCATCTATGTCCCGCAGGAGCTGATTCTGCGTGTAGGTGCGCAGGCAAAGCCCGGAAACCCGCTCTATGGTGGAGCCGAAAGACAATTCATCGGCGGTTGCTATATCCAGGGACGGCTCCCGTCCCACAGATGATGATTCTCTGACTTCCTGCGAAAGAACTCTCCCAGCACCCAGTGGACCAAATATCTGATACTGTCTTGAATACCGGGCCACGAAGGTAGAGACGCTTCGCATTCGCTCAACAAAGGGACCCAACCGTGAACTCATCGCCGAATCAAAAAGCCCTTGTCGGCTTAGATTTGAAATTATCTTCAACAGATAGGACTTGAATGGACGCCCCTCGCTGTTATTCCGCGCAGCTAACATATTCACGAACCAAGGATATCCAGCAAAAAGTTCATCGCCCCCAGTACCCGAAATCGCCACGGTTACCCCTTGTCTGGCCGCCATGGAAATGAAATATGAGTTCACACCGTCAACGGAGGGCTGATCTAATGCCGAAGCAATATGAGAAACTCTGTTACGGAAATCCTGGCCTGTGATTAAAACACGCTGGTGCTCTGTGCCAAGGAGTCTTGCAACGCGTTCAGCGTCATCCGTTTCATCAATTTCTCGCCCTTCTTCCTCAAAACCAACGGAGAACGTCCTTATGGTCGTGCCGCTCTCCTGAGCCATGAGGGCAACCAAGAGTGTGGAATCAACTCCGCCGCTAAGGAAGGCACCGATGGGCACATCACTGACCATCTGCATCTTTACGGACTCTCGGAGAGCCTCTTTGAGCCAGTTTACCTGCTCGCCATAGGGCCTCCTGCGCAAGCCTTGAACTCTGTCGATATCAAGCTTCCAAAATCTTTCAAGGCGTTCCTTACCGGCCTCGATGATCAGCCGATGCCCAGGGAGGAGCATCGTCACTCCCGAAACCGCAGTCTTAGGTTGAGTGATCGACCCATAGGATATTAGAAGTCGCAAGGCTTCAGGATCGAATCTCTTTTCCACGAGGCCGCTCGCCAGTATCGCCTTCATTTCGGACGCGAAAAAGAACGTCGGCCCCCGGCGCCCGTACAACAGGGGTTTGACGCCTAAAGGGTCCCTAGCCAGCAGCAAACGTTCCCTATTCAAGCCACGGCGCTTGTCGTAAATCGCCAGAGCGAACATCCCTCGCATTCGGGTCAAGAAGTCATCCCCATACACTTCATACATCCTCAGCACAACTTCCGTGTCGGAATTTGATTTGAAGATGTGCCCCTTCTTGACCAAGACTTCACGTTCTTCTCGGAAATTATAGGTTTCCCCATTATACACAATCCAGAGGGTGCCTTCCGGATTGCTCATGGGTTGGTGGGCATTGGGCGAGAGATCGATGATCGCCAACCTTGACATCCCCAAGGCCATTCCTTCTTCACCAAAGATCCCGGAATCATCCGGTCCCCTATGGTGCATAGCCGACACCATTCGCTTAATCGCTTCAATCTCGCTTCCACCGAGAATGCCGCAAATCCCGCACATGAATGTTATTCTTCCCCTGGCAGACGCATGAGAATGTAAAGCGCTTGTCCTTTTAGCAAAGGAAGCGATCGGACTCCTAAAGGTCGGAGCCCTTTGAAAAAACCTTCGAATAATCCTGCCATCGCTCTGCGTAGCATTGAGTGAACCCAAGTAGAGTTCCATCGCTCTTTGCATACCAGATGGTCAACCCAATAGGTCGAGTAGTAGTAGTGACTGCTGTAGGTCAGCGGCTCGCAGGCGGTTTTTTCGATTTTGAAATCCAGCTTCTCCGCGAGGAACCCGAAAGCCCGGGCACGCCAGCGGGTAGCGTGATGGGGCGGCATGTTTTGTATGCAGGGATTGATGTATTTAATCGGGCCATCTTGATTTGGCACAGAAATTCCCAGTCTACCTCCCGGTTTGACCAGCGAAGAGATTACTTTAAGGAATTCAACAGGGTCTGAGACATGCTCCAAGACATGGAAACAGAAGGCATAATCAAATCGCATTTTGAGGTTGGAAACGTCCTCTCCTGCTTTAAGCACATTTAAGCCTGCCTCTCGTGCCACTGAGAGCGCATCATCATTTGATTCGACTCCACATACCTCAGAAACAACCGGCCTGATCTTTCTCAGAAAACTTCCGGAGCCGCAGCCTATTTCGATCACACGAGCATCTTTGTTCAGATCTTTAAGGGCTTCCCGGAATTCCCACTTATCCTCCTCATAGTAATGCAAGGTCTCTTGTCTTGACAGCTCTGAGTAGAACTCCGGAGTACCAATGATTTGGGGCAAGAAGATTTCGAGACCGCATTTAGGGCACACAAAGAGTTGCGTTGAAGCGGCTTGCCCGGATAATGTATGAAAAATTTTACTAGACAGCTCTATGGGCTTCCAAAGCTCAAAGAGCTCATGCAGGGAGTAAGGCTTGCTCCCGCAAAGCAGAGTTGCAGAGCATATGGGGCACGCCTTTTTATTGGTTTTCGGCGAAATCTTGTTCGTCATCAATCAGCGATCCCAAGAAGTCTCACTCAGACTTCTTTGATTTCCACGGTGAATGCCATGCCGTTCCAGCCAAAGGACAAGAGCTCGTGCAAGTCCATGTGCGAATTCCTCGACAGCCATTCCCGGCAGGCCCTCTTTTCACCGAATTCGGGGCTATTTCTGAAGCATCTCCAATCGTCAAAGGCGATAACCGAGCCGGTGGCAAGATAAGGAGTGATGAACTCAAGTACCGGCACCGTTGATTCATAGAGATCGCAATCGACCCATGCAACCGCGATTTTGTCGATTCGATGCTCTTGAGCCCTAGATGGTGACAGTGTCTCTTTGAACCACCCCTTGATAGTTCTTACCCTTTGCATATCGACGGCACTGTTCCTCAGATTCTTTAGGAAGTCTTCTTCCGAACACGCAAATTGGCCTTGAATAAAGTTGCTGCTGTATCCGTTCGGCGCATCGAGCCTTGATGGAGAAGGCAACCCTTCAAAGGAATCATAAGCATGAAATTTCATCTCCTTGAAATGGGTTGACATCCACCGGTAGGCGTGGATGAACGTGGTCCCCTGGTAAACGCCGAACTCGAGGTAATCGCCCGGTATTTGAGCGCCAATCAAGTATTCCGTCACTTGCTCAATGGCGTAGAACCGCCGGTTGAAAGAGCGGTACTCAAGTTGAGCCAATTTGTCATATACGTCCTTCAAGTAGATCTCCCGAATCGGATTACGGAGTATTCTCAGCAGCCTTTTCACTTCATCCATCATAGACCTTCCCGCACTTTTCTAACGTATCCTATTGACCGTGTAATCAAACTCGCACTCATACACTCCTGGAAATGGTCTCGTATAAAGGATATCTTGCCTTCTTGCCTCCATGCTAAAAGAAGTGGCATAACGAATACCGTCGATGTCTTCCAAATTGATGACACCAAGCCAGAGACCGACGGTGTAGACATCGGGTTTGAGCCGAACATTCTTTAAAACGAAGTTCACTGCTGCGTCCTGACCCGCTCTGAGGTCCAGGGCTTCCCCCTTGATTAAAGTATTTGCATCGATGAGCCGATGGCCAACTTCGTCATAGAGAATAATAGCGACGGTCGCCTGATAAATTCCCTCATGGGACTTGATGTGGATCTCAAACGCGATGTCGCAGCCCGTTTCTGGAAACGGCAGGATTTCCCCCTGAGGGTTCAGCGCTTTCATAACGATCGAGGAAAACTGCGCTTTTGCGTTACCATAACGCTCCACGGTAGACAGGTCGGTCTGCCCCAGGGCTTTGCTCAGAAAACTTGCCTGGTATCTTCTCACGATTTCCTGGCTCGGCCCCTCCTCTATCAGTTTTCCATCCTCCATCAGCATGCTCTTCGTGCTGATGCTCAGAATCGAGGCCATATTATGACTGACGAGAAGAATTGTTTTACCTTCCGTTGCAGCAGTCTCCATTTTGCTGAGGCATTTTTTTTGAAACTGAATATCCCCGACAGCCAAGACTTCGTCCACAACGAGAATCTCCGGCTCAAGGTGGGCTGCAACGCCAAAGGCTAACCGGACATACATTCCTGACGAGTAACGTTTTACTGGAGTATCAAGGAACCTCTCGACCTCAGCAAAACTGACAATCTGCTCGAACTTGCCCTTGATCTCCGCTCTGCTCATTCCGAGCACGGCTCCATTAAGAAAAATGTTCTCGCGACCTGTCAGCTCGGGATGAAAACCGGTCCCCACCTCCAGCAGGCTGGCCACCCTCCCTTTGATTGAAACTTTCCCCTCTGTGGGCTCCGTGATTCGGCTCAGGATTTTGAGCAGAGTTGTTTTTCCAGCGCCGTTTCGCCCAATAATGCCAACACGATCCCCTTGCTTGATCTCAAAAGAGACATCCTTTAGGGCCCAGAGTTCCTCGGCCATAGCCCATCCGGTTACCGGCTGTCCGGAGGAAGAGAGGAAAGGATGGAAAAGCCTTCGGCTCGTATTTCTGAAGCTCTGGACTAACGTCTCTCGAAAGGTGAGATATCGTCCTTCATGGTCGTGGCCAATAACGTACTTTTTTGAAAGGCTCTCGGCCTTGATCACCGTAGTCACACCAGCCTCATATCACATCAGCGAATGTACGTTCGGTTTTCCTGAAATAGCTGAGGCCAAACCAGAAGATCATTGTCACGAGTATTGCAGAAAGGCCAAGACCTGGCAGATAGAGCGGAGTGTCTCCTCCCAGAATCGCCCACCGAAACCCATCAATGGCCCCCACCATCGGGTTAATGGAATAAATGAGCCTCCAATTATCGGGAATCACACTGCTGCTGAATCCGACGGGAGAGATGTACATACCGAATTGCACAAGGAAGGGCACGATGTATCGAAAGTCCCGGTACTTCACGTTTAAGGCAGCGGTCCAGATTCCGAGTCCTAAGGCTGCAACGATCACCAGCAAGAGGAATAGGGGGATTGCGATGATCCGGAATCCAGGAATAAAGCCATACCAGAGCATGAGCGCAACCAGAATTCCTAAAGATATAAGAAAATCGATTAGACTGACGATGACTGCGCTTGTCGGCACAATCAAGCGAGGAAAATATACTTTCGAAAGCATAGACGAGTTCGCAACAAGGGAGTTGCTACTTTCTGTCAGGGCATAAGCGAACAACTGCCAGGGGAGCATCGCTGCGAATACCAGGATGGGGTAAGGAGCACCTTCGGAAGGGAATCCGGCCAGTCTACCGAAAATGATAGTAAAAACGATCATGGTCAATAGCGGCCGGATGACGCTCCAGGCTATGCCAATAACGGTTTGTTTGTAACGCACTAAAACGTCCCGCCAGGCCAAAAACCAAAACAGCTCCCTAAACTGCCACAAGTCCCTCCAATACTGGCGTTCGCTGCGGCCGGCCTCAATTACAATTTCTGCCATCGGTTTCTTTCATAGGTTTTGAACAGTTTTGCATTAAAGTGCCTCGCTCGGCTAGCCTTGCCTAACGAACCTGATTGGTTCCCGATGTCCTTTTCAACTCTCACCTCCTCTGCTTTTGAGCCACGCAAGTGATTACGCAAAATTCAATTCAACGCTTCCCTGTATACATCGAGAGTCTTCGAACAAACACTTTCCCAAGAGAAGTGTTTTTTGATGGTTTGACTCGCCCTCTCACCGATCTCCCTTCGTTTTTGGTAATCAAGCAAAAGATCAATGACCGTGTCGGCCAGTCGGGTGGTTTCATTGGGGTTGCCGAGCACGATGTTCGAGCCATCCCTAAGCCTTCCTTGTCCGTACGCATTCTCATTCGCCCATGCGAGAATCGCTTTGCCCGCTGCCATGGCTTCTAAAGAGGCTATGCCCAAAGACGTGTGCTCTCGCGCATCCTGGTGGAAGAAATGCATCTCCAAGTCCGCCAACGCCAAACAGTTCTAAACTTGACGATGGGGGACGGGACCGGCAAAGATCACCGCATGCTCCACTCCCAGCTGCTTGGCAAGTCTGCGAGGTTTGTCGGTTGACTCCGCCCCTACAATCAAAACAGAAACATTTGGGATGACTCTGAGGATCGATGGAAGTGCGCTGATCACTTCCCGGCGATCACGAAGATCTATGACACGTCCAAGTGAAAGAATGACTCGTTTACCCTCCAACTGGTACCTGTTCCGCAAGTCCTGCAAAGCCCCATCGTCAGGACCCTCCGGCATTGAGACCCCAAAGGGGACCAGCACACGCCGACTCCCCGTGAAGGCCTCTTTGGCATATTTCTCCATGTTCACGTCCGGACAGATTAGGATCTGGGCGCGCTTCACAGCAAACAAGTTGTCGGGCAACGACTAGCACCGCATCTGCAAAATGACGATTACGCATCTCACCGCCCAGTGACACAAACGCGTCCACACTCTCCTGCCAAGTGAAATTGGCATGCATGTAAGCCTCGCCTAGCAGGGGGATGTGCTCTGAAAAAAAAGCGTTCTACTTCTTCCAGGTGTCTGAGCGTCAAGCAACCTTGCTCCGAGTGCGAGCGGGCTTTTAGCAGCACTTCGGGAAGTTCAACGAATGGATATCTCAATCCAATCTTGACCAACAAGTCATAATCTTGGGTCGTGGGCAAGTCTTCCCGGAAAGCACCGATCTCAAGATAGAAACTCTTCGGTGCCAAGATGGTGCAGCAATGAAGCCACTGCCGCAGGATAAGTTGATAGGCTGCCTGGCCTGGCGAAAACACAGGAGGTTCAGGCGCGTTACAGAGATGCATCCCGTTGGCGTTCATAATGGAATGTCGGCAGAAAACCACGGCATTGGTGTTTGGCAACAAGAGCAGTTTTTCCATCTCTTTAGCCACTTTTTGCGGAAGGTAAACATCGTCATGCGAAAGCCAGCAGAAATAATCACCTTTGGCTTCCTCCAGCGCTCGATTCAACGCTGAAGCAACGCCGCCATTGACCTTTGAAAAGTATCGGATCCGGTCCCCATATGAGAGGGCGGTTTTTTCCGTTGCTCCGCCATCTCCCGAACCGTCATTGACCACCAATACCTCGATATTAGGATAAGTTTGCGCCAGAACGCTATCGATGGCATCACTCATGCAATTTGCGTCATTATAGACGGGGATGGCAACAGAAACCAATGGGTCCATTTTTTTCATACTCACCATAGGAAAGGAAAAAGGATGTTTGCTGTTTTCAGTTACCTTGTGTCGCATGCTCTCGTAAGAGCGTAAAGATAGTACACATTTGGGGCGTATTCCAACTTCTCCACGTGGAGTCCAGGTGGCGGAGTGGCATCGAGGTCACCGCGTTTATGTGTTATGGGATCATACACGATGTAATCCACTTTTTCGCGGAGAGACCACTCCAATGCATTTTCATTCTTCTTGATCGACCGATGGGGAAGAAACGAAGTTAACATTCGACTAGGTAGAAACTCGCTCGAGTAGGACAAGAGCAACACCTTTACATTGGGACGAGGGTCAGAGGCCAGACGCTTGGCTCTATCCAGAGCTGGCGTCGCACCAACCCCTCCTTTTAGGGAAGAAACAAATGGCAATGTCACATAACGATAAACGGTAGAGATATATTCGACATGAAGCATCACAAGGACCATTACGGCAACGAGAACCGCCGCTGCCCACGCACGCCTTTCACTCAACCATCGTTCATAACCAGCGATCAGTATCAGGCCGGGCAATAATAGAGCAGGCAGGAAGTATCGGGGGAAAATGACCGAAGGTCGCAACAAAGCCCAGACCAATATTCCCGCGACGCTCCCCAAGCCAAGATAAAGCGCTTTGCGACCGGCTTCGAATTCCCATGGGCGCGTCCAAAGGGCGGGAAGCAACATGAGCCAGATGGGGGAAATTCCTCCATGCTGCATGGGATAGAGGCCAAAGGTCAGTGCCAACGGATAAGTCGTAAGGATCCAGCGAGTGTTATCCGCATCAAAACAGACCTGTTCCAGATTAAATGTAGGCGTGCTCTCACGCAGCGTCACGATCGGCGCGAAAGGGTCGCCAAAAAGGAGAAAGTTCTTGACCCACCAGCCCACTGCAAGGGTTAAAATAGCCGCCAAGCCTGCAATCACAAAGATTCGGCGCAGATCTTCCCGCTGTTTCCACCACAGGAAGAGCATTGGAAGGCCCATGCAGAATGGCAAAATGAGCGCGTAGGAAAGCTTCGCTATGACCGCACAGGCAGACATAACCCCAAACAGCCAAAAGTTGCGTGGATCCGAATTTGAGGAGACCAGCCCGGGTATCCAGAGAACTGCCCCCAGAGCGTACATCAACCCGATCAAATCAGTCTTTCCATCCCAGGCTGTCAACGTAACGGCCGTGCTCGTGGCACCAAAGGCAACAAATAGCCAAGCTGCATCCGCGGACAGCCCTAACCGCCTGGCGCACCTCCAGAGCAATGAAAGACATACAAGAAAAACAGGCCATATGGACAACTTGGAAGCTACGAGACCGACTGTGTCACCTCCGAGGGCGTACATCGCCGCATAAGGCATCTCCGCGATCGCCGGTAAAACGGCAAACCCCACCTCCAAGTATCCCGGAAGGGGCGTATAACTAGCCGTAGCTGCCATCAGTTTAGGCTGGGCCATGTAATATGCCAAGGCATCCGTGCCCGGGTAGGATAGGGCAGCCATTGCCAGCATAAGTGCTAAGAAGGCCAGTCCAAACATCAAAACCCATGTCAGCCGATGCTCCGGGAACCAATCGGCTCGTTTCCACTGGAATCGAGGGAAAGGGCTCTGCTTCAGATTGAGGCACAAGATTGCTGCAAACAGCGGCAAGAGGACATACCAGCGAAGTAAGCCAGCTACGGCAATCAGCTGACCAAAAAGGCCCAGGACCGCATGCCCCAGGACAAATGAAGTCGCCACCCCATCGAGGCCGGCGTTCTTCGGCAGCAACAGACACCCTGCCCTCCATGAGACCAGCGCATAAAATGCCGCCAGCAGAACTGCTGAGAGAAGTATCGGTCCAAAGGATTGGTTAAAAAATGTAGTCACGATAAAAAAGAAACCTTGCAAACGAAGACAACCAACCGGGCGCCGGTGGCACAATAACCCATGGCGAAACCAAATACGGCACGGTTCCCCATGCAAGCATTAATATCGCCGTTAGCCAAAAAAAATAGGCCAAAAGGGATAGATGACTTACTATATATCCTAAGAAACCACGAATTCTTGACATAGCCTGCCAAAATCGAATGGTAGTTCGTATACAAGCCAGCATTTCAAGAATCGGCTGCAACGGTGCAAGCAACCCATAGCGATATATATCAGTGTCATCGGGCTGTTACTATATTATGGTCTGTGATAATCACTTTTTTCGCCACGCGATGATTCAGAGCTTTCCCGCAACAATGCCAGTTCCTGGGTTAACCTTTTGATCTGATAGGTATGGGTCGAAATGCGTGCTAGGCAGTCGAGCATGAGAAACGCAACGAGGCCGAATAAGATGACGGCAAGAACAACGAGAAGTTCCCTGTCGCCCAGCGCCGATGTATAGGTGATGAACGGGAGCCGGCCCCAAAGGAGAACGGCAAGGATGGCAGCGCACTCCGCCAAAATCCAGCGAACGGTCACATGCGCGTCCAGGCGACCGGAACGCATGAGCCAAAGGGTATAGAGAAGAAGAAGCGCTAGCACCCCAAGGCACGCGCTTTGCACCGTAACAGAAAAGGATGTCATAATCGTTATCTCCGGGAAGTCTTGAAGAGCAGCCCTATGAAGCCGATGACCACACGCATAGGGTAGAAAACGGCTTTTACGAAGGAAAACAGCGATTGCCCCTTCACCCTACACCGCATTTTCACCGGGATTTCTTGGATGCGAAATCCCCTCTGGTGGAGGATGAGGAGGGATTCGGCCTCGGGATGGTCAACCGGGTACTCATCGGCGAAGAATGAAAAAGCTGCTCTGTTGAGAGCCCTGAAACCGGAGGTGGTGTCATGGATACGCAATCCTGTTGCCAGTAGCAGTAACCCTGTCGAAAAATACATGCCCATGCGCCTAGCGAAGGGTGTCCGGTACTCGGTATCCGGAGCTTCGGGTCTGTACCGAGAGCCGATGACGCAGTCGGCCTCCCGTGCCAGAATAGGGGCGATGATCGTAGGAATCCACTTTGGATCGTGCTGACCGTCGCCATCTACCTGGACGACGACGTCATAGTCGTTGCGCAGGGCATAGAGGAAGCCGGTCTGCACACACCCCCCGATTCCCAGATTGATCGGCAGGGAGAGGACGGGAAAGCCTGCGGCGGCAGCCAGTTCAGCCGTTGTATCGGTAGAGGCATCGTTAACCACTACCGCATCGTACCCCTCCTGGCGAACTTCGTGAAGAAGTTTAGGAAGGTTCTCTTCCTCGTTGTGCGACGGAATGATAAGTAGTGTACTCACTGTCCTTTTCGAATTACCGCGATAAACTGTTCAGGGCGAGCGATGCGTAGAGACATCTTCTTCAAGAAGGTCTTTCCCAGTGTATTTCCATAATTATTAAGTAAACTGCTTTGGTATGAAACACCGAAGTGTTTAATAATCTCCGGGATTGTGTAATATCGTGGGTCAGCAAAAAACGAGGGATGCTCAAGACCTGCGCGTTCGCATGCTGCCTCAAGACCTCGCTTAGAAAAGTGGCATAAGTGCAAGGGTGCGGCCAAGGCCCACCAGCGGTGACCCAAAAGTCGAGGGAGCCAGTTTCCTGCGTCGTCGGTGCTGACAAACAAGTAGCCCCCCGGTTTCAATACACGATAGACTTCCTTCAGTGCTTTCACTGGGTTAATGATGTGTTCGATAATATCCCACATCACCACAACGTCAAAGCTGCTGTTTGGAAAGTCGGTTTGCTCGATATCGCCGACATTAACACTGGCATTGAATTCACGTTTTGCGGCGTCTGCGGCATAAGGGCTTATATCAAGACCGATGCCATCAAAGAAGGGTTCGGCCACTTTGAGGAAAAAACCGTAAGCGGCTCCCGCATCGAGAAGATTCCCTTTAGTGACATAACGCCGGATGAAGTTCAGTTTTTCTACGAAGCCGCCTTTCAGTGTAGCTCGACTGGCGCGATAGGATGGATAACCATGTCGTCCGTTGCGTTCTTTACCGTCGCTTTCAAAATATATCTCGCCATAGTGCTCGTGTACTTCAGCATGGCTTAGGCTCATCTGGACGAAGAGCACTTGGCAAAAACTGCATCTGTGATAAGAATACGCTCCTTTTCTAAAGGCTTGATCAGCCTTCTGTGATTCACAGATCGGACATGCGAGCATGGGCATTCCTCAGTATGGGTTCTTCCTCATCGCGCAAATTCGCCATTGTGCCAAATGGTCAAGCCGAGGAAGACTGTGGGGGGGATCGGCTGCCTATCGTTTCCATCAAAAGCGATTCAAGATTCGGGTCGTTCCTGCGGACACAAGAGAAAACGTAAAAGTTTACCATTATCTACGTCGCATACGAAACCGAGGGAAAAGAACAGGCGCTGGCTTGTCGCGTTGCAGCGTTTGATTTCCGCGAGTAGAGATGCCTCAGGATGCTCGTAAAAGAAGTACCTCAGCGCCCTGTCTAGAAAGAGCCTCGCCAGCCCCCTGCCGCGAAATTCAGGGGCGATTACGATGTTCGTCTCCCAAAGCTTCTCGCGCTTTCTGTCAAAGCGCACCATGCCAACCTTTTTGTCTAAATGAATGCCTATAAGCAAAATGCGTCCTGGGTCTTTCAATGCTCTGGAAAACCACACTTTGTGTTGTTCCTCCCCGATAACGGCTCCGTTTCGGGACATGAAACGCGTGTCGGCGTCGTTCCTCCAGCGTAAAATCTCTACAGCATCATCAGGTCTTGCCAGACGTATATCAAGCATGCCAAACGTGTTCATTTAGGAGACCGCTATTTCACCTCTGGGACCAACAGAAGCTGCGATCTATCGGCGGTATGCATTCCACACCTTGGTTAGAGCCGCCACCACATCCTCGACATCCTGGTCGGCCATGTCCGGGTACAGAGGCAAGCTCAACAGTCGTTCGTACTCGCTTTCCGCAACGGGCCATTGGCCGCGTCTGTAGCCGATGTTGGCGTAGTGGGTCATCCACGGGATGGGGATGTAGTGAACATTGACGCCTATATTCTCAGCACGTAGCGCGGCAAATACCTCGGCTCTGGATACGGTCAAGGTCTCAGGGTTGAGCCTTACGACATAGAGGTGCCAGGCGGAAGCGCAACCGGGACGCTCTTCCGGCAGCTGAATCATCGGCAATGATCCCAGATTACGGTGGTATGTCTCGACGATGGTTCGCCGGCGCGCAAGCCACCGGTCCAGTTTGCTAAGCTGACTGATGCCCAGTGCGCAGTTGATGTCAGGGATACGATAGTTGAAACCGAGTGTTATTACATCATATTCCCAGGAATTTCTCAGGCCGCGGGCATGAAAGTCGAGGTCAATTCCGTGGTGGCGGAAGGAGAGCATCTCCTTTGCCAAGTTATCGTCATCGGTTAGCACCGCGCCGCCTTCTCCTGTGGTGATGTGCTTCACCGGATGGAAGCTCAAGGTGGTGAAACGCTGCAACGTGCCAACGCGGTGAGACTCGTAAGTGGCGCCCAAGGAGTGCGCCGCGTCTTCGATAACCGGAATACGGTAGCGATCCCCCAGTACCTTCAGGGAGGCATGGTCGCAGGGATGCCCTGCAAAATCGACTGCTATGACAGCGCGCGTCTTTGGGGTGATTTTGCGCTCGACATCGTCAGGTTCGATGTTCAGGGTATCTAGGCACAGGTCTGCAAAGACAGGAATTCCCCCCTGGTGCAGGATGCAGTTGGCGCTGGCGACAAACGAAATGGCCGGCACGATCACTTCATCCCCGACCCGAATGCCTGCAGCCCATGCGGCTGCGTGCAGGGCCGCAGTGCCCGTGTTCACTGCCACCGCACACTTTGATCCTGTATAGTCGCAAAGAGCTTTTTCAAAGGCGGCCACAGCCGGTCCGGTGGTCAGCCAGTCGCTGCGGAGGACCTCGTCAACGGCACGGCGATCCGCCTCGTCCACGCTTTGTGCCGCGTATCGGAGCATCGACTTCCGGACGGGTTGTCCACCGTTCAGCGCCAACATTGGTGCCATCGGGGTATCTCCTAGAATTTTGTTCGGTTCAAAATGCTTACTTCCTTACCACGGCTAATCGAGCAGAAGGGCACTTCTCTAAGAAATTATCAGGAGTCTCCTTCCTTTTATCACTGATGGATCCGAAAACGCTTAGCGCATCAGTATTTGAAACCAAGTTTCCTCATCAGCATCCAGAGCCGACGACTGCTACCTGCACATTTTTCCCATATCTGAACTATTCTTTAAAATAATCGATGACGCCCTGGATCATGGCTTCGAGATCGTACTTCGGCTCGAACCTGATGAGCTTCCGGATCTTCGTGATGTTCGGGCGGCGCCTGCGCATGTCCTCGCAGCCAGGTGCATAGGCTTTCTCATAGGAAACGTGCTCGATCATGGAAGGGCTGCACGTCATTCTACTGTTTCGCCCTTCTTAGCCTGTTCCAAGAGTCTCAAATCCAGCTTGTCTGACTCTCGGTTTGTGGTTTTCTTTGCGCGAATCAGATCGTAGGATCTTCTCCATAGATCTCTGTAATCTGTATTTGCTCGCCTTTCTTATTCCGGAACGCAGGCGGGAGTCAACCCACGTGGCGGCCTTGATCATGGGATTTCACTTGCCCACCAAGCTTTCTGCTTTTCTCCATTCCTTTTCTAGAGAGTACTGTCTGACCCATTCTTCCAGCAACGGGTAATCGATCTGATCTGAAGAAAGCGCCACCATGCCTGCTATATCCTTCAGATGTTTCTCGGACCCGCCTTCTCGATAGTATTGAAGCTTTCGAATCATCACATACTCTGGAGGAGCCACCCACACTTGCTCACTTTCGATGGCTATCTGTTTTCTGTGCGATAATGCCCATCGGTGAAGTTCATCTTCGCCTGCAAGAAAGATATCCGCTTTTGTTCCTGATACATGATGGATAAGATTGAAGTGTCCACGGTAGGGCCTCCTAATCTCGATTTTCAAAACCTCGGGCGGGGGGCAGTAAAACTCGGTGGGCGGGAACGCCGCGGCAAAACCGGCGATATCCTCGACTTTCAAAAAGACAACAAGGTCTAAATCGTTTGTCAGACGTGGCTCTCCATAGATGATAGATGCTGTTGCCCCGGTAACCACATAGGGGACCTCCAGCCTATTCAGTGGGCCTACAAAACTTTCTAGAAGACTAGGTTGTGGCATAAAGGAAGATCTCTCTGACCTTTTCCTGGATTTCCTTCTCAGACCAGTCCGGGTGCTGCTCTCTAAGGCCCGCCGCTTTCAGTGCTCGGGCGCATTCATAGAGATTCGCTGCAATCATCAGCTTCTGTTCGGGCGTCATGGATTGATAAATGCGTTTTTGCTCGGGATGCACAGGAGACTCCAGATTGGCCTATTCCTTGAAGTGATCGATCACGCCCTGGATCATGGCTTCGAGATCGCACTTCGGCTCGAACCTGATGAGTTTTCGGATCTTCTCGATGTGCGGGCGGCGACTGCGCATGTCCTCGCAGCCAGGTGCATAGGCTTTCTCGTGAGGGCCACGCTAAAGGACATTGTCTGCTGTCTCCGGATGCTCCCGGATCCACCCAAGGATCGCCTCGCAGACATGCTCGACTTCTGAATGTCGGAGGCTACAAAGCGCATAGAGTTCCTCCTGGGACACCTCATGATAGAAGTGCACCAGCCGGTTCCTATATCCCGCCATTTTCCTGAGTAGAGCGCCATCCTGCTCCGACAGAACGCCTACCCTGCCAAGTTCCTCTGCCACCTCCTTGTATTCGGCAGGAGCCGAGGCAAATCCCTTTGCCAGAATATGTCTACCCAGATCCAGCAAGGCCTCTAAAGCGCGCCTCAAATAGGATTCCGCCGCCGCCGGAGTTCTTGGATCGCTCGTAAACTGCTCATAGCTGGAAAGCGGTAGACTTCGAACCCCGGCAACCATCTTGCGAACCCAGGCCACCCTCTCGGCAACGATGACAGTGCGGATCTTTGCGGCGTTCATCGAGCTCCTTCCTCCATAATCATCCGAATGCGCTCTTTCTTGAAAGGAATCAGGTCACCTGCCCGCCCCAAGAGATAGAGTTCATGACGGGCCTGCTGGTCCGGGTCCTCCGCGTACAAAAGCTCCCCTCTGATGATATCTACGGCCAGGAACGGATCCGTTTCCTGAAGGATGACCAGGTCGACGCGGGATACCTTCAACAGATCTTCAATTTCAAGCGCCAGTCTTGCGCGCTCCGAAGGACCAAGCGTAAGACCAAGCTTGTTTCTCACCCCGATGTCAACGTCTGATCTAGGATAAGCGGCGGAAGGTTTTTTTCCAGTCATCCGTGCCGCTACCTCTTTCGCTCGGCTCCCAAAAGCGTAAACCTCCTCCAAGCCATAGCGGAGTGCAATATCCTTGAGTCTGTGTTGGATGGCGGAGCCCGATTCCTCATTCCCCCGCTTTTTAAGTACTCCCTTTGACATTTTGCCAAACACCTTAGAAGCTTCGCTCAGTCGTCAATCATTACCTATCCGCGCCTCAGGGTCTCGGAAGTCAGCAGTCAATGAATTCTTGCTCCTGAGCCGCTGGAGCCGATTCTTCTCCTGCTCATCTTCGTGGTCCGCCTGAGTCGCACGTTGGTTTTCCTATTGTCTGAAAAGGACTCCCTAAAGTAGAGCTTCACCAAAGCGCTTGTGTCTAGATATAGGATCATCAGTCCTTCACCGGCGATCCTCGACCACCATTTTCGAAACGGGCTTTCCCGACACCTTCAATGGAGCATGGCGCTCCTTGAGGATACTCCGGTTCGGCAACGCAATCAGCCCCTTCCGGATAAGTGGACCAAGAGCGGCGAGTATAGTCTTATTCCCTTGCTCGGGCGCATTCATAGAGATTCGCTGCAATCATCAGTTTCTGTTCGGGCGTCATGGATTGGTAAATACGTTTTTGTTCGGGATGCACAGGAGACTCTACAGTGGCCTATTCTTTGAAAAAATCGATGACGCTCTGAATCATCGCTTCCAGATCATGCTTCGGCTCGAATCCGATGAGCTTGCGGATCTTCCCGATGTTCGGGCAACGCCTGCGCATGTCCTCGAAACCAGGGCCATAGGCTTTCTCATAGGAAACGTGCTCGATGGTCGAACTGCTGCGCGTCATTTTCTTCACCTTTTCCGCCAGTTCGTTGATGGTCACTTCTTTGTCGTTTCCCACATTGAACACGTCCCCTTCAGCAGCGGGCTCGCTCATCAAGCCGGTGATCGCTTCGACCACATCCCGAACGTGGGTGAAGCTTCGGGTTTGGTCTCCATCTCCATACACGGTAATCGGCTTGCCGAGAAGAGCACTTTGCACGAAGTTGGGAAGCACCATGCCGTACTGACCGGTCTGGCGGGGCCCCACGGTGTTAAAAAGCCGGCCGATGACCACGGGCAGCTTCTTCTCGTCAAAATAGGCCAGAGCCAGGAACTCATCCAGCGTTTTGGAGCAGGCGTACGCCCATCGCCGCTTCTTGACCGAGCCCATGACTCGATTGTCATCCTCGGCCAGGGTGTGCTCCATGTGATTGCCGTAGATCTCGGAGGTGGAGGTGATGAAAACCTTTTTCTTGAAGCGATTGGCCAG
>CAZOLJ010000058.1:0-30776 GCA_964580575.1 uncultured Desulfobacteraceae bacterium
CACCCGTTCCCATTCCGAACACGGAAGTTAAGCTCTTCAGCGCCGATGGTACTGCGTGGGGAACTACGTGGGAGAGTAGGACGCCGCCGAGATTCATTTGCGCAAAAAGCCTCTTGGAATTTCCAAGGGGCTTTTTGCTTGGTATCTTGTTAAGAAATCGTGAAAGCCGTCACCCCGGCGGAAGCCGCGGTCCAGAACTGCTTGCTTTCACTGGATTCCGGGTTGCGCCTGAATGACGAAAGAGACTGCGGATGGCCGTGTTTTGCTTGTAAAGATAAAACCTTACAATGATCTTTACATCTATTTGATCAAGGGGTTGGTTCCTCATGAGGAGGAATCGTTTCTTGGCTCATCCTTCCTCGGAAACTGGGTCGAGGAAGACACCTGTTTCCTCTTTTTTAGAAATCCATCCGAGACGATCGTTTCGGAGCTCCTGAAAGGGCGCACCGAGTTGCAGCTTTTGGAGAAGTACCACTTTTCTTATGAGGAGTGGCAAGGCGCCTTTTCAGAACCGCTCAGGATCGACCGCTTTCTCATTGTTCCGCCTTGGATCGATGCGGTGGCGGGACCTGGTGAGACAAAGATCCTCTTGGATCCGGGGCTCGTGTTCGGCACAGGGCTCCATGCCTCAACCAGGGATTCACTGAAAGCCCTGAGCTACGTTCATTCCGTGTTCCCAGTTAAGAAGGTTGTGGACCTGGGAACAGGGACCGGCGTCCTCGCTCTGGCCAGCGCATTGCTCGGGGCTGAAGATGTTCTCGCTATAGATCTCAATCCGCTTTGTGTAAAGACAGCAAAAACCAACGTTCAGTTGAACCGACTTGAAAGCCGGATTGAAGTGAAAGAGGGGAGGGCAGAGGACTATGCCGAGGAGCCAGCGGACCTGATGCTCGCCAACATCCACTGGGATGTTTTGAAGTCGTTGCTTGCCAGAGAAGGGTTCAGGAAGAACCGGTGGATCGTTCTCTCCGGCCTGATGAGAAGTCACGCAAGAGACCTGGAGTCGGACCTGGCCCGCTACGGCCTCCGAATCGTGAAGACCTGGGAGGACGAAGCCACGTGGTACACGATGCTGGTAAGCAATGGAGTGCTGGAGTGATGGAATAGCGGTGCAAGGCGCACGGCGCAAGGTGCACGGAACAGAGGTCAAACGGCTAGGCCAGATGGAAAGAAGGATTTTCGTTAACAAGGATGTTGCCGTGAACCGTGTACCTTGTACCGTGAGCCATCCTTTTCTGTACTCCATTACTCCAATTTCTTCACGGACAACCGTCAACGGAGAACGGACACCGGGTGCCCCCTTTGACATGAGAGCCGTTTCTTGTATATTGCCTTATTCTCGAATCCTCGAAAGGAGGAAGATGCTTTGGCGCTTGAAGAGAAACGCATCGATATTCCGAGGCTGGACGGGCATTTCTGCTTTGCCTGCGGGACGGCAAACCCTATAGGTCTCAAACTGACGTTCTACAACCTGAACGACACGGTGTGTGCCGACATCACCCTCGGCAAAAATCATGAGGGATGGCAGAACATGGCCCACGGCGGCATTATCACGACCCTGCTCGACGAGGTGATGGCGTGGACGATCATGTACTTCAAAAGAGTTCTCTTTGTCACGAGGAAGATGGAAGTCAAGTACGTCCGACCGGTGCTCATTGGTGTCCCCCTGACCGTGAAGGGAAGAATGCTGAAAGAAAGGAAACCGCCTTACATCGGAGCGGTTGCTGACATCCTCGATGACAAGAATCAAATCCTCGCCAGGGCGACAGGCGAATTTGTGGAGATCCCCAAAGACAAGCTGGAACTGGTTCCGGATGGACTCAAGCAGGACATGATCGAGCTGTTCAATAAGTTCTGAGAGGCTGTGCTTTTGAATTCCTCATGACCCAAACTGGGGAGAAATTGAAAACCCGAAATCCAATGCACGAAATTCGAAAGGAATATGAAGCGGGGGTATGACTCTAATGATCGTTGAACAAATCAAAGTCGGATTCATGGACGTTTTCTGTTACCTCGTCGCGTGCTCGAGGACCAACGAGGCCCTTTTCATTGATCCTGCCGGGAACGAAGAGGACCTGGTTAGTTTCATCAGGCAAGAAAACCTGACCCTCAAGTACATCGTCAACACCCATGGCCATGCGGATCACACGTGCGGAAACAAGAAGGTCAAAGCCCTCACAGGGGCCAAGATCATCATGCATGAGACGGACAACCGGGTGTTCAGTACCCCTGAAGGCTATGCCATGGCGAGACAATGGGGTTTTGAACCTTCACCGCCCGCTGATGAGACGGTCAAAGACGGTGATGCGATTGTTGTTGGAGACGTCTCACTTGAAGTGATCCACACTCCCGGGCACAGCCCCGGCGGCATCTGCCTTCTGAGCGATGGAAATCTCTTTACTGGGGACACTCTTTTTGTGGGTGGAATCGGCAGAACAGACCTTCCGGGGTCGTCCCATGAGGAGTTCATGAAGTCTATCAAGGAAAGACTCATGATTCTTCCTCCGGAGACGATCGTGTGGCCGGGGCATGACTATGGGGCCATGGTTCGTTCGAGCATCGGATATGAAAAGACAACGAACCCGTGGTTGGAATAGGGGGAAGGTGCACGGCTCACGGCACACGGGTCACGACGACCCCCTCACCCTAAACCTCTGCCAGAAATGAAATCCTCCCCCCTTGATGGGGGAGGGTTAGGGTGGGGGTGAAGGGGTGTCGGAGTTCCTCTCCGTTCTGCCCTACAAATTCGAGGTGCAGTGGGCGCACTTGGTCGCCTTAATGGGGATCGTGGACAGGCAATGGGGGCACTCTTTGGTTGTCGGCGCAGCAGGGGCTGCTTCCTGCTGCCTTTTGAGCTTGTTCATGCCCTTGACCAACATAAAGACGGAAAACGCCACAATGAGAAAGCTTACGATGGTGTTGAAAAAAGCACCATAGCTGAGCGTGACCGCGCCTGCTTGCTTTGCCAATTCGAGCGTGGCATAGGGACCGGCAGCAGCCCCTTGCTTGAGCGTAATGAATAAGTCTGAGAAATCAACACTGCCTAACAGCAAGCCGATGGGCGGCATAATGACGTGGTCCACAAGGGATTTGACGATGGCGCCGAAAGCCGCGCCGATGATAATGCCCACGGCCATGTCCACCACATTGCCTCGCATGGCGAACTCTCTGAATTCTTTTAGCATGATCTTCCCTCCTGTGTTTGCGATTAAATCAACCTGAAACGCTCAAAACCCTCAGTTGGACCACAGATATCCGAAAGTGAGAAGGTAGGTGTAGTCGCTCTCCTTTTTTCCCGGAGACGGGCTCTTGTCATACTCCCAGTTGAATTGGGCGGTGATGTTCAGGTTCTTGTAAAAGGGAATCCGAAAGCCTGTCTGGGTGAAGAGGATGAGGTCATCAGAATCCTCCACGCTCTGCAACCCCGTGTGATAGAGGAAGTATTGGAGCGATTTGGGCAGGAGGAAATGGTCGAATTTGACCGCCCAGCGACCTGCTGCAAAGCTGTTGTCCTCGGCAAGAATGTAGTTCTGGTCCACGTAACTGAGACCGCCTTCAACAGAGAGGTTGGTCCTGTCCGTTTCAATGAACTGGTAGCCGACACCGACGCCCAGGGTGACCCTGAGATCCAGATCCTTGAACTCATCCTGCTCACCCGTGGCATTGGTGTAAGCATACCACTTTTTCGTGAAAAAGTGGTCGTACTTCATATAGCCGAGGGCTCTGTCTTCGGTTTTCACGCTCTCATTTTCGGACCGCTTGTAAAGGCCTCCAATGGTGTAGCGGTTCTGGAGGGTGCGGGCCATAAACTCGGCATCCGCATAGATATCCTGAGTGTCGGTGTTGCCGTCCCTCATGCTGAAGCCGACATTGGCCCGAAGGTTCGTTCTCAGGGGTGGCTTGGGATTGATCGTCTTAATGCTGGCAAGATCCACAGTGACCGGTTCTGCGACCTGCTCGGCCTTGACCTTCATTTTTCCGGGATCCCCAGGGGAGGCCGGGCCCTGGGCCGTGGTCTCATCGCTGAGCACGACCTTGATGGGTTCATCGGTCTTCAAGTTGACCACTTCTTCCCACTTGATGGACAGGTCTCCGGCGTAGGACGTTTTGAAGACCAAGGTGCCGCCGTCCAATGACACCACTTTGCCGGTGAGGCGGTCGCCGTTCTTGAGCCACACTTCATCGGCGGATGCATTGCCCCAGGCCAGCAAAACCAAGAGCGCTGTTAAGCCAATAGAAACGAGTCTACCTTTCATCACTCACCTCCTTTAGAAATGGGTTTTCCTTCGGTCTCTACTTGCTGCCCGGGACTAGGCCCTCACGGGCTTTACGTGCCGCTTCCTGCGCTTCCAATGTAAGCTTATAGGCAACGTAATACTTGTAGATGTTGCGGACGTAAGTGGTCGTTTCCGCGCCGATCTTCTCGGCGGTCACCACTTCCACGTTGTTGAACCACTTGTCCGGGTCCAATCCCCGTTTCTTCGCTTCCCTGCGCATTTTGGAGATGTTCCCCGGGCCTGCGTTGTAGCTGGCAAAGGCAAAAAGCGGCCGGTTGCCCTCACTGAAGTTCGCATCAGGGAAATATTTCTCCATGAGCTTGTCCATGTACTTGGCGCCGGCGTGCACGTTGTGCTCGGCAACCAGGATATCCCCCACTTTTAATTCGGCGCCGGTCTGGGGCATGATCTGCATAATGCCGATGGCGCCCACGTGGCTGCGCGCTTTCTGGTCGAGCTGCGATTCCTGGTACCCCTGAGCCGCGAGCATCAGGGGATCAAAGCCATATTTTTCGCCATACTTCTCGAAAAGGGCCAAGGTCTCAGTGAAGCGTTTGTATTCTTCAGTGGCAGACGAGTCCTTAATCTGCTTGACTCGTTTCATATACTGCTTCAGCCGGTATTCCGCGACTCCCTGCTTTTTGACAAAGTTCTTATAGAAGTCGTTGATCGCTTCCTGAAGCTTGGGGCTTTCCTTGCGGATCGCCCAGCCGGGCTTGCCTTCTTCACGCACCGCGATTTCCTGCCGCGGCTTTATCTTTGGAAGGATTTGTGCCCACATCTCGGCCTTCCAGTCGTCCACAACGATCAGCTCCAGCAGGCCGGCATTCAGCATTTCCATCATATCCTCATCCTCTAAGGCATCCGACACCATGACCAGCTTTGCCTCTGGTTTTCCCTCCTTGCGAAAGCGGTCGATCAGCGCGGTGAGGCTTTCAAAGTAGCTGCTGGCTTTTCTCACATGAACGGTTTTTCCGGACAGGTCATCCACTGCGGAAATCGCTGGAGATTTGGGACCCGTAACGACGATTTCCTTGTTGGGTTTCTGGCTGTCGGGCGCCACAAAATCCACCAGCTTAAGGCGGTCCTCAGTGACCGTCAGATTGCCGGCAGCGATGTCGCCCAATCCCTCGGCCACTCCGGAGATGAGTTTGTCCCTGGTGGTCGGGATCATGTAGATCGTGATAGGCCGCCTTTGGGTCTTGTGCTTCTGATTGATGTAGCGCTCGAAGTCACGGACGAGCTCGGCGGTGAGTCCCCGCTCCCGTCCCTTGTCATTGAAATAGAGGGTGCGGCTGTAGGGCACCAGCACGCGGATCATCCGGCGCGAGACCATCTTGTCAAAATCGCCGGTCCAGGGTTTTGTGGAGATATTGAGCTGACGTGTTTTCTCTGTGGCGGCTTCAGTGCTCTCCTGGCTCTGCGCTGCGTTGGAAGAGGGTACGAAGAGAAGCAGCACCACCACCAAAACCGTGTTAAGAATAAATGCGATCATGATGGACCTCCTTATACAGGATTAATTCGACCTTTGGAGGGTCGAAGGCTTTCCGAACCGGTACCCATATTATTCTAACAATTCACAACTCTCAACTATGTTCTTGAATGTTCCCTGCTTGTCTTGACAGGCAAGCCTGCGGGGGCTAAAAGAGGACTTTCGGCAGGGGCATTCACAAGGGTGCCGCTGGACAGACGCAGCAAGCTGATGGACTCTCCTAAAAGAACCGCGAGAGGGCGAGGAGAGTCCCTCTGGAACAGAGAGTCCACCGAAAAAAAAGACAGGGTCGAAAGGAGGCGTATCGTGCCAAAAGCGAAAATCACAGTGGTCAAAAGGATGAACATGAAGGACGTCTACGGAGACAGTCTGCCGGCAGCCTGCGATGAGAGCAAGGTCACGCCGGAATGTCAACGCTTCCGTACGGGTCAGGAATTCATTGTGGAGAGCCACAACTGCCCCCCGGATTTCTGTAACTGGGCCTTTGCGGATATCCAGAGAGACCTGGTCCACATTCTGTACGGCGGGTACTATCCCTGGATGAAGGAAAAGGGTGTGGCCCTCACGTGCTGCACGGACGGATTCCGTCCCGTGGTGTTCAGGATCGAGAGGATTGAGGACTAAAGCGGATAAGCGCTCCAGGACGGCTCAATTATCTTCTGAAACGAGGCGAAGCTCATGGCGGAAGAACGGATTCTTTTCGAGGCAAAGGGACTGAAATTAGAAGGCATGCTGAGCGATTCGCCGGGGGATAAGGGCGTCGTAATTTCCCATCCCCACCCCCTTTACGGCGGAAGCATGCACAACAATGTGGTGAAAGCGGTTGCCCATGCCTATCAGGATGAGGAGTATAGCACCCTGAGGTTCAACTTCCGTGGCGTGGAGCTAAGCAAGGGCGATTTCGGCAATGGAGTAGGGGAGCAAGAAGACGTCAGGGCGGCTCTCCAGACTCTGGGTAAGAAAAACATGGACCTCGCAGGCTATTCCTTCGGGGCCTGGGTCAACGCCCTGGGTCTCGCCGATTTTGAAAAAGCGCAAAGGCTCATCATGGTCTCGCCGCCTGTGAGTTTTATTGATTTCAGCTTCCTGCAATACAGCCCTAAAATCAAGCTGGTGATTTGTGGTACAAGGGATGAGATCGCCGAATACAAGAAGGTTGAAAAGATGCTAGCCAAGTGGAACGATCAGGCCCTGTTCCGGGTTATTCAAGGGGCGGATCATTTCTATTCGGGCTACGAAGAAGAATTGATTGACATCATAGGGGAGTTTTTGAAAACCAGTGACAAGTGACGAGTAAATAGTGACAAGAAAAAACATGACTCGTCACTCGTTACTTGCCCTTCGACATCGCTCAGGGCCGTGAGCTTGTCGAACGGTCACTCGTCACTTAAGAACAACAAGCAACCTGCAACAGGCAACGTGCTACAAGCAACCCGCAACGGACAACGGGCCACTGACGACGGACAACAAGCGATAAATGGGTAACCATCAACAAGTGAGAAATTTGTGGAAAGGCGTACGCATCATCGCGCTCTCGCTGCTAGCAAGCGCGTTGAGCTCAGACGACGCATCCGCTGCCGCCAAGGATTCTTTGCGTCGCAGTGCCATTGTCGTTGCTGTCGAAAGAGTGAGTCCTGCGGTGGTGAACATCAGCACGGTGGTTACGGAAAAGGTGAGTCCTTTTTTCCCATTCGGCGGAGATGAATTTTTCAAAGACTTCTTCCCTGAAATGTTCAGCAGAGAGTACAAGCACTCAAGCCTGGGCTCGGGAGTGATCATTGACGGGGAAAAAGGTTATATCGTGACCAACCACCACGTGGTGGCAAGAGCTACTGAGATCAAGGTGATCACGTCAACCCAGAAGGAATACAAGGGTAAGAGTTTGGGCTCGGACCCCCGCTCTGATCTGGCGGTTATCAAGATCGATGCCAAGGAGAACCTTCCTGAGGCCAAGCTGGGGGACTCTGAAGATCTGATGATCGGAGAGACCGTCGTAGCGATCGGCAACCCTTTCGGGTTGACTCACACCGTGACCACAGGAGTGGTGAGTGCCCTGGACAGGTCCGTTCGCGCCGAGGACCGCATCTACAGACATTTCATTCAGACGGATGCGTCCATCAACCCCGGCAACAGCGGCGGGCCACTTCTCAACATCGATGGAGACGTGATCGGGATCAACACGGCGATCTACCAGAAGGCACAGGGCATCGGCTTTGCCATTCCCATCAACAAGGCGAAAAGGATCGTCAAGGAACTGCTCCGTGCAGGCGAGGTGCAGCCGCCTTGGCTGGGCCTGGATTTGCAGGAGCTGACTCCTGAACTGAAGCGCCATTTCGCACTTCCCGCAGAGGGCGGCGGAGTGCTGGTCAGCGATGTGTACGGGAACAGCCCTGCGGATCGGGCCGGTGTGAAGAGGGGGGATGTGGTTTTGGTCGTGGGTGGCACAGCCGTCACCACCCTCTCCGACTATCAGGATGCTCTCGCGGAATTCACTACCGGGGACCGCATCACCCTAAAGCTTTCACGAAGAGGAAAAGAGATCTCCATCCCCTTGCAACCTGCATCTTTCCCACCGGAACTCGCCCTAGAGACTTTCTACCGTCGTCTGGGCCTCAAGGTGGGGGAGGGGCGCAAAGGCAACGCTCAGCAGCGATCCGGCGTTTCCGTTGAAGAAGTGAAACAGGACTCGGAAGCGGCCCGCATCGGGCTGAGAGCCGGAGATCTGATCGCACAAGTCAACGAAGTGGCGGTGACAAACCTGGAAGACTTCAAGAAAGCCATCAGCCAATACCACCACCTGATATCACTGAATCTGGTCGTGAGGAGAGGGCCTTACGCCTATTCCATCACCTTGCCTTTCTGAAAAGATCTACTCTTCTCCCCGCTCCAGATGTTAGAAGGGGGTGACCTCTGCGCTGGAAACCCTGGAACGGGCTGTTTTCATGATTAATGTGTAACCCGAAAATCAAGGGGAGACCGAGAGTGTATTCCATTGCTCTTAAAATGCTCATCGGGGACAGGGGCAAGTACCTTGGCATCATCATGGGTCTGACATTTGCCTCCTTGCTCATCACCCAGCAATCCTCCATCTTCACCGGGCTCATGACAAGGACTTACGGATCCATTACGGATCTCTCCCATCCGGACATCTGGGTCATGGATCCCAAGGTTCAGTTTATCGACGATATCAAGCCGTTGCAGGACACCGAGCTCTTCCGCATCCGCTCCGTGCCGGGGGTGGAATGGGCCGTCCCATTGTACAAAGGCCTGCTCAAGGCACGCCTTGAAGACGGCAATTACCAGATATGCAATGTCTTCGGACTGGACGATGCGACTCTGATCGGCGGGCCGCCTGTCATGGTCGAGGGCAGTCTCAGCGATCTGCGTCAGCAGGATGCCGTGATCGTCAATGACGTGGGGGCTAGGACACGTTTGGCCAGGCCTCCCAAGGCCCTTGGGGGCAAACCGGAGCCGCTCAAGATCGGCGATACCCTTGAGATCAATGACCGCCGTGCCGTGGTGGTGGGGATTTGCAGGGTGTCTCGGACCTTTCAGTCTCAACCCGTCGTTTTTACCACTTACAGTCGCGCCACCACCTTCGCCCCCAAGGAGCGAAAGCTTTTGTCCTTCGTGCTGGTGAAGGCGAAAAAAGGGGAGGATCCCAAGATCCTTGCAGCCCGCATCAGCGAAAGAACGGGCCTCGCCGCTCACACGGCTCAGGAATTCAAAGATCTCACATACAACTATTTCATGAAGAATACGGGCATTCCGATTAACTTTGGGATCGCTGTGGGGCTGGGGTTTTTCATTGGCACGGCCATCGCCGGGCAGACCTTTTACAACTTCACACTGGAAAACATTCGTTACTTTGGAACGCTGAAGGCGATGGGTGCAACCAATGGTATTCTCCTGCGCATGATCCTCCTGCAGGCGCTGGTGGTCGGGGCGTTGGGGTATGGCCTTGGTGTCGGCGGAGCCTCCCTGTTCGGATACCTGCTGGGTGGGACGGAACTCGCTTTTCGCCTGACCAAAGATCTCCTCATGTTTTCAGGAGCGGCCATTTGTCTGATCATCGTGATTTCCGCGCTCATCAGCATTCGCAAGGTGATGAAACTGGAGCCGGCGATCGTATTCAAAGCTTGACGTTATGGATGCCATGGAGAACCAAGTAGCTGTCTTCTGCAAAAGCGTGACCAAGAGCTACGTCACAGGGCCGACAAAGGTCATGGCCCTGCGAGGTGTGGATCTCGAAGTGCGGCAGGGAGAACTGCTCATGCTGGTGGGCCCCTCAGGCTGCGGCAAGACCACTCTGATATCCGTCGTGGCGGGGATCCTGGATCATGATGAGGGCGAGTGCCTGGTTTTTCAGCGGGACCTGAGAGGAATGGGGCAGACCAAGAAAACCCGTTACAGGGGGCAGAACGTCGGTTTTGTGTTTCAGGCTTACAATCTGCTCCCAACGCTCACGGCGCTGGAGAACGTTTCTGTGCCCCTTCTGATCCTTGGAGTTGCTCGAAAGGAGGCTCAGGAAAGGGCGAAGGACATTCTTGAACAGGTGGGACTTGCTGATCGAATGTTCGCCTCTCCTGCGCAGCTCTCCGGGGGGCAGCAGCAGAGAGTGGCCATCGCCCGCGCGCTGATCCACGGGCCGAAGCTCATTGTTTGCGATGAACCGACCAGCGCGCTGGATGCGGAGACGGGACATCGGGTGATGGAGGTGCTTCGCGATTCGGCCCTTTCCTCTGAGCGGGCACTGATCATCGTCACCCACGACAACCGGATTTTCAATTTCGCCGATCGCATCGCGCGGATGGAAGACGGAAAAATTGTGAGTGTGGAATCCCAAGTGGCGCATTGACAGGGTAGGAAAGTGACAAGTGACGAGTAACGAGTGACAAGTCTTTCTTTGATCTCGTCACTATTTACTTGTCACTCGTCACTCCAATGCGAGTTTTTCAACTGAGCTGCTTTGAATAACGCCATCATGCGTAACTCTTAACTTTTTTATTGGAGAGGTTATGTTTCGAAAATATGTTCTGCCGGTTTTGGCCGCCGCCGGATTTGTTTTTGCCCTGTGGATGGCCTTGCAGGGAGCCAGGCCGATTCCGCCTTCAAAGCCGGTCGCCGAACCTCCTAAGCCGCCCTATGAAAACAAGATCTCCGGTTCGGGAATCGTTGAGGCAAGCACGAGAAACATTGCCGTGGGCACCCCTGTGTCCGGCGTGGTTGTGAAGCTTTTCGTCTCGGTAGGGCAACAGGTCAAAGCGGCGGACACACTCTTTGTCCTGGATGACAGAAAGGAGCGCGCTGCGCTCGCGCTTCGCGAGACGTTGCTGGCCGAGGCACAGGCGAAACTAGAACGGCTGCTCCAACTGCCGCGCAAGGAGGAACTCCCTGCAGCGCGCGCAAGAGTGAAGGAAGGTGAAGCCAATCTCGAAGATCTCCGGATGCAGCTCAGAAACGCGGAGAGGGTCACGGTAGGAAGTGCCATCAGCCTGGAAGAGTTAAACAGGCGCCGCTATGCGGTGCAGGCAGGCGAAGCGAGGCTCGCGCAGGCAAAGCACAACCTGGAGCTCCTGGAGGCGGGCGCATGGAAGCCGGACATTGCCTTGGCAAGGGCTGAAATCGCAAGGGCGGAAGCGGATGTGGGCGCCGCTGCAGTGGAGATTGATCGCCTCACCATTCGTGCGCCCGTGGATGGGAATATCATGCAGGTCAATGTCCGGCCGGGCGAGTATGCTCAAGGAGGAGTCCTTGTGCAACCGTTGATTCTGATGGGAGATCTGGACAAGCTTCATGTTCGGGTGGACATTGATGAGAATGATGCCTGGCGTTTTCATTCCGGTTCTTCGGCGTTCGCCTTTGTTCGGGGCAATCCGCAGTTGAAGACGGCACTCAAGTTCGAATACGTCGAACCTTATGTGGTACCCAAGCGCAGTCTGACAGGCGACAGCACCGAAAGAGTGGACACGCGGGTGATGCAGGTCCTTTTCAGCTTCAAGCGAGCGGACCTCCCCATTTTCCCCGGCCAGCTCATGGATGTCTATATCGAGGATACGGCAGATCAGCCGGCGAAGCGTGCTGCCTCTGAGCCGCCTGGGAAGAAGAAATAATGGAATGGGCTGACTATCGTTAGCGACAAATCCCCCCCGCCAGAGGCGGATAAACCTCGCCCCCTTTAGTAAAGGAGGGTTGGGGGGGATTTTGAACCTGCTTGTCAAGAGACATGTCACCTTACTAATGGCGTTCACTGTAGCAAAGAGAGGACGAGCATGAGTGTCAGAGTGGGAAAGAAAGCCCCGGAGTTTACCGCCGATGCGTTTGATCGCGGAGAAGTTCGGAAAGTGAGCCTATCTGAGTATCGAGGCCGCTGGGTCATGCTTTTCTTCTATCCGGCTGACTTCAGCACGGTCTGACCGACGGAACTGGCGGCAGTTGCCGTCAAGTATCCCGCTTTCAAGGAATTGGGAGCTGAAGTTCTGGCCCTTAGCGTGGACAGCGCGGACACGCACAGGAGCTGGCAGGAAAAAGAGCTCTCTCAGATGGTGAAGGACGGTGCGCTTTTCCCTATGTTCTCAGACCCAGGAGGCCGGATTGGAGCGCTTTACGGAGTTTACGACTCGGAGAACGGGCTTGATCAGAGGGGCCGGTTCTTGATCGATCCATTGGGAGTGATCCAGTCTATAGAGGTCGTCGCAGAGCCCGTAGGAAGGGATGTCAGTGAAGCGCTGCGGCAGCTCAGAGCCCTGCAACACCATCAGGCTACCGGGGATTACATGCCCTGCGGCTGGGAGCCGGGCAAGCCCACCCTGTCTAAAGAGCAGAGTCGGTCTGGAGAGATTTGGAAGGAGTGGAAGGCAAGGCATGCGTTTTGACAGGGAATCCATGTTTGCATATCAAACGAGAAACGGACGCATCATGTTGGGGGCCAGGGGATTGCGGTGGACGGGGGCGGCACAGGATGTTATGGGCCTCAGCGAACGGAAAGCTTAAGACTTGAGATCTTCATTTGAATCATATATGAATCATTTTTTAATTTACAAGGGCTATGCATCATATATAATGCATTCATGTTATTTGAGATCGGCAGACAAATTCAACTGACGAGGAAGAGCCGGAAGATTACGCAGGCTGAATTAGCGAAAGCCCTTGGCATGAGTCGCGCCACCATCGGGCAGATCGAGCGAGGCACGGTACAGGACATTGGCGTGCGCAAGCTTATCCGGCTACTGGAATACCTGGGCCTGGAGATACGGGTCCGGCCGGCGGGAAGACCTCCAACATTGGAAGAACTACGCGAAGAGGAGGTTCGCTGATGGCATCTGCATCTTCCCTCTCCGTGTGGGCCGGTGAGGCACGGTCCGGGATTCTTGAAGGGGAACGGGGTCAGAAGCATATATTCGCTTACTTCAGGGATGCCGGCAGCGAGGCAGAGGTCTCCCTCACAATGCCTCTAAGGTTGGAAAGCTGGGTGAGCCTTGACTTGCACCCCATATTCCAAATGAACCTGCCAGAGGGAGCACTGCTGGAAGTAATACGCCGGGCTATTTCCAAGGTAGTGGGGGACGATGACCTGTCGATCCTCCTGGTGACCGGGGGAAACCAGGTAGGCAGGAACCGGTTTTCTCTCCCCGGCGAAGCATTCCCTAGGATTTCAGAGACACCCGAATCCCTCGAAGAACTCCTCACCTATCCCGACACACGTGATCTTTTCCACGAGCTTGTGGCCAGATACGCGCTTCGCTCAGGGATATCAGGCGTTCAACCGAAAGTCTTGCTGGATGCCAAGGAGCGCGGCATGCTCACCTCGGCCCGCTACATCGTCAAGTCGTGGGGAACCGATTTTCCCTATCTCGCCGCCAACGAGTACTTCTGCATGACCGCTGCGAGACGGGCCGGTCTGCCGGTGCCGGAATTCTCTCTCTCGGACAACGGCGGTCTCTTCGTCTTGCGCCGCTTCGACCTCACTCCAGACGGCGCCTCCATCGGCTTTGAAGATATGTGCAGCCTCCAGGCCCTCGGCACTTCACAAAAGTACGGAAGCAGCTGTGAACGGGTGGCGAAGAGCATCAGGGGTTTTGTGTCGAGTGAACACGTGATGTCGGCAAGGGAGCAGTTTTTTGCGACCTTGGTGCTGTCGGTCATGGTGCGGAACGGCGACGCCCATCTGAAGAATTTCGGGGTCCTCTGCGCCTCACCCGGCCAGACGGTCAGGTTCGCTCCTTTGTACGACGTGGTGACCACAACCGCCTACATCAGAAATGACGTGCCGGCCCTTTCTCTTGCAGGAACGAAGAAGTGGTGGCCGCGAAAGGTACTGGAACAGTTTGCCGTGACCCATTTGTCCATGCCGGTGAGAGCGATTCGCGATGTTTTCGATCGTGGTGCCGAGGCGGTCAGCGAAACAAAGCGGATGATCCCACGATATATCGCGGAGCACCCGGAGTTTCGTGAGATCGGCGAGCGCATGATGACACAGTGGGACCAAGGCGTAAGCGACTTGGCGGGCTGAGGAACAAACCAGGGAAATTCAATCTCTGCTTTTCCCCGGCACTTCTTTACGGATGTACTCAACCGCATTCCTGAACACCTTCACCCCTTCTCCTTCTTCACCCGGCAGAGATTTGCCTTGACGGAGCAGAGTCTCTTTTTTGTGTGTCCAGTCCGGATGGTTGGTGACGTGGTTGAAAGCCTCGGGGTGGGGCATCAGCCCGAAGATGCGGCCTGTGGGGTCGCAGATGCCGGCAATGTCCATAAGCGATCCGTTGGGATTGGCCGGCCAATGCCCGTTCGCGGGGTTTCCTGAAGTGTCGGCATACTGCGCCACCACTTGCTTGTTCTTGAAAAGGTTCTCCATGTCCTGGCCCAGAGCATAGAAATTGCCTTCTCCGTGGCGGACCGGAAGCTCGATCTCTTTGATGCCTTGCGTGAAAATACAGGGCGAGTCCGGATTGATCCTCAGCCTCACCCAGGCATTGATGAAATTCCCTGCCGCATTCGGGATCAGGGCGATCCGGCGTTCATGATAGTTGCTGTTGAAACCGGGGAGGAGACCCAGGTTGACGATGGCCTGGAAACCGTTGCAGATCCCGATGACCAGCTTGCCGGACCCGATGAATTGATCCAGTTCGTCTCTGAGGTTGAACCCTATTTTTGACGCGAGAAGCACACCGGCGCCGTGATCGTCCGCCCAGCTGAAACCGCCTCCGAAAACCAGGATGTGGTAGTTGTCCAGTTTGACCCTAGACGCCCATCGATCTCCGTAGATGAGTTCGTTGATGTGGATCCGGTGGGAGTCGGCTCCGGCCAGTTTCAGGGCGTAATCCGTCTCGTAGTCGCAGTTCAATCCGAACCCGGTGAGCACCAGAGCTTTCACAGGGGTCATATCAATCCTCCGAAGCGCGAATTCCAGGCTTTCTTCAAATCGGAAACGTCCTCGTCAATGATCAGTTCCCCTTTGCCCCGCTGCACCTTGAATCGTTGGGTTTCCGTCACCCCCCCAATGCATGCAACGGGCATGGACGCAAAGAGCTTTTCAAACGCTTCTCTTTTTGCCGGGTTCACAGTGACGACAAAACGTCCTGCAGACTCGGAGTAGAGGATCTGTGCCGAGGAAAGCCCGGGCCGAGAAGGGGATTTCCCAATGTGAAGCTCCATTCCCAGTTCACCCGCCATGGCCACCATGGCCAGGTGAACAGCCAGCCCCCCTTTTGACACGGCGTGGGCCGAGGAGACGAGCCCCTGTCGGATGGCCTGGTGCAGAGCAAGGTACAGGGGCCACCCACGGCTCACATCGACTTTGGGAACATGAAGGCCGATTTTGTCCATCAACTGATAGTACTCGCTCCCCCCGAGTTCATTCCTCGTTTCTCCAAGCACGTAAACCAGATCGCCCAGGAACTTGGCATCCATGGTGACGCAAGTCTTTACGTCCTGCACCACGCTCGAGACGGTGAAGAGCAGGGTCGGTTTGCCAGAGACCTTTCGTCTCTCCCCATAGGGGCCCTCCAGATTCCCGTCAATGTACATGCTGTCTTTGCCTGAGAGCAGAGGGATCTTGAAGGCGAGGCAGGTGTCCCTGAGCGCCCAGCAGGATCGCACGAGTTGGGCCGCCTTGTACTTGCCGTCCGGGTTTGTCACGGGATCATACTGAACCGTGGGCCAGCAGAAATTGTCTACACCCCCGAGATGGTCCGGATCCCCTCCGACGGCAAGCGCTTTTCTCACCGCTTCGTCGATCGTCACGGCCGTCATCGCGTAAGTATCGATCTCGGAATACAAAGGGCTCAGGGCCTGGCTGACGACAATCCCTGTCTCTGATCCAAGAATGGGCCTCATGACCGCCGCGTCGCTCGGAATGTCTCTTTTCTTCCCCACGAGAGGTTTGATGACGCTGCCTCCCTGCACCTCGTGGTCATATTGGCGCGCAATCCAGTTCCTGGAGCACAGGTTCGGACGGGCCAGCATGGTCTTGAGAAGTTCGCCGTGCTTAGCGGGTGCGCTCAGCACGGGTTCTGTGAAGCCTCTCATTTCAGGCGGCAGCCATTCGGCCTCAAACTCCCACTGGGGAAAATCGGACTGGAGAAAGTCCATACGGATGTAGGCGCAGGTCTTGCCCCTGTAATCCAGCCTGAGAGCGCCGGAGTCATTGTATTCACCGATAACCGTGCTCTCCACACCATGCTTTTCGGATAAAGCCATGAAGCGGGCAAGGTGCTCCGGTTTGACCGCAATGGTCATTCTCTCCTGGGATTCGGACACCCAGATCTCCCACTGATCCAAGCCCTCGTACTTGAGCGGCACCTTGTCTAAATCCACCCGGCACCCGTTGCTGAAACGGGAAGACTCGCCGATGGAAGAAGAAAGCCCTCCTCCGCCGTTGTCCGTGATGTAAGAAAGGAGACCTTCATCCCTTGCCTCCAGCAGGAAGTCGTGCATTTTTTTCTGAGTGTATGGGTCGCCGATCTGCACATGGCCCGCAGGCGTGTGCTCCGTGAATATTTCTGAGGAAGCCGTCACCCCGTGGATCCCGTCCTTGCCCACCCTGCCGCCCGACATGATGATGAGATCCCCTTTGGATGTCTTTTTCGTGTGGGAGGGTTCCTTGCCGAGCGAGGCCGGCATGATTCCAAGAGCGGTTACAAAGACCAGGCATTTCCCCATGTAGCTGTCATCGAAATAAAGCAGGCCGTAGGCCGTCGGAATCCCGCTCTTGTTGCCGCCGTCCTTCACGCCTTCGATCACGCCGTCGAGCAGGCGCCTGGGGTGAAGGTAGGGCTTCAGGTCTTTGGCGTAGTCCCTGGGGCCCACGCAAAACCCATAGGTGCCCAGAATGAGTTTTGCGCCTTTTCCCGTGCCCATGGGGTCCCTGTAAATCCCGACGATGCCCGTAAGCGATCCACCGTAAGCCTCCATGTTGGAGGGGCTGTTGTGGGTCTCCCCGGTGATGACGTAGTTGTGGTCGGTATTGAATTTTGCCACCCCGGCGTTGTCCCAGAGAACGGAGACCACCCAGGGCTTCTCCTCCTTGACCTTGAGGGTGGGCGCTTCGATGCAGGTCTTGAACAGGTTGTCCACGACCTGGACGCGACCGTCCGAGAGGTCCTTGTACCTGAAAAGGCCCCTGAAGGTGTTGTGGTTGCAGTGGTCGCTCCGGGATTGGGAAATGTATTCGAGTTCAACATCCGTGGGCAGGCTGAGACCCATCTTCCTTCGCTCGGCCAAAACGTCTTGCCTCAAGAAATAGTCCCGGATGGTGGGGATGTCCTTATCCTGAAGCGCGAGGTTCCGCACCTGGGAGATTTCTCGCAGCTCCCGGTCGCTGCCTATGGGAACTGTTGTGACCTGGGGTTCGTGATTGAGGATCACTTTGGGCAGGATAAAGCCGATGCCTTCTTCCGGATTCCATTCTTGGCGGCTGAAGACCCTCCACTGCTGAATGATCTCGTTGGCGAGAATCTCCCGCGCAATGGTTCTTACCTGGGTTTCATGAAGGTTTGCTTTGATCGCGTAGAGCTTGGAAGTGTACACCGCCTCCTTTGCATTGAATCTGATCTTGAACAGGTCTTCAACGGCTTCCACGGCCGTGCTTCCAGCGGTGTCTCTCACTCCTGGGCGATAGCCGACCCAGATGAGCCAGTCAAAATCCTGAGCCAGGGGCTTGAAGGAAGATTCCTCAATGATGGGGTTGGTGAAAATCCTGGTCCGGGCAGCTTCCATCTGGTCTGGAGTGAGGCCTGCGTCGAACATGAGGATGCGGATGACGCGGATTTCATCGACTTCCATGCCGAAATAGTCCTTCGCTTTTCTCTTGACCCCCGCGCCTTCCGCGTCAGTGAGGTTTCTTTTGAGCCGGATCTCCAGTCGGGAAATCATCCGTTACTCCTTGTTTTTTATAGACATTCTGATATGATGTTAACAACTCTAAAACAATCCCGACACTTGAGTCAACAGAATAAGCGGGAGCGCATCGGGTTGAAATGCGGGGCAGAAGTGTCTATATTCTTAAGCATCAATAAGACAAGTTTTGAGAAACTTTTGCGCATTAAGGTGAGTGAGGAAGTCATGATGGATGAAGATGAAATCAGATACGAAAGCGGGGAAAAGCTCCCCAATCAGAAAGAGCTCGAGAAAGAGCTGAGCGACTACCTGTCGAAAAAATACGGGAACAGGATCAAGATCATTTCTCCCTTTGTCTATCCGAAGGCGCAGGAAATCAGCACGGAAGAGGGCAGACCAGGAGAAAAGAAAGAGCCTGTCATCAACTTTGATATGCTCCCTGAGGAGCTTGAATCTCACTTGGACAGCTTTGTTGTGAAACAGAATCAGGCAAAGGCTGTGCTCGCGACCAAAGTCTGCACCCACTTCAACCGCGTCAAGCACTTCAAGAGGCAGACGAACAAGAAAAAGGGCGGCGGGGTCGGAATGATCAAGAACAACGTGCTCATGATCGGTCCGACCGGGGTTGGAAAAACCTATATCGTCAAGCTGATTGCGCAGAAATTGGGGGTGCCTTTTGTGAAAGGCGACGCCACCAAATTCAGTGAGACCGGGTATGTGGGCGGAGATGTGGAGGACCTGGTTCGTGACCTGGTCTACGAAGCCAACGAAGACATCAGTCTTGCTGAGAACGGCATCATCTATATCGACGAGGTCGACAAAATCGCTTCAGCGAGGAATTTCATCGGCCACGATGTGTCGCGGACCGGCGTCCAGAGGGCCTTGCTCAAGCCGATGGAGGAGACAGAGGTGGATTTGAAAGTCCCTCACGATGCGGTCTCCCAAATCCAGGCGATCGAGCATTTCCGAAGGACCGGCAAGAAAGAGAAGAGGGTGGTTAACACCAAGAACATCCTTTTCATCATGAGCGGCGCCTTTGGAGAACTGGGCAACATCATCAAAAAGAGGCTTCAGAAACAGGGGATCGGATTCGAGGCGGATGTGCGACCCACGGAGATCCCCTGGGAGATTCTCAAGGAGGTCACTGCCCAGGACCTTGTGGAATTCGGTTTCGAATCGGAATTCGTGGGACGCCTGCCGGTCGTTGTGGTTTTCGACGAATTGACCAAAGAAGATCTCGTCAAGATTCTCAAAAACCCCAATAACCCGATTATCCTCAGCAAGCGGTTGGACTTCAAGGCCTACGGCATTGACATCAAGTTCGAAGAGGGAGCCCTGGTCAAGATAGCCGAAACAGCGGCAAAAGAGAGAACAGGCGCAAGAGGTCTTGTGAGCGCCATTGAAAAGGTCCTTATACCCTTTGAGAAGAACTTGCCCTCAACGCCGATCAAAAGGCTCCTTGTAACAGCGGAACTGGTGGACGATCCCGAGGCCGAACTGAAACGTCTGAGAGAAGGCGCGGATGACCCGATGAGACAAGCACGATTCGAGGTCGGGGCGTTGACGGAGTTGGAGAGCATCAAGTCCTTCATTGAAAAGAGGGACAAGGACTTCGGCCGGACCCCGGGACTGGAAATCAATGATGTGAGGCGGGGGCTCATTGCCCAGATCTTTCTCAAGAAAATCTCTGACGTGAACACGGCTTTCGAAGAATTTGTGGTCATGTACCAGGAGATCAAGGCGGAGGAAGCCGCTCTGGCTCATGACATGGAGCTGAATGTCACGTTTGACGATGGAGCCACCGATGAACTGCTCCGCCGATCCATTGAGACAGGACAGGATGCGGGTTCCTTGAGCTACCAGCTGGCAAAGAAGCTCGAGTACGGACTCAAGCTGGTCAAGGACCGCTCCGGGGTTGATCATTTTGTGGTCACCAAGGATGCGGTGCTGGACATGGACAAATACATCAACGACTTGGTGAAGCGTTACTATCGAAAAGAGTATGGCGTTCCCCAGTCTCCGGATGAGTTGAATCGGTGAGATAGCGAATGATCGGGATTTCAAAGCTCTATTGCGGGACCGTGGAACCTTCTGATGCGCTGCGATATGGAAGATCCTCAAAAGATCTGCCCTCCCATCTTCTTCAGTTCTCTTCAGACAAAAAACCGGTGGTGGTCTGGAATGTGACGCGGGCCTGCAATCTGAAGTGCGTGCACTGCTATGCCCACGCCACGGAAAAGGGGCATGAAAAGGAGTTGAGCACAAAAGAAGGCTTTGCGGTGCTGGATGATCTGGCTGCATTCGGCGCTCCGGTGGTGCTTTTCTCCGGAGGTGAACCTCTGGTCCGGAAAGACCTCATCGATTTGGCGAGCTATGCGGTCCAGCGGGGAATGAGGGCGGTTATCTCCACCAACGGAACACTTATTACCAAGGCAATCGCCAAAGAACTCCGCAAGGTGGGGCTCTCCTACGTGGGGGTGAGTCTGGATGGTCTAAAGGAAGTCCATGACCGGTTTCGTGGGAAAAAGGGCGCTTTCAGCGACGCCATGCAAGGGATTTGCAACTGCCAGGAGCAGGGGCTCAAGGTGGGGCTTCGATTCACGCTCAACCGCATGAACGTGGAGGAAGTTCCAGGAATCTTCGATCTCCTTGAGGAGGCGAAAATTCCCAGGGTCTGCTTCTATCATCTCGTGTATGCGGGGCGGGGTTCGGATCTTGTGGAACACGATCTGAATCATGCAGAAACAAGAAAGGTCGTAGACCTCATCATGGACAGAACCAGGGATCTGCACGATAGGGGGCTGGAGAAGGAGGTGCTCACCGTAGACAACCACGCCGACGGCCCCTATGTGTATCTACGCATGGTGCGGGAGAAGAGGGATCGGGCCGGAGAGGTTCTTGAACTCCTCGAGATGAATGAGGGGAACAGTTCAGGGAGGGGCATCGGCTGCATCAGCTGGGACGGATCTGTGCACGCGGATCAGTTTTGGAGACACCTCAGTTTCGGAAACGTGCGGGAGAAACCCTTTAGCAAAATCTGGACCGATCTCACTCATCCGGTGATGGCGAAGCTCAAAGACAAGAAGAAGCACGTGAAAGGCCGCTGCGCTGCCTGCAAGTGGCTGGACATCTGCGGAGGAAATTTCAGGGTGAGGGCCGAAGCCGTGTCCGATGATCTGTGGGCCCCGGACCCTGCCTGCTATCTGTCGGATGAGGAAATTGGGTTAAGTTAAGAAGTGCCTAAATGCACCAAAATGCCAAAAATGCCTAAAGTTTCAAAAACAGAATACAGAAGACAGTAGACAGAAGCAAGAAGGTGCACGGTGCAGGGTGCAAGGTACACGGTTCAGAACAAATCAACTGACCACGGACAACGGACAACCTGCAACAAGCAACCTGCCACCTGCAACATGCGACGGACAACGGACAATTGACGACTGACAGTTCACAACCTGCAACACGCAACCTGCCACGTGCGTTTCTTCAAAGATGAGGTTTCTCTATGATGGTTCGGCCCCGCAGACTCAGACAAAGTGCAACTCTTCGGGAAATGGTTCGGGAAACGATCCTTTCACCGAAGGATTTCATCTATCCTCTTTTCGTGAAGCCGGGTCATGGAAAAAAGGACCCGATCCCCTCCATGCCGGGACAGTGCCAGTTTTCCGTTGATACGATTGTCCAGGAAGCAAAGGAAGTGTGGGATCTCGGGATTCCCTCGGTGATCCTCTTCGGGATTCCTGACCGGAAGGACGCGGTGGGGAGCCGGTCTTATGCGGAAGACGGCGTCGTGCAGATGGCGGTGGCAGGGATTAAGGCGAAAGTCCCGGACATGGTCTTGATCACGGATGTTTGCCTTTGCGAGTACACGGACCACGGTCACTGCGGGGTCATCAAGAACGGCAAAGTGGATAATGACGCGACCCTTGAGCTCCTGGCCCGCCAGGCCCTCAGTCACGCCTACGCAGGGGCAGACTTTGTCGGGCCCTCGGACATGATGGACGGCCGCGTGGCGGCCATTCGGACAGCCTTGGATGCGGCAGGCTTCCACGACACGGGTATTCTGTCCTACGCGGTGAAGTATGCCTCCGCCTTTTATGGCCCCTTTCGGGAGGCGGCCGAATCCGCGCCGCAATTCGGAGACCGGGCAAGCTACCAGATGGACCCTGCGAACGCTCTGGAAGCCATGAAGGAAGCCTGGCTCGATGTGGAAGAAGGAGCGGACATGATCATGGTGAAGCCTGCGCTCCCGTATCTTGATATCGTGAGGCGGGTGCGTGAGCAGTGCCTCCTCCCTTTGGCGGCCTACAATGTGAGCGGCGAGTTCGCCATGGTCAAGGCGGCCGCCGAAAAGGGCTGGATCGACGGAACCCGCGCCATGATGGAAGTGCTCACCTCCATCCGAAGGGCAGGGGCGGATCTGATCCTCACCTATTTTGCAAAAGAAGCAGCAGTAGTCCTGACCAAAAACAGGATCTAATCGGTTCATGAATAAAAGTCATCCACATGAGAATAGAGGGCCTCGCCTGGTGGCTTGGGAGGTGACCCGGAACTGCAACCTGAACTGCGTTCACTGCAGGGCCGCGGCAAGTCGTGGCCCCTACGCCGGCGAATTGAGCACCGAGAAGTGCCTGGAAATCCTGGATCAGATTGCCGGGGTCGGGCAACCGATCGTCATTCTCACCGGCGGCGAACCTTTGCTGAGAGAAGACGTCTTCGAACTGGCCAAACATGGCACTGACCTGGGGCTTCGCATGGTCATGGCCGCCAATGGCACTCTCCTCACTCCTCAGATTGCGAAGAAAATGAAGTCCTCCGGAATTCAGCGAGTGAGCATTTCTCTGGACGGACCGGACGCATCCACCCACGACCGGTTCCGGCAGGTACAGGGCGCTTTTGCCGGATCGATCCGGGGTATTGAAGAGCTCAAGAGGGAAGGGATCGAGTTCCAGATCAACACGACCATTACGCGCCACAATGTGGACCAGGCTCAAGCGATGCTCGACCTTGCCGTCAGACTCGGAGCGGCTGCGCATCACATTTTTCTCCTGGTTCCCACCGGACGGGCCAAGGACATGGTTGATCAGGAAATCAGTGCGGAGGAGTACGAGAAGATCCTTCACTGGTTCTATGACATGCGAAGCACTGTGCCCATTCACCTGAAGGCGACCTGTGCGCCCCATTTCTATCGAGTCCTGAGGCAGGAGGCCCACAAGAAAGGCGAGAAGGTCGACTACGCCACCTACGGACTCGATGCCATGACCAGGGGATGCCTGGGCGGCACCTCCTTCTGCTTCATCTCTCATCAGGGCACTGTGCAGCCTTGCGGGTATCTGGAACTCCAAAGCGGGGATCTGAAGAACTCAACGTTTAAGGAAGTTTGGGAAAAGTCGCCGGTGTTCACTAAACTGAGAGACTTTTCCAACTACAAAGGGAAGTGCGGGGTTTGTGAGTATTTGAAGTTCTGCGGAGGGTGCAGGGCAAGAGCCTTTGAAGCCACCGGCGATTTTATGGAAGAAGAACCTCTTTGCATGTATCAGCCCTCCAGAAAGGCTCTGCATGGATGCCATTGACCGGAAGATCATCAACGCGATTCAGTCCAACTTCCCCATAAGCCCTCAGCCATACCACGAACTGGGAAAAGAACTTCACCTGCCAGCCGACGAAGTCCTGGAGCGAGTGAAAGCGCTCAAGGCCGCGGGCATCATCAGGCGGATCGGCGGCAACTTTCATTCTCACCGGCTCAACTACACGAGCACGCTCTGCGCGGCTCGGGTACCGGAAGAAAAAATCCAAGACTTTGTCGACAGAGTGAACAGTTACCCGGGTGTCACCCACAATTACCTGAGGAAACACGATTACAACGTGTGGTTCACCTTCATTGCGCCGAGCACGTCCACCATTGAGAGCGCCTTGAGGGAAATCGCGGAGAAAACCGGGGTGAAGGAAATTTACAGCTTGCCTGCAGTCAGGATGTTCAAGATCCGAGTGGATTTTGAGGTGTGAGGGCGGTCACCTGTACTTTTCGAGAATGGTTTCGAGCTGATCCTCCGTGATTTTACCTTTCTCGACCAGAAGCCTGCCGATGCCATCTTTTCTTAGATCGTCCACGTTCATGATGGATTCAATGCTCTTACCCTGGGTGCTGAAAATCGTGTACTCGAGGGTGAGCTTTGATTTCTTCAAGAGACTCAGATCACTGCCGATGAAGATGAAGTGGTGGCTGAGAATGAAATAGCCGAAGGCCAGGATAACGGCCCAGATAACAAGTTTTTTCAAACCCTTTTGCATGGCATGTGATCCTTTGCTTGTTAACGGAAAGTGCGAAGTTAACTAAAAGACTATCAAAAATCCTTATCAGAGTCAACCCCTTCGACTGGCCCCCGTGCGGCGGCACAGGGATCGCTCAGGGTTGACCCTGAGAAGCTATTGTAATCACAATCCTTCGATGGAAGAGTGAGCGCTGTCGAAGGGTCAAGAGGAACGACGAGGTAGGAGCGCGCGGTATCGGAGGATGCTTTGGACAAAGGTCAACAAGCGGACCTGATTGATCGGGCTATCGAACTCGCCGTGAAGGCGCACGAGCAGCAAAAACGAAAAGGCACAGACACCGCCTACATTATCCATCCCTTCTCTGTGGCCGTGATCCTCGCGAGAGCCGGGTGCTCGGATGAGACGATTGCCGCTGGCATTTTGCACGATACGGTGGAGGATACTCCGGTCGAAATTCATTCCATAAGAAGGGAATTCGGCGAGACCGTTGCTTCCATCGTCGAGAGCTGTTCCGAGCCGAACAAAACCCTGCCCTGGGAGGAACGGAAAGAGCACACGGTGAAGTCCTTGAAGACGGCATCCCTCGATGCCCGTTTGGTCTCTTGCGCGGACAAGCTGCACAACCTCAGGACCATTGCCAGAGATAGAAACACAGTGGGGGATGAAGTCTGGGCTCGATTCAACAAAGGAAAGGATGAACAGAGACGGTACTACCAAAGGCTCGTCGAAGTCCTGTGTCACAGGCAGGATACGGGCGAGCACCAGCCTCTCTTTGAGGAGCTGAGAAAGGAAGTGAAAAGGGTCTTCGGAAAGGAGGAGGAACAATGAGCAAAGGAAGGGAAGGAAAGGTTTTGTACTTCGAAAAGAAAGGTTCAGTGAATACCGATCGGGCTCTGGAGATCGCTCTGGCCTGCTGTGAGGAGAAAGGCGTCCGGAAAATCGTCGTCGCTTCTTCTACCGGGAAAACAGCACTCCTGGCCCGTGATAAAGCCAAACCGACCATAGAAGTCATCGGGGTCACCTACAGCGCCGGGAGCAAATACCGGGAGGAGGTGGAGGAATTCAATCGGAACCGCGAAACCATGATCAAGAAGGGCATTCACGTCGTGAGGGGGCTTCACGCCCTCAGCGCCACGGAGAGGGCCTTTGAGAACAAGTACAAGGCAGGGTTGCTCCCTCTCAATATAGTGGCCGACACCCTAAGGATGTTTTCTCAAGGGATGAAGGTGTGCCTGGAAGTGGCCGTCATGGCTGCGGAGGCAGGGTTCATCACGCCGGACGAAGAGGTTGTGGTTGTCGGTGGAAGCGGCCATGGAGCGGACACGGCAGTGATCATGAAGCCCGCCTACGCGGCGAGCATGTTTGAAACCAAGTTCAAGGCGGTCCTTTGCATGCCGGCATAAGGCCCTTAGACCTCAGGTACACGGTGCAAGGTTTAAGGTACACGGGAAAAGCCCCTTAGAAGAACCGCAGCCTTGGACCGTGTACCTTGCACCTTGGGCCTTGAACCTCGTTTTAAAGCGCTTCCATCATGATCTCTGACACTTCCCTGACCAGCAGCCCTTTGTCGGTTGCTGGGTCTTCGTAAGTCATGACGCAAAAGGGACAGGCCGTGGCGATGACTTCAGCGCCTTTTTCGATCGCTTCAAGGACCCTCTTCTCACTGTTCCTCTGATAGGCCACTTCGGCCTCATAGAACATTCTTCCGCCTCCGCCCTCGCAGCAAAGGGAATTTTCTCTTGCAGAGGTGAACTCCAGGAGTTCAAGTCCGGGGATGGCTTTGAGGATGTTCCTGGGCGGGTCGAAAATCTTGTTCTGTTTCCCGAGAAAGCAGGGGTCATGGTAAATGGCCTTCTTGTTGTAGGGCGTTTTAAAAGAGAGAGCTCCTTTGGCGACCAAGTCTGAGACAATCTCGGTGTAGTGGACCACGGGGATACCCAGGTCCCCGTATTCCCTCTTGAGGGCGTTCATGCAGTGAGGGGACAAGGCCAGGATTTCCTTTACCCCGTACTTTTTGAAAGCAGCGGCATTTCCTTGCAGGAGATCTTCGAAAAGGCCCGCTTCACCCATTCTTCGGATTTCGTTGCCGCAGCATGATTCCTCTGCCCCCAGAATGCCGAACTCCACTCCGCACTGGTTTAAGACCTTGGCAACGTTCACAGGGATCACCATGCATCGGGGGTCATAAGCCTGGATGCAACAGGTGAAGAGCAGTCGCTTTGACTGCGTGTCCTTCACATGGGGGATCTTTAGTCCTGCTTCCTCCGCCCAAGCGCCCCTTTTGGGCTTTGGACGGCCCCATGGGTTTTTCTGCACATAGGTATTTTCCAGGGCTTTCTGGATCGTCAGGGGGATCTCTCCTCCTTCGACCATGGCCGCCCTGATCTCAAAAATCATCTCCGAGGGTTTGACATCCCTGGGGCACCGCAGCGTGCACTCCCCGCAAGAGGTGCAGTACCAGGGGATGGACGCTTCTATGTCCCTGTGCAAAAGGTTTTTCCTCACGAGCATCCTGATGTTGAAAGGGGTCATTCCCGATTCAGGGCAGCTCCCGGAACACATTCCACACTGCATGCACATCGATACTTTGCTCTGATTCTGGCTCTCCATGATCTCCGCTCCTCAAATGAAAGAATTGTTTGCGCAAACGGCAAACAGAGTATCGGTCCTCCCTTCCGCTCGAATCCAAACCCATCAGGAACGTTGTACGCGTCCGGGCAAGCAGAAACAGAAAAACCGGGTATTAAATAGCACGGGGTGAATTCTCAATCAAGTCCTGGTTGTCCATAGTCCGTGGTCAGTTGTCTGTACGCGAGCCTGAACTTTGTTGATGCGATTTGAAGGATTCGACCGAAGGGGTTCGTGAGGAGAAGACGCTTCCTCTTACCTCGTGGCGGCTGACCCTGTTCTTGTCATCGAATTCAATAATGAGAAAATTGGTCCTCTGAATGGGACCCACAGCGCCGCCACCATATCCGCCTACGGCGAAATAAGCAGCGACCATTTCCCATCGGTATACGAAAACCCTCTCGCGCTCCAGCACAAGATCGGGTTCACCGAGTCTCAGAAGCACCTCCTCCTTGCTTGTCGTGTCCTTGACCATAAAGGTTGTCTTCTCCTCGTCGCATGGAACCCTTCCCTGAATCCTGTGTTCAGGCGTTGGAATCACGATGCAGGCAGAGAAGAACGGAATAAGAAGGAGGGCAAAGAATGTCTTCACGGCATGATTCTCCGAAGGTTGTGCCCTGCAAGCTTGCCCTGATCGTCAAAGACCAGCACCAGGCTGTACTCCGCCTCTCGGGTAAGGATATCGAGGAGTCTGTCATCCTTGTTCTCTTCTCTCGAAGTGACAAGATCCCCTCTTTCAGAGAGCAGCTTTCTTCTGTTATTTACCCAACCGTAGTAGGGTGTGACATAAGCGACATCATGGTAGACAATGATATTCCGATACTCCTTTTCCGAGAGGTCCCGTCCTTCCTCAACGAGAATCAGTCTGTAGCCAAGTATTGTGCCGTCTTTGAAACTGGAGGTCGGTTCGCCCATCCTCCGGACGATTTCACTCTTTTCTGTTTTGCCGTCTGCGAGAAAGGGAAGCCAGCGTTCTCGAACATAGGGCTCGCTGACGAAAGTCTCATCCAGTTTATCGTGAGCACACGCGAACAGCGGCCCGAGCATCATGAACAGCAAAAGAACACGGCGTAGAAAGGTCACGACTTCACTCCACTCTCGAAATAGAAATCCTTCAACTTCGAGAGGTTTCTAGGGTCTTCTCTGTGTCCTCTAGAGCCTCTGTGGTGAAACACGGTCTTACGGGTTGATCCTCAACATGCTGTGCTTCTGCAAAATGTGTTTCTCGTCAAAGACAAGAACCAGGTTGTACTCCGTTTGCATCCATTCAGCAAAGCGGGGATCTCTCCGATCCACCTCCCTGGAGATGACTTCGAAGCGGTTCTCGTTTGTGTTGAACCGGAGCCGGTAAGTGAAGATCCTTTCGCCTTCGAACTGGGAGGAGGGTATCCCGAATTTGAGCAGGATGTCCTGCTTGGTTGTTTTTCCGTCCTCCAGAGGAGCCAGTTGCTGCTGCATCATGGAATCGTCTACGGTGTGTAGCTTGGTCTCTGCACAGCCGGACAGAAGCAGAAGGATAAGAAAGCCGATGCCGCAGAGTCGCCGGAGCATCCAAACCCCCTTGGTTCGAAGAGGAATGAGGAGAATTTTACAGCGAGCCGCATAAGAGTCAATGGAAATAACAGACACCGGAGGCTTCATGTCTGTCAAATTTACGTCCGTCTTGATTCCGGAAATCCCTTGCCTTATCTTCTATCTTTTGCTAAAAATAGCGCAATCTAATTTAACCTAACCCACAGGCAAAGGTCCTATGATGCCCGATGCCCAGAGCCGAATGCATTTGTTGAAGCGCAGAGGAGAGGTGTCGTATGGCAAGGAATACCACCGAAAAGGGCGAAAGCCGTTCCTTCTGGCAGGCCATTTCCTTGGATGAATTAGCCGAGGAACAGGGGCGTGAGGTCGTGTTTGACCTAGACTCGGCTGGTACGCTATGGCCGGCAGACGACGATCCGGATGCGCTCTTCGACTTCATTGTCCATGAACGACATGAGCGGCGGAGGGTGGCTGCCAACGGGATTGCCTGATGTATTGCATTCTCCTGGATGCGCCCCTCCATTGACGGTCGAGGAACTTGTAAAAGGGAGAAAAGCAGATGAAATTGAAAGTCATCATCCACGAAGCCGAGGAAGGAGGTTACTGGGCTGAGGTGCCCGCCATGCCAGGTTGCATGACGCAAGGTGAGATGATGAAGGAGCTCATCGAAAATCTCTAGGATGCCATTGAAGGGTGTCTCAGTGTGGACATGAAAGAGATTCGGATGGAAAGTCGCGATACCGTCATGGAGCTTGCGGTCTGATATGAAGCCGATCAGCGGCAAACGAATGTGCAAGATTCTCGACGAAGACCTCTGAGCGGCACCAGGAGAACTCGTCATTGGGTGAAGAAGGATCGAACAAAGATAAGGTCGTTCACATCAAAGATTGGCCTGAGGGAGATCGCCCTCGCGAGATGCTTCTCACCAAGGGGCCGGAGGCCCTGAGCGACGCGGCGCTCCTTGCCATTCTATTGCGGACCGGCAGGCAGGGAAAGGATGCCGTTGCCCTTGCAGGGGATATGTTGTCAGAATTGGGCGGGTTTCAGGGGCTCATGTCGGCTTCCTATGACGACCTGCTTAAAATAAAGGGAATAGGCAAGGCCAAGATCGCCCAGATTTTGGCGGCAATGGAAATCGTCAAGCGGCAACTCAGAGAGCCTCTCAAGAAGCTGAATATTATCCAAAGCCCCAGTGCCCTTCTGGAATATCTTGAAGCCTCCATGGCCAATCTGAACCGAGAGGAATTCAGACTCCTCCATCTCAACAGGTCAAAGGGGTTGATCGCAGAGGAAGTGCTCTTTAAAGGCACTGTAGACACCACCTTCGTTCACGCTCGGGAGATAGTGGAATCGGCCTTGAGGAGAAAGGCATCTGGTCTGATATTGGCTCATAACCACCCGACCGGCGAGGCTTATGCAAGCGATGAGGATCTCAACCTCACAAGATCCCTGGTCCAGGCGTGCCGGACCGTTGATATCCCCATCCCGGATCATGTTATTGTCGGCCGGGGAGGTTCCATGAGCATGAAGACGCAATAGCCTGATGTTTTTGAGGGAGAAAACGAAGTCGCATGAGGAAATTGACGCTTTCCAAACTTGAAAATCATCTCTTCGCGGCTGCCGACATACTTCGCGGAAAGATGGATGCTTCGGAGTTCAAAGAATACATATTCGGCATGCTTTTCCTGAAGCGCTGCTCAGACGTATTCGAAGAGCAATATGAAAGAATCGTAAAGTCAAGCCGGGCTAGAGGCCGAACCGAAGCCGAAGCAAGAAAAAGGGCTGAAGAGCGGTCCCGGTATGCAGGCTCTTTTTATGTGCCGGAAGCTGCACGGTGGGAAAAGATTCAGCATTTCCATCGTGACATTGGGAATGAGCTAAACAAGGCATTGACCGCCCTTGAGCATGAAAACAAAACTCTCGACGGCGTCCTTAGCCATATCGACTTCAACCGCAAGGTGGGAAAAACAAGAATTCCTGATCAGAAACTTCGCGATTTGATTAACCATTTCAATAAACACCGTCTGAGAAACGATGATTTTGAGTTTCCGGATCTCCTCGGTGCCGCCTACGAATACTTGATCGCTGAATTTGCTGATTCCGCGGGCAAAAAGGGAGGGGAGTTCTACACCCCTCGGGATGTGGTTCGCCTGATGGTCCGCTTGATTAAGCCCCAGGAGGGGATGCGGGTTTACGACCCCTGTGTAGGCTCAGGCGGCATGCTTATTTTATCTAAG
>CAZOLJ010000059.1:0-30076 GCA_964580575.1 uncultured Desulfobacteraceae bacterium
CTTGCACTTGCGGGAGGCTTTACTCAAATTCTGTAGAGGTGGGTAAGTAGTTACGTTTTTGGAACGATTTCTTGGCCCATGCGAAGGCAGAGATGGCTAAGGCTAGCAAGACAACTTAAGGCTGGTTCCCCATGAGCACAGGCAGCCCATCACTGAATTCCGCTCTGTCCCTTTCGAGAAAAGGACAGAGCGGGCTGATGCTGATGCCGACCAGAATAACGTCCATAGAACAACTGAAGACCGAGTCTGAACAGGGCGCCGAGTTCTTCATCCTGCTCAATCACGGCCTGAGAAGCCGCAAAGATATCGTGTGGGACGCCCAGGCAAGGAAATTCCATATCTTCAACCATATCGACCAAACCGTGAAGCACCTCACCGAGCGGCAGCTCATGGACGAGAGGCTGACGAACATCGGATTCGCCATGAAGAGATGAGCGCTGCACAAGCAAGATTTCTGAGACTGTTGTGCCGCCCCGCTAATGCCCGCAACCGACTCAATTTTGGTTTTCTACACCCCTAAACCTTTAAAAGGGGATTTGCTCGTCGCAAACCCCAATTGCTTCCCCCCTTTCCAGGGGTCGGCTGAAAATCAAGAGCACTGATATGTTCCTTGGAACTGGCCTCATGGGCGGCATTATGCGAAACCACGGCCGGTTTACAGCAGCAGAGGAACTGATTGTCTTGGGTGGAGGTGAGCTCTTCAGGGTGAAGAAATCCCCGGGGTAAGACCCCCTCCATTCCTTTGCCGCGATTGTGGTGTACCTCACTTCCCCTTGTCGATCGTTCCTTCACCCTTCCTGATGACCAAGGTCAGCACGTTCTTGTGCTCAACGCGCCTGTATCGGAGGTCATCCGTCATCCTTTGCATGAGGTGGATACCGATCCCCCTGGCCTTGGGATCCTCCCAGATAGATTTGAGGTCAAGGGGAGTAGCCAAGAGCGGGTTGAAGGCGGGTCCCTGGTCGATCAGGTCTATCTCGAACGTGCCCTTTTCGTGCCTGATCCGGAGCACGAAGCCACCGGTCGCACGATAGGAGTAACTGAGCAGATTGACCGCCGCCTCTTCAGCGTAAGCGTGAAGGCAGATGTTGGTGACCGCTTCCTCAACAGCCAACTGGACGTTCAAGACTCTCGCGGCGGGGAGGTTCGCCTTTTGGGCATGAGCGGCAACGAAATCCATGACCTCGGCAAGTGCTGCGATTTTGGCGGGGAATGTGCGTTCTTCCGTCTTCCCAAGGGCTTCCGGAGATGGCTTGGCTGGTCGTTGGGTCTCGATTCGAGGTCTCGGGACATCCAGGCGGATGAGGAATGACACCAGCAGAGCCAGCGCAAACAAGCCGGCGAAAACAGAGAGGGTGCCCGAGTAGCTCCCGGTGGTCTCGCGCACCCAGGCAGCAAACATCGGTCCCGTGAGGCCGGCGGCCGCCCATGCCGTGAGGATATACCCGTGAATCGCGGCCAGCTGCCTGGTTCCGAAGACATCCCCGATGAAGGCCGGGATGCAGGCGAACCCCCCTCCATAGCAGGTCATGATGAGGAAGAGCAACCCTTGGAACAACAGAGGATTGACGGTCTCCGGCAGCAGGAAAAAGGCGATGGCCTGGATGGCAAAGAAGGCGGTATAGGTGTTAGCCCTCCCAATGTAGTCTGAGAGAGACGCCCATGCGATTCGACCCCCGCCATTGAAAAGCCCGATAAGGCCCACCATGGCCGCTGCTTGAAAGGACGTCAACCCGACAACCTCCTGAGCCATGGGTGAGGCCACGGAAATGACAGCAATCCCGCAGGTCACGTTGATGAAGAGCATGAGCCAGAGCCAATAGAAGCGGCGAGTCCCCAGCGCCTCATTCGCCGTAAGCTGCAGGGAATCGTCTCTGATCTGCTTCGCCTGAGAAAAACCCGGCCGATGGGCAGACGCCTTGGGCATATATCCCGGCTTCGGAGGAGCGAGGTACAGGGAAGAAACCAACATGAGACAGAAATAGGCTGTCCCCATAACGAAGAAGGTGTGGGTCAGTCCCGCGAGGACAATCAAGCGCTGAATGATCGGACCTCCGATCAGAGAAGCGAAGCCGAAACCCATAATGGCGAGACCTGTGGCCAGCCCTCGCTTGTCCGGAAACCACTTGACCAGCGTGGAGACGGGGGCAATGTAACCCACCCCCAGACCAATTCCGCCCAGCACGCCATAGCAGACGTAAAGCAGGTAAATGCTTTTCATCTGGATGGCCAAGCCTGATCCCGTAATTCCGAGGCCAAAGAAGAGCGCGGCCAAGATCCCTGACTTTCGTGGTCCCTGCTTCTCCACAAAACGTCCCAATGTCGCCGCCGAAAGACCAAGAAAGAGGATGGCTATACTGAAGGTGAACTGGGTCTTGCGGAAGTCCCATCCAAGTTGACTGACAATGGGCTTGGCAAACACGCTCCACGCATAAACAGAGCCGATGGAGAGATGAATCCCGACCGCCGAAGCCGCAATAAGCCACCTATTCTTTGCCTCTGCCATGTCTCCCTCTGGAAAGCCTCTCTTAGGGCCGGGAGGCGAACCACGGGCAAGGTGCTGCCCCTGGCAATGCACCGGGTACGTTTAGCACAGGAAAAGGGTGATGTAAATGCCATCACAGGGCTTTCATAGCCCTCTAGGCAATCCGTTGGTCATCGGAAGAGACGGTGACCGAGAAGAAGTCATAAGGAGATATCGAGATTTTTTGAAAACAGCGATACACAATGATGCCAGAATCAAGGCAGAATTTGAGAGGCTTCAAGAGTTGAACAAGAAAGGGGATGTGATTCTGATTTGCTGGTGTGCTCCCAGCAAATGTCACGGCGATATCACCTGTGGAGGGGATGTTGCAGAAGGATGACAGGGAAAGGAGATAGGGAGATGAAGGTAAAAGGGGTTGCAATTATCACGCGAACGCTTCGAGAGGGGAAGACATTCGATGATTATCGAGAGGCCTGGTATCACACGCAGGGGTTTGGAGTGCCCACGCAGATGCTGACCGTGGTCAACCTACACAACCCGCGGGAGATCATATCGATCGGGATCATCGCTTCGGAAGATGATTTCTCCGCTGCCGGCGAAATCCCAAAGAAGCCGACGACCGTAGATGGTGAAGAAGTGAAGTATTCAGAAATGGAGAAAATGATCGGCATCGCGGCGGACATGTTCACCGAGGCGGCAAAGGAGCGCGACGGGCTTCACGGGAATTAGATGAACCTTCGATCCAGTGTGGGTTGAAACGGGTCACCTTTCCGTCAGCAACGATTTGCAACCATCGCGCAAGTCATAGGGGTTGGTCGTAGTTCAACCTTACGGTGCCGTTCTTCATGCCGGGTTATCATTGGGACGAGTTTGAAGTCGCACTCCCCCGTCCGGGACCCGCCTGCGCTCAGCGCTTTCCAGCAAAGAATGTCAGCCTGTCGCTTTCGCAGCGGGAGTACGGGGTGAGGTCCTTTTCACCGTACAGCTCCTAACCCTCGATGCCGGCCTGCCGTGCGCACGACCCCATCTTGTCGGCGGTCGGATCCAGGAGTTCGAGACTATAGGCCACATCTATAAAGATGCCCCCTCTGACTCTGAACATGCTGCCACAACTGCGTCCATTTCAATGACCGGGACAACACCTGCCCCGAAGGCGGGTTCTCTGAGATAGGAGACCCTTGGAGAGCCCTCCCCGAAGAAGAGTGCAGCGGCTTCCGAAAGAAATAGCTGGTAAGCCTCTCGAGGGGAAGACCTACCAGCTATTCACGGCGCACTCTCAAGAAAGGAGGCACGAGACCTTGAGAAGCCGTACATTTCAGAATACCAAACCGGATTTCTGAAAAAAAGCGAAATCTTCGTGTCCCCTTGACCATGCGGTGGAGGAAGGGTTTGTCACGTTGAAATCGTAACCAGCCATTTTTCAAATATCGCAAGTATCGAAATCATAACCGGCCCATTTTTAAGTATTGGAATGGTAATCAAAAACCGGATCATGGCCATTGACCACAACTCCTCCGCTAACTGCAGTCAAATTCATACTTGATTACGATTCATTCAGATAATATAAGTCTCCTGCAATCACGCAAGCGGAGCCACCTATTGAAACTTATGCGCCGTAAAGACAGTGATTCGAGTCTGCCATCGCGAACTGCCTTCAAAAGGCATAGATGGGTGACGACTAAAGGTAGCGTGATCACTTCAAACCGAAGTGATGTTTGATGTTCGGCCAGTGGTTGGTGAGAAGAAACGCTGTGATGATAACAATGCCGATGACCCCTGTGGTATCCCACGAAAGGGCGATCATCGAACCTGCGGACAGGGCGAGGATCATCCCTAGGGAAGCCATAAAGGGGACACGAAAGACGCTGTAACCTGCCACCCAAACTAGACAGGACAAGGCGGCGGCAACGGGAGACAGGGCGGCTGTAAAGCCGATATACGATCCGACGCCTTTCCCTCCCCTGAACTGATGAAAGCAGGGAAACCGGTTGCCGAGAAGAAGAAATAGACCGACCCAAGGCGTTAAGGTTTTTCCGCTCCATTGAAGGCCTAGAAGGGAAAACAGCAGAGCGCGGCCGAAATCGAGCAGGAGGACGACCGCTGCCCAGAACAACCCCGCTTGCCTGTAAACATTGGTTGCGCCCGCATTTCCGCTGAATTTTGATCGTGGATCCCCTCTGCCTGTAGCCTTCATGACAAGGATGGCGAAGTTGATAGAGCCCAACAGATAGGCTGAAGCGCTCAGTAGCAAAAACGCTGTCTTCACGATTCCTCTCGATCGCCTTGGTGAAACGGAGCATTCGGACAAAAAATAGAGTAAACATGAGAATAGCACAGCGCCGAATCCTCTCCAAACCCTTTCTTCTCGCCTTGTTTTCCTCTGCTGCGGCCCGCCTTACCGCTCCCTTGCCTCATTGTGCCTTAACCTTGACATCCGAGACCAGGTCTCATATACTTGCGGCCTGAAAATGGATTTCTTATTATCTCGTCTTGTCCATCTCGCGACTTTGGGGGATCAACAGACGGATCTCCATGCACTTCGATCAGGCCGTATGGTAACAGCGCGCATCATAGGAACAAATTGAAATGGAGGTGCTGTATGAATTCAAGAACTCGTTTTTTTTGGATTGTTCTAATCGTGGGCTCTGTTCTTTGTCTCCAGGCTTGCGGAGTGAGCATGATAAAAGGGGAGAATTGGCTCGCTTCCAAGACGGCCAAACCTGACCTCGATGTTTCAGGTATCTGGTCTTCTCCAGAATGGGATTCAGCAAATCTCAAACAAGAAGGGAAAAACATTACCGGAACGGTCGGCGACTATCCTGTGAAAGGTGTTGTCAGTGGGAATGACCTCTATTTGCTGATGTATTCAGGCGACAAAATTCACTATTTTGCGGAACTCAAGGCCGCTGACAAGAATACCCTCAAAGGACTCTATTCCGAGAAGTACGGCACCATTGATGAAGCTAAAAAGGCTCCAGTACTTAAGAGACCGATGAGTCTTACAAAGGGAGCGTCTAAATAGTGACATTCCCGTAAGAGAAAGTCACGTCGGTGGGCCTCCGGCCGGGTCCGTTGCAGGCGCGAGACCCTCCAGCCCCTCTCTTACCCACCGCTAGAGCTCTGCGGTTACTCAACGGTATGGGCCATGAACCGTTGCCTCTCCCCGATACTTTGCCTACTTAGAAGAGGTCGGCCATGGCTCAGTGTGTGTCGATAGGATAGCGATGGAGCACACGATTTCTGCCAGTGTCCAAAAAAAAGTCCCGTTCTATGACGTAGATATGATGCGCGTAGTCTGGAACGGCCATTACTGGAAGTATTTTGAAGAGGCCAGGCAGGCCCTGTTCACTCAACAAGGGCTCGCCTCCTTTGACGGGCGGGAGGAAAAAGGATGGGTTTTCCCCGTGATACGATCCGAGGTGAAATTCATTTATCCTTTGAGGCTCGATGATGAGTTTGTATGCACGGCTATCCTTAGAGAAGCCAAGGTAAAGATCATCGTGGCTTTTGAGATTACACGAGTTGCAGACGGGAAAGTCTGCGCTAGAGGGAGTAGCGAACAGGCAGCGGTTAAGCTACCTGAAATGGAGATGGCATTCATGATTCCGGTAGAGGTTCAGAACGCCCTGTGGGGTGCCGCAGTAAATGAGAAGACCTAACCCCTCTGGAGACGAGCGACCACGAGCCGCAGTTCCTCTGATTTCTTCTGCTGCGGGAGTGAGCCGATGAAGGATAGCCGAAGGAAAATGGGCTCAGGCCGGCGAGTCGCTGTCGTAGGGATGGGCATCCGGTCTCCGATAGGGAATTCCTTGACAGAATTTGCCGAAGCCCTAAAAAGGGGCCGAAGCGGGATTAGAAAGATGCCCGAATGGGAAGGCATTCGGCGGCTTCGCACAAAGGTCGCAGGGATCTGCAATATCGATGGCGAGGAAAAGGGAATCCCCCGCAACTTCAGGCGCAGCATGGGAAGAGTCTCGCTCTTGGCTGCACTCTCTGCCATGGACGCGGTGAGACAATCCGGCCTGGGAGAGAAGGAGATTGCCTCTGCCGAATGTGGTATTTCTTATGGTTCTACCGCTGGGAGCACCCTTGAACAGGTCGAATTGATCGGCAGGTATATCCTGAATTCAGACCTGACCGGCGCCCTGGCCTCTTCCTACCTTAAATGCATGAGCCACACGTGCGCGGGCAATCTTTCCACCCTTTTCGGGCTCAAGGGCCCTTTCATCGCCTCCTGCACAGCCTGTGTTTCCGGGTCACAAGGCATCGGATTCGGTTACGAGGCGATCCGCACCGGCAAAGCCGAGATCATGATCACCGGTGGCGCCGAAGAAATGCACTTCCTCCACGCGGCGGTGTTCGACCTCATGCTGGCCACGTCTTACCGGTACAATGATCAGCCATCGAAAACGCCCAGGCCCTTTGATGCTGACAGAGACGGCCTCGTGGTGGCAGAGGGGGCCGGCACCCTGGTGTTGGAGGACTACGAGCACGCCAAGCTCAGGGACGCTCAGATTCTTGCAGAGGTAGAAGGCTTCTGGACGAACGGGAGCGGGGTGCATCTCACGGATTCGGATGCGCTCTCCATCGAGCGATGCATGCGTCGCGCCCTGGCCGAAGCCGGAAGAAACCCTGCGGAGATCGAGCACGTGAGTGCCCATGCCACGGCCACCGCCAACGGGGACGAGGCTGAGGCGTTAGCGATCCACAGGGTTTACGGGTCGCGGGTCTCTGTCTCGGCCATCAAGGGATACACAGGCCACACCCTGGGGGCGAGTGGTGCTGTAGAGGCCATCGGCACCATCCTCATGATGAGGGAGGGCTTCATTGTCCCTACCTTGAATCTGGAAAGACCGGATCCTAAGCTGCCTCCTTTAAACCATGTCATGGGGAATCCCATGGACAAACGCATCACCGTGGCCGTGAACAACAACTTCGCGTTCGGAGGGATCAACACCTCCATGATCCTGAGTCTCGCGTGACGATACTCACGACCCCCTCACTCCGATAAACCACGTTTCTTCCCTGCCGGGCGCGGTGGGCTCGACAAGGTTTACCTTAAACCCTGCGTTTCCCAGAATCTCGATGACTTTCTCCTTGCTTCTCCAGCAGGGTTTGGTTCCTTTCACCCAAAGCCGCTTCTCCTCGACAAAACGGAACGGGCTGAAGCGAGCTCCCGGAAGGGTGGCCCGGACAATCAGCCGGCCCTGCGCTGACAGGACGGGTCTGAGGCGTTCGAGGAGTTCGGCAATCTCCTTGTCCTCAAGATAATGAAGCATGTCCAGAAGCAGGACAGCATCGATCTCTTCATGGTCCAGGTGCAGATCCATGGCTCCGGCATTGATCACCCTGGCCCTGTCGCCAAGCACCCTGGCCGCGATTCTTGCCCGTTCCGGATCCGGATCGCAGGCGATGAACTGCAGATCCGGATGCAGGGTGAGCAGCCATGCCGCAGGAACGCCGAACCCGCACCCTATGTCCAGGATCTTCATCCCTGGCTTCACAAAATCCGCGAGGCGAGGGAACATGGGATCGAGCAAGATCTTAAACCGGGCGAAGAGGCGCGGGAAAGCCTCGAGGTGTCTGAACCGGCTATGAGTGGTCCGTGTGTGTTCCTTTGATCCGGCCCGCAAAGGGGGGGGCGGCGTAGGGCGGACTGAAAAGACAAGTCGTAGCAGAGGGGGCACCATCCAGAAGGCACCGACCATGGAATAGAAGATCCCGAGAAAGGTGCTGATCCCGGCATCTCGCAACACCGAATGCTGTGCGAAGAGCAGGGAACCGAACCCCACGAGGGTCGTGAGACCGCAGACCATGACGGTGACGCGAAATCCGTCGGAATTTGGATTCGGAGCGGTCCCGAACCGCTGATAACTGCGCACGAAATAGACGCCCGATTCCAGCCCAAGCCCGACGAGCAGGGGGGCCAGCATCAAGGATGGGATGGACAAAGAATGCCCAAGAAGTCCCATGGTCCCCAGGGTGGCGATGAGCGAAAAGGTCACCGGCGCAATGGAGAGCAGGAGGAGCTGCCAGTCCAGAAAGACGAGGAAAAGGCAAACCACGGTCACGGCCATGACCAACAGGAGAATTCCCACGAAAGACCTGTTCAGCTCCCTGGCTAAATGACGCGAGAAATGACGGGCATCGAAAAAAATGAATCCTTGCTGCCGGGCCTGCTCAAAAAAGCGGGAGGGATCAAAGTCGCTCCCCGGCATGAGCGTGTCCACCAGGACCCATCCGCCTTTCACTCCTTCTGGAACCACACCGAAGGCAGCCAGGAACTCCTCAGGGAAAGGCGATGGCCGCTCCTTAGGCTGATGAAGCGCCCTGAGAAAAGGCCCAAAGGCATCCGGCTTGAAGCCCAGTTTTACAGACGTCCCTTTCAGGGACTCTTCCAGTCGGAAGAGGCGCTCCCGGGTCCAGAAATCGACCCAGGCCTTCCGGTTCCTTTCCTGAGTCTCGGGCCCGGGCAAAAGCATGGATCGAGGCAGGTCCTGGCCGAGCGCCGAGGAACGCCGTTCCCTGTTCAGAAACATTGCCAGGCGGTCCACCTGCATCAATACATCCTCCACCGTGCGGCCTCTCGCCATGAGAGATGGCTTGGCCGACATGTCTCCCCAGACCTTCTGAAGAGCCTGCTCCGCCTCCAGAGTTTCTTTGCTCAGGGTGTTCATGGAAGCGAGATCCACGTTGAACTCGATCCTCGCAAAAAAGAGCATGCCCAGAGCCAGAGCCATGCAGGCTCCGACCGACCACCCGCTGGATCTCTGGATGATCCAGTCCATGGCCCGTTCCAGAGGCAGCGGCTTTTCTCTTCTTGAAGGTTTGATCCGGGGCAAAACAAGAGGGAAAAAGAGGTGTGCAAAAACCGCCGAGAGCCCGACGCCGAGAGCTGCAAAGATGCCCACCTGCGCAAACAGCGGGATCCCAATGGCTGCAAGGGACAGGAGAGCGGCCATGGCGGCAAGAAGCGGCAGGGAGCCGACAGCCCAGACATCTCTGGAGACATCCTGGGCCTCGGTTCCACCTGGTCGGTCCAGAAGAATCACGTAGGCTAATCCGTGATCCACGGCAATGCCGATGAGGGCGCCTCCAAAGCCCATGGCAACGCTGAAAATAGCCTCGCCTGTGAGCGCATAAATAAAGACGGCCAGCATGGTTCCAGCTGTTGCGGGAACAGCCGAAAGCAGGCCGAGCCATGGCCTCCTGAAGCTGAGAAGGACCAAAGGCACAAGACTGAGCATCACCAGAGTGATGGCTCTGGAGGTATCGCGCTTGATGATCTCTTCGTTGTCGAGCGAAGCCCTGAAGGCCCCCGCATAAGCCATGGTGAAACGTTTGCCCTCACGGGCAGATAATTCGTTCAGACCGGCTGAGATCTCTTTCATTACCTCAGTCAACCGCCGGGCAAAGGCGGAGTCCTGATTGGGCTGTGCGGGCCGGGCCATGAGGAGCAGGTGCCTGCCGTCCTTGCTCAGAATGTATCCCTGTTCCAGTACAGCGTCACGGAAAGGCAGACTGGAGAAGAGACGACCCAGAAAAAGGTTACGGAGCCCAAGAGGGTCTTTCGCAAAGTATTCGGCCTGCCCGATGCTGCCCAGGTCGAGAAGCTGCCGAAGTCCATCCTCCAGGAGCGCCTCCACCCGGCCCGGTTCCAGAAGATGCTCCACCTGGCCTTTCAAATCGGTTTCGCTCAGCAGAAAAGGCAGGTTGTCCGTCACGGTTCCAAGAAGGACGGCGAAGGTGTCTGCAGCGTTGCCGGTGGATACGACTCTCACAAGCCCGCTTCGGGAAATAAGGGTAGAGGCGAGATCTGCCGCCTTCACAAGCGCCTCCCTGTTCTCCGAGGCACCGGAGGAGCTGACCTGGATGAAGATGTTGTCCAGGACAGGGTGGTGTCTGAGGATCTCCCTGGCTGCGGCCACCACCTTGTCATCAGCGGGCAGGGCCGCAGTGATGTCGTTGTTTATGCTGAGCCTGCTCACTCCCCACCAGAAAGCCGCTGCTGTGCCGGCCAGCATGGCCAGAACCACAAGGTATCTCCACTTCCCGATTGAGATGGTCATGGGAGGCTCTTTTTCGCTCGGCGCCGTTTTGAGGGGACGAAGATTCGGTGGGCCAGCAGGCGGGTGAAGGTCTTTGTGTTGCGCCAGAAATCCAGCCACGGCCTGAAGTGAGAGATGCGGACATGGCCAGGGCCATAGAAAGCCTGTACAGGGACTTCGCGTACAGGAATTCCGGACCAGATGGCCCGAACCAGGATTTCCACTTCAAACTGAAACCTCTTTGACGCAGCGCCCAGGTGCAGTGTCTCCGGTACAGGATAGAGCCGAAACCCGGATTGGGAATCGGAGATCCATTTGCCGCAGCAAGCCCAGACCCAGAAATTGGAAAACCTGCGTCCCCAGCGGCTGGTCCATGGCACGCTCTCGCGCTCCATTCCTGCCCTCTTTCCCACCACAAGGGATCGCTCTCCCTCTTTCACGGCCTGGACAAGAGAGGGGATGTCATCGGGGTTGTGCTGCCCGTCCGCGTCCAGAGTGATGGCATAGTCCGCCACTTTGATAGCAAGGGAAAAGCCGTCAAGGAGGGCTGCTCCTTTACCCTGGTTCATCTCGTGACGGATGACGGTCACCTGAGGGGAGAGAGCGAGCATTTCAGGTGTTGAGTCTGTGGAACCGTCATCCACAACGAACACAGGAAAACCAAACCGCAAGGTCTTGGCCAGGACATCGCGGAGCTGCCTCCCATGGTTGTAGGCCGGGATGACAACGGCGCAACGAAGCATCACGGCCTCATGAGTAGATAGGTTAGGCATCAGAGGAACCTCGTGGAGGTTGATTCTCTTGCCGTCCGCTTCATGGTTCGGTAATGGTTTTTTGGAACGGTGAGTCAGCCAGGACACTTTCGATCAACCGGTTGGTCATGCTGTAGGCCCTCTGCGCCATCACCTGTGGGCTACGATCCGCCTCTGCTGGAAGTGTTTCTTCAACAGAGTAATCCTTTGAGAGGGTACTCGTTCCCTTTTTTTGAACGGTCACCCTCACATTGTAGCGTTCGTCGGTGATCGAGCGAAGAATTACCCGCATGGCAGGCGCAGTGGGATCAGGGTGGTCTACGCTAGACACGGCCATGCCAGCGTTTACGAGTGCATCGTTGAAGGCATACCAGAAGTAATTGTGAATTGTGGAATCGGCACCATAATATAATTTCTGATCCCTGCTGTAATAATACCAGATGCTGGTATCACTCGCTTGGTTGTCAAAGTTCATCAGATAAATACTCTTCCCCTTGTATTGAATCCAATCCTTGGTAAATTGAGGCTTGTATTCCCCAATCTGCACCCATGTTCTTCTGCCGGCACACCCGGAAATGAGAAGCCCAGTTAGGACAAACACTCCAAAGACAAGTATAAGGCGCACTGACAATTCTGCTTTGTTCATACCCATACCGCCCGTCCCTTAAAGTGTTTTGGCTTTCTTCCCCGACTGTGGTAAAAGAAGCATAAAGGGGAGGAAAAGTCAACGGCACTCGTCTCCTCTCGAATAGGTGTCCCGAGGTGAAGTTTCATTTTCATGGGACAATGCAGGTCGAATCTTTGTGCCTGGGTATGAGATTTTGCTCCTCTTTACAATGACGATTCGAGAACTTGATCATCCTGAACCACCAAAAGCAACATGAGCCCCTTCCAGACTTCCACGATTTTGTTCGCCTTGGCCGGTTTGTCCGCATGGCTCTCTTTGGAAGGGGACGTTAGGTGGGCGGCCATAGGCTGCCTGCTCGGCTTGTACCTCCTCCTGTTCAGTCTGGGGATCTGTGTCATCAGGCTTGGTTTTTTCGTGCCCTCCTTTTGTCGGGGAAGACAGCCTGGAGCAGGCGTGGTTCTTACCTTTGACGATGGGCCCGATCCCTTGGGGACCAAAGGACTGCTGGAGGTTCTTTCCCGGCACGCTGTGAAGGCCGCCTTTTTCCCTACCGGCCTGGGGGCGGAAGCCTGTCCTGACCTCCTCAGAGAAATCGATCAGGCGGGGCACGTCATTGGGAACCACACGTACCGCCACGCCTGGTTCACCAACTTGCTGGCGGGCGAAGCCCTTGAACGGGAAGTGGTGAAGGCGCAGAAAGCGGTTGAAACCGCCATAGGGAAGACCCCGGCTTTTTTCCGTCCGCCGGCGGGCCTCACCAACCCTCACCTCCGCAGCGTCCTGAGGAGGCTGGGACTGGTCTCGGTGGGCTGGGATGTGAGGGTCTTTGATAGCCGAAAGAGAGCGGAAAAGGTGGTTGATGGAATCGTGAAGAAGGTGAGGCATGGGAGCGTTATCCTGCTTCACGAGGCGTGCCGAGATCCGATGAATTTCAGGGAAATGGTGGAGGCTGTTGTGACCGGGATTCGCAGCCGCGGTTTCGTCTTCACCAGTCTCGAAGAATTGGCCGGCCTCCAGGCCTATCAGAGCCCCCTTGAAGGGGCAGTTCCTTCAAGGCTGTCCCTGAATGAAGCGTGGCGGCAATCTTCTCAAGAGGGTGCAAAAAGCAGGATCCACCGGTGTGCAGGCCTCTGGCTTGCTTCCACCTCGGCCGGCCGCGAGGCGCTCCGCGAGAAGGCGGACCTCTCGGCCTTCAAGGAACGGCCTTCCAAGCGATTCCTGACAGGGGTCGGCCTGATCCTGATCAGCTACGTGCTCGGCTGGCCCATGGTGGGGCTGTTCAGTTTCCTGGCGGCCTATTTCCAGCGCCCAGGTCTTCTGATCGGCGGGCCCTTGTCCTACGGCTTTTCCCACCTCGTGTTCCTGGCCGGCATGTTCCTGGCTGGAAGGGAGAGCCTGAGGTATTTAGAGATTTTCTCCCTGTGGTCTCTTCGCACCTTGGTGGAGAGACTGGTCGGGCAGGGACTTGGAGCGGATCGCGCGTGATGAGAGACACAGATGAAATCTTCAGACTAGTCGGTGCTTACCTGATCAAGGATTTCGAGGTGCCTGCAGACAAGATCAGTCTGGAGGCTAACCTTTTTACGGATCTTGGTCTTGACAGCATCGATGCCCTGGACTGGTTCGCGAAGATGGAGGCAACGATCCATCTGCCCATCGTGGAAGAGGACCTCAAGAAGGTGCGCACGGTCCGGAATGTCGTCGACTATGTGATGCGTCATTTAAAAGACAATGTTTAGCCCCTGTGATCCATGGCTTCCCATTGAAGAGATTCGACTCTCTTATTCGGGCCGACTCGAGACCGGCGTGTGCCTCGAGAGTTCCTCACCGTGGTTTTCTGGTCACTTTGAGGAATGCGCCGTGGTGCCCGGCGTCGCGCTCCTGGCCTTTGTGGCGGAGACGGTGAGACGCCAGGGGGACCGCCAGGGACGGAGCCTGGGAGTGACCGGCTTCTTCAAGGTCAGATTTCGAAGAATGGCCTTTTCCGGCGAGAGCCTCCAGGTTTCAGTCAATCCAATGCCTTCAGTCTCTGAAGCGGAGCTTCCATTTCTTGTGACCCGAGGAAGCGAAAGCGTCGCCCAGGGCGTGGTGAAGGTGGCGGACATGAGGGGAAAAGAACCTGCTCCAGGAAAAACCCATGAGTGAACTGTTGGAAGAACTCAAGATCAAGATTGTTCAAGAGCTCCAGCTCAAAGAGGTCAATCCTGCCCAACTGGCGGATGGCACGCCGTTCTTCGACAAAGGGCTGGGTCTGGACTCGGTGGATCTCCTTGTGATTGTGGCCATGGTGGACAGGGATTACGGGGTGCAAATATTCACCCGCGAGTTGGGGGAAAAGGTCTTTATCACTCTCTCCACCCTGGCCGAGTACATTGCGAAAACGAGGAAAACCCGATAGGGACTTTCCGCGGGGACCAGGCTGCTTTGGACAGGAAGGAGGTGCGTAGACCATGAACAGACCGTGGCTCAAATACTATGAGACCCATGTTCCTCACTCCTTGACCTATCCCGAGATTCCGATCCAGCGCTTCCTCACGGACAGCGTGGATCGCCACCCGGATCACGTGGCCGTGACCTTCAATGATCTGCATTTCTCCTACAGGGATGTGAATGAGAGAGCGAATCGGTTCGCCCATGCTCTTTTGAAACTAGGGGTGGGCAAAGGGGACCGGGTCGCCTTCCTGCTGGTCAATTCCCCCACCTATGTCTTCGCTTTCTTCGCCGTGATGAAGCTGGGGGCCGTGGTGGTCAATCTGAGCGTGGGGATCCAGGGAGAAGAGCTGGCTCGCTGTCTCAAGGACTCTGGCGCCAAGGCGGTGGTCACCCTGGATCTGTTTGCCCAGGGCGTGTGCGCGGTGATCCGGAAGACAGGGGTTGAGACCGTTATTCTTCACTCTGTTTTCGGTCTGGAGAAAACCCTGTCCCTTGATCAGGGGATGCCCCATCCACTTCTTTTCAATGAACTGGTGGCCTCGGCCGGGACAGCGGAGGAGCCGAAGGTTCAAGTTTCTCCGGGGGATGTGGCGGTGCTTCAGTTCACCAGCGGATCCACCGGAGCGCCCAAGGCCGCCACCCTGACGCACAGAAATGTCGTGGCCAGCGTGCTCCAGTCGGAGGCGTGGATAGGGATCAGCGGCGCAGGGAATGCGTCGGTCCTGTGTGTCATTCCCTTTTTCCACGTCTTCGGCATGTCCGCCTGTCTCCTCATTTCCGTTCTCAAGGGGTTCCGGATGGTGCTGGTACCCCGGATCGACCTGATGGACATTCTCTCGCTCATGGAGACGCTCAAGACCTACAAACCTCTTTCCTTTCCTGCGGTGCCGAGTCTCTGGGCGGCCATCCTCTCTCTGCCTCCCGAGGTCGCGAAAGAACACCTCTTGTCCATCCTCGTGGCCACAAGCGGGGGCGCCCCTCTCCCTCAATGGGTTCATAAGCGGTTTGAGGAGTTGACCGGTAGAAGGATCGCGGAAGCCTACGGCCTTTCTGAAGCGTCGTCAGCGACGCATTTCACGCCCTTCCCGCGGGGCGGCCCCATAGGCTCGATAGGCGTTCCGCTTCCGGACACAGAGGCCAGGATCGTGGACAAGGAAACAGGAAGGACGGAATGTGCCACGGGAGAGATAGGGGAGCTTGTCGTAAGAGGGCCCCAGATCATGCAGGGATACTGGAACAACGAAGTCCTGACCTCAGCGGTTCTTCGAGATGGATGGCTCTACACAAGGGACCTGGCCAGAATGGATCAGGAAGGGTTCTTCTACCTTGTGGACAGAAAGGATGATCTCATCATCTCAAGCGGATTTAACGTTTATCCCGGCGAGGTCGAGGAGGTGCTCAGAAAACACCCCAAGGTCAAGGACGCTGCGGCGGTGGGCGTGCCGGACCGGGTCAAAGGGCAGGCCGTTGTGGCGGCCATTGCCCTGAAGCCTGGCGCGGAGGCGGACAAGCAGGAACTCATGACCTACTGCAGGGATCACATGCCGGAGTACCGTGTGCCCAAGGCGATCCTCTTGATGGAGGAGATCCCGAGAGATCCGGCCGGCAAGATTCTGAGGCGAATGCTTCGACAGGAGGCCCGGGTCTCTGAAGGCTGACCATGAAGGCTTTGCTTCTTAAAGCTCTTTCGAAGAGCTCCCTGGCCATGGGCTCCTGGGTGATTCGGTTCGTCGCCTGGTGGATCGCCACAGGCTATTTTTTCTTACGGTCTTCGAGGAGAAACGCCAGTGTCGGCCTCCATGAGGTGATCTTTCCGGATCGTGGGCACGTGTACCATCTCACCTGTGCCTGGCGCCAGTTTCACTCCTTTGCCGGAACCTATGCGGATCGCATCGACGTGTACTCGAACAAGAGAATGATCCCATCGGTCCAGGGCGCAGAGAGACTGGTGGAGGCGGGAAGGAGAGGGAACGGCGGCATTATCCTCATATCCCATATGGGAAACTACGAAGTCGCTGTGCGCGCCTTTCTGGAACTTGGGCTCAGGCTCCTCATCATCATGGGTGAGAGAGAAGCAAAGCAGGTAGCTCGCGAGCAGCGAGAGGCTCTTATGGCCCAGGGAGTGCGAATCCATGTTGCTACGGCTCAGGCGGCTTCTCCTTTCGGCGGGCTTGAGGCGCTTCAATTCATGCGAGAGGGGGGGTTCGTTTCCATTGCTGGTGACCTGGTCTGGACCGATCAGCGATCCCTCGTGCCTGTGAAGTTCTTCAACCGTGACATAGGTCTTCCTGCAGGGCCGCACCTGCTGGCTTTTGTTTCAGGAGCGCCCTTGTTCACCCTCTTCACCTTTCGGGTGAAAAGGGGAAGGCATCAAATCATCCTGTCTTCTCCCCGTCAGGTGAAGGCTGCGGCCCGCTCTGAAAGAAATGCCGCCATTCAGGCGAGTGCTCAGGACTATGCGGGGGCTCTGGAAGAAATGGTGCGTGAGCATCCTTTCCAGTGGTATATCTTTGAGCCTTTTTTTCGATCCGTGCCGGTTGAGGGAAGCTCGATCCTTAAGGATCGACCGGCGAGCAGTCATGAGGTAGCGTGAAGGTGAAGCGACGACGATGCATGAAACCCTTGTGAGAGCCCTTGCAGCGGGCTATGAGAAGATTGTAGCTTGGGCGGACATCCTTGACCGCATCAACGTGTATCCGGTACCGGACGGGGACACGGGCCGGAATCTCGTCATCACCTTGAGCGGCCTAAGAAACCCCTGGCAGGACAAGGACAGCCTGTCTAGGGGTATCCTGCTCGCGGCCCGGGGCAATTCCGGGAACATTGCGGCTCGTTTCCTTGCCGGATTTCTCCGTTTTGAAGACATTGCTTCCCTGCCTGCGGCGGTCGCCTCTGGCCGGGATCTGGCCTACAAGGCTGTCCCGGATCCCCAGCCCGGGACCATGCTCTCCTTTTTCGATGCCTTCGTGGAATCCGCGAAGAGAAATCCCCCGGCACAGAGCGGTGCATGGGTAGATGCAGTCGTCCTTGACCTCGAAGCGTCGGTGAAAGCGACGACCCAGCAATTGCAGGAACTGCGGGAAGCAGGGGTCGTGGATGCAGGGGCTCTGGGCATGTTGGTTTTCTTTGGTCCTTTGCTGAATGTCGTGGCCGGCCGGGAGGCGCGAGGGTCAGGTTTCACGGAGGAGCTGAAAAGCGTTCTCAGCCTCTCCGAGGACTGGAAAGAACAGAGGTCCGACGGCTACTGTCTGGATGTGGTGCTGAAACTCGGGCAGGAAGAGGAGGATGTCACGCGGCACCTCATGGCGGTTGGAGAGTCCGTGGTCGCCATGGCCGACGGAAATTGCCTCAAGCTGCACCTGCATACCCGGGATAGGGAAAAGGTGAAGCGGCGTCTTGCCGAGCATGGCTCCATTCTGAGCTGGGCCGAAGATGACCTTTCCGAGCAGAGCGCCCTGTTTGTCCACTCCGCGAAGCATCCGGTCCTGCATGTCATGACCGACGCCGCGGGCGCCGTCACAAGGGAAGAGGCCAGGGGCCTCGGAATCACGCTGCTCAACAGTTATGTCAACATCGGGAATCATTGCCTCCCCGAGAGTTACGTGAACCCCTCGCACCTCTATGAGGCCATGAAGGCCGAAATCCCCGTATCCACCAGCCAGGCATCCCTTGCCGAGCGCCATGAATGCTACAACAAAGTTCTCAAACTCCACGGTCGGGTTCTCTATCTCTGCGTGGGATCCTTTTTCACCGGAAACTACAGCACCGTCATGGCCTGGAAGGCTGAAAACGATCCCCACAACGGGATGACCGTCATTGACACGGGCGTCGCATCGGGCAAGCTGGGGCTTGTGGCCAGGGCCACGGCGGGGTTTTCCCTTTCGGCCGAAGCCCCGTCGCAAGTGGTCGCCTTTGCCAGGACAGTGATCCGCCGCGTCGAGGAATACGTCTTCCTGGAGCGGCTTCAGTTTGTGGCTGCGGGCGGCCGGATGTCAAAGACCGGTGCTTTTTTCGGGGACATCCTTCACATCAAGCCCATTGTGAGCCCTTATCCGGACGGCGTGCGAAAGATGGGTGTGGCCAGAAGCACGAAAGATCAGGTGAGGTACGCGTTCAGACGCCTTGAGCAGGGCCTGTCAAAAGAGCGGGGCGCCACGCTTCTGCTGGAATACACGGACAATCGGGAGTGGCTTGAAAAAGAGATCAAACCCGAGATCGAGCGGCGATTCCCCCTGGTGAGAGTTCTCATGCAGGTCATGTCCATGACCTCTGCGGTTCATATGGGGCCGGGCACATGGGCGGTGGCTTTTCTTCCGGACAATCCCGGGCAGGCGGAGAGCGATGGGTGAGACGATCGTCCGCGCGTTCAAAGGAGCTCTGATGGCCGCCCTCTATGGCGTCTTCTTCCTGGGGATCCTGTGTGAACTCTTTCTGTTTTTTCCTGTCCTCTCCATTGTGAACCGGCTTTTCGGCCAACGCCCCTATCGGATGCAGTGGGCGCTAAGGGTTCTCATCAGCCTCTGGCTCCGGTTCCTGTGGGCGTGCAGGCTGCTCGTTTCCAGGCCGTCGAGAGGAAAACCTGCGCAAGGCCCCTGTGTGGTGGTCTCGAACCACCCTGGCCGCTTTGACGTCCTGTTTCTTATCCGCGACATCCCCCGCATGAGTGTTATGGCCAAAAGAGCTTTGGCCAAGAACCTTCCCCTTGGCCCGCTGTTCCGATCGGCCGGTTATGTGCTCTCGCCTGACTACGAGCACGGGAGCCCTCTCCAATCGTTGGAAGAAGCGATGGAAAGGGTCAGGAACGGTTACAAGTTCATGGTCTTTCCCGAGGCGACCCGATCCCCTAAGGGGGGCATGGGAAGGTTCAGCCCAGGCCCCTTCATGCTGGCCAGACGATCCAATGTTCCGGTGCAGCCTGTTCTCATAAGAAACAATCCCCCTTTCATGCCAAAGGAGGACAAGTGGTATTTCCCCCCTTTCCATGCTTCCACCATCCAGCTCGAGTACTGGGAGCTCCTGGCTCCCCCGGAACCGGGAAAGGATCGTGAGTTCGCAAAGGGTTTGGAAGCGCGGTACAGAGAAGCCCTTGGGCTCGCCATGAGCGAGAATCACGAAAGCGACAGGGTGTGAGCCCATGACGGAGAACAGTTTTGAAGCTGCAACCCTTATCCCTCAAAGCGGCCGGATGAAGCTCCTGGACCGGGTGATCAAGCCTTCGCAGAAGGAGCTTCAAGCCGAGACGGCAGTGACCGAAACGTGGCCTCTGGCTGAGAACGGGGCCGTGAGTGCTCTCCTCTGCATCGAGCTGGTGGCTCAGGCCATTTCCGCCCTGAGCACGTGGCGCAGAGGAGAAGGGAGCGTGCCGCGGCCGGGCCTGCTGGTCGGAATCAAGGAGTCGCTGCTCTTCTGCCGCACTCTCCCAATCGGTACACAGATCACCGTGCGTGTGGAAGAGGTCTACCATCTGGGAAACTATGCGGTGTTCGCGGGGCGAGTGACCTCGGGCTCCTCTCTCCTCTGCACCGCGACCCTCCAGGTCATGGAGCCGGAAGAGGAGGGCTATCTGTATCATCTGAAAGAACGCACTTCTCGCTCGGGTGAAAAAGAACGGGAGGATTGAACACGATGCCGTCGAGACAGGTTGCGCTGGTAACAGGCGGAGGCCGTGGAATCGGACGGGCTGTCAGCTTGGAGTTGGCCAAAAGCGGATATGATGTTGTTTTGACCTTTCGCTCCGACCGGATCGCGGCGGAAGAGGCAGTGGAACAGATCCACCGGGCCGGAGGCAAGGGAGAAGCGGTCGGCTTCGACGTTGCCGACAGAGAGGCGACGGAAAAAGAGATCGAGGCGCTTTTCACCCGCCACGGAGCCATTGACGTGCTGGTGAACAATGCGGGGGAGACCGCGGACAGCCTGTTTGCGCTCATGTCTTTCGAGGAATGGAAAAGAGTGCTGGATACGTCTCTTCACGGTTTTTTCAATGTGACAAAACCGGTTGTCAAGAAAATGATCAGCAAGAGAAAGGGGTGTATCGTCACTCTTTCCTCTGTGTCCGCCCGTTTGGGCCACAGGGGCCAGACCAACTATGCTGCCGCCAAAGCAGGCCTTGAAGGCGCCTCCCGCTCCCTGGCCTCAGAGGTGGCTCGTCTGGGCATTCGCGTGAATGTGGTGGCGCCTGGCGTGATCGAGACGGAAATGATCCAAGGTCTGCCTGTGGAGATGATCAAACAGATCATCCCCATGGGTCGCACCGGACTCCCGGAGGAGGTAGCCAAGGTCGTCCGGTTTCTGTGTTCTGACGACGCCTCCTACATCACCGGACAGGTGATCGCAGTCAATGGGGGAATGATTTAGAAAAGCGTCAAGTCAATCCCTTAAACAAGTTCTCGGGTCTCCCCCTCCCCTTACCCCTCCCGCCAAGGGAGGGGAAGTGTTGCGGACACAGAGAATCTCCTCCCCCTTGATGGGGGAGGATAGGGGGGGTGGGGGTGGGGACTTGCTTAAACCGCATTTGCGACAAAGCGCTGGGAGATCACGGATGAGAAAAGGCGTATTCAGGGAGATCTTTGTTTTGGGTATGGTGATGGTGATGGGCTTTGTCTCAGCCAAGCCTGCGCAATCACAGGATTGGGATTCCTTGAAGGAGTCTTTCCGGAACATCCAAGCGGTGAAAGCGGAGTTCTTGCAGGAGAGGCATGTCCAGATTCTAAAAGAACCCCTGCTTTCAGAAGGGAGATTCTTTTACCTGGCCTTCGGTTCTCTGAGATGGGAGTACCTCCGCCCGCTCAGAAGCGTTATGCTGCAGAAAGGGGATAGTATCCGGCTCTATCACTTTTCCGAGGGCGACTGGAAACAGGACATGGCCCAGGGGGTGGAGGCAAGGCGGATGGTGCTTGCTGAAATGAGCCAGTGGTTTCAGGGCCGTTTCGAGGAGAGCCGGGTCTTCAAGCATTCTTATTCGCAGGGCCCTCCCGGCCGAATTTTCCTGATCCCCGGGGAAGGAGTGAGCAAGTTCATCCTCGGGATTGAGATTGTACTGTCTGACAGACCCGGGGTCATTGACCGGGTGGAGATAACAGAACCCGGTGGTTCTGCCACGAGGATCGTGTTCAAGAACGTTGAGATCAATGCGAGCTTGCCCTCCAGGCTCTTCGATGAACCATGAACATCAGAGAGAAGCTGATAACGAGTCTTATCGTGGTTCTGACGCTGTGCTCCGGGTGTTTGACCGTGCCGGAAACGGCCCTTGTGCCCGGGGCGCCCGAAGACCTCGAGAAGTGTGTTGGGCTGTTTCCTTCCGGTCCCTGGGAGTGCGTCCACAAGATCGAAGCGGTGATCCAAGAGGGTATGTCTTCAACTATGCTCGGGATCATCAAAGGAGATCCTGCAAGCCGCAAACTGCACACGTTCTTGCTTACTCCAGAGGGATTCATTCTATTTGAAGCAGAGCAGAGCGACGAGAAAATCTCAGTGTTGAAGGCCGTCGTCCCTTTTGACTCTCCGGCTTTTGCCAGGGGGTTGATGGAAGACGTGGGCTTCCTTTTCCTAACGCCCGAGGCAAGGCCGTCGAAATGGGGGAGGACTGCGGACGGTGCTGTCCTCTGCCGATGGGAAAACCCTGATGGTTCTCGAAAAGAGATCCGCTGTTCAACGGCTGTGAAGATCATGCTTCTAGACAGGCATGGAGATCTCATCAAGGAGGCGCTGCTCGATGGGTCTTTCGTCAAGGGGTTGGCTCCGCAGGTTGAATTGCAGGTTTATAAGCCCGCTCCCTACAGGCTGAAAATGATTTTGCTCCGGGGAACGCCATGACATCATCGAGCTTTCGTTCAAAGGCTGCGACAAAGGTGAAGGGCTGGAGAACCATTGCAACGGCGGCCATGATCTGTGTCATCTCGCTGTGCGGTTGCTCCAAGAATCCTTCCGGTGCGGAGAGCTACGAAACGGGTACTCACAAGCGCGAGCTCGACCTGCGCGTGCTCGGATTTCATCGTTCCTATCTGATTCATGTCCCAAAGAATTTCAATCGGGCTGAAGCACGTCCGTTGGTTGTGGCCCTGCACGGAGCCTTCAGCACGGCGGAAGAGATGGAACAGGAGACAGGACTTTCGGATCTCGCCGACAGAGAGGGCTTCCTGGTTGTCTATCCAAACGGGATCACCCTGTTCGGGTGGTTTCAGCACTGGAACGCAGGACATTGTTGTGGAAGGGCTATGAAGGACGGGGTTGACGACGTCGGATTTATCTCCAAGGTCATCGAGGAAGTCCACAGGGATTTCCGTGTCGATCCCTTGCGCATTTATATGGTGGGGTATTCCAATGGCGGGATGCTCGCCTATCTCTTTGCCGCGCAAAAGCCGGAAACCCTGGCGGCAGTTGCCGTGATCGGAGCCACAGTCGGCAGCAGTTCTTCTTCTTCGGAGCCCGAGGTGCGCATTCCACCGGCTAGGGCGCCCGTTCCTGTCATAGCCGTTCATGGTCGGGAGGATGACAGTATCCCTTATGAAGGGGGAAGTCACACTAAGAACGGGCACTCTTATGTTCCAGTGAAGGAATCAATGGAGTTCTGGTTGAAAGCTAACCGGATTGCCACGGTGCCGCAAAGGGAAATGATGATGGCCGGCAGGGTGGTCAAGGACACATGGGGAGCACCGGGAAGTGATCAAGAAGTCATTCTTTACACCCTGGAAGGGTGGAAGCACACGATCCCTACGACGTACTTCACGAACAAGCTGCCCGAAGGTGATCCGCTCAAGGATTTCGATGCCACGGAGATCATCTGGGATTTTTTCAAAAGCCACCACAGGTGAGCAGGCTGAGCACATGGCCTTCCCCCTCAGCATGCTTCACAAAGTATGTCTTCCCACGATGTCTTATCTCGCTCTCCTGCTCTCCCACCAGGACGATCTCTACCTCGCGGATCGCTTCTGAAAGGTTCAAGGCGAAAGCTTTGGCAGCTGCTTCCTTGCTGGTCCATGCACGGGTCGCTGTTCGCTGCGGACCTATCCCTGAGGTGAAAAAAAGGTCAATATTCTTGGAGGGCATGAAAAGGTGCCAGATTCTCACGGCTTTTGCGGTAACCACTTCAATGTCCACGCCGACGGGGTCAACATTCCCTACGGCCACCACGAAACGGTTGGTGTGAGAGACAGAGCAGTATGAGGGGCTATCAGCAAGACAGGGTCTCACTCGATCCGGCCCAAGCGTTTCGATGCTTGAGCCGGGGGTGTCTCTATGGGCAAGCCCGATCTGGCGCGCCAGTTCTTTCAACGCCACCCGCGCTGCGACGAAGAGCCTGCGCCTCCTGGGTCCCAATTCTTCCGCCCGAGCTGATTCATGGGGGGTCAACAGATCTTTCTCATCAAAGCGCAGGTTCTCGATATCAATGACCATTATCCCCAGGCATGAAGCTCGCAACCCTTCCATTCCCGGCCAAGAAATACAGTTGGAGGGGTCAATGGGCGTCTGTGCTTTATAAGGTATTGTGGATTCTGATCTCACTAAGTCGATATCCTAAGGTTCTCGGTCAAGATGATAAAGGGGCAGAGTTTTCACTGTCAAGTCACAAGCGCTGGAACCCCCTAATTGACATACCGGCGCAGATCGCTTACCCTGAAATCTATCTAAAACAAATATTCTTACAAAGGAGGATACTGATATGAAAGCAATTAATAAATGCTTTTTCCTTATGTGGTTCCCCCTTTTGTTTCTCGCTCAAGGATGCGCCGTAGGCAACAAATACAATTTCGCTGATACAAGAGCCGACCTGCAGATGTCCGGCGCAGGTCAATCCACCGTGGCTGTGGCGACCCTAGATCAACGGCAGGACATCTTGTCCGGAACCTGCCCGCCCACATACGTTGGGATGCAGCGCGCAGGATTCGGTAATCCCTGGAGAGTGAATACGGTAAGCGATTTGTCCCTGGCGGAGGATATGACCAAAGCGGTATCTGAATCCCTGGCTAAGAGGGGGTTCAAACCGACACCCGTAATTGTGGTGCACGCTCTATCCGAACAACAGGCCAAACAGGCCCTCGCAGCAAAGCAAGCCGAGCGCTCAATTCTCATAGTGGTTAAGAAATGGGAATCCGATACCTACATGAATATCGGCTTGGACTATGATCTCAGATTGATGATTCTCGGCTCCAACCAGACGGTGCTTGCGGAAACTTCCGCGGCGGAGAATAAAACGATACCCGGGAGCTTCTGGGATCCGCCGTCAGCAGCCAAGGAGCAGATTCCCATCGCATTCAAACAAGTCCTGGAGAAGTTACTGAACGATCCGAAGGTCATTGCAGCGCTGAAATAGGGCTCAACCGTCTAAGCGTTGGTCCCGGCTTAGTCCAGGCCATTGCCTCAGCGGCATGAGCGAGCGTGTGCAAGAGCGCAAACCGAGTCTGTGTGGTTATGACCGTGTTCCTCTGTATTACCATGAGACGCTTCGTTTTTATCCATGGCCCGCTGTTTATCCTTCTGCTTTTGTCCATGGCACTTTGGTCGTTTGGACAGGAGACTTCCGACTTTCTCTCTATGCCCTCCAAGAAGGTCAAGATCTCCGGGGTCAACGTGCATTTCCTAGAGGTGGGGAAGGGACAGCCGATCGTGTTTCTTCACGGACTGGGGGGATCCTGCAGAGACTGGTCGGCCAACCTGCCGGTTTTTGCCTCCAACCACCGGGTGGTGGCCATGGATTTTCCCGGCTTCGGGGAATCGGATAAACCCGAAGTGCGTTACTCCATCGAATGGTTGACCGATGTGGTGGAGAAGTTTCTCCAGGAACAGGAAATCGATCAGGTGAACCTGGTGGGCCACTCCATGGGAGGCGTGGTGGCTCTCAACGTGGCCTCCCAGCCCAAATCAAGAGTCAAGAAGTTGGTCATTATCGATGCCGTAGGGATCGGGAACAAATCAGAATTCCTCGCTTACGCCATGGCCAAGAAGATCATGGGGCCAGACACCGAGTGGGAATTCGTGGAAAGCTTCCTCAAGGATCAATTTCGGGACATGGCCGAGGATTTAATCGAAAAGCAAAAGCCCAAAACGGCCCGTGATTTGTTCGAATCCCTGAAAATGCCCATCATCGGTAAACCTCTTCTGCCCATGACTCCGGAGGTGCAGATGATCGCCAGCATCTTCGATTTCGACATCCGCCCGAAGCTGGCCTCCATCCAGCAACCCACACTCATTCTGTGGGGCGCGAGGGACTCCATGGCATCGCCGCAGGACGCTTCCTTCCTCCAGACAAAGATCCACGCCTCCACTCTGATTGTCTTTCCCGATAGCGGACACTGCCCGATGATGGAATACCCCGCTCTGTTCAACCAGGAGCTGGGGAAATTTCTTCAGGCAGGAGAGTAGCCCAAGTTCGGATTGCGGAATGGGTGATTGAAGCAGAGATGCGCCTTTCCCGGCTTCGTTATTCGCATAGATGCTCTGAGACAGAGGTACCCGAGAGAATTGATAGGGTTCCTGAGCTTGGCGTCAGGACAAGTTTTTGTTCACTTTTCTAACGTTGAGGGACTCCTTAAAAGACGGCCTTTCCTTCCTTGATGAGGGGCACGGGGGAGGACGGCGCTTCTTGGCTTTGGTAAAGAGTGACCGCTAAAGAAGTAGCGGATAAGAGAGAACTGCTTATAGAGGGGATTCGTTGAAGCCCAAAGGCCACACTACACATGGTATGGTAAAGCAGGTTATGTTGGCCTAGAATGCGGGATGGATACCTCATCCTTCTTATTTGAGCATTCGAACACTAATCTATCGTTTCTGAGATCCTAAGAAATCAAGACTGCGATGGAGCCTATCGGGCAGCGAAACGCGATCAATGGATTTGTAGCTTCGAAAGGCGCGCTCCACAAAGGAGAGCTGCTTATAAGCTTGCACCACCCCCTCGGCCTAAAGGGTCTCTTTTGTCAAGCTCGTGCGAATTACATAGATCCCGTCCAAGGAGGCTTCCCTGGCAATAGAGGCTTCCTTGCGTTCGTAGGAAAAGCTCTCTTCCCCCATGCTGAGATGAAAGTGCTTTGCCATTTTGAACTTATTGACCACCTTGCCCACCTTGAACGCAATCTTATCCTTGCCTTTGAGTTTGCGCAGAGGACGCCCCGTCGCTTGGGCAATCTTTTCCAGCTCCCTTTCCGTAGCCTTGAGAAGATCCTCCCGCTTCCTGGCCCTTTCGTGGGCAAGGATGGGATTGCGGCACACAACCAGACGCTCCTCCGGGAAGGCCGGGGTCCTCACCTCGGCAAGAGCCTGTTCATCAAACAAGGAAAGTTGAAGCACTCCCTGCTCCGCAAGCTTGCGGATCTGCGGAGCACGAAGCGCCGTAATCCATAAGTCTATATGAGCCACCCGGCGAACCGATGGAAGCACCTACGAACAACCAACCTCATTGAAAGGTGTTTCAAGGAGGTTAAGAGGCGGGGGAAAGCAATGGAGCAGTTTCCTACTGAGGAATCCTGCCTCCGTATCCTGTTCACCCTACTCAAGCGCAAAACGAGGTCTGTCACCCTATCAGACATTCTGGAAATTACACCAATTGACAAACGCTACCCTGACTTGATAATGATTGCTTTTAGTTTTCTAGCTTCATCAATCATTAGACTGACAATTCTTGATTTGTTTCTAAGCTCTCGTAAAAAGTATTCCAACTTTGTTGCACAACGTCCGATGATTATTTTCTTCTCATCCAGTTCGCCGATTCTCGCTGCTGTCCAGGAAACACCGCTGTCAAACGATCCAGCAATTTGTCTGCATCTGGAAAGAGAAAAGAGTATATGGGGTCCACTTCGTAGATTTTCTGGATAAGCCTTGCCCAGTTCTTGCGGTACCCCTTGGAGGGTTCATCGGGCTGCAAGATGCAAGGGAGCAATCCGTCCTTGTTTGTCTTTTTGCGTTGACCCCGACAGACATTGCTGTAGTAGCCATACTAACGAACCATTTGTTCGCCCTGATTGGGAACATGGGAGCACCTGTCTGCGTGCGGCACGCACAGGCAGGCATGGCGGCGAGCCATTCCAGCGCATCAAAGGTCTTTTCGTTTTTTCCATCCTTAGACCGGTAGAGAACCTGGGATTCATCGGGAAGGTACGTCATCCTCTCCGGGGAGAATGATGCTCGGACGACATAGCGAGCAAGGTTCTCCATGGCCTCCTCGTCATCGGGTTGAATCCTGGGGCCGCAAGAGACGTTGAAGCCGGAATGACGCCACGACAGGATCAGCCTGACTATTTCCAGAACCGGCAACAAGGATAAAGCGTATTCTCATGAGTCACCATCCACGAAGAAAAAACGGGGCTGGTCATGATTTCAAACATGAAAGGAGGTGTTCTGAGGCATGCTTTACGGAACTATGAGTGCCCCCCTGCGTCCGATCCTTGAGGAAGTGAAAGCCATAGCAGAATTGAAATTTGACTTCCTGGAACTGTCCATGGATCCTCCTTACTGCGACTCCAAAAACCTGAAAAAGCAGAAACGGATGATTCAGGAAATCCTCGACCAACACCATTTGGATCTTGTGTGCCACCTGCCGACCTTCCTTTCGACTGCGGACCTCACGGATGGAATCAGGCAAGCTTCCATTGATGAGACTCTCGATTCGCTTGAGGTGGCGGCAGCATTGGAGCCCCTTAAAGTGGTGCTTCATCCAAGCTACCTGACGGGAATGGCGGTGTTTTTTCCTGAATTGGCCAGAATGCACGCCATGGAGAGCCTGACGATCATTGTGGAGAAAGCCCATGCGTTGGGGTTGCACCTCTGTCTGGAGAACATGTTTCCGCGAACCCATTGGCTTACAAATCCAGAGGAATTTGTGGATATTCTGGCCGGATTTTCGACGGTCGATCTCGTGCTTGATATTGGGCATGCGCACATCGAGGATGCCCAAGGGAACAAGTGTCTCCGTTTCATTGAAATGTTTGCAGGCCGTATTGGCCATCTTCACGTGAGCGACAATTTCTGCAAGGAGGATCAGCACCTTCCTATAGGCGCAGGGATCATTGACTTCTCGCGAGTTGTGAAGGCACTGAAAGAGAAGGGCTATGATGACACGATTACCCTTGAGGTGTTTTCAAGAAACAGGGACTACGTGGAGATGAGCAGGAAGAAGATGGAGAAAATGTGGGGAAGGGAGTAATGCCGTGACGGAGCAATGAAGGATCAGATTAGGCGGGAGCCCTCAGGCCACGGCCTCAGGGAGGCAAAGGTCAAGGCCGTTGAGAGAGGTCGACTTCATAGCTTTCTCTAAAAAAAGGGTTTAAGTGAGCATGGGTGGCTAGGTCCACTAGAGATTCCATTTCCCCCGCTCTGGGAGTGTGTATTTGTTTTCCATTTTATGGAAAAACTATTCCCACAAAAGGGACAGCAAATTTCACACTACTTGTTGCATAATGGTATTCAACGGTGAAGTGCTTCAAGTCGGCAAAACCACATTTTCAACTTACTGAAATTCCACAATAAAAAATTACAATCCCCATCAAAACCATTGGCATACTTATTGCTTAGTTCAAGTAGACAGGTTGAATAGTCGAACGGGCTAAGTTGGAATCGTTTATCTAGAGCAGATATCGATCCCGAGACAAATAGGAGGAAAATAGGATAATGAAAAAAACCCTGATTGTTTTGGCAATACTTGTGTTTTTACCGGCTTCAGCCCTGGCAATTCCGGTACCAATCACGGACCCTATCGACAATTTCCCGGGGACTAATGGCACAACCGAAACCTACAGCATCACCGTAGATACGAATCCCGATCTCCTGAGTATCCGCATCCTGACCAATCAACCCCAATACACGTCATCTTTTTTTGGAAAAAGCTATGCGGATGTAGCCGATTTGTTCCTGGACCTCAGCGGGACTGGAGCGGGGTGGGACTATGCGATCCCCCTGGTCCCTCACGGCAACTTCGCTGCAGGTCGGGTTTACAAGGTAACTTCAGTATCATCCGGGGGCCTTCCCAAAATCTGGGGTGATAATGACGAGAGCCCGTACTGGATCTCCTCGGGTAAGGCCATGGATACGTGGTCCGGCAAATGGGCTTGGGAGCCAGAAGGAAAAAACCCGGATTGGGAGATAGTCTACTCCGGTGCGAATTGGACTTGGGATGTTTTTGGACAGGATGAGGTGAGGATCTTCTGGGCGACGGCGAGTTGTAAGAATGACATCATTACCGGTCTTATTCCTCCTCCCAATCCTGTTCCCGAACCTGCAACAATGCTTCTTTTGGGTTCCGGCCTGGTGGGGCTTGCAGGGTTGAGGAGGAAGTTCAAAAAGTAGCTCATCCGAAGCAGATGGACCATTTTCAAGGCGGGCTTGAGTGATCGCCTCGCTTTGTTATTCATAGAGGTTAAGTATCGTAGCCTATTGAACTTCCTGGAAAACGGCAAATAACGATTTCCAAAAAGATCGCCACTCTCCCTGAAGGGTTGCGGGGACATGAAGATTTCGCTTCTTTTCTCAGAACTGGTCTGATATTCTTAAATACACGGCTTCTCAAGGTTCCCTGGATCTTGAGAATGCAGCGTGAATAGCTGGTCGGTCTCCGCCGGGTGGCTTACCAGCTGTTTTCTTGTGCTCCGCAAGCGGGCATTGCAACCAGTTACCAGGTTCCCGAAAGTTCGAAGCCCTCAGCAACCCTGATATTTCCTGTCGAACAGATTTCCGCACTCACAATCTTGAGGGCCAGAGGATCACAGTGGTTGCGGGTCGCAGGGGATGATTTAGTCCGCTATTAATC
>CAZOLJ010000060.1:0-27584 GCA_964580575.1 uncultured Desulfobacteraceae bacterium
CCGGCAAGGACGTGGTGCTGGTCCTGGAGAACCGGGCCAATCGGGTCGAGGACCTGGAGATTGAAGGGATATACCGAAGCATGCGCCTTCGGTTCCAAGACCGAGGCATCCCGGTCTTTCCCACGACAGAGAGGGCGCTCCGCGCGATCCGCAACACGGCATCCGCGGGGAGCCGTTTCGTTTAGCCAGGAACGATGGCCCGAAAAAACCCCCACTCTCCGTCCGGCATGACGGCCTTAGCGGCCAGGCTGAAGGATATTCGACAAAGGCCTGCAGATGTTCGCGACGCTTCGGACCGACAATGGCTCGAAAGGGATCAGTACCGATCGCGCAAGGAACCCATAAGGATAGGTCGCACTGAAACATCAGGTAGGCAGATTGTGAAGAGCTTGAGAACGCCGGATGAACGATTTGACAATCTGCCCGTGAATTATCCCTATCTCTTCTCCCTGGCCATTCGGACCAATCCCTTTGACCGCGACGCCTCTCCGATAGTGGCATAAGGATCTCCATCCCGCGGAGCCTTCGCAAACAAGCGGCTCCAAGACTACCCGCCGCTCTCGCTGGCGGGGAGCCGTTTGGTTTACGACATCCTGCGAATCCAACTGACACGAAGGCCTTTAATTGTTTGCCATTCAGCCCCCTCACCCTTCCCCTCTCCCCCAGTTGGGGGGGATGGCGGGGTGAAGGGTTGTCCGCAACCGCTCTGCCGCACTTCTCGATATGCCCCTTTTACATTTCTTTTACAAACGCCTCCCCCGTTTTCGTGTACACTGCTTTTTTTCTGAAAAGAGGATCAACGGTAAGGATTCACAAAAGAGAACCAATAAGGAGGTCTATAGAGAGAACATCATGACATTATTGCTCACTTCTGTGTTCGGCCCATATGGCGTCGACGACGACTATGGGGAAAAAGAAAACAAGATGGAACTGTTTCACAACCAGGTGACCAGGGAGCAGGGGATCTTTTCATACCGGTTCAATCACGGAAGCCAGGGGCTCTATTTCCTGGCTGAAAACGTCGACATGCCGACAGCGGTCCTGGATTTCCCAAGCTTCAAGCGATTCAAAAAGGAATTGAAAAAGGGATACGATTACGTCGGAATCAGTTTCATCATTCCCAATTTCAAGAAGGCAAGGGAGATGGCGCGGGCCGTTCGCGAGCTGTCGCCGAAATCCAAGATCATCCTGGGGGGCCACGGGGTCAATATCCCCAACATCGAATCGATGATCGAACATGATTTCATATGCAGGGGTGAAGGCGTCTACTACTTGAGAGAGCTTTTCAAGGAAAATGTTCACAAGCCGATCAAGCATCCTCTCGGATACAGCTCCTTCAACAGGCAAGTCATGGGTGCGCCATGGGCGACTGATTCCGGCATTCTCATAACGGGCGTGGGGTGTGCAAACAGGTGCCGCTTTTGTGCAACGTCCCACTTCTTCGGCACTTATGTTCCTTACCTGAGGACCGGGAAGGAAATTTTTGATCTCTGTTGCCGTTACGAAGAGGAGATGCATGTAACGGACTTCGGGGTACTGGACGAGAACTTCCTGAAGATGAAGGATCGAGCCCTCGAACTCCTGGACCTGATGGAAAGGAACCGGCGCCGCTTCACCTTTGCCATCTTCAGTTCCGCCGAGACACTGAAAGAACTCGGCGACCTGGATATTCTTGTCCGGCTGGGCGTCACTTTCATATGGGTGGGGGTCGAATCGAAGAACGTCCTCTATGCGAAAAACAAGAACACGGATTTCCAGGTTCTCTTCTCGGAATTGAAGAAAAGGGGGATCAGCGTCCTGGCATCCTCCATCTTGTTCAATGAGGAGCACGACAAGAACACGATCTGGGAGGATGTCGACTACGTGACCTCCCTGAAGCCGGATTATGTGCAGTTTGCACCTCTCGGACCGATCCCGGGGACTAAGTTGTACGAAGACTACGAAAAGCAGGGAAAGGTGATCCATGACATTCCCTATGCTTCCCAACACGGTCAGGGAAAGATATGGTTTCGTCATGATCATTTTTCCAGAGAGGAATCAGAAGAATTTTTGCGCCTTGCCTTTGAGATTGACTACAGCAGGAACGGCGCATCCATGTTGCGGGGCATGAGAACCACGTTGGAAGGGTATGCGTATTGCAGGAACCACCCTGACAGGGCTGTCCGCCAGCGCGCAGAGGGTTTTAAAAAGAGACTCCAAATCATGCGGTATTTTCTGACGGCTTCGACGATTTTTGTTCAAAACCGGCAGAGTGAAATACTTTTAAGGGAAATCAAGAAATCCTTTCGGTCAGAACTGGGCAGGACAAAGGCCCTCGGCCTGGCCTTGTCCTTGCTTGTCGTCTGCTACAGCATCAAGGAGTACTTTCGATGCCGCCTCGTTGGAGATGCAAGGATGCCCAAGACATCCTATCGTCCGGTGAACAGGGAGTCCGTGAAAGGACTCAAACCGGCAAGGTCCCCGGAAGGGGCGAAGGTTGCATCCAAAGCCGCATACGGGTGGTCGCAACAGTCTGAGCTCTGAGTCATAGCTATAGGCTTATCTGCAATTTGCGGAGAAGTTCAGTGACAAGTGACGAGACGCTTCGCTTACGAGATACGAGTAAAGACTTCCACTCGTATCTCGTCTTGGCACTCGTCACTTTGGTTGCGGCCGCGGCCCTTTAACGGTTGAATTCACACCTTCATGGGAATAGAATCCTGAATGGAAGAACGGTTTGCATCTGTCCCCCCGACATCAACAACAACCGTACAGGGCTTTGCCGAGGCTTTCGGAGATGAGTCAAGCCAAGTGGTTTCTTCACCCCATCCTTATTTTCGTTGCTTCCATTGTGGCGGTGGGCCTGTCCCTTTTCCTGTATATCTACTGGTACCTGGAGGTCAGCACGGGGTTGAAGAGTGTCATAGAGAGGGCCAGCCTGGATCGCGATCAGATTCTGGCGCCCCAGACCTGGGTGGTGATCCTGGTGCTTTCCGCTCTTGTGGGGATCATTCTGATGGGCATCTTCACCATCTTTGTCTACCATCAGAAGACCATTCAGCTCTACCGACTCCAGCGCAACTTCATCAGCAATTTCACCCACGAATTGAAGACCCCGGTCACCTCCATGAAGCTGTATCTGCAGACGTTCCGCAAGCACGAGCTTTCCCGGGAGGACCAGCTGAAATACATCGGGTACATGGTCCAGGACGCGGACCGGCTGTCCGACAGCATCAACCGCATCCTCAGCCTTGCCAAGATCGAGAGCGGGGTTTATGAAGACCGGTTTGTTGCGGAGGATCTCGTCGAGGTCGTCGACAGTTTTTATGAAAAGAACCGTTTTCTTTTCGGCCGCTGCGAGGTGACGATTCACAACCCTTCCGGCCGTTCCTTTCCCTACCCGATCAATCTCGTCCTCTTCGAGATGCTGCTGATGAACCTGTTCACCAATGCGATCAAGTACAATGAGGCTGAGGTCCCCCGGCTGGACGTCCGCTTCGAACCCAAGGCCAGAGGGTTGCACATTCGCTTCGAGGACAACGGCATCGGGATCCCGAGGTCGGAGGCAAAGAAGATCTTCAGGAAATTTTACCAGATCGGCCGCGCTGAGGATATGTCGGCCAAAGGGACGGGGCTCGGCCTGCATCTGGTTGAGAGCGTCGCCCGCTTTCACGAGGGGAGAGTGATGGTCGAATCAAAGGAAGGCGAGAAGGGATCTGTCTTCTCGCTGATGTTGCCTTTCAAGTTTCCCATGACCGGGAAGGAGGGGGGCCATGGCTGATTCCAAGCAGGAACGCATTCTGGTCGTTGAAGACGAGTCGCACCTGGCCGAGGGTTTGAAACTGAACCTGACCCTCGAGGGGTATGAGGTGCGGATCGCCGCAGACGGGAGCTCCGCCCTTCAGCAGTGGAAGGAGTGGCGTCCTGACCTGATCGTGCTGGACATCATGCTCCCGCAGATCGACGGGCTGTCGGTGCTTCGATCCATCCGGCTGGAAGACGAGCGCCTTCCGATTCTGATTCTGTCTGCCAAAGCGGATTCCGAGCACAGGGTAAAAGGGTTTTCCTACGGCGTTGACGACTACCTTGCCAAGCCTTTCAATCTGGACGAGTTCCTGCTCCGGGTGAAGCGACTCCTGACCCGGGTGTCCTGGTCCCGCGAATCGGCCGACTCGGACACAGGAGGCCCCTCGTCGATCCCCCGCATCTACCGGTTCGGAGGCAACACGATCGATTTCGAGACCCTGAACGCGGAGGGCCCTTCAGGCCGGATCGCCCTGACCGAGCAGGAGGCCAAGCTCCTGAAGCTGTTTGTCGCGAACCGGGGGAAGCCCCTTTCAAGAGACAAGCTCCTCGAAATCGGCTGGGGCTATTCCAGGGGCACTACGACCCGAACCGTGGACAATTTCATTGTCCGGTTTCGGAAGTATTTTGAAGCCGACCCCAAAAACCCTGTCTATTTCAAAAGCCTCCGATCGGTGGGATATGTCTTCGACCACGACTCAGACTAGGGAGGACGATCATTCCCTTATTCTCGGGATAGATGTCGGGTCCGTCTCCTTATCGGTCGCCGAGATCAACCTGAAAAGGGAGATCCTCAAGACAGCCTATCGATTCCATCACGGTGACGTGAAGGGAACCCTCAGGGACGCGCTGAAGGGTTTTGACCTGAGGGAAATCCGCTGGGTAGCGGCCACCTCTTCGACCCCTTCCATTCTCAAAACAAACCGGCAATATGACAATCGGGTAGCCATTATGGAGGCTGCCCGTCATTTTCATCCGGAAATAGGCTCCATCCTGGTTGTAGGGGGTGAGGCCTTCGGCCTGATCGGTTTTGACGGGAACGGCAAGTACCGAAGCTTCAGAACCAACACCTCCTGTGCTGCAGGCACGGGCAGCTTCCTCGATCAGCAGGCGAGAAGACTGAACCTGGAGAGTGCGGAGGCGCTGAGCAGGCAGGCTTCCAGCAACAAGGGGACCGTGCCGAAAATGGCCTCCAGGTGCGCCGTGTTCGCGAAAACGGATCTGGTTCACGCCCAGCAGGAAGGCTACAGCCTGGAACAGGTCTGTGACGGGTTGTGCCATGGGCTTGCGCGGAACATCGTCGACACGCTTTCCATGGACCGGGAGGCCCGTGCCCCGATCCTCTTCACGGGTGGGGTTTCCAGGAACAGGGCCGTGGTCCGCCACATCGAATCGATCACCGGGAAGGATGTCGTTGTAGACGAGACGGGCATGTACGGAGCCGTGGGCGCGGCCTTTCTGCTGGCCGGGGAGCGGCATGAAGCGGATGTCACACCCATAGGGACGGCGGATGACCTGCTGTTGCCGGAGACCGCCCGGAAGAAATATTTCCACGAACCTCTCGAATTGACCCTTTCCGTCTATCCGGAGTTCGGCGGCGTTGAAACCTACGAATATACCCTCACCTCTGTCCCTTTTCCGCACCCCGTGGAGGTCGATATCTATGAAGTCCTGGAACCGGGATTGGAGTATGAAGCGTATCTGGGTGTCGACATCGGCTCCACAAGCACCAAAGCCCTTCTCCTGGAACCGGGCGGCAGGGTCCTGGCCGGCTTCTACACCGCCACTGCCGGGAGACCGGTCGCCGCGGTGCAGAGGCTGTTTTCGTCCATAGACGACATGGGGGAAAAGAAGAAGATCGGCCTCCGGGTCCTGGGTGCAGGAACGACCGGTTCGGGAAGGAAATTCGCAGGGAAGATCATGGGGGCGGACATCATCCTTGACGAGATCACGGCCCACGCCCGGGCCGCCTGCGAGATCGACCCGGATGTGGACACCATCATCGAGATCGGCGGACAGGATTCGAAATTCACCACCCTGAAGAAGGGGAGGGTCACCTTTTCGATCATGAACAACGTCTGCGCCGCGGGAACGGGAAGTTTTATCGAGGAGCAGGCTCGGAAACTGGGATGCCCGCTGGCGGAGTACTCCTCGAGAACAGAGGGGCGCAGGTCCCCCATTGTGAGCGATCGTTGCACGGTGTTCATGGAAAGGGACATGAACCATTACCTGTCCGAGGGATATGCCGTGGAGGAGGTGCTTGCCTCGGTTCTCCATGCGGTGAGGGAAAACTACCTCACCAAGGTGGCCGTTGAAGCCGCCATCGGGGACACCGTCTTCTTCCAGGGCGCGACGGCAAAGAACCGGGCCCTGGTGGCCGCCTTCGAACAAAGGCTCCGGAAGCCTATCCATGTCTCCAGGTACTGCCATCTGACAGGGGCTCTGGGGGCGGCCCTTGCGCTGTCGGATCAGGGGATCAGGGCGACCGGGTTCCGGGGCACGGCCATTCACAGGGAGACGATCCAGGTGTCGAGCGAAACCTGCGACCTCTGCACGAATCACTGCAAGATCTCGGTTGCCGATGTGGGAGGGGAGAAGGTCGCCCACGGGTTCCTGTGCGGCAGGGATTATGACACGAAGCAATACGTGAACAGGAACCTCTCCGGCTTTGACCTGCTCAAGGAGAGGAAGAAGATCTTCTCCGCCGAACCGGCGCGGGAACACTCCGGGGGAATCACCGTGGGTCTGCCCGCGGCCCTCCATCTCCATGAAGACCTCCCCTTGTGGAAGAAATTTTTCGATCTTCTCTCCATCAGGACCGTGACGAGTGAAGGCTGCAGCGAAGCCCTCAAGGAAGGCAAACACAGCGAGGGCGCTGAATTCTGCGCACCCATGGCGGCGCTTCACGGTCATGTCCACTATCTCATGGAGAGGTCGGACTATGTTTTTCTTCCTTTTTATCTGGAGAAGAAGGCTGCAGAGAAAGGGGTTCGGCGGCAGTATTGCTACTACACGCAGTTTTCGCCTTCCCTCCTGTGGGCATCCGGCGACGGAAAGGCGGAGAAAAGGCTTCTCACCCCCCTGGTGCATTCCCTTCACGGTTCGTTCCGGACGAAAATCGAACTCCACTCCATGCTGAAATCCATCACAGGGTCCCGCATCGGTTTCCTGGAGGTGTCGAGGGCCTATGATACAGCCTGCAAACACGCAGAGTCCTGCCTGGTGAAATGGAAAAAGGTATACGAAAGGGAATCGCGAGACCGAAAGGACCTGGTCGTGGTCTTGCTGGGAAGACCCTACACGATCCTCTCCAGGTTCATGAACAAGGGAATTCCCGAGATTTTTGCTTCCCTCGGTATCCGGGTTTTCTTTCAGGACATGCTGTCCTCTGCGAGTGAAGAAGTGGACCCGGTCCGGCAGCTCCTGGACGAGATCCACTGGCGCTACGCCTCGGAAATCCTGAAGGCGGCCCAGGTGGTGGCCCGGTCCGAAGGAGCTTACCCGGTGCTGGTCACCTCCTTCAGGTGCTCACCGGATTCCTTTGCCACGGACTATTTCAAGAAAATCATGGAGTCCCATGAAAAGCCGTACCTCATCCTGCAACTGGACGAACACGAATCCAGTGTGGGTTACGAGACGAGGATTGAAGCAGCCATTCGAGCTTTCGAAAATCACCACTCGTCCGGAACCGGCAGGAAGGTCGGCGTTTACACGCCGTCGCTCTTCCCGGTGAAGGAAAGGAAACTCCTTGACCGGACGCTTTTGATTCCAAACTGGGACGACATCACCCTGAAGCTCATGGTTGCAAACCTCAGGCGGGAGGGGATCGATGCAAGGTTGATGGAGGGGACCGAAACAAGTATCCAGAAAAGCCTGCGCCGCAACACGGGGCAGTGCATCCCCCTGAACATCATGGCCCAGGAATTCGTCGACTACGTGAAGAGCCATGATCTGGATCCTGCAAAGACGATGCTCTGGACGATCTCCTCACAGATCGCGTGCAACATCGGGCTGTTTCCCCATCACCTGAAGAGACTCCTTCATTCCTACGGAGGGGGGATGGAGAAAGCCGGGGTGTACGTGGGGACCATGTCGTTCATGGACATTTCCCTGAAACTGCCCATAAACACCTATTTCGCCTATATGTTCGGGGGCTATCTCAGGAAGATCGGATGCAGGCTGAGGCCCTATGAAAAGACAAAGGGAGCGACGGACGGAGTGCTCAAAGAGAGCGTGGACATCCTGGTGGAGGCCTTCAGCGGAAAGAGACGAAAAGAGGAAGCGCTCGCCGAGGTGATCTCCCGTTTCGAGGCCATCGAAATATTCCGTGAACGGAAGCCGAAGGTGGCGATCTTCGGCGATCTGTACGTGCGGGACAACGACCGGATGAACCAGGACCTCGTGCGCCTCATTGAAAGGCACAATGGGGAAGTGATCGTGACCCCCTACAGTTCGTATGTGCAGATGATCGCCGGGGCCTACCTCAGAAAGTGGTTTGTGGAGGGTCATTACCTGGACATCCTCTCATCGAAGGCATTGATGTCCACCGTCACCAGGATGGAGAAAACATACCACAAATACTTCAACAGGATTTTGGAAAACCCCGCACGCGGATACGAAGAAAGCCCTGAAAACATTCTCTCCGAATACAACGTGAGAATCGAGCACACCGGGGAGTCCATGGACAACCTTCTCAAGATATTCTACATCAAGAGGCACTACCCGGATGTGTCCCTGTTTGTTCAGACGAGCCCTGCCTTCTGCTGCCCTTCGCTGGTCACCGAGGGAATGGCGAAACAGATAGAGAAGAGAACGGGTGTCCCCGTTGTATCCATCACCTATGACGGAACTTCCGCCGGCAAGAACGAGGCGGTTGTTCCCTACCTCGCCCATTTGAACAGAGAAAGAGACTGAAAGAAGAGGCCGGCAGGGGACGGAAGGATGTTGGTGAAATACAGGCAAAGGCCGTCCTGAGCCGGTGACGCAGGGTAGCTTATGGTGAAGGATTTGAAACCATCACCAGGGGGTGATTCTCTCTGGACGAGAAAGGTGCAGCGCCATATCGCCTATGTGAGGCGACACTCCAGCAAATGGAGAACCATCAGCAGCGGGATCAGAGGTTGGGGCGTTCTTGATATGACGATTGGGAGAGGAATCACACAACAGCTCAGCGAAGGAGATCAGGCCGGAGCCAAGAGTTTGAGCCACCGCCGGAAGAATTCGCAATTTCATGCGAGCTGATGACACAGGAAGAGATCTGACACCATGCCGAAGGATAACATGATCCTGTATTGTGGCGACACGGCGCTGCGGGAAGCCGGATCCTACCTCGCAGGAGTGATGGCCCACTTCTCCATCCCCTTTGATTATCTTGCCTCCCATGAGAGATTCAACGATGAATTTCTCTTTCGTGCCTATCGGGCCATTGTCCTGAGTGACTATCCTGCGATCAACTTCACTCCCGGTCAGTTGGCGAAGCTGGCGGAAAAGGTTCACCAGGGCGTGGGCCTCTTGATGATCGGGGGGTGGGCGTCCTTTGCAGGAGCGAACCGGGAATACACCGACACGGTTCTGAGAGAAGTGCTGCCGGTCATTATGCAGGAACAGGACGATCGTGTGAACAGCTGGCAGCCCTGTGTCATTGAAAAAAAGATGGATCATGCGATCGTGGATGGTTTGCCGTTCCACGGATTCTCGCCGAGCGTCGGCGGTTTCAATCGCTTTCAAGCCAAGCCCGGTGCTGAGACGGTTTTGACCGTCCGTCCCATCGGGGTGTCGCGCAAAGAGGACAAACTGGTCTTCAGCCCATCCCCCGACAGCGACCCTCTCCTGGTCGTCGGCAATCATGGATCAGGCCGCGTGTGCGCCTTTGCCAGTGATGTTGCGCCCCATTGGGCGGGCGGGTTGGTTGACTGGGGAGATACACGAATCTCGGTCCGGTCGGACGGTGCGAACCTGAGGGAAGTGGGAAACTGGTATGCAGCCTTTTTCGAAAGCTTGATCCGGTGGATGATAAAGGAGTGAGCTATTTCCCCAGGTTTTTCAAGATCGCCAGATTGCTCAGAGCTTCGCCCGCGCCCAGAGCCACTGCCGAGAGCGGGTCAGCGGAGATCTTGGTGGGGAGCTTTGTCTCAGCCCTGAGCATCAAGCCGAGGTTCTTCAGCAGCGCTCCGCCTCCTGCCAGCATGACCCCGCAGTCCAAAAGGTCTGCAGCCAGCTCCGGGGGCATCTGCTCCAGCGCAGTGCGCACGGCCCCCACAATGGCGTTGAGCTGCTCGGAAATCGCCTCCCTCACTTCATCAGAGTCTATGCTCAACACCTTCGGTGTTCCCGTGGTCAGGTCTCTCCCCTTGACCTCAAGGCTCTCCAGGGTGTTCCCGGGAAATGCACTGCCGATGGTCATCTTGATGATCTCGGCCGAACTGCTCCCGATGAGGAGACGATATTTCTTCTTGATGTATTCGACGATGGCCTCGTCCATCTTGTCCCCGGCCACTCTGACCGAAATGCTGAAGACAATCCCGCCAAGCGAGATCACCGCAACCTCTGTCGTGCCCCCGCCGATATCCACGATCATGCTCCCTCTGGGTTCCGTGACAGGGAGTCCGGCGCCGATGGCAGCAGCCATGGGCTCCTCGATGAAAAAAACCTCTCTGGCACCGGCAGACTCCGCCGACTCCTTCACCGCTTTCTTCTCCACCTCGGTAATGCCGCTCGGGACTCCGATGATGATGCGGGGTCTCACAAGTCTGCGCCCCGCATGAACCGTTCTAATGAAATACCTGAGCATGGCCTCGGCAATGTCAAAATCGGCAATCACCCCATCCTTCATGGGGCGGATCGCGACGATGTTCCCGGGGGTTCTTCCCAGCATGGATTTGGCTTCTTTGCCTACGGCCAAGACTTTCCTGGTTCCTCGATCGTCTTTCTTCATTGCGACGACGGAGGGCTCATAAGGACAATGCCTTTCCCTTTCACATAAACAAGGGTGTTGGCGGTGCCGAGGTCAATCGCTAAATCATGAGAGAACAGGCCGGATAACGCACGCAGAACCATGGTTCCTGATTTCCTCCAAGAGTACCGGTACCCACATAGCAACAATCGTATGAGAGAAGAATGGTCTATGTCTTCAACTTGTTGAAGCCCATGTCGTTCCCAGAAGTCCCGAGCAGCCTGCCCAATGCAAAATTCGGCTCACGAGGTTTGGCAGTGCAAAGCCCCGCTGCCGAATAGGGTGAGCAGAAGGGTGGTCCGACTTTAAGGAGCAAGGGTAATGCCAAAGGACTCGAAAGGAGAAAACCTGCCGGTATCGTTGGAGTTTGCAAACCTGCTGGCGTGTGTTGCAGTCAATAAGTGGATGGATTTCCCTACAGAAGAAAAAGGGTGAGTTGACCCTGTGTCATGTTAAAGATTTGATAATACCCGGCGTTCGCTCAAGTTTTCGGCATTTGTCGGGGTGTAAGGAAAAGCATGCACGTCGAACGCTTCCTGCTCAAGGCGTCTTTTCGAAATCCTCTCAGCTCACATCTGGACGCGTGCTGCCTTGCCTCCTCTTGTGCTGAATTCGTCACAGGGCGGTGCCGATGAGGCAAATAGCAATTTTTTCAAATTCGCCCTTTTGCGTCATCTCGAATTTCTCCATGAAGAGACGATCGATGTCGTGGGGAGAATTGCTCCGGTATCTCTTCAGAAATCTCTGCAGTTCGTCCGGGCCGGCATTGTACATGGCATAGACCGCTCGCGCCAGAACCGTTTCATCGCTCAGGCTTTGAGCCTCCATCCGGGTGAGAGCGTAATCCTGCATGTAGAGATCGAGAATTTCGGCTCCGGCCCGGGCATTGTACCGGATATCCCATCGGAGGCTGTCCCGTTGGTACAATCCTCGCCAGACCCTTTCGTTGATTTGCATCAGGCCGACGGAGGTTCGATTGTATGAAAGGAGGTAGGTCACCTTATCGCGCTTTTTTTCGAGTTGCCGCCAGCAGCTTTCCTGCCATGCTGTGGCAAGGACGAGGAGACGGTACAGGGGCTGAACCTTGGAGGGCTGCTGGTTCTTTGAAAGCGTTTCTTCAGTTGCCTTTTGCAGGACCTGGTGGACCTTGTCCAGATACTGAGGCAAACCTCCCTGGCTTTGAGGTGGAATCCATTCCCGGAGTTCGGCCGGAATCCCGGGGGCTCTGTCGCCGGCAGAAGCGAGTCGCAGGAAAGAGCCGTGCCAGAGAGACTCCTTAGGAGGCATCTCCTCTGATTCCACCGGGGATTCAAATTCCTCAACATCGAAGCTCGGACCGCTCTCGGGCAACGGCGGGCCGAGACCGAGCAGCTCCCGCAATCGCGGATCCAGTTCGTAACTGTAGACCAGGCCCGCATCCTTGCCTTCTTCACCCAGAAGAGAGGCGAGCCTGCGAAGACCCTGCGGGGTCATCTCTATGCCTACGGCAGGTCCAAGCTTTTCGACAATCGCCAGGGCATCGGCAGCAGTGAAAAACGCAAGGTGCCTCAAGAGCGAACCGGAGGATTCTTGAAGCAGGTATTTTCGCAGAATCTTCGAAATGCGATCCCAGGAGTTCGTGAACTGCGTGTTGATCAAACCCTGCGTCAGCGTGTTTCCGGAGAGGGCCTGGGTGAAGCTGTAGCGCATGCTGAGCAGGGTGTCGAGGATTTCACGCCTCTCCCCTTGCTCCAGAGTCCGGCCGATGAGAGTTTCGATTTCACGAACAAAAAATGCGTCCCAGGCTTCCCAGTTCCTGCTCATGGCCTCAATATCGGAGGGGGTGATCTCCGGGACTTTTTCAACCGCAGGAGAGACGTCGACCTCCATCATCAGCCGCGATCTCACCGCATCCGATTGTATCAAGACCTCGCCCGGTCGGAGGGTGTTCAGCCAGGACTGCACTTTCGGCATTTGCGTTTCTGCAAAAAAGAGAGGCAGGAGTTCTTTCAGTTCTTTTACCGGCGATGACAGGTCGATTCTCATCTGGTCCATGGTGCTGTGGAGATACCCTTTCGCATAATCCCAGAAAATCCCGGCCAGGAAAGGTCGCTTATGTTTCTGATCGTAAATGAAAGAGTCTTCTGTTTTGAACTTGATCTGCCAGTCTCCTTTATCCAGCCGGAGGCTCTGGATGATTTCTATTTCGCCGGTCCAGTTCACGATGTTAAAGCAGGTCGATCCAATCCGAAAACCGCTCTGGAATCTGATCTTGCTTCTTATGCCCAGGGAGGTTTGAACCGGGAACACTTGGGGATCCCAGAGTTCAATCGTGGCGCACCAGTCCGGGTCTTCCAAAAGCAGCCTGTCTCCGGGCGAGGTGTAGATTTTGTCTATCACCATGGATCGAACCAGAGGGAATTCGAGAGTCAGCGGAATTTCAACAGTTCGGGTGTCAGCCGAAGCAAAGCCGGGATGAAAGAAGAACAAAAACAGGAGGCAGCCTGACAATACTCTTTTCATGGAAACCCTCCTCCACAATTAACCCAGTATAAACTCTCAGGGGTCGACAAGCAAATTTTCCGAAGGGGCTAGGGTCCGCGCCGGAGAATTCGGGAAAATACCTCGACTGTGGTGGCCATTGTATTGTAAATTCCCAATAGATTTTATGAGGGTGAACGGGCGGGGGGCTACACCGGATGAAAATTTTGTCCGTACCACCGGACATGGCCGGTTGGCCCTTCTCATGTATGGATGGTGGGTGGCGAGGTGAACGAGCGTGGATCCATTGTCTTTTGATTTTAAGCTGGACGAATTCGACCTGAGCCTTTTGCCGGTGGACGCAGAGTTTTTGAAGGGCAACGAGGTGATGCTGAGGTCTACCCTCGAGAGGTATGTGCGGGAGGTGTTCGATCGGCTGCCGGGAGAACGGCGCATCACTCATCATGAGGATCGTATCTCGGTCGCGTGGCTTGCAAGACCTCCCGGGACCTGGATTCCTTGATAGAAGTGGGGGTCGGCCTGATCCGGCAAAAGGCCTTTGGCACTGCTGAGACGATATTGAAAACCCTCCTCTCCAGAAATCCGGATGATCGCCGGCTCCTTTTCAACCTGGGGATCCTGCTGTGTGAGCAGGGGAGGCTCCAGGAGGCGCGGGCGGTGCTGAGAGGGCTCACCCGCACAGCGCCTGATTTTGCTGATGGATGGAATGCGCTGGGAGTCGCGCTTTCCAGGGAGGGGAAGCGGAAAGAGGCCTCAAGTGCGTTCCGGAAGAGATTGAGTCTGGCTCCTAACAACGGCTACACCCTGAGAAATCTTGGCACTCTGATGGCCAGGAAGGATCCGCAAGAGGCCCTATCCTTTCTCAAGCGGGCTGCAAAGCTCTTGCCCTCTGACCAGGCCGCTCAGTACACGTACGCCAAGATCCTTATGGACACAGGGAGGCCGACGGATGCCGACCCGGTGCTGAAAAAGGCCATTGCTCTGAACGAGCGCTCCGAGATTGCCGATCTCTGCCGGGAAGCCAGTCTCACCATAGCCCGTAGCAAACTGAAGGCACCTGTTCCCCGTGGGCTAAGGACGGATGCAGTCGTGTTTTGCCTGGCGGCGCTCGAAATGTTCAAAGAGGTGGGACGTGAAGGTACCAAGGCCGTTGTCTTTGAGCTCGCATCCCTCGCTGGCGGCGGTCTCGACATCAATGATCGCACCTCGCGCTTCCGTCTCGTGAGCCTGCCGGGGAAATTCTCCGCCCTTCAGCTTGTCGTGACCATGTATGTGGGCGTGAAGAAAACGGCCCCACGGACGGATCCCGGTATCGACTTCTCCAGGGAGTATGCGTTCGCCCTTGCCATGTTACCGGGAAAGAAAAAGAAATCGAGGACAAGGAAGGTGAAAACCAGGCTCTGATGAGCGGCCGAGCCATTCTAAGGAATTAGTAACATTCAAAAGTGTTTACATGGGACCGACTACTCTGGACAGGGCCGGGACCCTTTTCCTGCGTTCCAAGGCCGCCAGGGGCGGCCAAGTCTCCCGGGCTGGTCTTTTCTACGGCTTATCTACGGGGGAGTTCTGCCCCCTCCCGCTGTTCCCCTCGCATGCGCTCGGGGCCAGGGGCTTCCCCCATTGATAAACCGTGAAAAGACGGCGCCCTCCCGCCAGTCACTCCGGGAAAGGCCCCCGGCCCTGTCCGACTTGCGGCACGCTGTCGGGGATAGCTTTGTATGCCTATGCAAACACTTTTGAACGATACCAAGGAATTCGAACATCAGCACCATGGGGAGCTCAATGACGGCGAAGGAACTCTTTTCGAAAATGGAAGGGCGTTTCGGCAAGTACCACGACTGCGGTGTGGTCTGCAGCAACGGGGAGGACATCAAGAGCGTCGTCTGCGAAATAGACTGGTACATGCTTTACCATGTCATGACAGACCGGAACGCGCTCTATGTTGTGCACCACCCGGTGAGCGACTTTGCGCTCAGGCTCAGCGAGATCAACCCCGAGGAAAGGGAGGACGACATCCGATCAGAGGCACAGAACTGGCTTCTGGAGTTCAGGGCCCGCGAGCTTCAAATGAACCTTGCCGTGGCCCACACCATGGCCGACAAGATGCTCGAAGCCGAGCTCTCCGAGTGCCTCGAAGGAGCCGAGGGTCAGCAGATCGTCACACGCATAAACGGTTTCTTCGACCGATTCTTCGATCCCCATCCCGCGATTGTCGTTCTTCCCGGCGCCCGGCGCCTGATCGAGCAAGGAGCGCTGGCCACCGTGGTGATCGGCACCTATGGGTATGAGGCGAAGAAAGACAGGATCTATGTGGACCAGTGCGGGATGGAGGAGACCGACCAGGCCATCACCATACCGCACTCGCTGGTGGATGCGGCGGCAATGAGTCTGTGGAAAGCGGCTGCCCTGTCATCGATGTCCGAATCGTAGAGTGTTGAGGCAAAGGAAACGTTTTCGGATGGAAGCTTGATCTCAAACAAGGAGGGAGAGTTATGGAGAAAGGGAAAGCGGTTCAACCGGACCAAGCCCGCTGGGAGCCTCATCCGCAGCTCAAGGACGTGAAGGTGACGTCGAAGAGGATCTGCTGATCTATGATGTGTTCTATCCCTACTTGGCGTGAGGTGGGGATGCTTGTGCTTGACCCCTGTGTCATGTAACCCCAAGACAAAAGGAGAGACACCATGGCAGATGTGATCAGGAAGGTTTCGTACTTTGCGATGGACGTGGCGGACAAGCCGGGAGAGGCCGCAAGGGTTCTCACGGCGCTCAGCCGGGCCGGCGTAAATCTTCTGGCCTTCAGCGGGTTCCCCCGCGGCAGACGTGCGCAGCTCGACTTCATCCCTGAGGATGCGGAGCTTTTCCGTAAAGCGCTGAGCACGGCGAAGCTGAAGGTGCAATCAAAGAAAACAGGGTTCCTGGTTCAAGGGGATGACCGGCCGGGTGCGGTGGCCGAGGTGCTCCAGAAGCTGGGGGACGCAGCGATCAACGTCACCGCCGTGGACGGGGTAAGCGCCGGCGGAGGGCGCTGGGGCGCCATTCTCTGGGTTAAGCCGCAGAGCGTGGTTAAGGCTGCCAAAGTGCTCGAGGCGGTCTGATCCAGGCCCTACATCTCGGCAGCAGCCGTTCCTTTTTTCTCCACTCTCCACCAAGGGAGAGGTCTGCCCCGGCATTGGGGCAGGCGGGGAAGTCGAATTGGTAAGGATCTACTTGCCGCGGTCCGCTGTCTGGAAGGTGTTGCACTGACCCATGCTCCCGATGCCTCCGCCCGCAGCCCGACGCGACACGTGAAATCCGCGGAGATCTTCGACGTTCTCGCTTCTTCGGCCGCTCGTCCAACGCATAGGGGTCACCTCCTGGCGGTTGAATTCAGCCTGCCTTTGTGTTTAGCCCGATGTGGGCGCTTTGGTGTAAAGTCTAGGAGCCCGCTCGGCAGAAGTCAAGCCATCGAGCATCCAGCATCCTTCTTCCGCATGCTTGTTCGCTTTGAACGATTTGAACGGTGTCAACGATTCCACCTTTCGATCATTCCAGTATTCCCGCTTTCCACTTCTGTCTCCTGTCTTCTGTATTCTGTCTTCTTTTCGACTTTAGGCACTTCTTCCTGTGTCGCCACTGCGCCTTTTGTTGCCTTCCGTGTACCTTGAACCGTGTACCGCGCCCCGTCCTCTTACTGGTCCATCAGGTTCCTTCCGGCAAAGAGGACCGCCTCGGTGACAGGGCTGAACTGATACACGATTGGATTTGAACTCAACCCGATCTCCCGCAAGGCTTGAGCAATCGGGTGATTCTCTCCGAGTTCCAGCATTGCGGATTGAGGGTCCCTGCTTTGGGCAAATTCTAGCGGGTCCACGACCACGTTGGCTTTGACAGGGATTTCGTCGACAATCGATGTGGTGACGAACCTTGTGATTTTCCCTCTCGTGGTGGGGAGAATCTTCCCCTTGAGGGTAAGAATCTTTTCTCCCTTTTTAGAGAGCCGGCACTCGATCCATTCCCTGCCTCTTTCAAAAGTGATGTCTGCCAGGAATTTCGGATAGCCGTAGAGTTCGACTCCGCCGAATCTCGCAATTTCCGTGGTGACCGGCAATTTCCAGACATAGGCGGTGAAACAGCGCCGTGCCAGCTGCCAAAGAGCCGTGAGGCCTGGCATCTGGGGTTTGTCAAAGGTGATCAGGAAGGCGATGCTGAACTCGTTGTAAGGGTCTATGTCTGTCTTGCGGTACTCAAAGGCCGTGAACGCGACCATGCTTTTTCCCGGTAACATTTCTATGGGATTCATGGCAGGGTGGGGAAGGAGTTTCTTCACTTTGTCGGTTGAAGCCTTGTAGATCGCTGTGATGGAAGTGTTGTCGGAGTAAAAGACAGGCAACTTGAACATCCTGCCCGCCTGCTCGAATTCCCACTGTTTGATGCCCTTGAATAGCTCTCCTCTCATTGGCCGCCTCCTTCGAGGTCACAGAGACCCCTCTCTTTGATTTCCAGGAGTCTGCGCAGAAGACGCATTCTTCCTTTGCCGGATTCCAAAATCCCCCTCTCGTCCCCCTTTATAAAGGGGGATGCTTTCTTTCTTCCCCCTCTTTTGTAAAGAGGGGCGAGGGCAGATTTAAGTGTTCCCGGATCAAAGACGTTCCTTCTCTATGGCGGTGATCAGCAATTCCGCCCTGGTGTTGGACAAGGGAAGCAGGGACAGCACAGCTGCATCCCTCATGGCCTTTTCCAGACCATAGTCCCTCATGTATCCGTAGCCGCCGAGAATCTGGACGGCGTCGGTGCAAAATTTGACTGCCGATTCAGTTACCGATACCTTGGTCCCTAACGCGGCAACGAGGTCCGTCTCCTGTCCGGCGAGGTGGGAGACAGCTCCCCAGCACGTTACGGCGTCCGCCCTCATCCTGCCCAAGCTGTTACGGATGTGGGAGTGGTCAATGATCACCTTGCCGCCCTGGTACCGTTCGCCTGCGTACTTCAATGCTTTTTTCAAAACGCTGGTCATGAGCCCGCATGAGGCTGAGGCGGTGACAAGGGAAAGGTTGGAAAGAAGCGCCCGGTAAAACGACAGAGCGCCATTCCCCTGTGCGATGACCTTCGCCTCCGGCACCTCGTGATTTTCAACGTTCAACTCGCAAACGGGCATGGCCCTCAGACCAAGAGTAGGCTCAGGCGCTCCGGGAACAAGGGTTCTAGGGTTCGCCCTGGAGAGGGATGCCAGCGGCGTGCCGTCGGCGGTCTTCGCAAAGAGAATGAACCAGCCGGAGGTCGCTCCGTTGACCGCTAAACCTCCTTGCCCTGAGAGCTGAAACACTTCTCCATGGGTCGCTGTGAGGGTTGCTTCAAAATCGTTCGTGGAAGTTGGTTCAGGGATTGCGGCAGCAAGCGGCTGTGCGCTGGCAAGGACCTCTTCCACGAGCGGCCCGGGGGTTGGCGTAGCCGCTTCGGAAAGCGCCTTGAGTGCGGCTGCGTGAACGCCGAACACCATGGCGTGGCCCGCGCAGGACTCTGCCAGGGTCTTGACCAACGCGCAGAGGTCCGCCGGCCGGAATCCGTGCCATCCGCTAGCCTCCGGCAGGATGAACCGGTCAAAGCCCGCTTCAATCCCGTGGACAAAAACCTCTTCAGGAAAGCGTGGGTCAGAGTGGTCCGTCTCCATCGCGGCAGGGGCAATGTGCCGGGAGGCAAACTTGACTGCCGTCTGAATCACTTCGTTCATTACCATAGTTTTCACCCCCACCCTCGCCCTCCCCCGTCAAGGGGGAGGGGATTCCTGTGCTGTCGGACCCCGTCCTCTCCCCCTTTTGAAAAGGGAGTTAGAGGGGGATTGTGTGCGCCGATGCAAGAGGAATGGTCAGTAATCAAGGGTCCTACCCCGAGCGAGGGTGTTGACGAAAATGCTGTGCCGGTTGAGCTGGTTTGTTCCTTCATAGATCTGGGTCAGCTTGGCATCGCGGTAAATTTTCTCCAGTTCGTTCCGGTGCAGGGACGATTCGAGCCCTGCGATCTGGAGCGCCTCGTAGGCAATCTCCACGGCAATGTCGCTGCCTGAGACCTTGGCGATGGAGGAGTACTGTTGAATGTGGCGCAGGTCTTCAGGGTCCACATACTTTTCCAGTTTCTCCATCACGGCTTGGGATGCGCGTTCCGAGCGGATCGCTTTTTCGAACAAGGAGGTGAGGCGCAAGGATTGGGGGATCATGTCGAGCAGGAGCTTGGAGGAGGGGAGTTTCATCAGCTTCGGAACGCCCAGGAAGTCGAAGGTCATGCAGCTGTCCAGGTAGGCCTGCCTTGCAAGATGGATCTTTCGCGCCATGTCCGCGAGCTTGATCTGAACCCACTGGTGCTCGATGAGCCGCCTGCCGCCGCTTTTCTTCTCTTTGGCGAAAGCGACGGCTCTCTCAAAGGCGCCGCGGGCCGTTCCTGTGGCGATAGCTCCGACAGGGCCTCGTGAGGCTCCGAGCACGATCTCCGTGAAGCGAACCCCTTCTCCCTCCCTGCCGATCAGGTTGCGCCGGGGAACAAAACAGTCCTCGAAAATGAGTTCTGCGGCGGGACACGCCTTCATGCCCATCTTGTCTTCCACCTTGCCCACCGAGAATCCGGCATTGCCCTGCTTAACCAGAAAAGCGCTCTGGGTCTGCACAGCCCTGGTTTTGTCAAGAGGTGCGATGACTGTGGTGTACTTTGCGACCGAGCCGTTGCTGATAAACACCTTTCTCCCGTTCAGCAGGTACGAGTCCAAGAGTCGCGGCGATCCTGACCACAAATGAGACCAGACCGTGATTGAGGTAGATCACTTTTTTGCCAAGCAGCCTAGCCGCATCGTCCAGGGTGATGGGGTTTCCTCCGGCCAGGTTGAAAGTGCCTGATCCATTATAGGACAGGGCGAGGACAAATGCCTCAGCCACGTCCTGGTCCCAGCAGTGATCGATCCTGTAGCCTTTTTTCGTGCCTATGAGAGACCGCGACAGGTATTGTTTGCCCATAGGGTTCCTGATGCTCGGGCCTAGAAAAGCGGACGGACGAAATCGGATGATGCTGATCTCCGGGTGCTGCCCCTGCAGATCATCCAGAAATGTTTCAATTTCTCCCTTGGCTCGCGAGTAGTACCAGTCCGCGTTGGGCCGCAGAGGGGATTCCTCCGTCAGGACCTCGGGGTTGTCCGGGTGAGCCCCGTAAGCGGCAATGGAGCTCGCCACGATGATTTTGGAAACACCCGCTGCAACCGCCCCCCTGGAGCACGTTCTTGCTTCCTTGGATGTTGATTTCATCGATGGTCTCTATGGTCATTCCTTTCGGAGGCTCGACGACAAAGGCAAGGTGATAGAGAACGTCCACCCCCTTCAGCAGGGTTTTGAACTCCGCGGTTCGCATGTCCGCAAGCTGAAAACTGCATTTCGGGGAATCAAAAGCGCAAGGAGCAATGTCCAGTCCGAGAATCGACTCAACACCCCCGTGCTTGTCCAGCAGGGGGAGGATGAGTTGCCCCAGGTAGCCTGAGACGCCGGTGAGAGCGACTTTCATGATCAGAGTCCCTGGTCGACAGGACTGCAGGAGGCCTGACTCTGAATCTTCGTGAGTTCTTTTATCCTGTTTTCATCCGTGATGAGAATGCGGATGAGAGCCACGCCCCTGTTGCTTGGTGAAGTGACGACCTTCGCATTTCCGGGGTTTTTGTAAGACACCCCGGGCCCCACAAGGAGGATGTCCACCGGGTTTGTTTTGACCTCAAGGTCATTGATGACAAAGAAGTTGTCCGTCTTCGACGCGAAAAAGGACAGGGACCAGTAGGTGTCCGGCACTGAAGCGCTGATGCGGAGAGGCCCTTTGGACACATCGTAGGCGCACACCGAGTAGAGCAGATCAGGACTGGGCCTGACCACCGCTCTAGATTCAGCCGTTACCCTGGGTTGGTGGTAGAGCACGTTCGAGCTCTGGCCCAGGTCTTTGCCCTTCCAGCTAAGGGCGACCATAATCGCTCTCGGGAAAGCCATAACCGTGAGGACGTGAAAGGCAGCAGCCAGGGCCAGGGTCGCCAGTATCCTGAACAAACATTTCCTCATCTGCAGTCCACCTTCGTGATTTTCGGCAATGACGCATTCCTTATGTTCTCGCGCAGCGCCGGTGCCGGGTTGTAAGCCCTGAGGGTGAGGGACATGGTCCCTTCCGTGGCGGAGGGCAGCCAGTTCAGGCCTTTTGGAGTCTGGGATAGATAAATTCTGTAGCGGCCCTGCTCATCCCGCCGGAGGTTCTTCATGTTGTAGGAATAACGGCTCAATGCGTTGGGGATCAGAAAATGATCCTTGTCATAGGCCGTAATGCTCCACCACCGGGCAGGAAGATCACCGCCCTCGATGATGTAGTCGCACTCCGTCCGCAGAGGCTCGCCTTCCTCGTCGGTGAAGGCGTTGTAGTAGAGCGCCTCGGTCCTGCTGAGCGCAAACAGGGCTATTCGAGCGATGGTGGCGCGGAGGTACATGTTCGCTTGGACGCTGCCGACCAAAGGGTGGGAGGTCCAAGCTCCATCCTTGATCGTTTGAACCTTGGAAAGGGATTCGATGACCCACACGGCTGAACCCACGCCGATCCCCAGGGCAACGAGCAAAATCCCAAGAACCTCGAAGAGATGTTTGCGTTTCATAACGTTCTTGGAGTACTGGAGTATTGGAGCACTGAAAAAAATGGCTCACGGTGCAGGGCGCATGGTTCACGGCAACACCACTATTCATCGAGATTCCGCTTTTCCTCTGACTTGACCGTTTGCCTTCTGCTCCATGCACCTTGTGCCGTGCGCCTTGGACCGTTACCCCATCACTCCGTTACTCCAACACTCCGTTTTCAGCGCTCTTCAGCTTTAGGCACTTACTCCTTAAACAATTCCGTGCTCAGATACCGCTCTCCTGTGCTGGCCAGGATGACCACGATTTTCTTGTCCTTGTTTTCGGGCCGGCCGGCAACTTTCAACGCCGCTGCAACCGCTGCGCCCGAGGAGATCCCGGCCAGGATGCCTTCCATCTTGGCCAGGTCCCTAGCAGTCTCGAACGCCTCGTCGTTGGTGACCGTGAAGATCTCGTCGATGATGCTTCTGTTGAGCACTTCAGGAACAAAGCCTGCTCCGATCCCCTGGATCTTGTGCGGGCCTGGTTTGCCTCCTGAAAGGACAGGCGATGCCGCGGGTTCGACAGCCACTGTTCTGAAAGAGGGCTTGCGGCTCTTGATCACCTCCGACACGCCGGTGATGGTGCCCCCGGTCCCCACGCCAGCCACCAGGATGTCCGCCTCTCCAGCGGTGTCCTGCCATATCTCTTCCGCCGTTGTTTTGCGGTGGATCTCCGGATTGGCCGGGTTGCCGAACTGGTTGGGCATGTAAGCCCTGGGGTCTTCCGCAAGGATTTCCTGAGCCCTTTTTATGGCGCCCTTCATTCCTTCAGTGCCGGGAGTGAGAACCAGTTCTGCGCCGAGGTGCTTGAGGAGCTTTCTCCTTTCCACGCTCATGGTTTCCGGCATGGTCAGGGTGAGGCGGTATTTCTTGGCGGCACACACAAAGGCCAGGGCAATGCCCGTGTTCCCGCTCGTGGGTTCTACGATCAGAGTGTCGCCCTGAATCAGCCTCTGCCTCTCTGCGGCTTCGATCATGGCCAAGCCAATGCGGTCCTTGACGCTTCCCACAGGATTCCTGAATTCCAGTTTCGCCAGCACCGCGGCCGTCAGTCCCCCGGCCATACGGTTCAACCTGACGAGAGGCGTCCCTCCTATAGTAGCCGTCACATCAGCGAATATCCTGCTCATCTTTTTCTCCTTACGCCCTCTGCTTTTTTTGGGCTCAATTTTTCTTTGAAGACAAGCTCTGGTTTTTTCATGTACACCTGGGTGTCCGCAGGGACGGACTCGGTGAGCCACACATTGCCCCCGATCACGGAACGGGCGCCGATCACCGTGTCCCCGCCCAGGAGAGTTGCCCCGGAGTAAATGATCACGTCGTCTTCGATGGTGGGGTGTCGCTTTCTGTTCCTGAGGCTTTCCACCTCTTCTCTCTGCACGGACAGGGCGCCGAGAGTCACCCCCTGGTAAATTCGCACCCGTTTCCCGATCTCGCAGGTCTCGCCGATGACCACCCCTGTTCCGTGATCGATGAAAAAACTCTCTCCGATGTGAGCTCCCGGGTGGATGTCGATCCCTGTCATGCTGTGCGCGTATTCGGTCATGATCCGCGGGAGCAGGGGAATGCCCTGCTCGTGGAGCTGATGGGCGATGCGGTACACGGTTATGGCAAAAAGCCCCGGATAGCTGAAGATGATCTCGTCAAAGCCTTTGGCCGCAGGATCACCCTTGTAGGCTGCACGCACATCCATGGCAAGCAGGCTTCGCAAACGGGGGAGATGGTGCATGAAGGCGATAGCCGCCTCCTGCCCTCTCTGTTCGCAATGGGTGCAGGGCTGGCTGTAGCGGAGGCACTCGTGCCGGATGGACAGGGTGATCTGCTCCGCCAGGGCTTCAAACAAGGCAGTCGCTTCCTGCCCGAAATAGTAGCTGAGGTTGATGCTGTCCACCCGGGAGCGAATGAAGTACCCCGGGTACAGGATGCGTCTTGCCTTTTCGATGACGCTTATCGTGGCCTCCCTTGATGGAATGGGCTCCGGACTGATGTGTTCGAAGCAATCCCCGGTCCTGCAGCTCAGCACGAGCTCGTCCACGATGGCGGGTATCTCCTCCCGGCGGTGCTCAGAATCAAGGACCTCCACTTTACACTGATCCACTGTTGCCAAGTATTCCATGTCCACCCCCTTGTCCCTTTTCTCTTTGCGCCGCTTCCCCCCCTCCCCTAACCCCTCCCGCCAAGGGAGGGGAGTCTTGAGCGATGAGCGATGGTTTCCTCCCCCTTGATGGGGGAGGAGAGGTGGGGGTGAAGGGAAGCTGCCCTGCCGACTTATGGCGAGGTACCGCGCTGGCAGATTCTATCGGCTTTGATGAAATCCGCCAACAGGGAAATTCTATATGTAAAATAATCATCGAACATTTGACAGCCTTGCAAAAATCTGGAAAGCATCCTTTTTTGTCATTCCGGCGAAAGCCGGGAACCGGAGTGACGACTTCTGACGAAGCCGTCATTTTTGATTTGCGCAAGGGCCCCTCAAAATCTTAAACTGATTCCCCCTTGCCCCGCTTTCGTGAAGGGGGGAAGGGGGGATTTTGATGGAGTAAGGGTCTATGGAACGAAGAGCATTTCTGAAAGTGTTGGCGCAGGCCGCCGCGGTAGCGTTCTGGTGGCGTAAAGAGAAGGTGGCCTTTTCTCAGCCTCCTAGCGGTGCCAAGCTGCCCGCGCGACGGACGCCGACCCGGGTTTCCTTGGCCGGCGTGGGACGAGGCGCCTCGCCGCAGATCGTGAGATCTGCGGTTCGCGCTGCAGCAGAATCGGCCACGGACTTCTCATGGCTGTCCAAAGGCGACGCCGTGTTCATCAAGCCCGCCCTCAACTCGGGCAACCCCTATCCTGCCACGACGAGTCCGGAGGCCATAGGAGCGGTTGTGGAGATCCTCAAGGACAAGGGAGCGCGGCGAGTGATTGTGGGAGACATGTGCGGCATAGAGCACGTGAAGCTCTCGCAGGAAAGCCTTTCAGGAAGCTCGCGCCAGCTCATGGAGGCATCAGGCATGGCCAGGGCCGCGGAAGCAGCGGGTGCGGAACTCCACTTTTTCGAAGAAGCCGGGTGGTCTACCTTTTATGAAGACTTTCCTGCTGGAGGTTCCCACTGGAAACAGGGTCTCATGATGCCGTGCATCCTCAAGGAGGTGGATCACATCATCCTCATGCCCCGTTGCGCCAGACACGTGCTCGCAGGCAGCACCCTTGGACTGAAGGCCGCGGTGGGCTACTGGCGCACGGACACTCGATTGGAATACCACAAGGACGCCTCCACGTTTCAGGAGAAGACCGCAGAAGGCAACACGGTCAACACCCTTCTCAAGAAACAGCGTCTCGTGCTTTCCGCAGCAGACAAGATCCTCACCACCTTCGGTCCGGACAAAGGTTTCGTGTCCCAGCCCGAGATCGGCCTGGTTATGGCATCGGAGTCGGTGGTGGCCCACGACATGGTGTCCCTGGCGTGGCTCTTGGAAAACAGGCTCGCTGTCCCTTCATCGGAGAAGGAAGGATTCAAAGACCCTTATGGCAGCCAGGTGATGGTCAGTGCCGCCAATCACTGGGTGGTAAGCAAACTTGGTGGTTTGGGCCAGGCGATCGGCTCGGAGAGACTGAATCGGAAGGACATCAACACGATCTGGGATGACCGGGTTCTCAACCGCGCCTACCAGGTTTTCGCGGGCATGCCCGCAGTGGTCCTCGATCCGGCCAACGATGTGGTGCCCCATGCCCTGAAGAAGAGGTTGGCGGAATGCACGACGCCTCCGGCGTGAAAATCCCCACCCCCACCCTTGCCCTCCCCCGTCGAGGGGGAGGGGGATTCCGGATTTGGTGATCATGCACAAAAGCGATTCCGTAAAAAACCGATTGCGACGCTTTAACAGAAGATCTTTTCTGCAGACCTGCGGCGCGCTCGTGGGGACTGCACTTGTGTCGGCAAAGGTTCCTCCTTTGATTGGCCGCGCTTTTGCCGCAGCAGGGGAGACGCAGAAACCGGTCAAAACCGAGAGAGCTCCCAGGCGGCTCATCTACATTGCCATTGACGCCCTGCACCCGAAATATCTTGAGCTGAATTCCAAGGGACAGCCCGGCGGCATGGAGGGCGACTGGCTCATGCCATCCCTTCGCGCCTTCCTTAGCAGGGCCGTGTGGTATCCCGAGGCAAAGACCTATCTGCCGGCTGCCACCGACATGAACCACCTGAATGCACTCGCCGGCGCCAGCATGGCTCAGAACGGGATCATCGGCGTCTGGGCCCAGCCTGTGGGCTGGGACGAAAAAGGAAAAGCCGTCATCAGGCATTCCCACCTCTCCATGGCAAGGGACGACAAAGGCCGTCCTGTGGACACGCTCTTCCACGCCTGGAAGCGGCGCTGGCCCGGGTCTAAGACGCTCTTCATTACAGGCAAGGGTTGGATGGGCGAGATGTTCCGCCAGCCTGCACCCGGATCCGGCATCGACATTCTCGTGACAGGCACCGATTTCCCATCCTATCTGCAGGCGCCGCAAAAAGAGAGTTTCGCAGACCCGCTGACAGACAAGGACCCTGCATGCGATCCGGAGTCAGGAAGCGCGGGGTTTTTCGGCTGGAAGGAACTCCGCTGGGGGAATGTCCTGCGCCACTTCAGCCCGAGCACCGTGATGTCCCGTCTCTGGTCAGGCCAGGGCGGCATGCTCACGCGCCAGATGGTGAAATACCCGGGGCATTTTCCCCACGATCGCTGGATCGTGGATTCCACTCTGGAAATATTCCGACGACAGGACCCGGACATGGCCTACATCCTGATGGCCCAGACGGACGACGCATGCCACTGCATCGGGTGCGGGTGGGATCCTTCAGAGTTCGTCGCCTCCCAGGATCCGGTGGCCCTGGCCAAAGGGTGCGAGATGAAACCCGAGTACGCCCTGGTGAGCAGCCGCAACCCGCTCCTTTTCAGGGAGGCGACCCTCGACGCGATTCGCGACGTGGACCTCCAGTTCGGCAGGCTGATGAAAGGCTTCGAGAGGCAGGGGATCCTGCAAGATGCCACCATCATTCTCCTGAGCGATCATTCCGCCGTCAACCACCTTTATTCCACAGATTTCTCGACGACGGACGTCATGGCCATCCTGGAGAAAGCGGAGCTTGTGGTACAGGACAACGTCTATTGCTTCAGCGTGAGCAGTTACGGTGTGCTCTACTGGCGCGACAGGAAAGAGACGGTCCCTGCCGCCAAAGACCTGCTCCTCAAGCACAGGGCGTGGAATCCCCAGACCCAGAAGCAAGAGTGCCCCTGGTGGGTCCTGGACCGCCGCGACATGAAGGAAGGGGTGAAAGACGTCTCCCTCGCGGGAGAACTGTATCACACGTATTTTGCGGAAACGGACAGGGAGAAGAGCATGATATGGCCTGACCTCATCGTGCTCGCGAAGAACGGGTGGCAGATACCGGCCTACAACGGCCACGTGCCGAACGTGGGCATTAAGGCGCCGTCATGGACTCCGGCTTTCCGCGTGTACAACGGAGGGCACGGATCCGTGGACACACTCCCCATTGTCGCGGCCATTGCCGTGCCGGGTGGAAAGCCGGGCGTTAACCCTAAGGGGATAAGGATCGGCGATCTCGGCGCCACGGCCGCATCCCTCATGGGCCTCAAGCTCCGGAGCACGGTCATCGGCCAAGATCTGAGCGGCGACCTGGTTTCATAATATTTAGAAACTTAAGGGCGTCCCCCAAAGTCCCTGGAGTAATGGTTT
>CAZOLJ010000061.1:0-13158 GCA_964580575.1 uncultured Desulfobacteraceae bacterium
CTAACCAATTCTTCAGATCCCTTCCAGCCGCCAGCCAGACTGGCCAGTCCTCCCTGAGGACCGGCTTTTCTCATTCGTTCCACATGCTCCAAGACATCCGCTGGGACCCGCGCGGCTAAAGCTTTTGCGTGCCGTGTGATCAGAACCGCCCTGCCCCGCTCCACTTCGCGGATGCAATCGGAAAGATGGGTTTTCGCTTCAACAATCGAAAGCTTTCTGTGCATACCGGATCTCCTCCTGCATCCTCTTAAAAATGACCATTTAAACTATACTGGTCATTTTTTGTATTCTCAAGAACGGATAGGCGACACCTACACACCAGAAGGGAGAGCGAACATATAAGAGCCTAAGGAGTACAGGGAAGCGGCATCAAAAGGCAAGAAGATCTTCCTTTGCGATAAAGTCTAAATAGAACTATACTCCAGGGTCAGCTTTTGCATGGATGATCCATTATGATCCTTGTTCGATCAGGCGTTATGGTTCCGGTCCACGACGCCCCGGCCATCGTCAGCGGAGCAGTGGCTGTCTCAGGCGAGACCATCGCCGATCTCGGAACCTTTGACGAGCTTTCAGCCAAATATCCTCATGCGCAGATCATCGGAGGCGACCGGTTCCTGCTCATTCCTGGCCTGATCAACGGCCACGGTCACGGCAGGGGCCTCAGTTCCTTCCAGCGAGGGGCTCTCGACAACACCCTCGAATCGTGGATCTGGGACACAAGGAAATTCAAGCCCCTTCCGATTTACGATGACGTTTCCTTTTGCGCCGCAAAGCTCCTCAGGTCAGGGGTCACCACGACCATGCACAACCACCTCCTCACAGGCGCTTTCTCCCCTGAGCAGGAATTCGAGGATGCGATCAGGGCTTACAAAGACGCAGGCATGCGGGTTCTCTTTTGCCCCGGCGTGCGAAACGACAACCCCTTTGTGTACGGCGACAACAAAATCTTTTTCGCATCCCTGCCGCCACATGTGCAGGCTGTTCTTTCCTCCCCTCCCCCTCTTACCACGGAAGGTTATTTCGACTCACTACGAGCACTTCACGCGAAGCACCATGGGGCAATGTGCCGTATTGGCTTCGGGCCTGTTGCCCCTCAGTGGTGCACAACAGATCTTCTTCAGAAAATAGCCCAAACCGCCAAAGACCTCGGCCTGCCGATCCACATCCACTCACTGGAGTCCATGCTTCAGAAAATCCATGGCCTCACGGCCTTGGGCCGGTCGCACATCCAATTCATGGAAGACATCGGCTTCCTTGGGCCAGAGGTCGTGCTCGCTCACAGCGTTTGGGCTACAGAAGACGACATCCGGCTCCTTGCCAAGAGCGGCTCAGGTGTGACTCACCAGCCCTCCTCCAACCTGCGATTGCGTTCCGGCATTGCACCGGTCTTCCAAATGCTCCAGGCGGGAGTCCGAGTCGGCCTCGGCCTGGACGGGCAAGGCATCAATGACAACGATGACTCTATCCAGGAAATGAAACTCTGCTATCTCCTCCACCGAATTCCCTCTCTCGACCTGAACTCCCCGCACCTCCTTGCAAGACAGGTTTTCAAAATGGCCACCGAAACCAACGCTTCGCTCCTGGGATTCGGCGCTGCGGTCGGCCGCCTCGAACCAGGCCGATGCGCAGACATGGTTCTTCTCGACTTTCAGAAGATGCGCTTTCCTTACACTGACCCGAAACACGATCCCATCGATGTTCTTCTCTACAGAGGATCCGGGCAGCACGTCCACACAGTCATGGTGAACGGACGGGTTGTCGTGGAGAATGGAAAGGTTCTCAGTGTGGATGAGGATGCCGTCGCCGCGCGTCTTGCTGATGCAGCCTCACGACAAAGAAATCAAAATGAGGAAGCTTTTGTAAAAGCGATAGACGAATTGAAGCAGCGAGTAACCGGCTTCTATGAGGGATGGACTGAGAACCTAAGGCCCGAACCCTGCTTTGATTTCAATTCACGGATAGATGGCAGAATTTAGTGACCTTTTTTGTAGTGTTTTTACATTCTCTGTCACTATTCTTGACGTTCTTGATTTCTCGCAGTTTGTCATGGGAAGGCTAATTATCTGCAATACTTTGAAATAATCTAGGATCACAAAATCGGTATAAATATTGAATCTTTGGAGCCTTAGAACTTGAAAAAGACCAAATACAGTCAAGGAAGCGAATACCTCGGACATGAAAAAAGGAGGCGTTGCAAGGTTACTCTTTTGTTTTCTAATCTTTCCTGTCTCTCTTCTGGCGAGCAATCCGTGCGCCGCCTCAGACCCTTTCCCGACATTTCCCTCTCTGGAGCCAAACGTCCGATTCTGGATTGACACCTACACCAAGTACCCGACCACCACCGGCATCATCCATGACGCTCAGGACTTGAACATTGTCTACGGCGTCATCGACCTCTTACCTCAAGACAAGGTCGGAGCACGGCACGCTAATCAGGAGCGCATTGACGCCGCGAAAGAACAGTACAAAAAGATCCTGGAGGAACTTGCTGAAAACCTCGACCCTGAGGATGCGGAGAAGTGGCAGTTCACGCCTGCAACCGGGAAAAAGTACTTGACCGTGAACAAGTTCGTGGATGAAAGGCGCGATCCCATTCGGGCATCCGAGGCTGCGGCAAAGCTGCTCAAGCACAATCATGAACGGCTGGGAAACTGGCCCATGGCCGTCACCGCTTACAATCACGGCACGCCCGGCGTGCTGCGAGCAAAGGAACAACGGGGCACCTATGAATCTGTTTTTGAGAACTACAAAGGACCGCTTTTCAAGTTTGCCTCCAGAAACTTCTATTCCGAATTCCTGGCTGCCCGGCACGTGGCAAAGAACCACACCCAGTATTTCAGTGCCATCCGTCTGACCAGGTCTCAGGAGTCTCGCGAGGTGGTCACGAAAGGGCAGACATCCGTCGCTGAACTATCGCGCCACTATGACGTGGATCTCGAAACGCTCCGTGCTCTCAACCCTGCACTGGGTCAACCGGTTTTCAAGGGGCAGAGACAAGTGCCCAAAGGGTATATGCTCCGCTTGCCCGCTGATTCGGCAAAGGGCGTCAAGGTCTCTTCCGCCGCCCTCCCCCAAATCCATCCTGATCTTCGCCAGTAATCGGACGGCAGTTCGCCTCCTCGTCCCTCTCCAAGCTTCCAGGAAAAGCTGTCAAGAAACTGCTTTTCCTCGATCACAACATTCAACCAATACGGGATTTACGAGGACCTTATTTCCATGATAACAAAGTCCTGATCTTGTCATGGCAATAGAGGGAACGATGATACATTACGCTTGGATTATTGCTCTCAGCGGAGCTCTCCTTCTTCTGCTGACTCAGGGCTTCGGACGCATGTCCTACTCCGTCATCCTCCCCTCCATGAGCCTATCCGATGTCCTTGGCAGAAGGCACGGTTCCCTGCTGGCCTATCTCACCGTTGCCTTGTCTTTTCTCCTTATCGCCTTATGGAGGAGTACCACCGGCGCCTATGTTTCCTCAATCGTCTTCGGACTCAGCATGTCCTCCCTTCCCGCCATCAAGGCCGCTGCCGTCGGGGACTCCGTCGGAGGAAGACTTGCGCCTGCCGCGCTAGGCCTCATCACCCTCATTTTCGGCATCGGCCAGTCCTTGGGGCCGGCTGTTGCAGGGTGGATCAAAGATGCCACAGGCACCTTTGCATGGGCCTTTATCCTCTGTACCATTGTCTCGCTCACAGGCGCTGCAGGATCCTTGCTGCTTCGGAAAAAGACATAGCTCTCAAAGAATGTGAAGGTCCGGCAAGGCTTCATGTTGATTGCGCTCTATGAGGCTTTCAGGCTAGAATGCCATCAAGGCTCTGGTACTCTGCTTACTCGTTCTAAGGCTGCCATATTCTGACAGCCCTTGCTCTGCAGCATCCATATTTAGGGAGATTCATGAGATCTATGATTGCTGACCGATTTTATGGCAGGCTCAACCACTCACTGAAGCGTATTGCGCATAGCGTCTGCACGCCTCTTGCCCCGTTAACCATAGCACTCATCATTCTGGCTATCAGCGGTTCTCTCGCCTCCATTGAACCTGCCTATTCTTTTGACCAGAAGAGTTTTTTGTGGAAGGTACAATCGACCGGTTCGACCGTCTACCTGTTAGGCTCGATTCATTTTATGAAAGAAGATGCTTACCCCTTGAACCAGACTATTGAGGATGCCTACAAATCATCGGACAAGCTGGCTGTGGAAGCCAATACAAACGAACTCGGCAACCTGAACCTCAACACTCTGGCGGATAGAGTTTTTTACAGGAACGATGACCCTATAGAAAAGCATGTGTCGCCGGAAACCTACCGTTTAATCAAGAAGGAAAGCAAAACCCTCAGCCTGCCCATCGAGATCATCCGCATGCAAAAGCCATGGTTTCTCGCTCTCTCCTTTCAAGCCATGGAACTTGTGCGATTAGAGTATGCGCCACAACATGGGGTGGACTACCACTTCCTGGCAAGAGCCCAAGGAAAGAAAAGAATTCTGGAGCTTGAGAGCCTGGATGAACAACTGAGCCTCCTATCCGGGTTTTCCGACAGGGAACAAGAACAATTCCTTCTTCACACTCTCAAAACCTTGAGTTCCATGGATAGCCAGGTGGAAAGCATGGTCCGAGCATGGTCATCCGGAGACGCGCAGGCAATGGAATCCATCATGTCCGACGCCGCTCTGCAAGATGCGAGCATCGCCCCGATATTCCGAAAACTCTTTGATCAGCGAAACCTTAAGATGATTTCAACAATCGAGGGATCCCTCAACTCGAGTGGGAGCTATTTTGTAATCGTCGGTGCTGGGCATCTGGTCGGCACCAGAGGCATTGTCAAGATGCTCAAGAGCAAAGGTTATGTGGTAGAGCAACTCTGATGATGCCCTCCTTTGATGTCATCTTTGTCCTTCCCTACCCCTTTTCGGACCACCCTTCTTTCCCTGAAGGGATCTTGCGAAAAGCGCTGGAGATAGAGGGGTACCGGGTCGGGATCATTGAAACGCCCTTCTGGCAGGAAAAAGAATCCTTCGCCGCTCTCGGAAAACCAAGGCTTTTCTTTGCGGTCATCTCAGGGCCTGTTGACTCCGTAGTACTGAACTACACCTCTTCTCGCAAACGCCGAAGGGAGGATCTCTACCAGCTCGGAGGAAAGGCATACTTCGACGGGTACCCGCCCTCCATCAAATACAAAATCAGGCCGGATCGAACCACCATTGTCTTCACGAACAGGCTCAAAGAGATCTTTCACGACGTGCCTATTGTCCTCGGCGGGCTTGAAGCGACCTTGCGCTGTTTTGCTCACTACGATTTTCAGCAGAACAAAATCAGGCGTTCTATCCTGCTCGATTCCAGGGCAGACCTGCTGGTCACAGGCATGGGAGAAAAGCAACTCGTCAGGATTGCCAGAGCCCTTAAATCCCGACTCCCCGCGGTAGAACTCACGCTTCCGGGGACAGCGAACGTCACTTCGGAACGGCCTGACCCAACCCGCTTTGTGGAGCTTCCCTCCTTTGAGGCTATTCTCGAAGACAAGACAAAGCTTATGGAAGCCCAGTTGCTTCTGGAGAGAGGGTTGCTGGAAGGAAAGCGCATTGGGCAGAAGCATGGAGACCGTTACGTTGTCCAGCAGCCCGAGCAATCCTATGCTCTCTCTGACCTCGACACGATCTATGATCAGGCTTACTCCCGGACGCATTTGAAAGGAGACGATTGTTCACCGGCGCTCCGCATGAACCTCTTCTCGGTAACCTCTCACCGCGGCTGCGGTGGCGGCTGCTCCTTCTGCTCCATCCAGGTCCATCAAGGAAAAAGAGTGATTTCCCGCTCCGTGGAATCCATCAAAAGAGAAATCCGAAGTCTTTCAAAGCACCCGGAATGGAAAGGCTACATTTCAGACATCGGCGGAGCCACAGCTGAGATGTACGGGAATGATTGTGAGACAGAGGCATGCCTCAAGCCTTCCTGTCTCTACCCAAACAAGTGCAAAGGTTTCTCACCTGGCGAAAGGTATTTGGAGCTGTTGCGAGAATGCAGAAAGCTTCCAGGCGTCAAAAAGATATTTCTGGGATCGGGCATCCGCTATGACGTTCTGCTGCACAACCCCGAGTTACTTGAGGAGATCCTCCTTTACCACTCCGGCAGATTCCTGCGCATTGCACCCGAGCACACGGAGGACCCTGTTCTGAACCTGATGCGAAAACCACCTTTCAAAACTCTGGAGTCTTTTGTGGCCCTCTTCAAATCCATCAACAGGAAGCTTAAACGAAAGATCGAGCTGGCGCCCTATCTCATCGTGGGCCATCCCGGAGAGCATCGGGCTCATGTGGTGGAGATGAAAAAGAAGCTCAAATCCCTGGGAATGAAATCTACGGATGTCCAGCTCTTCACGCCCACTCCCGGCACCCTGTCCACCGCCATGTACTACTCAGAATGCGACCCTTCTTTCAAATCCGTTCCTGCTGAAAAGGTCATAGGCGAGTTCACGGAACGCAAAAGACTGTTGGCCGCTTGAGGCAGATGTCCTCTACCCAGTCGCCGGCAGATCATCACCCCATCTATGGCCATTTGTTACGTTCCCCACTATTGACAAATGGCAATAAGAGGTGTATGGTTTCTTTAAACCGATTGAGACTTGGGAGAAACCCTATGCGCGAAGTCCATATTCTCAAGACCGATAACAGGGGCAGAGTCACCTTGCCTTCTAACTTCCGATCAGAACCTCTTTTTGAATATATCATTGAGGGAGATGCTATAACCTTGTACCCGGTTCGCACGGTTAGGAAATACCCAGACATGTCTGATCTACCCTCCGAGGAACTCCCTCGCGAGTGGGCCGAGGAGGAAGATGCAGTCAACAAAGACAGCCGCCGGGGTATTTCCGCTGCTTCTCCGGCTGAAGCTCTCAAGGCACTCAAGAGATAGGAAACCATGCCTGCCAAAGCCCCTCCTTTCAGGCTTCATTTTGAGATTGTTTTCCTCGAAAGCTACTCTGGCCTTGGCCTGAGAGAGAAGAAATCTATTGACAAGGCCGTGAAGCTTCTTGCTTCTAACCCTCGTCATCCTTCCCTCAACGTTCACAAGGCCAAGAACATAAGCTCAAAGTACGCCGAAGGAGGAGATTCTATTTTCATCGCCTATGCGGCTAAAGACTTGCGTCTTACCTTCGAATATGGCCCCGAGCCGGGGATGATTGCCCTCCGCAACTGTGGCCCCCATGATGTCTGCGAAAGAAAAATCTAGGAGAAAACCAGGCGGGAAGAAACTTTTCAGCCACCGGAGCGTATATCACCTAAGAGCCTGAACGTATCGGACCACCTCTTGATACGATATCACGTCGCAGTACTTCATCCAAAGGTCCAGGAGGGCGACTTTGTGGGAGGCGCTGATGCGGTCATAGACGCAGTCCTCGACGACGGCCACGTCAAAGTTGCGGCTGATGGCATCCACGCAGGTGGCACGGACACAGCCGCCCGTGGTGCCGCCTGCCACGATCAGCGTGTCCATTTTGAGCTTGATGAGGACACTCAGGAGAGGGGTCCCATAGAAGGCGCTGGCGTAACTCTTGTCGATGACAAAGTCCCCTTCCTGGGGAGCGATCGTCTCGACAATGGACGTTCCTTTGGATCCTTCCAGGTACTGGGAAGAGATTCGATCTGCTTTTGCCGCAAAACCGTCAAAGGCTATGCTCTTCTGGACCTGGCGAGTGTAAACAATGGGGCGTTTCCTTTCCCGGAATGCTTGGATCAGCGGCTTGATGCGCTCCATGGCCCGCCACGCGGATTCGCCGACACCGGAAGGCCACTCCTGAATTTGCTCAAGGATGGGCTTGTCTGCACCCGCGTAGTTGTACTGGGGATCGATGAGGAGCAACGCAGGGCGCTTGCCCAGCCCGCGCGGTTTTCCGTATCCACCGCGGCGGATCACCTCGCGGTCGGTAGGAGTAAGGATGTCGTCCCATGCGGGCACTGAAGTCGTTAACCCCCTCCCCTTACCCCTCCCGCCAAGGGAGGGAAAATCGCAGCTGCCCTCCCGCGAGGGGGGCTACATAACAAGGCAGAGATTTCAAGCATAAGCCTCAGGGCGTACTATGAGAGAGGTGCGATGAGAGACGTGACCTGATGGATGTCCTTTAACTTCTCCACGACCATGACCTGAGAGTGAATCTGCTCGGCTTTTGCATGACCCCAGACAGGATCGGCAAGGGAAAAGTATTTCTTCTCCAGGTCCGCAGGTCCATAAGGATCTTCAAAGTCGCCTCTGTTCATGGTCACTTCAGCTTCAAGCTTTTCACCGCTCTTCAGCGTGACCCTGACCCTCGAGGGTCTTCGAGACGGCATCATGGCCGTGAGCTTTGGATCCTCCTTCACCTCCACTCTTTTCGCCAGAGCCTGGAGCGCATCGCTGCGAACGGCCTCCGGTGTGAAACAAGTCACATCCGTCCGGCCATGCACAATAAGAGTGGCCACCGCAAAGGGAATCGAAAACTTGGCTGCAAGCATGTTCTGAGGATTGCGGTCGCACAGCTGGGCGGCAAGAGAATAGGTCTCTACATCCACGGATTCGATTTCATCCGCCTTGACCGGTTTCTGCGCCAGAATTCTTTCCAGGGCATCCAGAGTGCCGTGGTTGTAGCGGCAGCAGGCGTGCATCTTGAAGTAGTTGCGAGCGATCTCGAAACGTTTCCCCAACTCGTCGGTCATCACCTCGGGGCTGAACGAATCGGAAACCACGGAGCCGTAAACGGTTTTCAGACCATCCGCTTCACCGGTGAAACCTGACTGGACCAGCTGATGCGCAAGAATGCCCATGAAGTTGCTCATTCCGGAGTACACATTCCGGACGGTTCCTCCTTCGAGCATCGTCCGTCTGCTTGTAGCGAGCCCCAGAGAAGAGCTCACATTGATCATCTCCTTCATCGCCGCTTCGCTGTAACCCATGAGCTTTCCAACCGCGACAGCCGCGCCCACCGTTCCCCAGGTGCCGTGGGGATGCATGGACATTCTGATTTTGCACGCGATCCCGATGCGCGTTCCTATTTCGTACCCGAGGACCAGCGCAGTCAATAGATCCCGGCCCGACAAACGCTCTTCTTCTGCAATAGCGAGCGCCGCAGGGACCACATGAATGCCGGGATGGCCCCGACCGAATTGATTGCCTTCATCCAGTTCAAGAAAGGTGCCTGCCGTGCCGTTGATCAATGCAGCCTTTGAAGGCTCCGTTCGTGTGCCTGATCCGATAAGCGATGCGACCTGCTTGGCTTTGGGATCCACAAGGCGCTTGGCGAGGCCTTTCACTTCATCTTCCTGAGCCCCTGCCGCAATGACGGAGAAGGTGTCGGCCAGCACCTCCTTTGCCCGCAGCACGACCGCCGGCGGAAGATCATTGAACTTCGTTCGGCAAACATAGGAAACGAGCTGATCGAGATAGCTGGTCATGATCTTTTCCCTGAGAATTGTTCTCCCCCTTCCCTTACCCCTCCCGCCAGGGAGGGGAAATACTCTATAGAGGCAGGTTAGAGGAAAGATTCTGTCTGTTTGTCTTGCTCGTTGGTCTGCTTTTAAACTTTAGGCATTTTAGAAACTTCACTCGGCGCAAGCGCCTGCGCTGCGCGCAGCTCACTTTAGGCACTGCAGTTTCTTGCATTACTCCAGTTCTCCAACACTCCATCCCTACAATCCTAGATACACTTTCTTCACATGCGGGTTGTCGAGGAGATCTCCTCCCCTGCCGGACAGAGCAATCCGGCCTTGTTCGAGCACAAATCCACGGGCGGAAAGAGAAAGCGCCTGCGACACATTCTGCTCCACCAGGAGGAGCATGACCCCTTCTTTGTTGATCTTGTCGATGACGCCAAAAATTTCATCCACCACAATGGGGGCAAGCCCGAGCGACGGTTCATCCAGAATCAGTAATTTAGGCTTGGCCATCAGTCCCCGGCCGATCGCCAGCATTTGCTGCTCCCCGCCGGAGAGCGTACCGCCCGACTGTTTCTTTCGTTTTTCCAGCACAGGGAAAAGGGTAAAGACGAAGGCCATGGTCTCCTGACGCAAGGCTTTCGGACCCTTCAGGTAAGAACCCATTTCCAGGTTCTCCATCACGGTCAGGGTCGGGAAGAGCTTGCGGCCCTCGGGAACCTGAACCAGTCCCATCTCCACGCGGTCGTAGGATTCCACCCTGGTGATATCCTCCCCCATAAAAACCACCTGACCGCGGCTGACCGGCAGAATCCCTGAAACGGCGCTGACCGTCGTCGTCTTACCGGCTCCGTTGCTCCCTAGAAGGGAAACGATCTCCTTCTCCTGAATGTCAAAGGACACCTTGCGCAGAATCTGAACCTGCCCGTAGGAGACGTCTATGTCGTTGACCCTAAGCAAGCATACGCTCCTTTTCCCAGATAGGCTTCAATGACCCCAGGATCCTCGCAGACCCTCCGAGGTTCCCCGTCTGCGATGCAGACCCCGTGATTGATGACGACAATGCGATCACTGACCCCCATGATCACTCGCATGTGATGTTCGATAATGAGAATCGCAGTGCCGGTGTCGCGGATCTTGTGGACCAGCGCCACAATATCGCCCTGCTCTTTCGGGTTGAGGCCAGCCATGACCTCGTCGAGGAGCAACAGCCTGGGCTGGGTTCCCAGAGCGCGGGCCATTTCCAGTCGCTTTCTGTCCGGTGTGGTGAGGCTGCTTGCAGGCTGCAGGGCTTTGCCCTCAAGCCCGACAAATCGCAGAATTTCCCACGCCTTCTCTTCAACCTCCTCAACCGCGGGGGTGCGGTTGTAGCACCCCACAGCCACGTTCTCCAGGGTGGAAAGATGGCTGAAAGGTTTGACAATCTGAAAGGTCCTTGTGATTCCCAGTTTGCAGATGATGTGGGGCGCCCAGCCCACGATGTTCTGCCCCAAAAAATTTATTTTCCCCACTTCGGGCTGGAGAAAACCGGTGATCAGATTGAACAGGGTTGTCTTCCCTGCGCCGTTGGGGCCGATGAGCCCCAGGATCTCGTTCTCCCCCATCCGAAAGGCGACCTCGGAGATCGCTTTCAGTCCGCGAAAGGATTTGGACACCGACTGGACTTCGAGAAAGGCCTCCACCTCTAAGCCGCCCCTTTCTGGAATTTTCTGACCACTCTTCTGGCAAAACCGATGAGACCGTCAGGCAGAAACATGATCACGGCCACAAGGATCACGCCGTAGATCATGAGATAGACACCGCTGTAAGACTGAAACGCGAGCCGGGTGACCTCCGACAGGGGGGTTAGCACAATGGAGCCGAGGAGTGGACCGAGAATGGTCCCCGGCCCCCCGATGATAGGCCTCAGCATAATCTCAACGGAATTAACGACCCCGAAGGTGGAATCCGGATCAATATAGAGAAGGTACTGGGCATAGACCGTCCCGCCGATCGAGGTCAGGCCCGCGCTGATGGCCATGGCGGTCATCTGTGCCCTGAAGGTGTTGACGCCCAGCGCTTCGGCTGCATCGTGGTCCTCCCTCGTGGCCAGAAAGTAAAGCCCGAGTCGGGTGCTTTCGAGCCTCCACACCAGATACAGGGACCCCACCATCATCCAGAGGGTGAGGAAGTAAAAAGGCTCCTTTCGCATGAACTGCATCAGGCCGGGCGCGTTTCCCTTGAGAGGGATCAGGACACCGAGCGCGCCTCCCACCGCGCTCCACCCTGTCGCGGTCATGTGGAAGATCTCGGCAAAGGCCAGCATGATGAGGGCGAAGAAAGGTCCTTTGAGCCCGTAGCGGAAGCTCAGGAAACCGATGAAGAGGCCCAGGAGAATACCCGCCCCGCAGGAGACAAAAATCCCGATCCATGGCGTCAAACCGAGACGGACGAACAGGAGGGAGGACACATAGGCTCCCAGACCGAAAAACAGGGAGTGGCCGAAAGAGAACTGGCCGGCATACCCGCCGAGAACATTCCACCCCTGGCCCATGAGGGAGAAGAGGAAAATCATGATCATGATGTGGAGGATGCTCGGAAAGACCCAAGGCAGAGCATGCAGCGCCGCGAGCACACAGACCACGGCAATCCACGTGGAAAGACCCAGCTTTCTTTTCAAGTGTCCTCTGGTTTCAGTCATTTTTCCTCCCGAACAGACCTGCGGGCTTGAGGAGAAGGATGATGATAAAGATGGTGAAGGAAATGATGGACTTCATCGCGCCGGGCAGAAACATCGCCCCCACGCTGTCCGCCACCCCGATGATCAACCCGCCCACAAAGGCGCCCAGGATGTTGCCCATGCCGCCCAGCACGACCACCACGAAAGCCGTAATCACAAAGAGCCATCCCACATAAGGATAGACAGGGATGAAAGGAGCGATGGCTGCGCCCGAAACCCCGGCGCACGCCGCCCCGATTCCAAAGGTGATCATGTAAAGCCGCCGAATGTTGATCCCCATGAGAAGCGCTCCCTTGGGCTCTTCGCTTGCCGCACGGATGGCTTTGCCGAGGTCCGTGCGCGTCAGGACCAGGTAAAGAATCCCTGCCAGGATCATGGCCGAAACAAAAGCCAGCAGACGAACCAGGGAGATCGATATGTCCCCAAGGTAGAAATTCACTTCCGCGTAGGATGTCTTCAGAACCCTGTAATCCGGGGACCAGAGAAACACCGCGAGATTCTCCATGAAAAGGGACGCGCCGAGAGTCAAGAGCAACTGGTTGTGTTCAGGCGCATTCAGGATGGGATTGATCAGGAATTTCTGAAAGCAGGCGCCGATGATAAAGAGTACGGCCAGAGACATCAATATGGCGAGGTAGGGGTCAAAGCGCAGCAGCATCACCGCCCAGTAAGAAGTGTACATGCCCAGCATGATCAGGGATCCGTGGGCAAAGTTGACGACCTTCATGACACCGAAGATAAGCGTCAACCCGATGGCCATCAAACTGTAGACCCCGCCCACAAGGAGGCCGTTCAAGAGAGATCCGACAACGAAGGACACGGTCATACGTTAAGGTCCATTCCCGGCACCCCCACCCTGGCCCTCCCCCATCCAGGGGAGGGGAATGAGGGGAAGAGACCCTTGAGCAGGGAACCGGCAACAAAAGAAAAAGTCATGACTTGAAACCTAAGGAGACAGAAGTCAGAATGCAGTAGCCCGTAGCACCCCCACCTCCACCCGCCTCTGGCGGGCTACCCCTCCCCCGTCAAGGGGGAGGGAA
>CAZOLJ010000061.1:13258-26906 GCA_964580575.1 uncultured Desulfobacteraceae bacterium
TCAAATTACGCCGGTTGAGGGAAAACGTACTTCGCCTCAGCGTACGCCTCAGGCCACACGGTCACGATCTTTCCGCCGAGAATCTGCATCATGGCCGCCTGGGCGTTCTTGTTCTGGCCGTCCGGACCGAACACAATCGGACCCTGGGGCAGGATGTGATCGGCCAAATTGGTTTTGCTCAGCGCTTCCCTGACAGCGTCCGGCTTGGTTGACTTGGCGCGTTCCAGCGCGTCTGCCAGGACGTACACGGGCTGATAGGAGAACACCGTGGAGGGCCCCATGTCCGTGCCATAGGCGGCCTTGTAATTTGCAAAGGCTTTCTTGGTGAGAGGGCTTCTCGGGTTGGCGCAGTAATTGCCGTCCATGACGTTTTCCGTCAACGCACCGAGTTCCTCCACAAACTTGGGATGGCTGAACGCACCGTTCCCGCACCCGATAATCCCTTTTGACTTGATTTTCACATCTCTCATGGTCTTGAACACACGAACGCCGTCGCCGAAGTAACCGGTGTCCATGACCACATCCGCTCCGGCCGCCTTGATCTTTCCCACCTCGGTAGAGACATCTGCCGCCCTGGGCGAATAGGGCACAGCGGCAATGATCTCCATGCCGTAGTTCGGCGCATACTTTTTCACGTGGCCCGCGAGGGACGTGCCAAAAGCCGTATCGTCATGGAGATAAGCGATGGTCTTCACGCTCTGGCCCGTGGCCTTGGCAATCTCGCTGATGTACTTTACCGTCTGAGAGGCCATCTGCTCGGCGCTCGGCTGAACGCGGAAGGTATACTTGAAGCCTCTGGACGTCACCTCGTCCGCAACCGCCACGGTGACCACGAAGGGGACCTGAAGCTTCTCAGCCTGCTGGGTCGCCACCAAGGTGACTGCGGATTGGTACGCCCCCATCACGGCCACGACTCCTTCCCGGCTGAAACGCTCAACCGCTGACACGGCGAGTTCCGGCTTCCCTTCACTGTCCGCATCCAGGAGTCTCAGTTTGGCCCCCTCCAGGGACTTGATGCCGCCCGCGTCATTGATTTCCTTTACCGCCAGCATCATCCCCTTCTTGAGTTCCTGGCCGTCAAAACCCAGGGCTCCCGAAAGAGGATGAATGTGCCCGATCAGGATTTCCTTGGGGTCTGCACCTCGAACCACGTTCGGGAAACCGATCGTGCCGGCAGCCGCTGCAACGCCGGCCACTGCAGTGCTTTTCATGAACTCCCTGCGTGTCATGCCTTTCTTGTCTCGTTTCATCGCGTCCTCCTCCTCTTAGTAATGATGAGATGAATTACCGTTGTTCCAGAGCAGCTTCCGCTGCTTTTTCCCCTGCGATCTTACCTAAGACCAAGGCTGCAAGCAACCCGTTCGCGGAAAGATATCCTGCCGGGCCTGCCTTCCCTGAAAAGCCGGAAGCCGTTCCTCCGCCGGCATAAAGATTGGGTATGACCGATCCATCTTTTCTCAGCACCTGCGTTTCCTTGTTGATCTTCAGCCCTCCCTGCGTGTGAAAAAGCGCCCCTGTCACCTTGACGCCGTACAAAGGCGGCGTCAAAGGTCCGTTGAAGTCCTTGCGCCCCAGAGGATCCGCCGGCTCGCCGAGCGCCGCCTTTTGAAAGGCCTCGTGGGTCTTCTCCATCTCCTCCTCAGGCACCCGGAAAGCTTTAGCGAGATCTCTAATGTGATCGAATTTCTTTATCGCCCCCATCCGGATGCACTGCTGAAAATCTTCGAACTCCAGCACGGCCCGGTAGCACCGCTCATCAAACACCGAGACAGCCACGCCCTGCTCCTGAGCGAGCACATCGAGCGCATGCTCGGAATAGCCGTGGTATTCGTTTACAAAACGCTTTCCTTGAAGATTCACGTGATACCCGCCAAAGCTGATCGTGGCAAAGGTCAAGAGCGTTCCGTGAGGATGGGCCACAGAGCCATGGGCTTGATAGGCGCCCATGTTCTCCAGTTCCGCTCCAAGCACTTCACCCCAGAGAATGCCTTCCCCGGTGTTGCCCTCGTGACCGAAGTAGTAAGCGTCTTTCATTTCCGGAATGTACCTAGCGAGCATCTCCCTGTTGGCGCCGAACCCGTTGAGCGCAAGGATGGTTTTACGGGCCTTCGCCAGATTTCGACCCACCCCCTCAATCTCCACTTCCGCGCCGAGCACGGCCCCGCTTTTTGGGTCCGCCACCAGCCGCTTCGCAGGAGCCTTGTAGGCGATGTCAATGGGGTCCTCACGGCCTGCCGCTTGAAGCAGATCGTTGACCAGATGGGCGCCCTTTCTCGTCTTGTTCGCATGAATCCTGAGGCGGGAGTGGCCCGGATAGATGAAGTCCGTGACCAAATCCAGCCGGATCTTCATCTTCCTGTCGAGCCATTCCACAAGCCTGGAAGACTCGGCGGCAACATGGCGAGTCAGATCCGGATCGCTCCCCTGCTTGTTCTTCTTGAGGATGTCTTCGGCCATCCGTTCTGTGGAATCTTCGATGCCCGCTTCTTTTTGAAAAGACGTCCCAGCAGCGGGAACCATGGCCTGGCTCAAAGAGGTGTTGCCGCCTGCCGCTTTCTCCTTTTCCACCAAGAACACGTGGGCTCCCTTTTCCGCCGCTGCAAGCGCTGCGATAAGACCGCACCCGCCGCCGCCGATAATAAGGACATCGGTCTCCACATCCCAGGAAACTTCTTGAGGGCCATTCACAAAGCGAATGAGATCGTCGGTGCGCTGTAGGCCTTTGTCCATTCCTCACCCTCAATTAATCCATAAATGTCAGCGATTAGGCTCTTGCGTCATTCCGGCCTACGCCGGAATCCAGTTATTTCATATGCCTCCAGAAAACCTGGACCCCGGCTTTCGCCGGGGTGACGGCTTTGGTGACCGCCAGTGAAATCATCAACGCTGCATCTTGGGTGCCTCATCCTATAGCAGTCCGAGCACATCATCAAGCGAAGATTCCTCGATCGCCATGATGCGTTCCCCCAGTTCTTTGGCATCCTTTCCCGACAAGAGGCGTGTGGCATTGGAAAGAAATTTTCTGTACAACTCATCCCACGATGCCGGATTCTCGGGCTCCCCTTTGGCGAGTCCCACTTCAACGCCCAACGTCTTCCCACTGCGTGTGTGAACGGTCACTGTCGCGCCCCTCTTGCGGGGATAGGCCGCTTCCCACTTCTCGCTTACCCTCATCTCCACTTTTTGAGCCAGCGCCTGGATGCTGCGATCTCTGACGGCCTCTTCGCAGTACTGGTTGGGTCCTGCGTCCTTTTTTGCAATCGCAAGCGCCACTGAAAAAGGGATGCTGAAGCGAGCGGCTGAGGGGGTAGTCGCTTCCCGGATCCCCGCCAGTCGAACAGCAGCGGAATAGGTTTCCACGGAAACCCGGGTGATTTCTCCGGCCTCGATGGATTGGCCTTTGAGAGCTTCAAAAACCGCGTCAATGGGCGCATGGGCGTGGCGGCATGCCGCGTAGAGTTTCACATAGACCTTCAAGATCTCATACTCTTTGCCCAGCCCCTTGGTCAGAAGGTCCTGCTTGACCTCGTCGCTCACGGCCTTGAGATAGCCGTCTTCCCCTTCGAGGATCTGCAGCGGGCCTCGCGCTCCTCTCTTGGCCAGGATGCAGGAGAGAAGTCCGTTCGACGCCGCCCGGGCAGGGTTAAGGGGCTTGACTTTGGCTCCTTCGACTTCATGGTTCACCTGGATCAGACCGGAGGCCTGAAGCCCGGCCATACCCAGGGCGCCTGCGGTTTCCTCCCGATTGAGATTCATGATTTTCGCACACGCTGCAGCAGCGCCGAACACACCGGTGATGCCCGTGATGTGAAAGCCCCGGTTGAGGCTGGAGGGAGTGATGGCTGCGCCGAGCCGAATCATGATCTCATACCCGGCAACCATGCCCGCGAGGAGAGTCTTGGGGTCTGCCCCGACAAGCTCCGCAGCAGCCAGAGCCGCGGGAAAGATCGCCACGCCCGGATGGAGAGCGCCGAAGCGGTGGCCGTCATCCATGTCCAGGGCATGGGCGCAGGAGGCATTGGCAAAGGCCGCGTTCACCGCCGGAAACTTCTTCTTGCTTTGAAGGATGGTGGCCTCAGGCTTTCCCCCAAGATCAGCGAAGTAACTCACCACGTTCTTCGGAAACTCCATGGTGGCGTAGCCGGCCAGAGAAACCCCCACCAGGTCGAGGATCAGCTTCTTCGCCTGCTGAACGACTTCCGCCCCCAGGTCTTCGAACCGGGTGCGAACAATGAAATCCGCATAGCTCTCGGAAATGCTTTTCATGCGCCTTTCCCGAAATCAAATTCTTCGGATTCGCAGACCACGTAGAATTTGAAATCCGTCTTCCCCTCAGGGCCTCTTTCCCTGGACACAGGGTTCTTCTCTCTCCACGCTTTTGCCTTTTCAAAAGCTTCCATGCTCTCGTAGTGGAGCTCTGCAATTCGGTAGAAGGTGGTTTCTCCTCTCACGAGCCCCTTCACGGTGTTGAGCACAACCCGCTTCAGACCCGGTATTTTCGACAGGTCGGGCAGGTGCACTTCCTTGAGCCACTTCTCGTAGTTCTGCACGCTGATCCCCGGCATGATGTCGTAACCCAAGATGGCTTTGACCAACCCCTCGCCCTCCTGCACCGTCGGCGTTCAAATTTTGTGCTATTGTTATAATTAAAATACAAACCTCATGTCAAGAATTTTCATGGGTTTTTCCCTTTGCTAGTCCCTGGTCTTGTATTAATAGTCTTGCGATGCCAACCCTCAACCTTGACCATATCGCCGTTGTTCTTGTAGAGCCCCAGATCCCTGAAAACATAGGGGCCGTGGCCAGGGCCATGAACAACATGGGGATCCGGCGCCTCCTCCTGGTGAATCCCGAACGCTGCGACCTCACACGGATCCTCAGGATGGCCACAGGGACCTCCATCGACATCGTGGAAGACATGGAAGTCTTCGAAGACCTGAACGAGGCGCTGGACTCCTTTCATTACGTGGTCGGCACCACCGCCCGGATCGGTTCGCAGCGCCCATCCCTCACCCATCCCCGGGATTTGGCTCAGGCCCTCATTCCCATTTCTCACGAAAACCATGTGGCGATTCTCTTCGGCCCTGAGGATCGCGGCCTATCCAACGAGCACTTGCGTCTCTGCCACACGATTGCGACCATCCCCACGGCCCAATTCGCATCCCTGAATCTCGCCCAGGCCGTGATGATTTTCTGTTATGACATTTTTCTTGCCAGCCGTCTCCCTTCGGAAAAAGCCCTTCCGCGACTTGCGAACAAATTTGAACTTGAAGGAATGTACGAGCACCTCAAGGCCGTATTGACGCGAATCGGCTTCATCAACCCGCAGAATCCTGAACACTGGATGCTCAACATTCGGCGCTTCCTCTCCAGGATCCCCCTGCGCGCAAGGGACGTTCGCATCATCCGAGGGATATGCCGCCAAATGGACTGGTATGCGGGACAACTCGAAAAGGCGCGCAAGAAAAACAAGGGAGATCTTGATTCCCCCTGAGAAGTGTATTAAGTGTAAGCCAGCGCATAGTGAATCGAAGGAGGCTTTTTCATGGCTGAAAAGAGCTTACTGGAAGGCAAACGAATTCTCGCCGTAGACGACGAACCCGATATTCTGGAAACCCTCGAAGCCTTGCTCCCCATGTGCGTGATCGCGAAGGCTTCCACTTCGGATCAGGCCAAGAACCTGATGGACACTCAATCGTTTGACATTGCGATCCTCGACATCATGGGGGTTGACGGATACAAACTTCTGGAGATTGCGAAAAAGAAAAAAATCATTGCCGTCATGCTGACAGCCCATGCTCTGAGCGTTGAAAGCACCATCAAATCCTTCAAGGGCGGCGCGGCCTTCTATGTCCCCAAGGATGAGATGGCCAAAATCGAAACCTTTCTCACGGACATCCTGGAGGCCGAGAGCAAAGGGGAAAGCAGCTGGTGGCGCTGGCTGGATCGGCTTGGGTCGTATTATGAGAAAAAATTCGGCCGCGAGTGGCAAAAGGGCGATAAGGATTTCTGGCGTAATTTCCCGTCGTGGTAAACCTCGACCCATCGGCTGACGCCGACCGATCGAGGAACAGAGGGTTTTTCACCCGTCACCCCTTTCCCTGTTGTTGCTCAACAAACCAGTCAATCAGCTTTCGGGCGATGCTGATTTTGTCGGGGATTGTGGGAAGCTGGTCCGCTGTGAACCATCGTGCATCGACGATCTCTTTCTCATCCATCGTGATCTCACCCCCGGCATACTCCGCCGTAAAGCCGACCATCAGCGAATTGGGGAAAGGCCAGGGCTGGCTTCCGAAGTAGCGGATGTTCTTGACCTCGAGTCCTGCCTCTTCCTTGACCTCTCGCCGCACGCAATCCTCCAGGGATTCCCCGGGCTCTACGAACCCTGCAAGGACGCTGTACATGGCCCCCGGGAACCTCGCGGCATGAGCCAAAAGAATCTTCTTGTCCCGAACCACCGCGACGATGATGGCCGGAGACATTCCGGGGAAACTCACGGTTCCGCAGGTCGGGCAGACCTTGGCCCGTTCGTCGGCCTTGTTTTTTGTCGGAGTTCCGCACTTCCCGCAATACTGATGCGTCCGATCCCAGTCCATGATCTGAAAGGCCCGCCCTGCTACCCAGAACATCTCTTCGTCGAGGGCCCCATAGAGCTTGCGCAGACCCTGAAACGCCATTCCTTCGGGAATCCGGACGTCCGCTTCACACTCGGCGCAAAGGCAAGAATGGCCGTTCATGGTCCCGAGATACTGCTTTCTCAAAGCACGGAGGGGAAGCGTGTCGAGGTCGCCCAGGAGAGGAACACCCGCCCCGTGATCCCTGCTCTCAACGAGAATTTTGTTCCCTGAGAACACAAACCACCATGCAGGTTCCTGCTCGTCAAAGCTCTGCTGGTAGGAGGAGACAAACGCCATAGATCATGCTTTTCCTTTGCTAACCCTGGTGGGGAAGGTTGACGATTCTCTGATATGCGACCTTGAACTCCGACCACAAAGCCAGTCCGATGCGATTCTGGGTATCCACGATCTCCTTGAGGACGGTCCCGTCCGTCAGGGGATTGATGAGAACCGCTCGCAGGACCACGATGTTCTGAGGCCGGTAGCGGGTGGATTCCAGCTTTGTCCTGGACACAAAGGTCGTGTCGTCTTGCCTCAGAGCCTTGTGAAGCTTGATATTCAGAGCATTGACCAGGTGATTGATTTTTCGAATGCCCCTGTCGAGGGTCTTGATTCTTCGCCCGTCCCTGGTCTCCCTTCTTTCCTCCTGCCATTTCGCAAGCTGTTGATTGACCTGCCGAGGAATAAAGCGGTAGATCAGGATAAAGAGTTCGGGGGTGTTCAGCGTCTCGAAGTTGCCGCATCCATCGAGAATCTCCTGCAGGGTATAGGCATTGTCCCTGGCGCTTCTCAGCAGCAAACGATACCCGTCCCGGCCCATGATCTTGAGGGCCGCCCAAGGCTTGAGGGCGTCAAAAGGCCTTGACCCTTCCAGGGTAAAGCGCCCCATGTCCACAGAATTGCGGCGAATCACATACTGGGAGGATTGTTTGATCGTGTTCAGATCTCTTTCATTCTCAAAGAGAACAAGGCCCATCGCCATAGGGCAGTAGAGCAGTTTATGGGCGTCGACGGAAACAGAGTCCGCCTTTTCGATTCCCTTGAGCAGGGGCCGATACTCATCCACGAGCAGCGCAGACCCCCCCCAGCACGCGTCCACGTGAAAATGGGTACCCGCTTCACGCGCCAGATCCCCCATCTCATCGAGGGGATCGACACTTCCTGTTTCCGTGGTGCCGGCGATTCCGGCTATGGCGACAATCCTGGTCCCCTTCTCTTTCCTGAGCGATTTGAGTTTCTGTGCCAGCCTCCGGACATCCATCCGGTGGTTTCCATCCACCGGGATGGCCAGGACATTGTCCTCTCCCAGGCCGAGCAGGTTCGCCGCCTTCTGAATGGAGTAATGCCCGCGAGAAGACACCAGGAGGACACCCCTCGAGTATCCGTAGTGGTGGAAACCCCTTTCCATCCCAGCAATCCGTACCCCGGGGAACTCCCCGTCCGGGGGAAAAGCCTTTTCTCTTGCCACCAGGAACGCGGTCAGGTTCGAGATCGTGCCGTCCGCCGTGGCATTCCCCAGGGCCACACGCGGATTCTGAGCATTTCGCTCATAGTAAGCGTCCGAGCGGTTGAAAATAAGGCGATGGAACCACGCCATGAGCTCCCTTTCCACGAAGCTCGAGGCCTTGGCCGTTTCGATCTTCACCTGGTTTTGATTCAAAGCGGCGATGATCATCTCGAGAAGGATCATGAAATAGGGAATGGCGCTGGTCATGTGCCCGATGTAGTAGGGGTTTGCCACCTTGACCGAGTGAGCAATGATCTTTTCTTTGATCTCGGATAGGACGTCTTTGATCAGGTGGGGATCCTCAGGGATCGCCGTCTGGTTAAAGATGTGACTCAATTCGGGGAGGCTGATGCTGCTGTGAATGCCCCCCTTCTCTTTGAAAAAGTCATGGATCATCTCCAGCAGCTCTTGGCCGAACTCAATGAACTTGTCCGGGGAGTCCGGCATGATGAAAAGCTTCTTGAGGTACTCCAGGTTGGCTTTGACCAGCTTGAGCTCTTTGTTCATCTTGAAGTCACTTCAGCCCCACGCTCAAGGCAAATGAAAAGTGGACTCGAATGACGGCAGTTCGATTGTCTTCTCATCCACGCGTTTCGGGACGGGCAGGTCTCTGGCCAGGAGAACATACCCGTAAAAATTCTTTTCCTCGTCGAAAATCTTGTAAAGCCTAGGAACGAAGTCGAGCTGGAATTCAACCTGGACAATCGCCAACCTCACACTGTCCTCTTTCGAGAGTTTGATATATCGGTATCCGATGAGGTTCCTGTCGTCATTTTTCGGATCGAAAATCACTGCGCCGGGCGAGGAGGCAGGACCATCGCAATAGACATTGTAGTCCTGCCAGTTCTTCTTTAACTCCTCAAGGACGCTTTTCTTTTCACCGGAAGACAGTGTTCCGTAAAGCCCGGTGCCTTTTGAACCCGCGCACGCGGCTGCGGCGAAAACCAAGACGAGCCACACGAACCACACCCGGAATTTCCAGAAGACACTGCAGCAACAAGGAGCATCCATCCTTTTGCTTTTCAAAGGGACCCCCCATAAACTCAGAAATCAGCAGATGACGCCAACTCTCGGAACCAGCCTTCTGGTGCCATCGAGCAACGGGTTGCGGCATGGCTCAATTCTCGCTCACCCCAAATTGCACAGTTGACCTCGCTTTCTTTTTTACACTATATTGGCGGGAATTGGAAACAAGAAACTCATCTTTTCCGCGCTGTTCTTCCCTCTTCCCTCCACCTGCCGGGAAGATGAAATCACTGGGTCCCTTAAGGAGGAGCGATGAAAAAGAAGCCTGCTATTGCCATTGTCGGAACCTTTGATTCCAAAGGGGAGGAGCACCTTTTTCTCAAGGACTGTATTGAGCGAAGAGGCATTTCCACACTCACCGTCAACGTGGGGACCAAGAAACCCTCCGCCTTTCCTGCGAACATCGACCTTTATCCCAAGGTCAAGAGGAGTCTCAAAGGGAATTCCGGGGACCGGGATAAGGCCATAGAAACAGCGATCACCCAAGCTCGGAAAGTCATCCGTGATCGCTATGACAAGGGAGAGATTGCAGGCATGATCTCTGCGGGAGGTGGAACAGGAACCCATCTCGGGACAAGCATCATGAGGGTTCTGCCCCTGGGTGTCCCGAAAGTGATGGTGTCCACAGTGGCCTCTCGCAACATGGCCAAGACTGTAGGGACAAAGGACATCACCATGATGCACAGCGTGGTGGATCTTCTCGGAGTCAACAGCATTTCAGGCATGATCCTCGAAAAGGCGGCAGGCGCTGTTTGCGGGATGGTCAGGGCTCAGTGGAAATCCAAGGCGAACAAGAAACGCATCGCCCTCACCTTCTTCGGCTTCATCACCAGGGGGGCCGAGGAAATCAAGCGCTCTCTGGAAGCCATGGGTTATGAGGTGGTTTCCTTTCACGCCAACGGAACCGGCGGCATGGCCATGGAAGAGCTGGCCAGGGAGGGATACTTTGACGGGATTCTGGATTTCGCCATTCATGAACTGGCCGATGAACTGATGGGAGGGTATTGCCGCGGTATAGGCCAGGAGAGACTTGAACCTCCGGCCGGTCGGGCTGTTCCTCGTCTGGTTGTGCCGGGGGGAATGGACTGTGCTGTGCTGGAATTCACTCGCCACACGGTGCCCCATGAACACAGGAACAGGAAGCTCTTCTTCTACGATTTCCGCTCGGCGATCCGTCTCAACAAGAAGGAAACCGCAACCCTAGCGGGGCAGGTAGCTGAAAAGCTGAGGCTCGATCCGACCCGCGTGAAAGTCCTGGTACCGAAGCGAGGCTTTTCAGAAGCGGATCATGTGAATGGGCCGCTTTTCGACCCTCCCATGAACAATTTTTTTGTCCGGAAGCTGAAAAAAGCACTCAATCCTTTGCTGGAGATCAGAGAAGCGGATTATCACATCAATGATGCAGCCTTTGCACGGCTCGCCGCCGAAATGATGGACGCCATGGTGCGAGGGATATAAAACGAGTGCATGAAAAAAGAGCATGAGCACCCTCTGCGATAGAATTTACAAATTGGCCGAACCTTACTGGGCCACGAGAAAAAACCACCTTCATGTCCCAAGCTCTTATGATTTCGCTCGTCGCCTGTTGCGCTTTTATCCATCTGCAGACGAGGACATTGTCCTGCCGGCCGTGCTGCTTCACGATGTGGGCTGGAAAATGGTTCCTGAAGAAAAACAGCGCGACGCCTTTGGGCCGGAAGTAAAGGACCATGAGACACGAAGGTTCCACGAGACCGAAGGGGTGAGGATTGCCCGGGAGATTCTGACCTCCCTCGACTACGATAAAGCAAAAACCGTCGAGATCCTCTCCATCATCGACGGCCATGACACCCGGAAAGACCCCCTATCCCTCAACGACAAGCTGGTCAAGGATTCGGACAAGCTCTGGAGGTTCACTCCTTATTGTGTGAAGATCGCTCACCGCCATTTCGGATTTGAACTGGGAGAATACTTCGTCTGGCTGGCCAAGAGAGTCGACGAATGGTTCTTTACCGACGAAGCGAAGGCCATGGCCCGTGAATCCTTGGATCAGGCCAAGAAAGAGCTACTGCCGTGATCGTGCGGCAAAGGGTCGTCACCTGACGAGTCTCATGATTCAACGTCACGGTTTGTTGGGATAATTATAGAGGATAGGCCGGTTCACCGCTACGCCGAAGGCTTTGAAATAGGGGTGGCACTTGGAGAGCAGCATAAAAACGATGGGACGAGGGAGATGATCCTTCTCTTCATCCAGGGTGTCGAAGTTGCCGCCTCCCTTGGAGATGAAGAGGTCTGCTTTGCCGATCTCCTGTTTCAATGACTCGGAGCATCGTTGGAGGATGGTTCCCGGCACAGGCCCCTGAATCCCGTTTTCGATCACCTCCGCAAGATGATCCATTCCCACAGCGCGCGCCTCCTTCAGTGTTACATCATTCATGGCAGGCACGCTCTTGACCACCAGAACGAATTCGATATCGAAAAGACCCTTCACTGTTTCCATGAAGAGCTTGTCCAAAACAATCTCGCCGCAATTGTCCGCAAAATAAAGAACGCGCTTGCTGCGCCTCAGGTTTTCCTCAAGCTTTTCGCATTCCCTCGGATCCAGAGGAAAATCCAGCTTTTCTCTGATGCTATTCTCTATGTCCGCCACGTTCTGCGGCACCATGAAATCGATGGCGTTTCCGAGAATCGCAAGCTTGGCAGCCGTGTAGAGCGGGTTCGTGGACTTCTCCACCCAGGACCTGAGACGGGGATAGAGTTCCATGACCACAGCGTTCTGCCGCTCTTTTTCAGCGGCAAAGGGGTCCGGATCGTTCATGGCATGGTGGATCTTCTGCATCACCTTTTCTATGACGTGAACGCTCGTCGTTTCCCAGAAACGGCCTTGAAGGGAGGGAATATCGAGAATCTCGGTGTAGAGGGCCTTGATCTTCTCCTCATCAAGAGGCAGCCGCCTCAACACCGAGATGGACATGTTCAGAACGCAGGGGATGCAATCCGGCTTGATCAGCATAGAACGACGCCTTTCAAGAGATCGGTTATTCTGGTGTAAAGTCTTGGTAATCTCTTTGCAGTTTTGTCATTTCGAGCGAAGGCGAGAAATCTTAAGAAGCTAAAGGGCTATCAAGATCTCTCCCAGAGTTTACCCTGAGGCACTCGAAGGGGTCGAGATGACAAGCGAACAGAGAGACGCTACACATGGAACCTTGCAGCTTCAGTGCACATCTTGTCAACAAGAAAGTACGGGAACTATTCTGCGAAAAATGGTATAGGTTCCGGGCGAAGATCATGACAAAACTGAGGGGAACACGGGTAAAGGAGGCTTTGGCAGATGCGACCACATCCGGAATGCGGGTTGTGTATGATGAAATGGGTTTATGAAAGAGTGGGCAATTCATTGAGCGAGCAGCAACAGTTCTCAATCCTCAAAAAGCTCACGGCTGTCTTCGCAAAGGAAGCGGATCCCTCTATGAATATGGGCATCCTCTGCAACAGGTGCGTGGGGGCTGTGCACGACTTTCTTCTCGCCTCTTCCGGTTCCTATGAGCCTTTGAAGCGCAAGAGCAACGAGGCCGCAGCAGGGCTGATCGAGAAGGCGAAAAAGTTCATCGAGAACAGTGCAACTCCCGGCGAACGATTCGTGAAAGCGTGCGGGCTCGCAGCCGTGAGCAATGTCGCCCCAATCGGCGTGCCGTCGGCTCCTTTTGAGTTTTCCATGGTGGAAGACATCATCGAGGGCAGGACCCCTCTCCCTGTGCCTGCCGGAGACATTTACGGCGCCGCTTCAAAGGCTCGAAACGTTTTCTATGTCGCGGACAATGCCGGCGAGATCGGATTTGATTCCCTTGTGATCTCCCTCCTCAAGAAGATGGGCGCGAAAGTGACCCTGGCTGTCAAAGAGAGGCCTTTTTTTGACGATGCGACTCTGGAGGATGCCCGTTACTTCGGCCTTGAACAAATCGCCGACGCTGTGCACGCCGTGAGGGGGGGCATTTTTGTCCCGGAAGAGACCGATGAGGAACTGTCCCTCGCTTTTAAGAACAGCGACTTCGTGATTTCAAAGGGTACAGGCAACTTCGAGGTTTTCAAAGGATATGGGAACGGAAAGCGGGTGCTTTTTCTCCTCAAAGCCAAATGCGGACCGGTCTCAAAAGAGGCGGAGACGCCTGAAGGGCAGTTTATCGTAAGGCTGGAAGCCTGAACCTCTGCCCTGACGACATCTGCTCCCCGCTTTGGTCCGACAGGTGGCGTTCGAACTTCTTCAAACCTGACCTGACGAGCGTTTAGATCTCCAGTCAATGGGGAGTGAAACAGGTTCATACTTCCCACTACGTAAGTATCGTAGTCGAAAGCGAAGTTGTGGGTTATCTGGCAAGAGCTTACAACTTCTTCATAACGAAAAGCTCACCGGCAGCGGGGGTGGGTCGCCAGCACGACTTGAGACAAAGACAGTACACGCTACGTTAGGATTTCACAACGGCGAAAGCCTACCCGCCGTCCGAGTGGAGCGACATGTTGG
>CAZOLJ010000062.1:0-2440 GCA_964580575.1 uncultured Desulfobacteraceae bacterium
CCATCTTCGGCCACGCGGAGTTCACCGCCTTCAATGCATCTGTGACCAAGCTGTTCGCCAAGTGGAAGGCGGCCAACACCCCGCGCCTCAAAGGCCTCGCCCAGGGCGGCAAACCCAAGACGCTCATCGAAACGCTCGCCGAGGACCTGCTCGACACCTTCGCGAAAGCCCGGCTGCTCGACCCCTACGACGTGTATCAACACCTCATGAACTACTGGGCTGAGACCATGCAGGACGACTTTTACCTGATCGTAGGCGACGGCTGGCGCGAAGCCGCCAAGCCCCGGCTCATCATCGAGGAAAAAGGGAGCAAGACCAAGGAGAAGCCCGATTTCACCGTGGGCAAGCTGAAATATAGAGCCGAGTTGATCCCGACCACGCTCATCATCGCCCGCTACTTCGCCGCCGAGCAGAGGACCATCGAGAAACTGGAAGCCGAGGTTGCGGCCATCCAGCAAGCGATGGAAGAAATGGCCGAGGAACACAGCGGCGAGGAAGGACTGCTGGAGGCGGCGAAGAACGACAAGGACAAGCTCACCAAAGCCTCGGTCGCGGCGCGGCTGAAGGAAATAAAGGGCGACGCCGACGCGGCCGATGAACACAAGGTGCTCAACGATTACCTCGCGCTCATCGAAAAGGAAGCGGCCAACAGCGCGAAGGTTAAAGCTGCGCAGGAGGCGCTCATGGCTAAGGTCGCGGCGCAGTATGGCAAGCTCACCGAGGACGAGATCAAGACCCTCGTGGTGGACGACAAATGGCTGGCCACGCTCGCCGCCGCCGTGCAGGGCGAACTGGACCGCGTGTCGCAGACGCTCACAGCGCGCATCCGAGAGCTAGCCGAACGCTACGCCACCCCGCTGCCGCAGCTCACAGGCGAAGTCGCGACGCTCGCCGCCCGCGTGGAGGAACATCTCAAGAAGATGGGATTCCAACGATGAAGAAGACCAAGCCCGCATCCCAAGAACTCAGCCTCACCATGTCGAAGGCAGCCGGTAAGATGAGGCGAACGCAGACCGCTGAGCCGGAGCCGCCGACCGTTGCAGATGAAGCGAGCCTCCTCGCCGATCTTCGGGCGCTCATCCAGTCTGCACGACAGCGTGTCGCCACCGTGGCCAATGCCACGCAAACATTGCTCTACTGGCATGTGGGGCGGCGCTTGTTAAAAGAGAATCTTCAGGATGGCCGGGCTGCCTACGGGAAACGGATTCTCGCGACAGTGTCGCGAGAATTGGCCTTGGAATTTGGTAGAGGGTTCAACTACGCCGCAGTCAATCGAATGATCCAATTCTTTCAGTCATTCCCCGATGAAACAATTGTGTCGACGCTGTCGGCGCAATTGAGGTGGAGCCACTTCATCGAACTCCTCCCCCTCAAAGACCCACTCGCCCGCGATTTCTACGCCGAGATGTGCCGGATCGAGCACTGGGATGTCCGCACGCTCAGGCAAAAAATCGGCGGCATGTTGTTTCAGCGCACCGCTCTATCGAAGAACGCCAAAGCGGTCATCTCCGCAGAGATCACCAACCTCCGAGAAGGACGCATGACGCCCGATACCGTCTTCCGTGATCCCTATTTCCTCGATTTCCTGGGGCTCAAAGGCGCCTACAGCGAGCGCGACCTGGAGAGCGCCGTTCTGCGCGAGATAGAGAGCTTCCTTCTGGAGATGGGAGCGGGTTTCAGCTTCGTCGCCCGCCAGAAACGCATGAGCGTCGGCAAGGACGATTTCCATCTTGACCTGCTCTTCTACCATCGCCACCTCCGCAGGCTCGTCGCCATCGAGTTAAAGCTCGAATCCTTCCAGCCGGCCCATGTGGGGCAGATGGAGTTTTACCTCCGCTGGTTAGACAAACATGAACGCGCCCCGGGCGAGGAATCACCCATCGGCCTCATCCTCTGTGCCGCAGCCGATACCGAACAGGTGGAACTCTTCCAACTGGATGCCAAATCCATCCGCGTCAGTGAATACCTCACTGAACTGCCACCCATGGCGCTCCTCCAGACCCGCCTCCACCAAGCCATCGAGCACGCCAGAGAGCAGGCCGCAAGGCGAGAGACAACACGGGAGCGTCAGACATGAGCGACTACGCCAACATGCTCGAATCCATCCGTGGTCTCGCATCAAGCCTCCACGCGATAAACCAAAAGGCCGTAAGGGAGTACACCCCGGTCGTGGAAGCCATCCTGCGCTCGCCCATCCCCGACACCCGCCACATCGAGTGTACCCTTGACGGCCTGCTCGACTTCTGTGGCTACGAGCCCGCACTCCGCCTCTACAAAAAGCTCTGCCGCTACTATTTTCACATCAACCCAACCGCGATGGTGCAATATGTCGAGGCCTATCGTGAATTCTGGGATTCCGACCAAGAGGCGAAGCCATGAGTGAGAAAGTGAAGCCCGGCTACAAGCAGACCGAGGTGGGGGTGATTCCCGAGGAGTGGGA
>CAZOLJ010000062.1:2540-26166 GCA_964580575.1 uncultured Desulfobacteraceae bacterium
CGCCTCCCCGGCTTCCACGGCGAGTGGGAGGTAAGGACGCTCGGTGACTTGTTCACTTTTAGTGGAGGCTTTTCAGCTTCGCGCGATCAGCTCTCATCGGAAGGCCATTGTTACTTGCACTACGGCGACATTCATAAGTCGTCGAAGACGTTCATTGATGTTCGTTCTGATTATCAAGACATCCCCAAGCTCGATATTCCATTGAAGCGAGTTTCGCCAGTTTCACTGCTGGAAGATGGGGATGTCGTTTTTGTTGACGCTTCTGAAGACGACGAAGGCACAAGCAGGCACGTTGTCATCGTCAACAAGGACAAGACGCCTTTTATTTCTGGACTTCACACTATCGTCGCCAAGAGCAAGACAAACGAACTGGATCATCAGTATCGGCGATATTGCTTCCAGACCACTGCTATCAAACGGCAGTTCTATTTTTACGCCGTGGGAACGAAGGTTTCGGGAATCAGCAAGACTAACATCACCAAGTTGACGCTTCCTGTTCCCCCGCTCGCCGAACAAACCGCCATCGCCGAGGTGCTGTCGGACATGGACGCGGAGATTTCGGCGTTGGAGGAGCGCCGCGACAAGACCCGCGTTCTCAAGCAGGGCATGATGCAGGAGTTGTTAACCGGACGAGTGCGGTTAACCAAATTGAAAATTGAGAATGGATAATTGAAAATGAAAGAGAATGTCGTTAAAGATAAGTCGTTTGCCTTTGCATTGCGGGTGGTGAAGTTGGCCAAGCACTTGCAGGAGCAGAAGAAAGAATTCGTTTTGGCAAAACAGGTGCTGCGCAGCGGCACGGCGATTGGGGCGCTGGTGCGAGAAGCAGAACACGCTGAAAGCAAAGCGGATTTTGTTCACAAGATGACCATTGCCCTCAAGGAAGCCAACGAGACACTTTACTGGCTGGAATTACTCCATCACTCCGAATACATAGATGCCCCGCGCTTTGAATCAATCCGTACCGACAGCGAAGAACTCGTGAAAATACTTGTCTCTATTGTTAAGACCTCCAAGGGAGCCACGAATGCCCGATAATTCTCAATTTTCAATTCTCAATTCTCCATTATTTAGGAGGACGCGACTGGTATGAAAGAAAGTCAGCACATCGAATACAAGGAATCCTGGCGGGACGAATACCTGAAGTGGATATGCGGTTTCGCGAACGCTGACGGCGGTGTGCTGGTAATCGGCAGGAATGACAAGGGCGTCGTCGTCGGTGTGCCGAATGCGGCCAGGCTCATGGAAGACATCGCCAACGCTTTTTTTCGGGCCGGTATGATCGAGGCCTGGGGAAGAGGGATTGAACGCATTTTGGAGGCCTGTCGCACCGCCAATACTCCTGAGCCGAGACTGCGTTATGAACCTTCCGGGCTCTGGGTGGAGTTCTCCTATCCCGTAATCCAGATGGACTCAGCGACTCCTGGGACTGGTGGTTCCGGGGGAGTGACTACCCAGAAAACTACCCAGAAAACTACCCAGAAAATTCTCGCCATGCTTGCGCGGAATCCGTCGTTCAGCCGCCGGGAGATTGCGGAAGAATTGGGCGATATTTCAGAGAATGGGGTGAAATACCATCTGGAAAAATTGAAAGCATCTGGCCATATCCGACGACTGGGTGCAGATAAAGGCGGTCATTGGGAGGTTATGAAATGAGCACCGTCGGCCAAACCGAACGCGCCACCCAGAACCGGATTATCACCCTGTTCCGCGATGAGCTGCGCTACCGCTACCTCGGCGATTGGGCCGACCGCCCGGACAACAGCAACATTGAGGAGAGCCTGCTGACTTCTTACCTCACCAAGTGCGGCTACAGCCCGACGCAAATCGCCAAAGCGCTCTACGACCTTCGCACCGAAGCGGGCAATCCCAACCGCAGCCTCTACGACAACAACAAGAAGGTTTACAGCCTGCTGCGCTACGGCGTGCCGGTGAAGATCGAGGCCGGCAAGGTCACCGAGACCGTCAAGCTCATCAATTGGGAGCAGCCGGAGCAGAACGACTTCGCCATCGCGGAGGAGGTAACGCTGCGTGGCAACCATGAGCGGCGGCCCGACCTTGTTCTTTACCTCAACGGCATCGCCGTGGGCGTGATTGAGCTGAAGAACAGCCGCGTTTCCATCGGCGACGGCATCCGGCAGAACCTTTCAAACCAGCAGCCGGAGTTCAACGCGTGGTTCTTCGGCACGGTGCAGCTCGTGTTCGCGGGCAACGACTCCGAGGGGATGCAATACGGCGCCATCGGAACCCCTGAGAAGTATTTCCTCAAGTGGAAGGAAGACGAGGCGGACGACAGCCGCTTCAAGCTCGACAAGTATCTGCTCAAGATGTGCGCCAGGGAGCGGCTGATCGAGTTGATGCACGATTTCGTGCTGTTCGACGGCGGCGTGAAGAAGTTGCCGCGCGTCCACCAGTATTTCGGCGTCAAGGCCGCGCAGCACCACGTCAACGCCTACAAGGGCGGCATCATCTGGCACACGCAGGGTAGCGGGAAGAGCATCGTGATGGTGCTGCTGGCCAAGTGGATTTTGGAGAACAAGCCCAACGCCCGCGTGGTCATCGTCACCGACCGGGATGAACTGGATAAACAGATCGAAGCGGTCTTCAATGATTCCGGGGAGGCGATCACGCGCACCAGCAGCGGGCGCGACCTGATGAGCCAGCTCGGCCAGGCCAAGCCGCGCCTGCTCTGCTCGCTGGTTCACAAGTTCGGGCGGAAGGGCGTGGACGATTTCGACGCGTTCATTAAGGAACTGGAGGCGCAGCCCTGCCAGACCGTGGGCGAGCTGTTCGTCTTCGTGGACGAATGCCATAGGACCGAAAGCGGCAAGCTCCACCAAACGATGAAGGCCGTTATGAAGAATGCTGTCTTCATTGGCTTCACTGGGACGCCGCTGCTGAAGACAGACAAGAAAACCAGCTTCGAAGTGTTCGGCGGCTACATCCACACCTACAAGTTCAGCGAGGGCGTGGAGGACAAGGTTGTCCTCGACTTGTTGTACGAAGCGCGCGACATAGACCAATGGCTCGGTTCGGAAGCGAAGATCGATGCGTGGTTTGACGCCAAGACCAAGGGCCTGAACGAGTGGCAGAAGGCCGCCCTGCGCGAGCAATGGGGCACGATGCAGAACGTACTGAGCTCCCGCTCCCGCATGGAGCGCGTCGTGAGCGACATCGTGTTCGACTTCGGCGTGAAGCCGCGCCTCTCCAACCAGCGAGGCAACGCGATCCTCGTGGTCTCCAGCATCTACGAAACGTGCAAGTACTGGGAGCTGTTCCAGAAGACGGTCTTCAAGGGCAAATGCGCGGTCGTGACTTCCTACAACCCGCAGGTCCAGGACGTGACGCTGGAGGAAACCGGCGCCAACACCGAGACGGACAAGCAGTTCATCTACAACACCTACACCGCGCTGCTGCAAAGCGTGGAGGCGCGGCCGGGGAAGTCCAAGACCGAGACCTACGAGGACCAGGCGAAGGACCTGTTCAAGAAGCAGCCGGCCAATATGAGACTGCTGGTCGTGGTGGACAAGTTGCTCACCGGCTTCGATGCGCCGCCCTGCACCTACCTCTACATCGACAAGTCCATGCAGGACCACGGCCTGTTCCAGGCGATTTGCCGCGTCAACCGCCTCGATGGCGACGACAAGGATTTCGGCTACATCGTGGACTACAAGGACCTCTTCAAGAAGGTCGAGAACGCCATCGCTGTCTACACCTCCGAGCTGGACCACAGCGCCGGCGGCACCGACCCTGAGGTCTTGCTGCAAGACCGCCTGACCAAGGGCCGCGAGCGTCTGGAAAATGCGCTCGAAGCCGTCGCGCTGCTCTGCGAGCCGGTGGAACCGCCCAAGGGCGAGCTGGAGCACATCCGCTACTTCTGCGGCAACACCGAGGTTCCGGCAGATCTGGCCGAGCACGAGCCCCAGCGTGTTGCGCTCTACAAGGCCACGGTGGGCTTGGTGCGCGCCTATGCCAACATCGCCGACGAACTGGAGAAGGCCGGTTACAACGCGGCAGATATCACGCGCATCAAGCGGGACCTGGACCGCTACCTGAACCTGCGTGAGATCATCCGCAAGGCGAGCGGCGAGAGGATCGATCTGAAGGCCTACGAGGCGGACATGCGCCACCTCATCGACACCTACATCGAGGCCGATGAGCCCAGGAAGATCTCGCCGTTCGATGATATGTCGCTACTGGAGCTGATCGTGAAGTCGGGCATCGCCAATGCGATCAACAGCCTGCCCGGCGGGATCAAGGGCAACAAGGACGCCGTCGCTGAGACGATCGCCAACAACATCCGCAGCAAAATCATCAAGGAGCACCTGAATGACCCAGCCTACTACGACCGGATGTCGAAGCTGCTGGAGGAGATCATTGCCGACCTCAGAGCGAAGCGGATTGAGTACAAGGAGTATCTGAAACGCATCGCAGAGCTGGCGAAAAAGGTGCAGACAGGGCTGGCGGACAGTGTTCCTGCGAAACTCAGAACGCCGGGGATGCGTGCGCTCTACAACAACCTGAAGATGCCTGGCGATCCCAGTGAGGCAGGCGGCGTCCGCGAGGAGCCCGTGGCGTATGGAACTGCGGGGAATCCCAGGCTGATGCTTGCGTTGGCTATCGACGAGGCGGTGAGACGGGTTCGGCCGGACGACTGGCGCGGGCATCAGGCCCGTGAGAACGAGATCAAGCGCGCCTTGCTGCCGCTGCTGCACAATGCCGCCCAGGAAGTCGAGCGGATCTTCCTTATCATTAAAGCGCAGAAAGAATACTGATGGGCACGCAGATCAGGCTAGGCGACATCGCGGTGGACGTGGTGCTGAAGGACATTAAAAACGTCCATCTCAGCGTGCATCCTCCGACTGGCAAGGTGCGCATTTCGGCCCCATCGCGCATGAGCCTCGAGACCATCCGCGTTTTCGCAATTTCGAAGCTGGGCTGGATCAAGCAACAGCAGCGAAAGCTGCGCGATCAGGAACGCGAAACCCGGCGCGAGTATCTTGACCGCGAAAGCCATTACGTCTGGGGAAAGCGCTACCTGCTCAAGGTGATCGAAAGTGAGGAGGCGCCCGCAGTGGAACTCAAGCACAGCAAGATGCGCCTTCGTGTGCGGCCTGGGGCGAGTGAAGAGAAAAAGCAGGCCATCGTTGAGGCGTGGTATCGGGAGCAACTCAAGCAAGCAGTCCCATCATTGATCGAAAAATGGGGACCGATAATCGGCGTGAAAGTGAAAAGGTTGTTTGTGCAACGGATGAAGACCAAGTGGGGCAGTTGCAGTCCGGTCACCAGGGGCATCCGGCTCAACACCGAACTTGCGAAGAAACCGCGCGAATGCCTCGAATACATCGTTGTTCATGAGATGGTTCATCTCCTCGAACCCACTCACAATAACCGTTTCGTGGCTTTGACGGATCAGTTCATGCCGAAGTGGCAGTTTTACCGGGAAGTGCTGAACCGGTTGCCCGTGCATCATGAGCGATGGAGATACTAATGGGGGCGCTGTTAGGTTGTTAGTTCACGGGGAAGAGTTTTGATATGGTAATGATGAAAGATGCCCGGAAGATCTCGAATCGGCGCTACTGCTGCTCTCCACTAAATCATGGTTAGGGGATTGAAAGAATCGAGCTGTTCACAGTCGACACCGATAGGGGCCACTTTGTGGAGTGGCTTGCCGGGATACTGGAGGATACAAAGGCAAAAGGGTGCCCTCTTCGGTCAAGTTAAAAACCTAACAGCGCCCCTATGAACACTGAGTATAGTTTTTCGAAAAGTGCTGCGGAGGGTCATGATGAAAATCGAGGCGTTGCATATTGGAATGGAAGTTGAACATCCTCATTACGGCGTTGGGGTGGTGAAAGGCCTTTCCGAGAAGGTGGCCGAAATCCTCTTTCAAGAAGGCATGCGCTCCGTCTCTCCGGAGGGAAGCCATCTGCAGCCCGCAGACCCTGTGGCTACCCTGAGCGGTCGCGAGATCTCCCTCTGGCAGTTCATCGAGCAGACCGTTCGAGCCCTCGTCACCGAGATGGGGCTTGAAAAGCCGGAGCGTGTCGTTGAGCAACTCGGAAGCCGCTGGCATCAAGGTCGCCTGGTCTTGCACCCGGCCGACCCGGCCCTCCAAGCCAAGGAGGTGCCGCTGGAGACCTTCTTCCACAAAATCGTGATGATCCGAAATAACCTGCGGGTCCTGGAACAGAAGATCAACAGCCACGAAAAGTTGAGCGAAGCGGAGAAAGTTGAGATGCAGCAGTATATCAGCCGGTGTTACGGTTCGCTGACAACCTTCAATATCCTCTTCCAGAACAGGGAGGACCAGTTCAGGTCAAAAGGTTAACAGGCCCCTGAAAATCGCTGACCACACTGGGGAACCTGATTGGCGCCGGTTCCGCAGATCTTCACCATCAGATACTTTATAGCAGCCTGAAAAAGACGATAGAATGGATTTTGGAAACTGAATGGAAAACCTTAGTAAAAGCGTTGGCATTCTTGCAATGGCGGCCACGGCGTTCCTCTGGAGCATCGCGGGATTGTTCATAAAAGTAATCGATTGGAACCCCATTGCGATAGCCGGTAGTCGCAGTCTCATCGCATCCATACTTATTTTCATTTATTTGAAGCATCCCAAAATTCATCTTTCATTTCCGCAGATTGCCGCGGCTATAGCCAATGCTGCGACTATGCTTTTGTTTGTCTCGGCCAATAAGACTACGACTGCGGCCAACGCGATTATCCTTCAATATTTCGCACCGGTGTCGACCGTGTTTATCGGTGCTATTTTGCTTAAGGAGCGCGCTCGTCTGGAACATGTCGTGGCATTACCTCTCGTGGCTGCAGGTATGATTTTTATGTTTTTTGATGAACTCGGCGGCGGGAAGTTGCTTGGGAATGTCCTTGCATTCATATCGGCTATAACGTTTAGCTTTTATTTTGTGTTTATGCGCATGCAAAAAGACGGTTCTCCGCTCGAATCGGTTCTTCTGTCCCATTGGCTCACAGCCGGGACCTGTATCGCCTTATCTTTTTTTCTTCCCTTGCCGCAGGTAACAGCGAAATCGCTTGCTGCAATCGCGGTGTTGGGTGTTGTTCAAATCGGTCTGTCGGCGATTTTATTTTCCATCGCGATTAAACGCGTTTCAGCGGTTCAAGCAAACCTCATCGCAGTCATCGAGCCTGTATTCAATCCCCTATGGGTGTTCTTCGCGATAGGAGAAACCCCGGGTACCAATGCGCTTATAGGCGGCGGCATCATCATTCTTGTAGTGACAGTGGCTTCCATTATCAGCGCGCGACGGAGTGAGGAAGTCCCGGCGGCTGGCTTGTCTTAGCGGCACGCGCGTGCAGCCATTGAGCGTCAGTAAATTTTTTTGCAGGTGCAGGTAGCCGCCGCACAGGTTAATTAACAGTTAGAACTGGAGGCTTTTCAGCAATGCCCATTTATTTTGTTCGACACGGTTTGGCTGTGCCCGAGCAGGTCGACCGCAACTGCCCATTGTCCGCAGATGGACGAGAGGAAGTGGAGCGCGTCGCGGCTCATCTGCGAAAGGCGGGAGTCGCAGTCAAGAAAGTCTGTCACAGCGGCAAAACAAGAGCTAAGGAAACGGCTCAAATACTTGCGGAGCACCTTGGGGATGGGAACATCTATGAAGTGCCGGGGATGAACCCCAATGACAACGTGATCGAATTTGCAGCGGGCCTGAAGGAAGACAACACGATGTATGTGGGGCATTTGCCTCACCTTGGAAAGCTCATTTCCTATTTGGTGGCAGGCGATGAACAGGCCGGTGCGGTCAAATTCGTGAATGGCGGCGTTGTCTGTGTTGAGAAAGACAGCTCGGGTTACCACATGGAATGGTACCTGAAACCCTCTATGTTCAAGGTACGATGAGATGAAAACTCCAGGAAGCTGCGGTCTCCCGACCGTGGTGCTCAACTGCCGGTCCCAGCGCGGGTCCCGCTAGGCTCAGCTCGCAGCTCAGGCGCAGTTACTCAGGAACTCTGGAAGGTGCGGGCCACTGGTGTCCCCACTCGAACACCCGCCGGATCTGATCCGGATCGCGAGTGGACCCCAGGGCGGCCATGAGCAGGATCTGAGCTTTGTGAGCGGTCAGCCGGCCGCCAAGAATCACACCCATGCGTTCCAGCTCCGCACCGCCGCCCGGATACCCGTACATGGGCCAGACGCCTCCGTCCACGCACCGGGTGGTCAACACCACGGGAACGCGGTCTCCAATGAGGCGCGCAAGACCAGGCACCACTTCCGGCGGGACATTCCCGGCCCCGAACCCTTCCACCACCAGACCGGCCACGCCTTTTGCCCTGAAGTAGTCGATCAGGTCCGCGTCCATTCCCGGGTAGCAGGCGACCATCCCCACATGGGTTTCTATCCTCACAGCCTTGAGGGGAACGACATGCTCATGGGGGCGGCGGGTCAGCAACAGCTCATCGCCCGCAACGTATCCAACGGGCCCACTCCCCGGGGCTTCAAAGGCGTCGACATTGAGGGAGTTGATTTTGACGGCTTCCCTGGCGGAAAAGAGACGATCCGTCATGAGCAGCACCACGCCGAGCTCCGGCGGCAGAGGCAGCAAGCAGGCCTTGATGCCGCCCAGGAGATTGCGGATGCCGTCATAACCGAGTTCACTGAAAAAGCGCATGGACCCGGTGTAAACCACGGGCTTGGAGGATTCAATGACCAGGTCGGCCATGAAGGCGGATTCCACGAGAAGGTCGGTTCCATGGAGGACCACCGCCCCGAAGACCTGTGGTTGGGCAAGGGCGCGGTCCACGTCCTTGGCCAGCCGGAACATGAGTTCCGGAGTCATGTGCGGACTGGGCCGGTCTCCCCAGACCACAGGCCGCAGCCGCAACGAGGGATCCGGCAGGTGAAGTTCTTCGATGAGACGGTCGAATTCGCCCCCGGGCGCAACCCCGGGGGCATCTTTGCGGGGCGTCATGGTGATAGTCCCGCCGGTGAAGAAAACCGCCACCTCGCCCCGGATTGTCATTTTTTCGTGACTCTCCAGTCTTGCCGGTCCATGCGCTGAACAAAGTCCACCAGATAGTCTACGAGGACCTTCTTCATCTTGAGGCCTTTTTCCGGCGTGCCTTTTTCCGGTGCCCCGCTGGCCCCGAAGTCGGTGAGTTCCTGGAAATTCCAGATGAGCTTCACGTTCGGGTCCATGTCCGGGATCATGCCTTTGGCTCTGGACATGTCGCACAGGTGGGGAAAAATGGCCAGGGCGATGGATGTTTCCCCCTCTCCGCCGTGGCCCAGCCCGTTCCAGACCTCAAAGGTGTCGGCAGGGAGCAGATTCCCCGCCGTCACCCACCAGGCGTCCAGGACGGCCAGGCTCAGGTCCGGATGCTTCACCTTCATGTCCCGGGTGGCGGCCTCGATCGGCGGGATGTTGCCGTCGTGGCCGTTGATCACCAGGATCTTCTTGACCTTCCAGTCGACCAGCGACTCGATCACGTCCTGGATCACCCGGGTCAGGGTGTCGTTGGTCAGGCTGATGCACATGGGTTTGTGGCGGTAGTGCAGGCTCATGCCGTACCAGAGCGGCGGCACCACCACGGCGCGATCCACCCGGGAGGCGACCTCCAGGGCCACATCGTAAGACACGAAGGTGTCACACCCGAAGGGCAGATGCGCGCCGTGGCTCTCCGTCGATCCGAAGGCGAGCAGGGCTTTGTCGATTTTCGCTTCCTGAAACGAATGTTCGTTGAACTCTTCCAGTTTTATTTTTTTCATGACCAGCCCCGTGTGTCTGAAATCAGTTCTTGGGGTACCAGACCTCTTCCACTTTGTACTTGCCGCCCTGCACGCTGATGATGGAGACGCCCTTCACCGGCACACCGCTGGGCCGGGAATAGGTGATCTCTCCGGTCACCGCCTTGTACCCCTTGGTCGCAGCCAGAGCCTTTTGCAGGGCCTTTCCTTCGGCAGAACCGGCCCGCTGAATCGCATCGGCGATCAGGCCCACTGCGTCAAAGCCCAGGGCTGCAAAGGCGTTCTCCGGGTCTTTGCCGTATTCCTTCTTGTAAGCCGCTACAAACGCCAGGACCTCGGGACGCGGGTCTTCCCGGTAGGTGTGGGTTGAGAAATACACGTCGTTGGCCAGCTTGTTGCCCGGAACGGTCACGACCAGTTCGGTGTCGAAGCCGTCGCCGCTGACCACGGGCAGGGCCAGGCCGGCTTCCCGAATCTGCTTCACGGTGAGCCCGGCTTCATTGGGAATGGCGGAAATGAAAACCGCGTCCGCCTTGGGTTGGGCACTCTTGAGGCGGGCGATTTGCGCGGAAAAATCCTTGTCGCCCATCATGAAAAAGTCTTCCACGATGACTTTCCCGCCGAGTTGGATGAACTTCTCCTTGAAAAACTTGGACAGGGCCTTGGTGAAGTCCATGGAGTTGTCGGTCCAGATCACGACATTGCGGGCTTTGAGCTTGTTGAAGGTGTATTCGGCGATGGCATAGGACTGGTCGTCGTCACCGAAAGGCACCATGAACATGAAGTTGCCTACCCACTTGGGCAGCTCCGGGTGAGTCGCGCCGGAGGTGACGAAAGGCACGCCCTTAGCCTGGAAGGCCGGGGCCGCGGCCATGACAAAGGTGGTGTCGCCATATCCCAGGCCCGCCACAACACCGTCGGACAGGGCTTTCCTGGCTTGGGTCGCCGTGTCTTTCTGATCGGTCTTGGTGTCATAGCCGATGACTTCAATCTTCTTCCCGATGACGCCGCCTTTCTCATTGAGCAGTTTGGCTTTGAGTTTGGCGCCGTTTAAGCCCGGCGCATCAATGGACGACATGCCGCCCGTCAGGTTGTAAAGACCGCCCAGTTTGATCGTGTCCTGGCCAAAGGCCGGGGAGGTCCCCATCGCGAAAAGCACCGCCACACTTAGAACAAACAAGCCTTTTTTCCACATGATCCGATTCCTCCTTTTTTGGTTTTCCCAGGGCCGATAGGGGCCCTACGGTTCAGGGGTTAATGCCCTTATTTTTAAACACAGGAAGCCGTTCCTGTCTATTGAAAAAAGGAATCCGGCCGCAAATCACCCGACCTTTGTTCTCACGAATCCTCCGGCCTCAACAGCCGCGGTTCCCGGGTACCGAGAATTCCCGTGGGCCTATGGATCAAGATGAAGATCATGACCATGGCCACGAATATTTCGCCCAAGCCGTAGAGGTTCAACCGCTCCTCCAGGGGACGGAAAAATTCGGTCAAAACCGAAAAGATGACCGCCGCGACAACCGAGCCGGTGATGCTGCCGGCCCCCCCAACGACCACCATCACGACAATGGTGAAGGCCAGCACGAGGGAAAAGGACTTGGGGGTGATGGCGGTGACGAGATGGGCCCACAGCCCGCCGGCAACGCCGGCAAAGAAGGCGCCGATCACCAGCGCGGCCACGCGGGTTCTAAACAGGTTCACCCCGCAGCACTCGGCGGCCAAATCGTCCTCACGCACGGAGAGCATGGTTCTTCCGAAGGAGGAGAACTTGATTTTCCAGCTCACGATCAGGGTGACGACCACCCAAGGGAAGACCCACCACAAGGTCGTGAGGGCGGGAAGTCCGTTCAGTCCCAAGGGTCCGCGGGTCACGCTCTCCAGGTTGGTGATGAGGACCTGCACGATGATCAGAACGCCCAGGGTGGCGACGGCGAGGTAGTGACCCCGCAGCCGGAGGACCGGCACCCCGACGACCAGGGCGGCCAGGGAGGCCATGATACCGCCCATCAGGAGCGACGGAAGAAAAGAGACCTCCGTCCGGCTAAGCCATTCGGGGAGTCCCGCCAGAAAATAGGCCTTCCGTTGCACCGGAAAGGTCAGGATGGCGGCGGTGTAGCCTCCGACGGCCATGAAGGCCGGGTGGCCTAGAGAAAATAGGCCGGTGAACCCGTTGGTGATGTTGAGGCTCACGGCCAGGATGATGTAGATGCCGACAAAATTGACGAGGGACAGCACGTAGTCGTTCAACGAGCGCTGCGCCACGGCCACACCGCCGAGGCCGGCGAGGATCAAGACCAGGACCAGGACCGTTTTTCGCCGGCTCGTCATCAGGCTCGGTCCTCCATGCGTTTCCCCAACAGCCCGTTGGGCATCACGAGAAGGATGAGAATCAGCGTGCCGAAGACGAAGGCGTCGCGGAAGGCCGAATAAATCGGCGGCAGCAGACCCACGAACAGGACTTCGGCGAGTCCCAGGATGTAGCCGCCGCATATGGCGCCCGGAATGGAGCCGACTCCGCCGATGACCGCGGCGACAAAGGACTTCAGGCCGGGCACAAACCCCAGGAGCGGGTCGATCTGGCCGAATTTGCCGCCCCACATCAGGCCCGCCACAGCGGCCAGGGCCCCTCCCACGGCAAAGGTGGCCATGATCGTCCGATTGATATTGATCCCCATGAGCCTCGCCACATCCAGGTTTTCCGCCGTGGCCCTCATGCCCACGCCCAGACGGGTTTTCCGCACCAGGAGAATCAGAGCGACCATGAGGACCAGGGCGGTTATCATGATGACCAGGTCCACGACGCGGAAACTGACGGGACCCACGCGGAGAAGTTGCTGCAGAAAATCGGGGAAAGCGAAGTTGCGGGGCTGAGCGGTCATGAGCACGATCCCGAGGTTCTGAATCATGATGGACACGGCGAGCGACGTGATGAAGCCCGTGACCTGAGGGGCGCCGCGCATGGGCCGGAAAGCGGCCCTTTCAATAGACACTCCGACAATCGCGCCCGCAGCCAGAACGCAGAGAGACACCAGCCAGAACGGCCAGCCCAGGATCTGAAGCAATCCCAAGGTCAGGAAGGCGCCGATCATGACCACATCCCCGTGGGCGAAGTTGATGAGCCGGATGATCCCGTAGATCATGGTGAAGCCGATGGCCACGAGGGCGTACATGCTGCCCAGGATCAGGCCGTTCACGATCTGCTGTGTGATATACCCGCCGGTCATTGGGATTGAGCTCCGAGATACGCTCGACGGACTGCCTCGTCGCAGGCGATGGCCGAACTGGCCCCTGAGAGCGTCACACGCCCTGTTTCGAGCACGTAGGCCCGGTGGGACAGGTCCAGGGCCATGACGGCGTTTTGCTCCACCAGGAGCAGGGTCACGCCCTGGGCGTTGATTTCGGCTAAAAGAGCAAAGATCCTGGCCACGATCAGGGGCGCCAGACCCAGGGAAGGTTCATCCAGGATCAGCAGGCGGGGTCGCGCCATGAGAGCGCGGCCGATGGCGAGCATGGCCTGTTCCCCGCCTGAAAGGCTTCCCGCCGTCTGCGAAGCGCGTTGTCCCAGGATGGGAAACAGTGCGCAGACCTTCTGAAAATCCTCCCGGATACCCTGCTTGTCCCGCCTCAGATAAGCGCCGGCCACGAGGTTTTCCCTGACCGTCAGCCCCGCGAATACGCCGCGGCCCTCGGGACAGTGGCTCACGCCCTGGCGCACGATCTCTTCGGCCCGCAGTCGGTCCAGGGCGAGCTCCTCGTCGGTCTCTGTCCGGTAGGCGATTCGCCCCCGGTGCGGATGGAGCAGCCCGGAGATGGTTCTCAGGGTCGTGGTTTTGCCGGCGCCGTTTGCGCCGATCAGGGCCACGATCTCGCCGCGGCCGACCTCCAGACTGATGCCCTTGAGCACGTAGGTCCGGCCGCGATAGACTTCCAGGTTCTCAATCCGAAGCATCACAACGGTCCTTAGGGGCGCCCAGGTAGGCCTCGATCACGCGGGGATCGTTCCGGATCACCTCAGGCGGTCCCTCGGCAAGCACCCGTCCTTGATCCAGCACTTGAATGCGTTTGCTCACGGCCATCACCACGCTCATGTCGTGCTCCACCAGGAAGATGGCCAAATTCAGACGGCGGTGGATGTCCCGAATGATTGCCACCAACTCTTCGGTTTCGTGTGGGTTCATGCCTGCCGCGGGTTCGTCCAGGAGCAGCAAGTCCGGTCCGGCAGCCAGGGCTCTGGCGATTTCCACCCGCCGCTGGAGACCGTAAGGCAGGTTCCCTGCCGTTTCGTGTTTCAGCTCTGAGAGTCCCAATTGCGATAAGTGCTCCATAGCCAGGCCGTCCATGTCCCGCTCCGCGCGGCGCTGGCCGGGCAACCCCAGAAGCGCAGGCCAGAAGCCCTTGCCCCGGCGCATGTGAAACGCGACCTTGATGTTGTCGGTGACGGAGAGGTTTTGGAATAACCGTATGTTTTGAAAGGTCCGAGCAATGCCGAGCCGCGCGTTCTGATCGGGCCGCAACCCTGTAACGTCCTGTCCCTTCAAAAAGATACGGCCGGAAGTGGGTTTCAGAACACCGGAAAGGAGGTTGAACACGGTTGTTTTGCCGGCACCGTTGGGGCCGATCAACCCGAGGAGTTCACCCGGCCTGACAAGAACGTCGTACTCGCTCAGGGCCCGGATGCCGCCGAAACGTTTTTCCAGACGTTTCACTGAAAGGAGGGTGTTCGGGTCCGGCAAAGCGCTGGCGCATCCTTCAGATGACTTGTTCGAGATTTTCATTTCCATGGTCTTCAAAGAATGTTCGAAACTCTAACGGGGGGCATAGGGGGTGTCAAGCGATAAGATGGAGCCGGACGCGAGGGCCGGAGGACCGACTCGCTGATGAAGCAACAAACAGGAGATCTTGGACGTCCCTGTATGAAAATATGGACGTAACTGGGCACGGGTGCATACAAAAATCGGCACCTTGACTGCCTAATTTGAATTTCTAAACAACAGGTTAAAGCGATCTCCACAACAGCTCGATATCCAGCAGAGAAGAAGTTCTAGATGTAGTGGTTGGGCGTAACCGCTCGGAAACTGTTATAAATGTTGCCGTCAGGGAGATTAAGGATGGTTGCGTGTGCATTAGGCACTGCCCGAATCCGCAAACGCAGCCTAGGCCAAGCAGGCAGGCCTCAAAAGGCGACGTTACCGGGCGTCCGAGGGAAGGGGATCACATCGCGAATATTGCCCATGCCCGTCACGAACTGGACGAGCCTCTCGAAGCCGAGTCCGAACCCGGAATGAGGCGCTGATCCGAATCTTCTGAGTTCGAGGTACCACCAGTAGCCGGCGGGGTCAATGGCCGTCTCTTTCATTCTCTCCAAAAGCATCTGATCATCGTCTTCCCGCTGGCTTCCGCCGATAATCTCTCCAATCTTCGGAACAAGAACATCCATGGCCCCCACGGTGTTCCCATCCTTATTCACCTTCATGTAAAAGGGTTTGATCGCTCTAGGGTAGTCTGTGAGAACAATGGGGCCCCCTATGACTTTCTCGCAGAGATAGCGTTCATGCTCGGCCTGGATGTCGCTCCCCCAGCTCACAGGGAACTCGAAAGTCTCCTTGGCTTTCGTGAGAATGTCCACGGCCTCTGTGTAGGTCATCCGCTTGAAGTCCTGGGAGACCAACTTCTCCAGAGTCGAAAGGACCGTCGGATCGATGAACCGCCTGAAGAATTCCATGTCCTCCCGACAATGGTTCAGAACATAGGCAAAAAGATACTTGAGAAAGTCGGTGGCCAGCTCCACATTCCCTTCAATGTCGCAGAAAGCCATCTCCGGTTCCACCATCCAGAACTCGGCCAGGTGTCGGGTGGTGTTTGAGTTCTCGGCCCTGAAAGTGGGGCCGAAGGTGTACACGTCGCCTAGAGCCAACGCATAGACTTCGGCTTCGAGCTGGCCGCTCACGGTGAGGTTTGCAGGAGTGCCGAAGAAATCCTGGCCAAAATCCGTCCGGCCCTCCTTCTGAGGAATCTGATCGAGGTTGAAGCTGGTCACCCGAAACATCTCGCCGGCGCCCTCACAGTCGCTGCCGGTGATGATCGGGGTGTGAACGTAGACAAAGCCTCTTTCCTGGAAAAAGCTGTGGATGGCGAAGCTCAGAGCATTCCTGACCCTCGCCACCGCACCGAACGTGTTGGTTCTCGGCCTGAGGTGGGCAATAGTCCTGAGAAACTCGAAGGAGTGGCGCTTTTTCTGCAGAGGATACTGCTCTGGATCCGCCCATCCCAGCACTTCGATCTCCTCGGCCCTGAGCTCCACCTTCTGTCCTTTGGCGGGGGAGGACACGAGAGTGCCCTTCACCCGCACGGAACAGCCTGTCTGCAGTTTTGCCACGTCGTCCTTGTAATTGGGCAGATTTTCACCGGCAATCACCTGAAGGCTGCTCATGCACGAGCCGTCATTCAGTTCGATGAAGGAGAATCCGCCTTTGGATTCCCGCTTGGTGCGAACCCAGCCCATGACCGTGAAGGAGGATCCGATCTCCTCGGAAACGAGGACCTTGGCAATGCGTGTTCTCTTCACCTCAGCCCGCTTTCTTCTGAAAGTCAACCATGAAGGAGACGAGATCTTTCACGGCGTCCATGCCCGTGGCGTTGTAAATGGAAGCCCGGCAGCCGCCCACGGAGCGGTGGCCCTTGAGCCCGGCAAGCCCGGCTTTCGTCGCCTCGGACACGAACTTGGCTTCCAGATCTTCCGTGGGAAGACGGAAGGGGATGTTCATGAAAGAGCGGCTTTCCTTTTCTGCAGTCCCACGGTAAAAGCCGGACTGATCCATGAAGTCATACAGGAGCTTCGCTTTTTCGCGGTTGATCTTCTCGATGGCTTCCAAGCCGCCGATTTTTTCCTCCAGCCACTTCAACACCAGGTTAATCACGTAAATCACGAAGCAGGCCGGTGTGTTGTGCAGGGAGTTGTTTTCCGTAAAGGTGGCGTACTTGAGCATGGTCGGCACATTGGCCGGAATTCTCTCGATCATGTCTTTCCGGATAATGACCACGGCCGAACCGGAAGGCCCTACATTCTTCTGAGCGCCTGCGTAAATGAGCCCAAAAGGCCGGGCGTCAAAAGGGCGGCTCATGAAATCCGAGGACATGTCGCTCACGAGCGGAACACTGACCTTTGGGAACTGGGTCCACTGGGTGCCTCGGATCGTTTCGTTCGAGGTGATGTGGAGGTAGGAGGCGTCCTTGTCCACCTGGAAGTCTTTGGGCATGTAGGAGAAGTTTTTGTCCTGGGAGGTCGCTATGACGCGGACATCTTTTCCGATGAGCTTGGCCTCTTTGATGGCGTTGCTGGCCCAGTTTCCGGAATGAATGTAATCCGCGGGCTTTCCGTCCGTCGCGAGATTCATGGGAACCATGGTGAACTGAAGGCTCGCACCGCCCTGGATGAAAAGGACATGAAAATCGTCGCCCAGTTTGAGAAGCCTCTTGGTCCGTTCAATGGCCTCGTTCAAAACCGCTTCGAACTGCTTGGACCGGTGGCTGACCTCGATGACGGACATCCCCGTGCCTTTGAAATCCAGGAATTCCTCTCTGATCTCCTCAAGCACGGACAACGGCAATGCAGCAGGACCCGGATTGAAATTGTGAATCCTCTTTCCCATGAAATCATCTCCTTTCCCCAATCGGTTTCTAAAGGTGAATGCTACTAATTCAACGCACGCCTATGGCCGCAACCAAGAAGCGAGCGAGCCCGAGACGGGGGGTGTGGTCTCTGCCGGGCTCGAACAGTTCTCGGCCTAAGATCCCAACCTGCTAATCATCTCCTTAACCGCTCTGAGCCCTTCTGGGTTTTTCTCAAAGGGTGCGCGACCTTCGAGGTCCGCTTCGATGATGCCGCTGTCAAAGGGGATGAACCCCAGGAATTCAAAGTCAGGCATCTGAGACAAAAGAAACTCGCGGTCCTTGTCTGAGCGGACTTTGTTGCCCACCAGGGCCAGGGTCTTGACCCCGATGTCTTTGGCCAACTGTTTGATGTGATAGGCGGTTTCCACGCTCCGGCGGCCGGGTTCCACCACGACGATCAGCCTGTCCACCGCCATGGCCGTGCCCCTTCCCAGGTGTTCGAGCCCGGCTTCCATGTCGAGCACGATCACTTCGTCCCGGGCAAGGACGATGTAGCGCACCAGGTTCTTCAGGAGGGTGCTCTCAGGGCAGATGCACCCTGCGCCCCCTTTCTTGACCCCGCCGAGCACCATGAGCTTAATGCCGTCCACCTTGATGGAAAGCCTGTCCGGCAGATCATCCACCTTGGGATTGAGCTTGAAAAAAGAGCCCATGGTTCCGAGCTTGGTCTCGGTTCTTTCCTCGATCAGTTCCTTCATGTCGGAGATGGGAACGATGGGCGTGTCCTGCTTCACTCCCAAAGCCTGAGCAAGGTTGGCGTCGGGATCCGCGTCAATGGCCAGAACCTTCTTGCCCTGGTCTGCAAAAGCTCGTATCAAGAAAGAAGCAAAGGTAGTCTTTCCCACCCCACCTTTGCCGCTAATGGCGATCTTCATCGCTCCACCCTTTATCATTAGGAAATTGAATGCGAAGGCGTTATACTTTGAATTGGACTCTTAGAACAGAATTTTCATGATTCTTCAAGAAGAAAAATGAAAATAGAAATTGCCATTGAGGGACCCTGTGAAGCGGTCAGGGCGCTTCACAGGAAGCTCGCCTGTGGATCGGAAGAAGTGGAGCAGGGCGTGGACAAGGATCCGCAACGGGCAAAACTGATCCTCGTGGAAGAAGACGAGCGCGTCAACCAGGTCCTGATCCGTATTTCCGAGATCGCGGAGAGGGAGCTCCGGATCGCAGAGTCCCTGGAGTTCCGCGTGCGGAACCTGGCCTATTCTGAACCAAGCCCCTGGTGCGAATCCCTCAGGGAACCCTTTCAGCCCGTTCCTAGCCTAACCGTTCGGCCATGGAGCCCTTCAGCCTCGCGGTCGGATGACCGGCACGAGATCCTTCTCGACTCCAATCTTGCTTTTGGTACCGGGAGGCACCCAACGACGCAGCTGTGTCTGAAGGCGCTCCACGACTTGTCCCATGGCCCGTGGGGATTGATCGGGAGAAGCGTCCTTGACTTCGGTTGCGGCACAGCGCTCCTGGCCCTGGCCGCTGTGCGCCTGGGCGCAAGCCGCGGCCAGGGCGTGGAGATCGACCCGGAAGCTGCCGCTACGGCGAAAAAGAATGTGGCCCTCAATGGGCTGTCTGAAAAAATCGAAATCTCCCAAGGATCGTGGGAAGTCGTGAGGGGAAAGGCGGACCTCTTTCTGGCGAATCTCGTCCCTTCGGTGCTCCTCAGAACAGGCTCTGAAATACCGGCGCACCTGCATGAGCAGGGTCGAGCGGTTGTCTCAGGATTCGGCCGGAACCAGTGTCAGGAAATGGCGGACTTCTTCGCCCGCCTTGGATTGAAGACGGCGGAGCGCCTCGAAGAGGACGGATGGTGTGCACTCGTCCTCGTTTTTGGATGAGCTTCAAGAGGCGCGTTCAGGAGACTCGCTGGGCAGGGCGATGAGGAAGCTTCCGAGCGCGAAACGGCCTATGGCCGTCTTCCATACCGTGAGGTGGGGTGCTCCCAGCTTTATCCAGATGTTCATTCCCGCGTACAGGACGGCTGAGCATACCATCCAGGCGGTTCCGATCCCGGACTCCTTTGAAAAGGAAAGCGATTTCATCGATCGCTAGGCCCGCATCACCCACTTCGGGCATTCGTACCGATCGATGTCTCCCTGGCTGGCAGGATAACGACCACAGTTGAAATAGCGCCAGTAGAAGGAGTTGTACCCCATGCACTGGTTGTAGGTCTTTTCCTGAAGGGGGCAACGAATCTTTTTGCAGCATTTGCCGCAGTCGGCGCAGGATTCCCCGTTTTCCCAGGCAGGGTTGATTTGAACCAGGGACAGATCAGGCTTGGTTATGGGGGGAGCGGTGAGAGGAACAGAGGGAGTGAACTCCCCCTTGAGATAGCCGAAGGCCATAGTGTATGCATAGATGATCAGGCGCGGCCCCAGGTGCGCGTATTTCCAAAACCGCAGGGTCCCGAAAAAGTAATAGCTGAAAAGAGGCGCCAGAAGATAAAGGCCCACCCCGGTGGTGACTCCCAGGGTGAGAAGTCCGATGAAGCAGAGACGCGCCCCCGCCCATCGCAGTTTCTTCATGTGACAGGCAAAAGAAGAGGAGAGAGGCCCTTCGAGTTTTAGGGCCTCTCCCGCAGGGTCTCCTATGGTTTTCATCCCGCCCCCAGAAGGTTTTTTGATACGAACGGGTTTTAGTAAAAAAACCCGCTGGAGACAAGGAAATTCTTCAGTGTCACCGAAACGCTCAACGCCATGGATCAGTGGTCTCTACTTCACATGCGACATGGGCTGGACAGAGAGCACCGGACACGGCGCCCCTCTCATCACTCGGCCCGTTGTCGAGCCGACCAAGAGCGTTTCCACGAGACTGTGGCCCCTGACTCCCAACACGACAAGGTCCATGTCATTGACGACCGCGTACTTGATCAATTCTTCGTGCGGTTGACCGGCCAAGAGGGCCATCACCGGATTGCACCAGGTGCGCGCTTCTTCAGGAACCATGGAGGTGAGCTTTTCCTGCACGGTTTTCCGCAGCCGCTTCCTGAAGGCTTCTCTGGATTCGGAGGGTTTGATCAAGTCATCGTAGAGCGGAGGCTCCACCACATGGGCGAGATGGAGATCAGCCTGAAATTCCTGAGCCAGGCTGAGCCCATACTCGAAAGCCAGGCTGGAGTCCGGCGAAAAGTCGCAACCCACCAGGATCTTCTTGAGCTGGATGGCCTGGGTTGCAGGAGTCACAAAACCGGGTTCGGGGCTCCGGACGACCCAAAGAGGGCAGGGCAGGGTCCTCATGAGCCGTTCGGTGACAGAACCGAGGATCAAACGCTTCAGGCCGGAGCGGCCATGGCTCGCCGCAATGGCGAGGTCTATCTGTTTGTCGGCGGCCAGCCGGGCGATTTCGTTGGCCGGATTGCCCACGGTAATCAGAGGTTCCCACTCCAGGGACTCCTGACCCATGAGCCTGGTCATTTCCTTGTGAGCGTAGGTCGTCATTCTGCTCTGCTGCTCTTCCAGAGCAAAAACCGCCTCCCCGTAAATCGCGGCGGAGGAGAGATCAATGACATGGGACACGTAAAGTTTCGCCTTGAATTCCCTCGCCAGGGCAATGCCATAGGGGATGGCATGGTTCGAGAAATCCGAGAAATCCGTTGCGCAAAGGATACGCTTTAAAAGGACTCTCATGGTTCTCCCCTCCTTTCTGAGTCGGTGCGCTCGTGCGCTTTACTCAAGAATTATTCATTCCTCCATGAGGATGCAAACTTTTGCGTCCTCAAAAGAATCTTACTGCGTTCTCTCTCTGCAAGCAACAGGAGATTACTCATAGACTTTCTCTTCTTCGCCCTCCTCGTCGACGGCATCCAACTCGATGTTGCGCGTGTCTTCCTTCTTGGTCAGAAGCTCCTTGTAAAACTCATGCTGGACCAGGAGATTCATGACCTCATTGGTTCCGGTCCATATCATTTGAAGCCTGGCGTCGCGGAGAAACCGCTCCACAGGATAGACACTGGTGTAGCCGATGCCTCCCATGACCTGCATGCAGTCATTGACTACCGACCAGAGCATCTCGGTGGAGGTTTTCTTCGCCTCTGAGACCATTCTCCTGGACTCCAACCCTTGGTCCACCTGGCGTGCGGTCACGTAAACAAGACTTCTTGCGGCATCCAGACGGGTCACCCCGTCCGCGATTTTGAAACTCACCGCCTGAAAGTTGCGGATCAATTCACCGAAGGCTTTTCTTCTGTTCGAGTACCGTGCCGCGATCTCCAGGCAGGAGCGGGCCATGCCCAGCGAGGCCGCGGCCGTCGTCAGCCTTTCAGGCACCATCATCCTGTTGAAGACCAAGGCGGCGCCGTGTTCAGGCCCGATCCGGTGATGGTGCGGCACTCTCACGTCTCGAAAATAGATCCGTCCCGTGCCACCCCCCCTGGACCCGAGAAGGCCGTAAACATGTTTGACCTCAACACCGGAGTCCCTGTCCACGAGAAAGGCGGAGATGGAGTGATGGGCAGGCGCGTTCTCAGCGGTCCTGGCATAGACAAGGAAATAGTCTGCTCCTTCCGCCCCCACCACAAAACGCTTCTGGCCGTTCAGCACATAATCGTCCCCGTCTCTTTTGGCGAGAGTGGTGGCGCCGAAGAAGTCCGAGCCGCCTCTCGGTTCGGTGAGGGCCTCGGCGCAACAGAGTTTCCCCTGCAGGGTGGGTTTGAGGTACTTTTCCTTCTGTTCCTCTGTGCCGAAGAGGTGGATGGCTTCCCCCACGATGCTCACCAGCGAATAAAGACAGGACAGGCTCGATCCGAGCACCCCCATCTCTTCCAGGGCCGCCACTTCTCCGGTCCACTTGGCCCCCCGGCCTCCCCATGCCGGCGAGAACCGCAGTCCAAGGAGGTTTCGCGAGGCCGCCTTCTGCAAAAACTCCTTGGGGAATCGGATTCTCTCGGCGTCCATGTCACGGATGAGGGAACTCGGGACATCCTCTTTGGCAAAGCGCCTGGCTTCAGCCTGGATACCCTTTTCTTCTTCTGAGAGAAGGAAGTCGAACATGGTCATCCTCCCTAATCTAAAGCGTATCCTCAACACGCCATCTTCAAAGCTGCTGGAGAGGATGCGGAATCCGCCGATCTCCCCAGTGGACTTCACGTGCGGGCCGATGCAGGCACACGCATCGTAATCTCCCACTCGGATGATGCGTATGCGATCCCCTGTTTCCTCGGGGAGGCGCTCGAGATTGTACTGGGCCTGGGCTTCTTCCCTGTCCCGGAGAAGATCCGGCGGTGGATTTCTTTTTCCAGTTCCCACCCGCAGAGGAGTTCTTCGCCGGTGGCGGCCAGGAGTTTGCCGTTCTTGATTCCTGCGCTGAGCTTCGGGCACAGGAAATTGACACAGAAGGCGTAGCGGCCATGGAGTTTGCACCCGCTCTGGCCGACGAAGAAACAGGCTTTCGGACTTTCTCTTTTGCAGGGAAGCGCGACATCCAGCAAGAGGTTGATCAGGAGGAGGACAGGGTCATACCAGTCCTCGACGCCCTCAAAACAACAGCTTCCCGAGGGGCCTTGAGCGCACTGAGAACAAGCCTTCAGGACACCTTCCTCAGCCATGGCTTCATAAGTGCGGGCAATCGCTTTCCGGTAGTCTTCGAGAAGCTCGTGAACTCTCTGGTCTTCCCGGAGAGCATTCCCGTGCGCGTCGTAAAACGCTTTTGCCTTGTCAATCTCCTTTGCGATCATTGTGTTCTAACAGGTTGCTGAAAAACGCCCATCTACGGCGTTGCCCTCACCCCTCGTCGTTGCGACGTACCACCCTGTACGTCTCACTCCTCGGGATGTCGGGCGCCTTGTATCTGAGCGTTTTTGAGCAACCTGAGAGCAGGACCTTATTCAGCACCCTGCTAAAGGATAAAAAGTTCTTGAGTAGGTTGACTCGTAACGCGGGAAATACCGGAATGTCTTTCATCACAGAATAGGGGAAAAAAAGAGCGGATGTCAACGCTAAAAGGGCTATTTGACACGGAGAATCCCTCTCTCTATCATGCTTTTAACGGGGGTTTCAGCCATGGCTTTTTCTTTGCCAACCTACAAGGCTCCTGACTTCTCCGGGGAAGGTTCGAAGGCAACGGGGCGGTTGGCGGGATGAGTCCATTTCCGGTTGCGAGCTCGCCACAGAGACCTCACCCCCCGGCCAGGGCTCAACCTAGCGTTGCTCCGCACGCCGCGCGCCTTGAACCGTGTACCGTCATCCGACGATTTCCGTTCCTGCTTTTCCCTGCACCGCCTCTTCAATCTTT
>CAZOLJ010000063.1:0-19915 GCA_964580575.1 uncultured Desulfobacteraceae bacterium
GAGTGCCATCCTCACACGGTGGAAGTCGCAGGTTCAAATCCTGTACCGCCCACCACGGAAAACGCAACACTGGCAAGTGTTTTGATGATAGGACCCTCTGAAATCATTACTTTTAGAGGGTTTTTCATTTGTAAGTGAAGTGATAAGAACAGCCCCTGCGAATTCTCCGGCGCCCTTTCTCCAAATGAATCCGCGCTTGCACTGCAGCTTTTCCACCCGGCACAGGAGCGCAGACCAGAAGCCATGGACTTCGAAACCACCGATCACAGAAAGACGATCAGTGAATGATGGACTTGGGCGTCGCCTCCAGGCGCGTCACCACCATCTTCGGCCGAATGAGCATCTTGTCCACTTCAGGTTTGATCCGTTTCAGCCAGGTCTCGCTCTCATACACCTTCTTGTAGAGCTTCTTTCGTTCCTGTTCGCTTTCAAAGCGGCGGATCCACACGTAGAGATCCTTTTCCTCCTGCCCCACAAAGGTCCCCACCACGACCATCCCCTGGGAGATCTGGAAAGGAAGCAGAATCTCTTCCATGTATTTTACCCACTGTTTCATCTTTCCTTTCTTGATCCGATACTGACGCAGTTCAAAAAACATGTTCTTCTCCTTTCTGAATTCTGTACTATTCTAGTAATCCTATTCCATCATCCTTTGCCGTTCCTGTGCGAGCCGGTGCAGGGCGCACGGTGTAGGGTAAAAGGGAAAATTCCAAAGGATAGGGTTTTCCCGTGCTCCGTGTGCCGTGCGCCTTGTACCGGCTTAAGTTTCTTCCTGCGCTTTTACAATGAACTTCACCATCTGGCCGATCACCATGGATAGGATCTCCTTGTCGAGAAAATAATCCGGCGACCGCGCCAGGACGAACCGGGTGATCGCTTCGGTGGTTTTGGTGCCATCCCCTGTAAGGCGGTACGTTTTTTCTATCGCAGCTCGCGTGTCCTCTGCGGTTTTTATGGCCTTGGAGAACAGGGTCCTAGCCTCTTCCCCCACAGCCGCTCCGTAGTGCTCCAGGAGGACAACCTCTACAGGGTACGCCGCCATCCTGTGCAGACTTTGCTGATAGAGATCATAGTTTGAGTTCCCTGCGGCAAAAACGAAATCTTTGTAAAACACTCCAGCCGCGTCCGAAGCGAAGAGAGCTTTTTCCTCCGGCACGTAGGCTGCGATGGAACAGGAAGAGTGGCCGGGCACTTCAAGAATATCGATCCTCACGTCTCCACAGACCAACCGGTCTCCTTCCCTCAAGATCTGTTCCACCTCGATGCCTCTAAACTCGAATCCGAGCCGGGTCGCCTCTTCCTCGAGCCCTGCCCGCGCAATGGCCATCTGGTTGAAGGCAGCAATATTCTCCGTCACCCTTGGATCGGAAAGGCGTGACGCACCTTTCGCCGAAGCAACCACTTTCATCCAGGGCCACAGCTTCTTCAGATACGGCACCAAGCCGCAGTGATCAAAGTGGGTGTGAAGAACGACGAGCTTCGTGATCTTGTTCACGTCGATGGCGAACGTTTCTATCTGAGGAAGGATCCGCGGTGCGAGGTAGGCCATGCCTCCGCCCATCAATACGGATTCCCCACCCCCATTCAGATGGTAAAAGCATGACTCCGGCGCGCCCAAGAGAGTGATTCTTCCGCTGATCTTCCCAGGGTCACTGATCATATCCAAAGTGCTCCGAGCCCTGTGAGTTCACCCATGAACCGGTGAAAGTCCTCATCGTCCAGTTGAAAGCGCCTGCCCAGCATCTCCTGACTAAGGAATCCGCCGGAATAGACCATCCTTGGATTTTCAGAAAGAGCTGCTTCCAGAATCAGGTCCGCAATGAGGCCCGGCCCGGGAACCGTAGCATTCACAAACAGCTTCCTTACACCCGCGCCGGATGTTTGATACAAAAGCTTGTACTCGGCGTCTGTCGTGCTCATCAGGTCACCTGTGATGCGAGTCGCCGCATCGTTGAACTCGGTGTCCACAAAGCCTGGCCGAATGGCCACCACCTTGATCCCGAAAGGAGCGACTTCCAAACGCAGCGCGTCGGTCACCGCCTCGAGGGCATGCTTTGTCGCTGCATACACCCCGCTCATGGGGAAGGCGAACTTCCCCGCCATAGAACTCATGTTTACGATTCTGCCTTTTCTCAGCTTCCGCATTGCCGGCAGGCACGCCTGCGTCACTTGGATCAAAGAAAACAGGTTCACCTGGAAGACCCGCCTGACTGACTCCGGCGGCACGTCCTCCAGAGCGCCGCGGATGCTGTACCCTGCATTGTTGATCAGGACCGATACAGGGTTCGACAACCTTGAGAGATATTCGCAGAAAGCCTTGACCTCCTCCGGGCTGGAAAGATCCACGCACTTCGGAGTGATGTTCTTGTATTGAGACGCGAGTTCCTCCAGGCGCTCCAGTCGCCTTGCCGCAATGATCACGCGGAATCCTTTTTGAGCCAGCCGCCTTGCCGTTTCCCGGCCCATACCACTGCTCGCTCCCGTGACCACCGCCAGCTCTTTTCTTTCCTCCATACGAACCACCTCCATCCCCGATTGAACGTTATCTAGCACAAATACCCCCCCCATGGGAAGTCGACCCTTCGACAATCCCGTGCTTAAGCAAAAAGGCACGCGAAGGGATGACCCTGAGCCGTTCCAACTGGAGCGCATCCTGTTTCGAAAGGGACTCCCGGCGGAGGAGTTGATCGGTTTTCTGCAGCTTCTGGTCCCGCTTCTCCAGGAGCCCAAGGATGGGGAGATGGTGCTCGCCAAGAACCAAGACAGGCTTCCCCACTCAGCAGAGGCCCGGGGAACTCAATCTTGGTAGCATGATCGCCTTGATCGCGGACACCTATGACAACCTACGCAGAGGCAGGCCCGAACAAAAAGCCCTGTCCATGACAGAAACGCTGAATACCATGAATCAAGGGGCGGGCAAGGACTTTCACCCCCTCCTTATTTCATCGCCTCTTCAGGACAGAAGCGCGATCATCTCGATCTCCACCATCGCTCCCAGCGGGAGCGCACCCACCTGGAACGTGCTGCGCGCCGGAGGCTCAGAGGGGAAATACTCTGCATAGACCTGGTTGAAGTCGGAAAAATGCTTGATGTCTTGAAGGAAGACGGTGCTTTTCACCACGTTGGAGAAATCCGTGCGCGCCGCCGTCAGGATGGCTTTGAGATTTTCCAGGACCTGCCGGGTCTGGTCCCGGATCCCGCCTTCCACCAGTTTTCCCGTCGCCGGGTCAATGGCCACCTGCCCTGCGGTGAACAAAAGATTCCCGGTGCTGATGGCCTGACTGTAAGGTCCCACCGCCTTCGGCGCCTTATCCGTATGAATCACTTTTTTCATCACACACTCCTTCACAGAATTGATCCCCTATCCAATGCAGAAGGTTTTTTCACCACCGAGGCACAGACCGCGGAGAGGATTTATCGCCTATCGGGAGATACCGATAGACGATAATAGCCTTCTCTGGATCTCTTATTTGAACAGTGATCGTTTCATTATTCCGAACAGAACATTATTGTTTTTCGGTACCTCCTGAAAAACAAAAACTTTTCTCGGTGTCCTCCGTGGTGAGTGCCTTCACAGAGGCAGCTTTCTCCCGATTCCTTTTTCGAGTGCACGCCGGTAAAGAACCGGCGCCACGGCCATGTCATCGATCGCCAGCCCGAGGTTCGCCGTCATGGTGCGCTCCTCCGCCCTTTGCCGGCCGGCTTTCTTGCCTGCCACCAGTTCTCCGAGATCCGCATGGATCGGCGGAATGTCCTGGAAGTACCCGACCTGCCGGTAATGGAGCAGTTGCTCCGTGTCATCGGTGCAGAACTTGGAAGCCTGCTTCATCGCCTCAGGGTGCCAGTAGGAGTCAAAATCCACAAGAGAGGCAAAGGCCCCCTCCCCTAACCACCCCGGATGGATGGTTTGATGAGGCTTCTTCAGAATCGGCCCTGCAGTGACAACGATGTCGCACCCGCTCACCGCGTCTCGTGGCTTCTGCACCGTCACCACCTCGACACCGAACCGGAATCCCATCTCCTTTGCGTAGCGCCGGGCGATTCCCGAATCCACATCGTAAGCCAAGACTTTCTTCACAGGAAACAGAACTCTCAGGGCCTCCAGATGGGTCCTCCCCTGCACGCCGCAGCCCAGGATCCCCACCACGGAAGATTCCGGGCGCGCCAGATATCGTGCGGAAAGAGCCGTTGCTGCGCCGGTGCGCATGGCCGTAATCCAGACGCAATCCATGACCGCCAGGGGCAGGCCCGTCTCCACGTCGTTCAGAATCAGCAACCCGGTAATATAGGGCAGGTCTCGCTTGGAGTTCTCTATGAATCCGCCCACCCACTTGATCCCTGCCGACTTCAAGGCCGGGATGTAAGCGGGCATGGCATGGATGAAATTGTCTCCCCCTCCCGGATGGATGCCCGGCTTTGGGGGCATCTCCGTCCTGCCTTCCCCCTTCTCGCGGAAAGCCGTTTCCAGAGCTCTGAGGATTTCGGACATGGGCAGGTTCACGGATGCCACTTCCGCCTGGGACAGATAGAGAATTTCCAGCTTTTCCATGCCGCCTCCCTCAGAGCCCCAAGTCCTGGTTGATCAGGACCACCTTGATTCTTCCCTTGGGAAAGGACTTCTCCGTGATGGTCCACACGTTGCAAATGCGATCGGGGCTCTTGCAGTCTTCGCAATAGGAGGTTTTGACACAAGGGGTTTTCTTGTCGAGTCTCATCGCGTTCACCGGGGCGGCGTAGTTCTTGACCCGGTACATGGCGTCATCCAGTTCGGAAACGATCTTGTTCCGGCCCACGAGAATCACCACGTGCTTGGGACCGAAATTGATCGAACAAGCCCTGTTCCCGATCATATCGAGGTTGACCAGGATGCCGCTTTCGGTCAGGGCATTGGTCCCGGTGATGAAGAGATCGGCGAGAACAGACCTCCTGCGGATTTCCATGTTTTCTTCAGGGGGCTTGCTTCGATCAAAGGTGTCAAGAATCTCCAGCCCCGGCATCTTTTTGATTTCCTCGTAAAGCCCTGTAGCAAGAAAGGTCATGGAGCCCCCCCAGGAAACGCTTTTCGCTCCAGTGGCCGGAAGGATCTGCTCCTTGACTATTTTCCTTGCCTCTCCCACGTCCTTAGCCAGGAAGACTTCAAAATGGTTGGCCTCAAGGGCTTCTTTCACCTCCTTGAGACGGATTTGCCAGTAGTGTTCAATCGGTTTGTCCATAACCCCTCCCACCTCCCTGTGGATTCTCTTATCTCTTCGATGAAACCCCCTCGCTTTTCATCAACTCCTCTTCAAATTCCTTGAAGAACCTGTCCTTTTCCTTCCAATCCGGTCCGAAGCGCTTGTTGAAGAGTTCTCCCACTTTGTCGAAAACCTTCTGCCACGCCGGCTTGCCGCCTTCAAGCACCACGTCTTCGAGGTGCTCGACCAGATCACCCATTCTCTCTTTCGGCAGGAAGGACACAGCCCCAAGGCGAATGGATTTCTTGAGCGATTCCGGCGTCAAGGCGTGTGCTGTGAGCATCACCGCAGGGAACCCCCTTTTGACAGCCACCTTCAACAGTTCGAAACCGTTCACTCCCATGATGTCGAGCACCACGATGTCATAGGTGTAGCTCAGAAGATGCTGAAGCCCTGTCTCGTAGTCGGCCGCCTTGTGCACCGTGCACATCTCCAACATATCGGCGACCGAATCGAGGACGTCCCTTTCGTCATCCACCACCAGCACCAATCTGTCGTGCAACAAACTGCCCGGCTTCATGCTCCTTCCCTCCTCTTTCGCGGCGAGAGTGCGCTTACGTCTTCTCTATACCAGTAATCCGGATTGATGCAAAGAAAACAGAGGTTCATTCGCTTGCAGTCCCCTCTGCCTCCTCTGTAATGCCGCAAAGCCTCTTCGCATTCTTCTGCTTTGCCCTCATGTCGACCAGACGGGAAATCATAATCCGTTGCGCCTGAGGGGATCCGGCCCCATGCATGGATTCGGTGAGATATCCTACCGCAGCCGTGCCCAGCGTCAAGTTCTCGATCAGCCTGAGAATTCTCATGCGGTGTTCCGTGGGCACGCCGCTCCGTGCTTTGAACCACTTCTCCAGCCATTTTCCCACGGCAGGCGATTTCAGATCCTCCTCCGAGGGCAAGGTCACCATGAGACCTCCTGCAATATCCTGTGCAAGGCGGGCGATCTCGTAGGGAAACCGCGTGACATTCTGCTTGTGGACATTGGCCAGAAGCGGATCCACATAATAGGTGCCGCTCGACTTTCTCGCTCCCTCGGCAGCACAGGCGATACACCCGCAATAGAGCGACTCGTTCAGGTGGTTCATTTCGATGATCTTGTCCTTCACGTGCGACGCCTGGTCCACGCCGTTGTACTCGGCAACGGTTTGCACGGCCCCGATGAGCACATCGCCCACGCCTACCTTGCAGGCATAACTCTGGCGATGGTAGGAGGCAAAGAACTCGACCAGGGCGCCGGTAAAGTCGTGCTCCCTGAACATGAAGATCCTTTCCCAAGGCACGAAAACGTCGTCGAAAACAATCAGGGCTTCGTGCCCGCCGAAGCGGATGTTCCCGCGGTCCAGTTGTCCCTTTTCAAGCTTTCGGGTATCGCATGACTGCCGACCCATGACATAAGTGATGCCGAGGGCATCGCTCGGCACGGCAAAGGAGATCGCGTAGTCCCTGTCCTCCTCCCGCATCGACAGGGTGGGCATCACGATGACCTCATGGGAGTTTACCGCGCCGGTCTGATGGACCTTGGCGCCGCGCACTACGATTCCGTCGTCCCGCTCTTCGACGACCCTGAGGTACATGTCCGGGTCCTCCTGCCGGTGGGGCGGGAGGGAGCGGTCTCCCTTAGGATCTGTCATGGCTCCGTCGCACACCAGGTCGTTTTCCTGCACATAGGCAAGATACTTCAGGAAGCGCTTGTTGTACTCGGTTCCATATTTCGCATCGATATCGTAGGTCGTTATGGAAAGGGCGTTGAGAGCGTCCACGCCGACGCACCGTTGGAAGCAGCAGCCTGTGAGGGACCCCATGAGCCTGCCCATCTTGCTCTTCTGGACCAAGTCTTCCACGCTCTGGTGAACATGGGTGAAGCGGTTGATTCTCTTCCCAGTGAGATGCGACCTCGCGGTCATGAGGTCCTCGAACTTGGGGCTCTGAGCCATCCCGTAGGTCAAGGCCACCGCATTGAGGGATGGCCGGATGATCGGGTCCTCTACGACATTTTCAATCCGCTTGCCGAACAGGTAAACGACCCGATTGAGCTTCCGCAGGCTTTCTATATATTCTTGCGGTGTTTTCATCGCCACTCCTTTTACTACTACCCCTCTCCCGCCTCGATGCGGCACGGGACATAGCGGTGAAGAGGCGAGGCCGTAATCTTGTCGCGATGAGTGTTCTTGGTGAGTTGATTCACGTTCACCCCATAGGTTTGCCCGCCGTGAACCAGTCCGAAACCATGAGGCAAAACCACAGTCCCACGAGGCGGAATACCGGAAACTTCAACCGGAACTTTAACCTGAGAGGCTTCGGTGGTGAGCCTTACTTCCATCCCGTCCTTGATCCCCAGATCACGGGCATCTTCCTCGCTCATGAGGAGATTGCACACTTGTTTGCCGCTGTTCCATTCAGGGTCTCTCAGAATGCTGTTCGCGGTGTAAGGAAAATGCCGGCCCGCCACAAGAACAAAAGGATACTCCGCATTGCTCAGGCTTTGCTCCTCCCTGACTGGCTCGATTTCTCTCATCCATGATTCCATCTCCTCGATGTAAAGATGGATCTTTTTGTGAGGCGTTCTGAGGGAATTCAGATTGTCCTGGTCAGGCATTTTGGCAATGACCGCTCCTTCCGGATGATCAAGGAGCTTTTTGAAAACCTCCTCCCCCGCCAGGGGGGTTGTTTCATAACCGGCTCTGGCGATCTCTTCACTCGCATGCTGGGGGTACATCATCAGAAGGCCCCAGAGGGCCGACAAGTGCGCTGAACCGAGTTCCCGGCCAAGCGTCTTAGCCACGATGAAGGGAAGGAATCTGGCCGCCTTCCTGTCGCTCCCCATGAACTGCAACAGTTCCATGGCAAAGAGGCCCCGCTCCTCACGAGCCCGCTGGAACAAGACCTCCGGGATCACGGGTAGAATCCCCAAGGCGTCGGCAAGGCGGGTGAAGATCTCTCCCTCTTCGAGGCCTTCGCCTTCGCTCTCGCAGCAGGGACGCCGGATCTGAAAATAGACTTCTGGAAAGGTGATGCTGAAGAAAGAGGCGTCCCACTTTTCATACCCTGATTTTGCCGGCAGCACGTAGTGGCTGATCCTGGCGGTCTCGGACATGGCGATTTCGATGGTGACAAGGAGATCGAGTTCCCGGAACGCTTTCTCATAAAGGAGAGTGTCCGCATAAGATCGAAGCGGGTTCGAACTGCTTACGATCAGAGCCCGGGTGCGCTTCTCTTTCTTCGAAAGGATCTCCTCGGGAAGGACATTGGGGGGGAAATACCCCATGCTCGGCGGGAAATGGGTCTCCACGGTTCTCCACGTTCGAGGGTCGCGCTCGTCTGTGTGAGGCCCTAGAGGCATCAGGTGACCCGGGAAGATATTACCCCCGGGCGTTCCGATCCGGCCGCAGACCGCCATGAGGATCATCTCCAGATAGGAATTCATGGTGCTCTGACGGTCCATAAGAAGTCCGAGGTCCGTTCTCATGGCCGTGGGCTCTGAAGCGTAGATCTTTGCAATCTCCCGGACTTGGCCGGCGTCCAGTCCGCACACCTGGAGGCCGGAGGCGACGTCAAAATTCCTGAACCATCCCTCAACCCGTTCAAAGCCGTCGCAGTGCTTGGCGAGGAATTCCCTGTTCTCCCACCCTTCCTGGAGGATGATCGCGATCAGGCTTTTGAGAAAAAGGGCGATGGTGCCGATTCTGGGCTGGAGATGCATGTTGGCTCTTTGAGCTGTTTCACTCCGGAGGGGATCCACCACGATCAACCGCTTGGCCGGGTCCTTTGAAAACTCATCGATCCTTTCCCTCGCCCGGTTCACTCCCGCGTTGCTCACATACCCATTCCAACCCATGACGAGGAAATTCCTGGCCCTGTCCAGATCCGCACCGGTGTGCAGGTTCTGACGGCCATAAGCCCGGCCGTTGACCCAGAAGAGCCCGCTCAGCTCCTGGGCGATGGCGGAGTAATGATACTGGGATCCCAGGGCGGTCAAAAGGGTCCGGCCAAAGCCTGCCTCCACGTGAGACCCCTGGCCGCCTCCCCCCATGTAAGCCAGGGCGCGGGGACCATGAAGGCTCACGATGTCTTTCAGCTTCCCTGCGATCTCTGTGATCGCCTGATCCCATGAAATCCTCCTGAAGCCGTTCCCTTGTCTCTTTAGAGGATAAGTCAGTCTCTCTTTGTGGGCCTGATAGAAGGCGATCCTTGTGCCCTTCCTACACATGTAGCCTTTGGTTCTGGGATGGTTCTTGTCGGCCCGAACCTTGAGGATTCTGCTTCCTTCGGTCTGCACCTCCAGGCCGCAGTTGTGATAGCAAAGCACGCACGATGTTTTCTTCCATTCAGACATGGAGACCTCCTTCTAACGGGCTCTGTTCTCTATATCATGAAAAGAAAAGCAGCGTCCAGCAACAGACCAAGGGATGCGCGAGAAAGGGTGAACCCTATTGCCTTAGCGCCGAGAACAAGATATATACTCTCACACTGTTTGACGGTCTCGTTAGAAGTCAGAAAACATCCTTTTCCGTCATTCCGGCGGAAGCCGGAATCCAGGAATACCAGGAAGTTCTGGACCCCAGCTTTCGCCGGGGTGACCGTTTAGAAGACTTATTACGAGTTCATCTGTTTTGAATGCTGAAAGGGAGATGGCCATGAGCATTGAGTTCAGGAAAATCCGTTCTCAGGTCCGATTGCTGAACCCCTTTAAGGGACACGCTCTAGATGAGATTCCTTTTGAGATTCGCTTTGATCCCCTCACCGGCGCAACAGGCCGGGTTTTTGACCTTCCCTTTAAGGCGGAGAAGCCGGATGTTGCCGACATTGTGAATCGTTCCAAGAGCATTTTTTGCCCCTTTTGTCCGGCCGCTCTTGAAAAATCCACTCCGGAATTTCCGAAAGATCTCATCCCGGAGGGCAGGATCAAGGTGGGCGATGCTGTGCTGATTCCGAACCTGGCACCTTTTGAGAAACACGCGGGTGTCGCGATTTTTTCTGAGGAGCATTTCCTCCCCATGGAGAACTTGACTCCGGAGACGATGCGCGATGCGTTTTCCGCATGCCTCCTCTATCTCAATCGAGTCGCCCGATTCGATCCCCTGGTCCGTTTTTTCAGCATCAACTGGAATTATATGCCCTATGCCGGCTCGAGTATCGTTCATGCGCACCTTCAGCCCAATGCCGGTGAAGTAGCGACCAATGCCCTTCGCGAGCAGATAGAAGGGTGCAGGAGATACGCGCATGAGAACCGACGGGACTTCTGGCAGGACTTCCTTCAGGCGGAAAGGCAAAGGGATGAGAGAATTCTTAAAACCATCGGATCAACTTTTTGGGTCATGAGCTTTGTGCCCGTCAGTTTCCTTCCAGATGTGCAGTGTGTGTTTCCTGAACGCCTGAGCCTGGCTGAAGTGAGCAAGGATGACCTTGAGTGCTTTTTGGAGGGAGTGAGCAGAACCTTAAAGTACTTTCTGCAGGAAAACATTTACAGCTTCAATGTTACGATTTTTTCTACCAAAGAAGAAAAGAGCCACCGGGTGAATGCCCGAATTTGCCCCCGCCTCCTTCCTAGGCCCATCGGCAACAGCGACATCGCCTACCCTCAGATGATGCACAAGGAGTCCTTCACCGTGAGACCGCCGGAGGCCGTTCGAGAAAAGCTCCTTCAGGCGTTTACGTCATAGCCGGGGTTTCTGCGGGCATTGGAAAATAGAGATCGAAGGTTGTTCCCTTTCCCTCCTCGCTTTTCACGTCCACATACCCCCGATGGTCTTTCAGAGTTCCCCACACAATGGCCATCCCAAGGCCGGACCCACTCCGGCCCATAGCTTTTTTCGTGTAAAAGGGTTCAAAGATCTTTTCAACATCCTGGGCTGAAATCCCTACCCCGGTATCCGTTACACTGAGAACTGCGTACTCACCGGGTTCAATCATCTCGTACCCTTTGATTCCCTCTTTCAGCCGGACCCTCCTCGTCGAAACCACCACCCTGCCTTCTTCAGGGACAGCCTCCACGGCATTGAGGACCAGATTCATGACCGTTTTGGACAGATGCACCGGAGAGCCGAGAATCGGTCTCAAGCCGGGCTCCAGGTCTTTAGAGATCTGAACCTTGGGATAGTCGGATTGGAGTTTGCTTCCCTCAAAGCTTTCGAGGTACTCGCCAATGAGACCATTGAGGTCGACCGGTGTCTTCACGGGCACGGCTCTTCTGGCCAGCGTGAGAAGATCCTGGGCGATCGCAGCCGCTCTCTCTCCAGAGCGCTTGATGCCCAGGACAGGCTTTCGAAGGGGGCTGTCTTCGGGCAGATCCATGAGGATCACGTCCGGGAAACTGATCAGGCTGGGCAAGATGTTGTTCAGGTCATGAGCCACTCCGCCTGCCAGGCTTCCAATGGCCTCCATTTTCTCCGCCCTTTGAAGACGCGTTTCCAGTGCCTTTTTCTCTCTTTCCGCCTCCCTCAGGGCGGTGACGTCGTTTCCAATGCACAGGATTTCCACAACCTTTCCCTGCGGGTTATGGAGCGCCCTGTTCGTCCAAGATACCCAGACCCGCTCCCCGTGGCTGCGCGTGTTCTCATATTCGTGGGTGGGGTATTGGCCGGGATCGGTTCCGATGGCGAGAAGCGCCTTTGTTTGGTCATTTCCTCGGCTATCCTTCTCGGGAACAATGGTCCCGATCATGTTTTTCCCTAAGATCTCTTTTTCCGAGAGACCAAAGAACCTCTGGGCATACTCATTAAAGAAAGTGATCTTCCCCGTAGGATCTGTCCGCAGGATGATGCTGTTCGCATTCTCTACAAGCTCACGGTACTTCTTTTCGCTTTCCTTGAGTTTCTGGAACGACAGCGCATTGATGATGCCCAAAGACGCCTCAGAAGCGATCCCCATCAGAAGATTGACATCGCTCTGAGTCAGGGGTTGTCCCGATGAGAGGTTGCCCACGGCGATCAATCCCAGAAACCCCCTTTTGTGAACGATGGGCACCACGGCGATCGAAGACATGCCTGTTTGTTTTACGATCTCTCTTGTTCCCCTCGAAAGCTTCTCCTGGTCTTTTTCCGCATCGTGGAGCAACACGGGCTTGAAGTTTCTCAGAGCGGAAACAAAGAGATCCTTTTCTTCCATCCCATCCAGCGCCATTCCAGGGTCTCGCCAGGGTTCTTCCTGGCTCTTGGTGAAACCAAAGCCTGCGGTATAGCGGAGCCGCCTCTTATCCCTCTCCAGCAGGAGAATCATCCCGCGATCGAAATTCAGTCGCTTCTCGATAACTTCCACCACTTCCTTCGTAAGTTCCCGGATGTCGAGAACACTGGAACAGACCTGGCCGATCTCCTGCACGAGCAGCGCCTGGTTGTAACGCATTTGCATCTCACCCAGGTAGATTTCGGCTGCGTCGCCCTGAAAAACCATGCTTTTCGCGAGTTCCTCTTTTTCAAGGCGCCCCGCATAGAGGCTCACTGAAAGCACGCCGAACACAATGGCAATAGTCAGAATCGTTTCATAGAGAAGGGGCAGAAAGAAGGAGAAAACCAGCGCCAGAGCGAATCCTGTGAGAACCGAATAGCGGGATATTTTTTTCCAGAAATAGGAGGGCGCTTCATCCCATGTGATGACATAGCGGCAGATATCCCCGTTCTTGTGCAAGCAGTGAGCGTGCTCGATCTTCGCAAACTTGTTGGTGAACACTTTGGTGATCGCTTCCAACTGACCCATCCGGTTCTCGCATTGAAAGGGATTCTCCTTCACTCCCGGCACCGGGGTAAAGGAGATCTCCACCTTCTTGGAGCCCAGTTTCGTGGTTCTGAATACCCCGCCTTTGGTCAGGTGGGGAGTGATCTTTTCCAGCAGGCGGTAAGCGCTGAGGGGGCTGATGAAACTCATGGCATACTGTTTCAGGACACCGGAAGCCTTCGAGGAGGCGGCGTAGCGGCCCGCCTCTCGAGACACGTTCGGGTTGCCTGTTTTCTCTGCGAGAACTTCGTGAAAGCGATCGACCTGGCTTTGAGTGAACCAGTGCGCCGGATCTTCCACTTCCTCCCGGCTCATGCCGGCAAAATCAAGCAACGCGTCGGGCGCTACATGGGGATACTGGAGCGCGAGATATTCCAGGTAGGTCTTGATGATGCGGCTGTTATAAATGGGCAGGGTATCCGCCTCTTGCATGGGAGCATCTCTCAGGGTAGATTAGCCCTTCGTTGTCTTTTTTGTGAAAATATGTTTTCCTGTGTACCCGGGCTGGAAAACATGGTTCCCTTTTCCAGCTTTTCCATTATATCCCTCCCGAGAGGAAAGGTCATGGGGTTTTTGAACGGGTTGCTTTTTAATCTCCGGGGACTGAAGCTGGGGCTCACAACCGGTAAACTGCTTTTCTGGGGTCTTGTTCGCTTTGTCCTCCTTGTTCTGATCATGGCGGTGCTCACCGGCGTGATCCTTGCTTTTCATCAGGACCTGATGAGTCTCCTCTGGGCTAAGCCGGAAAGCCGGTGGCTCATCTGGCTCTGGCATTTGGTTTCGTGGTTGGCCTCTCTGTTTCTCATCGGTCTTTCCGCCATTGTTTCGTTTATCCTTTCCCAGGTCTTTTTCAGTGCCTTGGTCATGGATCACATGGCTCGGATCACGGAACTCCAAATCACCGGCACCGTCACGCAACCGGAAAAACTTCCTCTGTGGAAAGGTTTCACCTCAATTCTCCTGCAGGAAATACCCAGGTCCGTGATTCCTCTGATCGTTTCCTTGCTGATCCTGGTGTTCGGATGGATCACTCCTTTGGGACCCCTTCTGACTATCCTGTCCTCGGCCCTGGCGATCGTCTTCCTCTCGTGGGACAACACGGATCTGATCCCGGCAAGAAACCTGCTGCCCTTCAAGAAGCGGCTCGGCTTTCTGATGCAGACGATTCCTTTTCATCTCGGTTTCGGGCTTCCTTTCCTGGTCCCGATTCTGAACATCGTGTTTCTTTCCTTTGCGCCGATCGGGGCAACCCTTTACTATCTGGAAAAGCAAGGGGCCGGAGAAAAAGAAAAGCAGAAGAAAAGCATCAGGAAGGGGGGTAACCGGTGAACAAACTGGTCCAGTTGGAAATCACAAGCGGGATTGGAGTGATCGTCCCATCTCCGCCGAGCAGGCACTGGCATGGGGTCTGGTGACGGAGGTGGTTGAAGACGGCCAGGCGGTAAACAGGGCCACGGTCATGGTCCGGGAAATCGCAAAACTCCCCCTCTCCTCTTTCCAGGCTTCGAAAAAGCTTCTCACCGATTCCCTTCACACCCCTTTTGAACACCAGCTTGAAAAGGAGCGGGAATTACTGGCCTGGTGCGCGGATCATCCGAACGGGCAAGAAGGGATCAAAGCGTTCCTCGAAAAAAGAAAGCCTGCGTACAATAGGATGCAGGCACAAAGCTGCAAAGGCACATAGGCACAAAGCGGAAAACAACGAAGAGAGGGAAATGCCTTTGTCCCTCAAGCTGTCGGCTTCAGACGAAAGCAGTTTACTTCAGCTTGGAGGCAAACTGTTTGACCTGGTAGTCCCACTCCTGAGTCACCAGGTCCACACGGGTTTTTCCCTTCTCCTCGCAAAGGGTCGCCGTCACGTACCCTCCGCCCCCTTCGAAGGTGATGCACTGGGGGTTTTCTTCTTTCACTTCAAGCCCCAGCCCGCCTTTTCCGAACGACCGTTTCAGCTCTTCCAGGATTTTAGCCGGGGATAGCGATGTTTTGCATTCCAGACTCAACATGTTTTTCTCCCTCCAACTCAATGATCCAGGCTTGCAGTTGAAGCTTCTCCTTTAACCGGTAACGACTCTGAATTCAGGCATGCCGTGCCCCTCTGTCTCCTCTCAGCCTTCCTCTCCCCAGGTTCTGCGGCTCCGGCTGATTTTCTTCTGCACGGTTGACCAGGTTTTGGTCATGAGAAAAGACTCCTCAAATCGCTCCAGCATCTGAAGGAACATGTCAAAAGGAATCGTCAAGGAGAGTTCATCGGTCTTGAAAAATTTCCGGGCAGAGGGATCCCAGCCTCCCAGGACGGGCCGGGGCTTGCCTTCTGAAAGATACTTGAGAGGCCACGTGATGAGATTCGCGCATGCGGCTCCCCACGGGGAGGCGACCACTTCGGGGTCATGGCTGACAAAGGCCGCCAGCTGATGAAGGCCGCACAGGGTCTCCGGCCTTGCAAAGAAGGCCACCAACTCAGGCACCTCCTCTGCGGTGAACTGGCCCAAAGGCTTCACGACGCAAAAGGTCTTGGGCGCACTCCTCGGATCGAGAGTGGCGAAAATCCCTCTCAGCACATCAGGGGAATCGCAGTAATGCTCACCCTCCATCCGCCCCGGGACTCCCGTTGAAACATAGTGAATGATGGTCTCGGTTTGGGGTTTCATGAAACCCAGAAAGAAAGCGCCCCCAGGACAACCGAAATGGCCGGAATCAAAAAAAGCCGGCTTTTTCTTTTTACGCGCTCTCCAGATGTGGCCGATGACGCAGGAGAAATCGCCAAAGACCGCTTGCCAGTCGATCTGCTGGGTTTTCTCCTTGTCTCTGGTCGGCAAATCCAGGGGGGCCGGAGTAAATCCCTCTGCCGGTTTTTGATCCGTGTAGAAGATGCCCATGGGCTCTTCATCGTAACCAAGGACTTCCAGGAATTTCGGCAACGCTTTCCATCGGTCTTCCATTCCGCTTCTCCTCTTCTCCGTTTAAGAAACCGGGCACAACGGCGATCTGAAATCCCCTCTGTCTCCCCTTTGCAAAGGGGAGGACTTATGCCGGATTTCCCCCTTTTCTAAAGCCTTTCCCCATGCCTTCTACTGAGCGTCTCCAGGAGTCCTCGCGATAGACTGGATACGCCTTTGTGCTGCTAAAGGCGATTGATGGCGTCGATCAGATGACGTAGTCTGGCGAAGTCTTTTCGGTCGAAGTCCACAACAAGCCGCGGCAGATGGGCAAGTTCCGGTTCGTCCGATTCGGCGGGCAGGGCTTTGGACAGAGCGATTTCCCCGTCAGGGACCAGGATATCGGCAAACTGAGCCCTGAGTTTTTTCGCCGCTTCTTTTCCCACAGGAGTCAGTAGACGAATGACCAGTTTTTCTCCCACATATCGGAGGCTGTGATAGCGGAAGTAAAAGAGATGAATTCGCTGAACCGCTTCATCGAGCGACTCTGCGCGCTCAAACAGATCAAGATCCGTTTCGTTGATATAGCCGTTCGAGAGAAGCTCCCCTTTCAGAAAATCGATGTAGCGGGTCCAGTAGGTACCGCCCGGCTCGTCGATGAGAATGAGGGGCAAGGGGGCCCTCTTTCCGGTTTGAACCAGGGTCAGAGTTTCCATGGCCTCATCCAGAGTACCAAACCCGCCGGGGAACAGGGCCACCGCATCCGATTCCTTGAGAAACGCGACCTTGCGGTTGAAAAAATACTTGTACGTAATCGCCCGCGGGTTATTGGCCAGAACAGGATTCATCTGCTGTTCAAAGGGCAGCCGTATGTTCACGCCGAATGAATTCTCCGAACCGGCGCCTTCGTTCACGGCCTGCATGATTCCGGGGCCGCCGCCGGTGATAACCATGTAACCTGCGCCGGAAAGTCTTCTACCGAATTCCTGAGCCGTCTTGTAGATGGGTTCTTCGGGACGGGTCCTGGCGGAACCGAAAACCGTGACTTTTCTGACTCCGCGATAAGGACTGAAAACCTTGGTCGTAAAGCGCATCTCTTTAAGGGTCGAGTTCATGATCTTCAGGTCAATGCGATCTTCGCTCTCCTGACCCGACTTGAGAGACGCCAGGATCATTTCGCGCACATAATCCGGATGGCGGACATCCCCTGCGTGACGGATCAGGCGGTCAATCAACTCATCGACCGGGCCGTTTGTTCTTGTAAAGTGAAGCTCCATGATCCTCCTGATTCTTCATTGTTTCGTGAGTAGCGTCGTGGTAGTCTTCCAGAGGGCTACTTGTCCGCTATTTTGATCTCCCCCGTATAGCGCCCGACAACAGCATCATCCACGCAGTTTTCTATCTCATCGTCCGTCGCCTTCTTGATGTCCTTGAGGGCATCGATAGGACACAGAAACTGATTTCCGGCCCCATCTTTCACGCGAACGTAAACTTGTTTCTTGTCTTGTTCGGCCATCGTGAACCTCCAACCCCTTTTTTACTACATCGGGAAACCCATGATAAGATTCTTTTGCGCAGGATGCAAGCCGCACGAGCCATCGCTTGAAACCCCGCTTTCTTCCCTAAACCGACCGAATCAATAAAAATGGTAACCGTTTGGCTCTTTGAAATAAACACAGAAAAAGGCCATGGGGGGTCCCTCTAAAAACAGAACAACGAAGACGCCACACCTTCATGGCAAGCTCTAGGCCATGGGTGAGGCGGGCGGAGGGCTTCCGGGGAACTCGCCACGTCATCCCCAGTGGGCAGGTGCCGGGGACCCCTCGCCGCCCGCCTTCGCTGCCCCTGATCTGCAGAGTCTTTCCCGCACACTCTTCGTTTTCTGTTTTTAGAGAGACCCCCATGGCCTGAGCCAACCATTTCAAAGAGCCAAACTGTTACAAAAAATGAATTGACAGAAAACGGACGGCTTTCTATATTACCAATTAGTAATTTAGGAGGATCCCTATGAAGCCTTTTCTAAAGGTCATGAAGGCTCTTTCCGATCCCAACCGGGTCAAAATCATCAAGATGCTGCAGCAGAGGGTTCTGTGCGTCTGTGAGTTGAAAGCTGCCCTCAATATCGCCCAGCCGACCGTGTCAAAACATTTGAAACTGCTTGAGGACGCCGGGTTGGTTGAATCCGACAAGGATGGGCTCTGGGTCAATTACCGGCTCACGGATGGAGACAGCAGCCCTTACGCGGCGACGACCTTGGGGAACCTTCGCCACTGGCTGAACGAAGACAGGCAAGTCGCAGACTTGGTCAAAAAGCTCCCCTCCATTCGTCGAGAGGACGTATGCAGGAAATAACCCAACCTGTTTTCTATATTGCCGAATCGAAATGCAGTAATAGAAGGGGATTCTGAGTTGAAAGAACGAACTAAGCTCCTGCTCATCATTCTCATTTTTGCCTGTGCTTATTACATCCCCTGGGGCCACCCCACCATACGGCAATCCGGACTTGAAGCCTTCATGATGCTTCAGGAATATGCGAGAGAGCATGTATTGACCTGTCTGATTCCTGCCTTCTTCATCGCAGGAGCCATCGCGGTCTTTGTTTCTCAGGCTTCGGTGCTCAAGTACTTTGGAGCCACGGCCAACAAGATTCTCTCTTACTCCGTGGCTTCCGTCTCAGGCACGGTTTTGGCGGTTTGCTCATGCACCGTCCTTCCCCTCTTTGCAGGCATTTACATGAGAGGTGCGGGGATTGGTCCGGCCACGGCGTTTCTCTACTCCGGCCCTGCAATTAATGTCCTCGCAATCGTTCTCACGGCCCGCATTCTCGGATGGCAGTTAGGGCTGGCCAGGGCCGTCGGTGCAGTTCTTTTTGCGATAATCACAGGTCTTCTCATGGCTCTTTTCTTCAGGAAAGAGGATGCCGCTCGAACAGCCGGCCAGATCTACCTCCCGGATCAGGAGGAGAGGGGAAGGACCCTCACTCAGGATGCGTTGTTCATGTTGACCATGGTGCTCATTCTGGTCTTTGCCGCCTTTGCGAAACCGGCGGCAGGGGAATCCGGAATTTGGCCGTTTATCTTTGCTGTCAAATGGTACATCACGGCAGCACTGCTGATTATCCTCGGCGTGATGCTCAAACGATGGTTTAGAAAGGAGGAAAGGCTGACCTGGGTTCAATCCACCTGGGGTTTCATGAAGCAGATCTTTCCTCTCCTTGCAGGCGGCGTGCTTGTGGCAGGATTCCTGCTGGGCCGGCCGGGGTATCCTGCGTTGATTCCGGAGCATTATATCCAGAGCCTGGTAGGCGGCAACTCTCTTTGGGCTAATCTTTTCGCATCCGTCGCAGGGGCGCTCATGTATTTTGCCACCCTGACGGAGGTTCCCATTTTGCAGGGGCTCATTGGTTCAGGGATGGGGCAAGGCCCCGCCCTCTCACTGCTTCTTGCAGGCCCTGCGCTCTCCCTCCCCAACATGTTGGTGATCGGTGGCATAATGGGTGTGAAAAAAACTTTTGCCTTTTGCGTTATCATCGTGATTCTGTCCACGATTGCAGGCATGATCTTCGGATCCATCATTGGATAGGAGTTTGGATCAATGACCGATGTCGATGTGTCACAGGTCAGGGTGGGTGAATTTAAAACGGGTGTTATCGGCCTCAAGTCCGTTTTGCAGGAGATGGCAGGGGAGTGGGCTGAAAAGCCCGATGCTCAAGTTGCAGCGGAATTGGTTGCGCGCCTCTCGGCCAAAAACTATATTTCTAAAAGCGCGAAGGTATTATACGGCCTTGCGTTCTTGCGTGAGTTCAAGAAGTTCCTCGGAAAACCCTATGAGGACGCAGGCCCTGGACAATTGGAAATAAAGATCCTCGGACCTGGATGTGCGAATTGTGATCGGATCGAAAGGGAGGTCATGGAAGCAGTCAGCGAACTGGATCTCCCTGCAGGTGTCGACCATGTACGAGATATCCGAGGAATAGGCAAATATGGGGTCATGGGCTCCCCTGCCCTGGTCATTAACGGCAAGGTCAAAGCCGTGGGCAGAGTCCCCATGAAAAGTGAACTCAGAAAATGGCTGAGCGAGGCCAAAAACAAAGGA
>CAZOLJ010000063.1:20015-25966 GCA_964580575.1 uncultured Desulfobacteraceae bacterium
CCATGGATATTAAAGTTCTGGGGCCGGGATGCCCCAAGTGTCAGCAAACGGAGAAGAATGTCAAGGAGGCCGTCTCAGAGACGGGTTCGGACGCTAAGGTTGAAAAAGTGACGAACCTCTTGGAGATTGCTAAGTACGGTGTTTTCGGGACACCGGCTGTTGTTATTGATTGCCAGGTCAAGAGTGTAGGCAAAATACCCACAAAGGATGAAATCAAGAAATGGATAGCAACAGCTTGAGGGACAAAGGGACAGAGTGGCAAAGGCACAAAGTCATGTCACTCTCTGCGTCGTTTGACCCTTTGTGCCTCATCGTGGCGCCAGAACCTGACTGAAGGCAAGGTCTGTCTCAAGGGAGAGCACAATTATGGAGGATTCAAGAGAGAAGATTCACACCTTGGTGAAGGAGAAGTACTCAGGCATCGCAAAGGGCAATGCCGGTGGATGCACGCCTTCCTGCTGCGGTGGATCGCCATCGCTCGTCAACATTATGGATCTAGGCAAAGCCCTGGATTACGCGGAAAAGGACCTTTCTCTAGCGCCGGGAGAGGCAAACCTGGGTCTGGGCTGTGGAAACCCTATCAGCAGAGCCGAATTGAAGCCCGGAGAGACCGTGCTGGATCTCGGAAGCGGTGCGGGATTTGATGCTTTCTTGGCCGCTCAGCGCGTAGGAGAAACAGGGAAGGTGATCGGCATCGATATGACACCCGAGATGGTTGAAAAAGCCAGGATGAACGCAGCTAGTCTGAATATCTCCAACGTGGAATTTCGGCACGGGGAAATCGAGAGGCTCCCTGTGGAAGACCGGTCCGTGGATGTGGTCATTTCCAACTGTGTGATCAACCTCTCTCCCGACAAGTCCTGCGTCTTCGGGGAAATCTATCGTTCCTTGAGGCCGGGCGGCCGCATCATTATTTCAGACATTTTTCGTTCAGGAGAGATGCCGGAGGAAATCCGTAAAAACCCGGCTGCTTACACCGGCTGAGTATCCGGAGCTATTTCACCCGGTGAGGTGAAAAAAATTCTCTCCGACTTGGGTTTTCATGAGATCTCGATCACGCCCAAGGAGCAGAGCGAGGAAATCATCCGTGCATGGAACGTGGCGGATTCTGCGGAGAAGGTGGTCTTTTCAGCCTACATTCAGGCTCTGAAACCATGATCCGCAATCTTTCATTCAAAACGCAAATAGAAAACCGACTATGAATAAGATGACAAACCATCAAAACATCCCTGAAAGGATTTGACATGGTTGTTGCCAGAAGCGCTCCCAACAAAATAATTCTATGTGCCTTAACTCTCCAACTCCTGATCGTTGCTGTTTTGGTCTGCCCTTCGGGAGCGGGTTCTGCACCAGCTAAGGAGATGACCGTCGAGGAAGCTTATCCTGACCTGGCAAGGGGCGTGCTGAAGCTTGCTAGGTTGAGCGATATTGGACAGGGCGATATCTTGAAGACCCGGGACATTGTGATCAACGAATCTTCTCTGAATGAGTTTTTTGGCAAAATGGAACCCGCCATGCAAGCCCAGCTCGCCAAGTTCAAGTTTTTCCTGCTTGAAGACTACGCAACCAAAAGCATTTTGCTTCAGGAGGCCAAAAAGGCCGGGTTCAAAAAGGATGAACCTGAAGAGCAAATCATTTCAAAGTTTCTTGGTCAAAAGGCCTCGCAGGTGACTGTGAGCGAAGCGGAACTCAAGCAATTCTATGCGCAAAACAAAGCCGCGGTGGGCGGACTTCCGTATGATCAGGTCAAGGACACCCTTGAGGCTTATCTTATTGACGAAAAGAGGCGCTTGGCAGTAGGCACCTATATGCTGGAACTTGGCCGCCAAATTCCTATCCAGGTCGACGCGCAGTGGGTGGAAAAACAAAACCTGCTTGCCAAAGACAATCCGGTGGATAGAGCCCGCAGTTCAGGCAAACCGACCATGGTGGAATTCGGCGCCACGGGCTGCGTGCCTTGTGACATGATGCAGCCCATCCTTGAAAACCTCAGGAAAAAATATCAGAACAGGCTCAACATTGTATTTGTCCACGTGGGCGAGGAGCAGGTTCTTGGCGCTCGTTACGGAATCACGTCAATTCCTATGCAGGCTTTTTTTGATCGTTCCGGAAAAGAGGTATTCAGACACACGGGTTTCTTCGCACAGGCCGACGTTGAGAAAACACTCAATGAAATGGGAGTGCGCTGACGGATATGCTTTCCATTCCTATCATGAGCCGCTCTCTCTTGGCCCTTGTTCTGTTTGCTTTTGCGCTGTCTGGCACACCGGCTTTCTCTTTGGCCCGGCATACATTGCAGGAAGAGTATCCCGACATGAGTTTTGGTGTTCTCAGATTCGCCCGGCTTTCAGAACTCCCCAAGGGAGTGGTTTTGAAGTCAGATGGTGTGGCGATCCATGAATCCGTTCTGCTCTTGATGGTGGAAAAGGAAAGCCCTGAGCTGCGAGACGAGTTGAAACAAAACCTTCTCCTTCTACTTGAACAGGAAGTGACCAACAAACTCCTTCTCGCACAAGCCTATCAGGAAGGATATCCAAAGGATCTCCCAGAAGATCAAACCATTTTGTCCTTTAAGAACTCGAAGATCCCTGCGGTAAGCGTTTCCGATGAGGACGCTAAAGCCTTCTGTGAAGACAACAATGCCATGCTCGGAAATCTGCCTTTCGAGCAAGTAGCCGATGCGGTGAAAACCCATCTCTTAGAGCAGAAGAGAGAGGAGGCCTTTGAAGCTTACCTGTTGGATCTTGCCAAGAGCAAAAACATACAAATTCAAAGCTCATGGGCCAAGGAAAACTGCGCTCTAGCCAGAGACAATCCTGTGGATCAGGCTCGAAGCTCGGGCAAGCCGACGATTGTTGAATTCGGCGCAACCGGTTGCACCGCCTGTGACCTGATGCAGCCCATCCTGGCAAAATTGAAAGAGCGGTTTTTTGGCAAGATTAATGTTGTTTTCATTCATGTGCGACATTATCCCATTCTTGCCTCCAGGTATAGAATCACTTTAATTCCAGTGCAGGCCATCTTCGACAAAACAGGTAAGGAGGTTTTCAGGCATATGGGATTCTTGCCGCAGAACGAAATTGAAAAAAGGCTAGCGGAAATAGGGGTAAACTAGATGAGGATAAGAGTTGATAAAGCCACTCCAAGTTCTTTTGTTGTTCTTGTCAGCGCCGTATTGTTGTTTGGGTGCGTCTTGTTTGTGTATGCTGAGCCGGGCAGCAAACCGCCTGATGTGCCTGTTAAAGGCGTGGTGACCATGCTTGATCTGGGAGCGAATTCGTGCGTGCCCTGCAAGATGATGGCGCCTATTCTGCAGAAGCTCGAAAAGGAGTACGCAGGTAAGGCCGCCATCGTGTTCATTGATGTCTGGAAGGACCCAAGCCAGAGCAAAAAGTTTGGCATCCGGACCATTCCTACTCAAATCTTTTTTGACAAGGAAGGGAAGGAAGTGCTTCGCCACGTCGGATTCATGAGCGAGAGAGCGATCGTGAGCCAGTTGAAGAGTATGGGAGTTCAGTAGCAGGGTTCATAAACTATCGCGAAGGAGGTCTTCAAGTTGGAATCATTCCTTATCACGGTCAACGAGTGGATTGCCGGTGGCACGGCTATTGCCGCCCTAGGGTGTTTCGTATGGGGCATGATCAGCGTGGTCTTCAGTCCGTGTCACCTCGCCTCTATCCCTCTCATTGTTGCCTACGTCGGCGGTCAGCAGCAGATTCTAAAACCGCGCCAGGCTGCGCACTACGCAGTCGCTTTCACGGTGGGACTTTTCATAACCATCGCCCTTGTCGGCATTGTGTGTGCCATCCTGGGACGAATGCTGGGTGACGTGGGCAACTATTGGCAAATCCTTGTCGGCTTGGTGCTCGTTTGGGTGGCGCTCGGCATGTTCGGTGTTCAAAAGTGTTCATTATCGGGGGGCCTATTTCTAAATCGGCTCAATCTCAAGGGGATTTTCGGGGCTTTTGGCCTCGGCCTGGCTTACGGGATTCTTTCCGGTTCCTGCACCTTCGGCTTTATTGCTCCAATCCTAGCAATCATCACGGTTCAGCAGGAAATTGCCACGGGAGTTCTTTTTATCCTGCTGTTCGCCATCGGCCACTGCATTCCAATCGTTGTAGCGGGGAGTTCCACCGCCTTTGTGAAAGGGATCATGGAAAACAGCCGATTGCAGGGAGCCGGGAACTGGTTCCGTAAAGGGGCTGCGGTCGTGATTTGTATCATCGCCCTTTATTTTATCACCAACCCCTTCCTTTCCGCGTAGGAGAACACGGTCATGCTTTTAGAGAGCTATACAAAGGAGATTTTCAGGCCCGAATGCAATCCGAGTTTTCAATCCCTGCACTGCATTGCGCACCTTGACCAGGATATCAGCGAAGCCCTTCCCTATCTGAATGCAACACTGGGAGGTTTCGAATACCTCAAAGACCCGCCTGCCGTCACCTTCAGAACCCACGGCAAGATCATCACGGTGCATCCTAGACAGATCGCGGTAAATGCTCTTAGGGACGAAGAGGAAGCGGATAAAATTCTGCAATGGCTTCAACGGGAGATCAATGAGGCCTGGGGAAAAAGAGGCGAGATCACGCCGAGGTATGAGGGACTCCCAAAACCGAAATTGCTGGAGATTCTGAAGCTTTTGCCCAAGACAAACTGCCGGGAATGCGGGGAGGTCACCTGCATGGTCTTTGCGGCCAGGGCGGCGGAAGGAGCTAAAGGACCCGAACAGTGTCCTTTCTTGAAGGAAGAAAAGCAAATAAAGCTCGAACGGTACATGAGCGGGTTTCATCTCGATACTTAGACACTTCAGAGTCCGTAGCCACGAAACTGTTGCAAGACAAGTCAGGGACAGGATGTTTAAGAAATGAGGAAAAGACTCATACCCACCGCACTCGCTTCTACCTTTGTGTTATTGCTCCTTTTGCCCGCTCCATGCGCTGCGGAACCCCAAATGTTGATCAGACAACAGATTCACGATTTCAAGAGCGTGCTCCAAGGGGATATTCTGACCCACACCTTCGAGGTATTCAACCAAGGGGATGAGGACCTCATGATCGAACGGGTGAAGCCGGAGTGCACTTGCTCGGTCGCGCATTTCGATGCTCTTATACCACCTAACGGACAGGGCAAAATAACTCTAGAGATTGATACCAGAGGATTCGAAGGCCCTGAACGATGGGTGACAAAAGTTTTTTCCAATGACCCAAAATGGAAAGAAGCCGTCCTTGATCTGAGGGCGAATGTGAAACCGGTTATCACGATCACAGGAGCGCCCGTGTTCCTAGGCGGCAAGAAGAAAACCCTCATGACCGGAGAGGTTGAAATCAGCACGGAATTGGACAAGCCTTTGATCCTCACTCCAGAGCAGTTTACACTTTCAGGCATGGTGACCTATCATATTTCGGAAATCAAAAAAGAGAAACGCTACAAAGTGACTTTCCAAAACGTGTCCAAAAAGCGCGAGAACTATCGAGGATTCCTCAAATTAAGGACGAATATTGTTGAAAAACGAGATCTAACCATATCGATCATAGGCCGCTTTGATCTCTAAAAGAAGAGACCCCCGTACTGATCCAGAGTGAGGCTATGAGATTGAACAAACAACATGCTCTCATCGAAACTGATCAAAACCCTCAGAGACATTCGCCTCGCATCCCCATTCTTCTCTCGCGTCTCTTCCTCGGAGGGATTTTCGTTTACGCCAGCTATGACAAGATCCTCCATCCCGTGCCTTTTGCGGAGATCGTTTACAATTATGAAATCCTTCCTGACATTCTGGTCAACCTGGCGGCCCTATTTCTCCCTTGGATCGAGCTGCTGGTCGGTCTGTCTTTGATCCTGGGCCTTTGGCTGCCCGGCGCCCTTTTGATCAGCAATCTTCTCTTGTTGATCTTTTTCAGCACCCTGGTTTTCAACATGGCCCGTGGTCTCGACATCGATTGCGGATGCTT
>CAZOLJ010000064.1:0-25806 GCA_964580575.1 uncultured Desulfobacteraceae bacterium
AGTGACAACTGCAGACCAATGATCATCACCTATTTTACCAATAAGCAGATATCTAGGCTCATCAAGCGTTCTGGCCGGGATCTCGATCCGATCAGGGTCCTTCCAGAGAGCTTGAGCTTCGATGAAATCGATCCCATGCTTTTCTTTATTCGATTCGCTCTTATGTTTGTCGTATTCGAATCCCATAATTGTATATTAAATATACTTTTCCTATACCAAATGGCGACAAAAAAGCAATTCTTGCTCCCAGTGCGCGATTGTGGGATACTCACCATCGAACCAAACAGCTTTGTGAGGCGAGCAAAATCCTGGGTTCAGTAAAGAGAGTGGATGCGGGACATAAAATAAAAGAAGTCCTCCAACGAGCAATAGCTGACGAAATTTTCCCGGGGGCGGTGGCGCTGGTTGCGCGGGGAGGCAAAGTCGTCTTTTTTGAGCATGTCGGAGACCGTGCACTGGTGCCTGAGCGTGCATCAATGACGAGAGACACCATCTTTGATCTCGCTTCGCTCACGAAGGTCTTTGCGACGGTGCCGACAATCATGAAACTTGTGGATCAGGGGAGGATCGCCCTAGAGGATCCTCTTTCGAAGCTTATCAACTCCGCGAACCTTGGCGATAAGAAAGCCCTTACCTTGCGGCTGCTTTTGACTCACTCAGCAGGGCTGATTGACTGGAAGCCGTTTTACGAAAAGCTTCGTGATCAGCCGCTGACAGACCGAAAAAGACTATTAAGAGAGTGGATCATCCAGGAGCCCTTTGCATATGAGCCAGGAAAGGGGAGCCTATACAGCGACCTCGGGTTCATGCTGCTGGAATGGGTGATTGAGGAGCAGACAGGAGAAAGCCTGGCGGAGTTTGCGCAAAGGAATTTCTATGGACCGCTGGGACTGAAAAGGACATTCTTTTCCCCCTCCCCTTTGTCCCCTCCCGCCAGGGGAGGGGAGGGGAGAGAACTGGATTCCCACTCCCCGCTTTCGCGGGGACAGGCTCCATTCAGCGGGAATGACGGAACTCTGTTCCCGGTTTCTGGAAGGAATTACGCTACAGAGGAATTCGCGGCGACGGAGGATTGCCCGTGGAGGAAGAGGGTGCTGCAAGGGGAGGTGCATGATGACAACGCGTGGACCCTGGGCGGGTACTCAGGACACGCAGGGCTATTCAGCACGGCGGAAGAGATTTACGTGATGGTGGATATGCTGAGAAAACACTTTTTGGAAAAGAGGCATGACCACTTCAAGCCCGAAACCGTGAGGGAGTTCTTCAGGAAACAGGACATCGTCAAGGGAAGCGACTGGGCACTCGGGTGGGACACACGGGCATTGGAAGGAAGCAGCGCCGGAAAATATTTTTCCCGAGACAGCGTGGGGCACACCGGGTTCACAGGGACATCCATCTGGATGGACTTAGAAAAGGATGTGATTGCCATACTGCTTACGAACAGAGTGCATCCAAAAAGGGACAATGACAAAATCAAACAGTTCAGACCGGTGTTTCATGATGCCGTGATGGAAGAATGGAAAACCAGTGACAAGTGACGAGTAAATAGTGACAAGGAGAAACATGACTCGTCACTCGTTACTTGTCACTCGTCACTGGGAGTGCAACGGACAACGGACTGCAATCAAATGACTGAAATCAAAAGCACACTCGACATTATCATGGAGAAGGCAAAGAAGTTCTCCGTGACGGAAGAAGAGAGGCAGGGCTTTAAGCGCCAGGAACTGGAAGGCAAGATCAAAGGCCTTGTTCAGAAGACGATAGACGGTATCTTGGATTTTGAGAAATTCCAACTCGAGGTGGTCGCTCTCCAGGCACAAGAAAAAGATATGGTTAATCAGGTTCTGAAAGAAGAGCTTGTCGCACGACTGGAAGTGGCGACAAACAGCGAAGCGCTCCTGAAGATATTGGAAAACGTTTCAGGTCCGACATGGGATGCAGTCAAGAAAGTCATGGCTGAGTTTGAGAGGAAAGGGGAGAAGCAAAAGAATTCACGGCGAAAGACGATGCTGGAGAGCTTCAGTAAAAAAGGGATCTCCGGTTCTGCCGTTCTGCCAAACATTGATGCCGATCCGGAATGGATTCGCACGAAATCAGAAATGAGGCAGCAACTGCAAGGGGAGATCAGAAAGGCGATAGAAAAGACAGGCAGTTAAAGCCCGCGAGTGGAACTCGTTCCAACTCGACCTCCGTGGACCGTGCACCTTGCACCCTTCCCCTTTATTTGCTTGTCACTCGTTACTTGTCACTTGTCACTTTCTTCTTCCCTTCCAACTTTAGGCACTTCCTATATATTGATCACCTTATCCGCCAGTTGCATGGCAGTGACAATGTCCAGCATGTTCGTCGTCACTCCCACCTCTTTCTTGTCTAGAAGGTTGAAGTGATTCAGACAGGTGCCGCAGACTAGGATGGTGAGGCCTTCTTTCTCATATCCCTTGAGAATATCGAGCACCTCTGAGCCGCCTATGGTCAGCTTGACCCCATTGTTTACGAAGACCAGCCGCCACAGTTCATCGCCCATCTCCGCTAGAGTCTTGATGAAGCTGATGATCAGTTTCTTGCCCAGCTCATCGTCGCCAAAGCCCATGCGATCCGTGGCAATCATGACCATGATCTTATTCTTTTGCGCATCAGGCTGAGGAACGACAGACGGTTCTGCTGCGGTCGCTCCTGTGCCCCTTTTTCCGGTGACGTAGAATTCGGTTCCCTTTTGTTCTACCGAGACGTCGAACTTCTGGGTTCCCAGAAAGCGGGAGACGTTCTCCTTCGCGGCCGGGTTGTCGACAATGATGTTGATTTCGGACAAATTCTCTTTTTCAATCTTCTGTTTTGTTTGCAGCACCGGGGCAGGGCAGGCCAGCCCTCGGCAATCCAATTCCGCTGGCATAAAATCACTCCTTTGATTCACCGCAGAGAACGCCCGCCGTCGCCCACTCGACAGGCTCAGGGCTATGGCGGGGCAAGCAAAGAACGCAGAGGATCTTTGTTGGGTGAAAGCCGTGAAGGGCAATCCCCCATTGGCAGTTAACCTTATTTCTGTGCCTCAGCGGTCTCAGCGATCTCTGCGGTGAGACTTTTATTCCACTAGAATTTTCTCTTTGGGTTCCGCGATGACTTCGCCGACCAGGGCAGAATCCTGAACTCCCTTTGCCTTAAGAGACTTCAGCAGATCTTCAGCTCTTTCCGGCGCCACGCAAATCAGCAAGCCGCCCGATGTCTGAGGATCAAACAACAGGTCCTGAAGGATCCGGCTGACGGTTGGTGCAAAATCCACCATAAAGAGCCTGAAGTCCCTGTTTCTGTAAGCGCCTGCAGGGACCAATCCCATGGCTGCGTACTCCAGAGCCTCCGGATAGAGAGGAACACTCTCCGATTTGATCCGAACTCCATACCCCGATCCGGACACCATCTCGGCGAGGTGGCCTAGAAAACCGAATCCCGTAATGTCGGTGCAAGCGTGGACAGGATAATCCTGCATCACCTCAGCCGCGCCTTTATTGAGGGTTGCCATTGCCCGAGTCACCTTATCGGTAATCTCCTGTGAAGCAAGGGCGCCTTTGATGGCCGTCCCAATAATCCCTGTGCCCAGGCGCTTCGTCAGAATCAGGAGATCCCCGACTTTCAAATTCTTTTTCGTGAGAACCCGGTCCGGGTGAATGTAGCCGGTAACAGATAGACCATACTTGAGCTCCGCGTCCTCCACGGTGTGGCCGCCCACGAGCACCACTCCGGCTTCGCGCATCTTATCCAGACCGCCTTCTATGATCCGTCTAAGCACAGAGATATCCATGTCCTTGGCGGGGAAAGCAACGAGGTTCATCGCCGTCTTGGGAACACCTCCCATAGCATACACATCGCTCAATGCATTGGCTGCAGCGATCTGGCCGAACCAATAGGGGTCGTCCACGATGGGGGTAAAAAAGTCCACCGTTTGAATAAGGGCAAGGTCCTCCGTGACCTTGTAAACCCCGGCATCATCGGCCCGCTCTAGGCCCACAATCACGTTAGGATCGGTCGGGATTTCCAGCCCGCACAGTGCCTTGTCCAGGTCCCCTGGAGCAAGCTTGGAGGCTCAGCCTGAACCCCTGACCGTTTCCGTGAGACGCTGCTTATGTTGATCCGCCATCCGCTCGCTCCAAATGCAAATTGCACAAAACCACTTCAAGCTACTCAAAATATATGTGCTTTTATGATTAGGCAAACAGGAAATTCCGATAATCACAGTCGGCTTCCAGCGTAGTAACCGATACCAGGAGATACCCTGGCGACCGCAGCAGTTGTTCTCCTTTTGAAAGGCGGGCGGAAAAGTACCCGGATATGGAGTGCCTGGCCATGACCGGATGGGCCCTTTCCGAGCGGCCGAAAAAGAAGGTTCCGAATGATGTGCAGAGCAGGCGCTTTTCTTCTCAAATTCACGCCAGAGGAATGGAGTATTGCATTTCTTCGATGGTTTCCATTATAATTGCGGTCACTGAAGAACTGCAACCAAGGAGAAGAGGGTTGAGCAGGAAAGTTGCGGCCATACTGCCATGCAAGCACGATAGTGCGATCGTAGCGCAGGTTGAACCTACTCAGAGGCTGCTTGAAAACCTCGACAAAGAGTCCCCCGATCTACTTGCCCGGCATGGGGTCAAACCCTATGACTATAGGAATCCATAGGGTTTAGGAAACCGTGATGGGCTTGAGTCGCTCACGAACAAACCAGCTTGAATTGCCATTGTCTTTCGGCGTCGAGCCACAAGCGTGGTCTGGCTCTTTTAACGCCCGGGAGAGTAGCCTGCACCAAGTCGCCCCGTTCGTGGGCAAGATGAAGAGTGGTATGGCCCGACAACTGGTTCTCCATTATACGAAGTCTGGCGATACCGTTCTGGACCCCTTTTGCGGGAGTGGTGTTGTGCCCCTAGAGGCTGCATTGCTCGGCCGCCACACGATCGGCAATGACCTCAGCCCTTATGCTTATACTATCACTTATGCCAAGCTCTTCGCGCCCGAAAGTGCCAAGGCAGCGCTGGATCTGGCCGAACATTACCTGACTGAGATCGAGGCCAAGTCGCCGCACCGCACCCTTGAAGACGTGCCGGGGTGGATTCAAGGCTTCTTCCATCCGCGTACGTTGCGCGAGATTTTGGTTGCAGTGGAGGTGCTACAGCGGGATTCGAGCTTCTTTCTCCTTGCTTGTCTCATGGGCATTCTGCATCACGTCCGTCCTGGGTTTCTGTCATATCCGGCAAGCCACCTGACACCTTATCTGCGAAGCAAGAAGTATCCTCCTGATCATTATCCGGACATGTACCGGTACCGCGACCTGCGGTCCCGTCTGCTCGCAAAAGTGGAAAGAGCTTACAGACGGCATATCCCCATCGCACCATCTGTTCGGCGGCGGGCTTTGTCCTGCAATGCGATGTCTCTTCCTTTGCCGGATGCCAGTGTCGATGCCATCATCAGCAGCCCGCCCTACTTTGGGGCGCTGGATTATGCACGAGACAATCGGCTGCGACTATGGTTTTTGGGGGTTCATGACCATAAGGACCTCGAACGCTCACTCACAGCTAATGACAAAGTCTATGTGCCTGAGATGCGGCAATGCCTGAGCGAATTCGCTCGGGTGCTGAAGCCTAGTGCCCCCTGCGTTTTGGTTCTGGGCGACGTTACCCGCAATGGCCGACACCGTTGCACAGCCGATACGATTTCGCAACTGGCCTCGGAAGCAGGGGACGGGAAGCTATTCCAGAAGGAGTCCCTGCTGGATGACACTATTCCCGATGAGCGACGGTCACGACGCGGCACTAAAACGACACTAGTTGAGAGGATACTCACCTTACGTCGGCGGTGACCGTCCGATCCTGTTCAGCCTTTCTACCGCCGCAATCTGCTTGATAAAAGGAGATTGTACCATGCTTGAAATAAATATCCCTTCCTTTGGGTTGCTCCGCCTGGAGTATCTTGTCCTGGACCTCAACGGAACCATAGCATTGGATGGAAAACTGCTTCCCGGATTCACCGACCGTCTTGATAGATTAAGAAGTTCCTTGATCCTTGGCTTGTGAGTGCGGACACGCAAGGGACACTCACAGGTCTTGTATTGCAGTTGGATATTCAGGCAAAGCGGTTGGATTCCGGTGAGGAGTGTAAGCAGAAGGCTGAGTTTGTGCCAGGATTGGGGGCTGACAGAGTGGTCGCCATCGGCAATGGGGCCAACGATGAAGAAATGCTTCGGCACGCGGCGCTCGGGATTGCCGTCTTGGGGGTAGAAGGAATGGCAGCGAAATGCCTGAATGCTGCGGATATCATCGTCCCTGGCATGGCCGCCCTTGATCTGTTGATTTATCCAAAGCGCCTTCTTGCGACTTTGCGAGCCTGAATGACCATGCTTGCCTGTTTCATGTGAATCAGATGTCAAGCGAAGGTGTGAGGATAAACATGGTCCTTGAACTTCAGGAGATTTCGCAGGCAAGCAAGGCTGCGCCCAGGGCGCCTACCATCTGAGGGCTTTCGGGAACCATGATCTCCGATTGAAGCGCTTTTTCGAGAAGGCGGTGCATGCAAGGGTTTCTGGCCACTCCCCCTGCGAAGACAATAGGCCCCTCCACCGACACCCGTTTCACCATGCCTGAGGCCCGTCGCACAACTGAACGATGAAGGCCGAGGGCAATATCAAGCCGGTCTTCACCCTTGGCCAAGAGCGAAGTCACTTCGGATTCAGCGAACACGGTGCACATGCTGCTGATCTGGATGTCCTTCTTAGCATTCATCGCTTGGATCCCGAACTCCTCGATAGGGAAGCCCAGGGCGCGGGCCATGACTTCAAGAAACTTCCCGGTCCCTGCGGCACAGCGGTCATTCATCTCGAACTTCAGGACTTTTCCCGATTCATGAAGCGAAATGGCCTTGGAATCCTGTCCGCCGATGTCCAGGATGGTCCTTGCTCCAGGCACCAGGAAACGGGTGCCCACGGCATACGCCTTGATCTCCGTCACCGTGGGCGCATCGAGAGCGACCTCCAGAAGGTGCGTCCCATAGCCTGTGGCCATGATCCGCTCGTGTTTCACTCCATCCAGAAGCCTCATGGCTTCTTTCAGGGGGTCGAAGCCCGAGTCGCCCTGCCGGCTTTCGACCACCATGCCATCTTCCACAACTGCCACTTCGATCGTTCTGGAGCCGATATCAATCCCTGCAACTCTCATGATCCCTTTCGTGCTCCTCACTTCAGTTGTTCGATGAATGCTTCAATTCTTGTCTTGAGCTGGCCCACGTCTTCCATGCTGTAGTCCGTCTCGATGCGGAGAGTGGGGATTTTCTTGGCTTCCAGAGCTTTCTCCACCGGCATGGATTCCACGATGTAGGGCTGGCAGAACTGAAGGCTGTAGTGAATGACGCCGTCCGCCTTGTAGCCCTGATACATCTCCGCCGCGTGCTTGACCCTGTCGGGGTTCGGGGTGAAGATGGCGCAGTCCACCTGGAAATAGCGGTCGATGATGGCTTCCATGAGTTCATCCACCGTTTTCCCCGAGTCATCCACCAGGTTCCGCGTGCCCCTTTCTCCCACGCAGGATTCCTCGCCGACGATGGTTGCTCCAGAGCTTTCGATGATCCAGGGCACTTTCCAGTTGGGCACGGCCATGGGGCATCCTGAAAGAAGCACCCTGGGCGCGCCCTTCGGGAAAACGCCTTCCCCCTTTTGGACACGCTTTTCGAGTTCATCGCAGAGGGCGTTCACGGACTTGGTATAGCGGCCCGGATCGTCATAAAAATAGACCTGGTTTGCCAGGAGCGCATCGAGCCCTGAAATAGGCACAGGGTCTGCTTTCCGGAGGGCGTTCAGCCTGTGTAGATGGCCTTCCTCTTGTTGTTGACGATCTCGATGCCTTTCTTCAGCCTTGCCGCATCGATCTTGACACCTGTGAGTTCTTCCACCGCTTGCTTAAAGCGCAGGTACTCCGCCTTGAAAAGCGATCTTCCGGAGGCGGACTTTGTTTGAGGCAGGTCCATGACGTACAGCATTTTCACCAGGCCGCCCAGCGTTTCATAGGATTTTTTCTTCCCGTCGCACGTATTCTCGCCCACGATCATGTCAGCGGACTCGAAATAAGGGCACACCTTCCTGGGTCATGAAAATGTCCTTGTACCCTTGGCCCAGGGCAGCAAGCAATGCATCATGGGCTTCCAAATTCAGCCCCAAATTCTTCCACATTTCTCTGTACTCTTCGCTCCTTGTTGTTTCCTCCTTTATAAAGTTGTTTTTCATGAATAGACGCTCGTCACCATGGTTCGGGTGAACGCCATCGTGTCGAGGTATTAAGAACGGGAGTGGCCGCTGTCCTTGGCTGCCCAAAGGGCAGCGGATTATGAGTCCATGTGGCACGCCAGCACCATTACCCCCGAGAGCTTCTCGTGAGGCAACTGAGCCAGGCTGAAAGAGAGGTGGAGGATTATCATTTCGCGATGAAAGAAGGAGGGTAATCGATTTCCCGGCCTGACCCTGAGCCTACCGAACCCGGGTAGAATTCAAAGCGATGCGTCAGGTGAAGCCGAAAAACCGTTTCATAGAGGTTACCTTTGGACAGTTCGTTTGGATCTCATAGGTTTACATACTAAAGGAAAATCCGATTTTTCAATAAGGAAATACCGATAGATCATCGCCTAGACATTGGCCGACGTCCTGCTCATGCTCGACCTGAAGACAAGTATCCTCTCGCAGCGGCCGGCACCGGAGCCAGCTCAAGTGCGAGGCGGTGCCGGCCCTGTGCCGCAGGTGGAGGTCATTCCTTTACGGGAAGGACATGAATCGCTTTGATGATGTTTCTTGCGCCGTATTTCATAATAGACTCCTTTCCGGCGATTCCGGGTGCGGGCTTTTGGCCGCAGCCAAAGCTAGCATGATCCTGCTTCGGTCTCGGCTTGAGTATCACTCAGCACATTCGGACGGCACTTCCAAGGTCAGACCCTGCACATACCGATGGGCCTATTTATCTGGCTAATTGTCGATCCTGTCCTGATCGATACAATTTCATCGTTTCTCCAAGAATTTCAGCTAATGCCCTGGGGATATGCCGGATCACCTCAAGGACCTGGGTGGCCGGAGTGGGGTTCGCATACAGGCCTGCCAACCTGTTGACTCTAGCTGCGAAAACGGCGGCTTGCTCTACGCCTAGGCCTGAAGCAACCAAGGCCGAAACGACGCCAGTCACCGTATCTCCCGTGCCGCCTACAGGCTCTAGAGCTTCCACCAACGGTTCATCCACCGTAGCAAGAATCCCCTCACGATTAGCGATGTAGTCTCTTTTTCCTTTCACCAAAAGGATGCGTGCCGCATTGTCATGCTCATAGGCTCGCGTGATAAGCTCGGGCACCCGGTTCTCTTCATGAAGAATGAAGCCCCTGGTGTAAAAAGGGTGCGGCGCCTCTTCATCAGCAAGGAAAGCCATCTCTCCCGCATCCGGCGTGAAAAGGTCGTAGGCCCCTGCCTGCCCGCTCATTTTGGCGGCGTACATGAAACCGGCGTCGGCGATGAGGATCGGCCTTGGCTTTATGCCCTCCAACGCGAAGAGGACCTTGTTGTGCCAGTCCACATCCGGTTGGAGGTAATGAAACGTGATGACCTCGAACTCGGCTTTCGGGAGATGCTTCGTCAAATGACTGTAGAGCCGTCGGCTCCCCTTGCCTGTGCCGGTGTCGCCCACCAGGAAGGCAAGGGGAGGAGGATTGCCCAGGATTTCCCCCGCCACAATTGCTGCCGCAAGCAACGCGGGCGTGCCCCTGTTGACCGGTATGCGGTTTCCTTCCAAAAGGAGTGCGCCTTTTTCAAGGCGCGCTTTACCGGAGACCAAAGGGAAATCCTCGACCGGTATGGTTCCGACTACCGCGAGCATTGGCGCTGCATCTCCTCGTAAGCCAGTTGAAGCGCATAACCGCAAAGGGTATGGCCGATGGCCCTGGGGCTTGGTGCTTCCGAAAGGCGCTTCCCGACCATCTCCTGAGCAAGAAAGGGGACATCCGGGCAGCCTCCTCCGGAAATGTTCACGACCGTCATGCTTTTCTTGTTTACGGTCAGCTTCATGTTGGCTGCCCGAATCATCAGGTAGTCCCCGAAGTCTTTTGTGTGGAAAAGGCTCACCGGTTCAAGCAAAGCGCTTTGCACCGGAACCACTTTAAGGGGCTTGACGGATGCGCTCTCCAGAACCCTCAACACATTCAGCTCTTCGATGAGCGGGAACTCGATCACCAGATCGCACCCTGTGCGGATTTCCGGAGGGGGTCCTTTGACCTTCACCATCCATCCGGCTGCCTTAAGCGCATTCTCCGCACGGATGACCTCACTGGTGTTCTCAAAAACAAGAATACCTCGATCCCGGTCTTGCTCCTTGGGGGGCCGTCTTTTTTTCAGGAAGCTTAAAAAAGACATCAGGCGTCCTTCTTGATGACGATCCGATAGCCGCCGCCTTCCTCCGCCACATTCTGAACCTGCCATCCTTGGCTTGTGGCGGCCCGTGAGACATTTTCTTTAGAAGTATCGGTATCCACCAGCACTTCGATCTGTCCTTTGCCTGTTTTCTTCATTTCCTGCATGGTCATGAGCACAGGCTGCGGGCAACTGAATCCGCGTGCATCAACGATTTGAGCCATTTTCTCCTCCTTAGTCTTTGCGCTAGAAGCGCACACTGCGGTGAAAAGCCTAAACCGCCTTTCTTCTCATCGTGAAGCCAATAAACAGGCACACCAGCAATCCGATAATCACGGCAGCGATGCCGTGAGGTCCGACCCCGGCAGGGGAACTGGCCGTCCCGAAGTTGTGGGCGAATCCTGCGCCAACAATCATGCCCAGAACAAAAATGGCTGCATCCCCATCCCCTTCTCCAGCTAAAAAGAGCTGACGGCCGGGACACCCTCCTGCGAGGGCAAAAGCAAGGCCGGCCAGAATCATGCCACCGAAATTCCAGACCGACATGGTGTGGGCCACGGGTTGTTTGGCGAATCCCGGATGGAACTGACCCAGAATAAGGTTTGTTACAAAAGCGAAGACCAGCAGACTGAGGAGGCCCATAAAAAGGTGGGGTTGCCGGAACAGAATCAGGTCACGAAAAGCGCCCATGGTGCAGAAGCGGCTTCTCTGGGCCAGGAATCCGACAGCAAGGCCGATGATCAAAGAAACGGCGAGAGGGGCGTACATAGAGCCCGGTCCCTTGAGGCTGTAAAAAAGGACCCCGCTTTGCGGCTTGTCCGCCAAGGGAGGATAGATGAATCTCAGGACCAGGAAAAAAATCATGATGAGCGGAAGCATCCATCCCACACTGGCATAGGTCTTCTCCGATCGGCCGAGGTTATAACCTCCCTTGAGGAAAAGCGTCCCTACCCAGATTCCGCCAATAAGCCCCGCTATGCCAAGGATGGCGTTGCCGTCTCCTCCTGCAAGACGGAGCAAGGCCCGCCAGGGGCAACCCAAGAACACCAGAGCGCCGATCATGGCAAAAGCGCCCAAGACGAATCGGACTATGGGTGCCGACCCTGCCCGGGGTCGAAATTCCTTGAATAGATATGCCGCAATCAGTGACCCGATCACAAAGCCGATGATCTCCGGCCTCATGTACTGAACCACGTCGGCACGATGAAGCCCGAGGGCTCCGGCAATATCCCTGTCAAAACAGGCCACGCAAATACCCATGTTCCCCGGATTTCCCCACTTCTGTAGGAGTGCGGCAAAGACGCCGATGAACGCTCCTACGCCGATGATCCCCCATCGAGCTGCAAAAATGTTTTTCATCTGAGCCATCCTGTTATCCTCCTTTCTGCGTTTCGTCTTACGATTGAGTCATAGTTTCTCTCAGTACTCGCCCTTCACCGCGCCGGCTGGTGAATCCAACGGCGTCGAGATATTCAAGGACAATCACTCCGATCCTTCTCCCATATCCAAGTGTTGTCCGGAGATCGTCAAGCGTGAAGACGCCATTTGTTGCGACAACCCCCTTTACTTTTTCTTTGATGGCCTCCAGGCATTCTGCCGGGATATAACGGCCATCCTTGAATCGCACGAGTTTCCCTTCGTTCCGAAGGTAGGAAAGCATTTTTTCTATGTCTGATTTCTCGTAGTTAACACCTGGGAGTCTCCAAACGGTATCGGCGCTGAAAGGCGCGAACCCACTCTTCTGGGCAAAGCTCATGCAAGAGGCCGCCAATTTGGCCTGTTGAGGAGAGAGGCTGGCGGAGACACCGCTGGCCTGAAATCCGCCGTCGATCTTGACCAGCTTGCCGTCGCGGCAGAGATCTGAAAGCACTCTCTGAAAAGGCTCCTCTCCAAGTTGGGGAGAGAGTTGGCGACGGAGCTCTTCTGCTTTCACATTTCGCTTCATAGGGTCTCGGGAGAGGATATCCTGCAAGAGACCGGGAAGCTCCTCCTTGAGTTGGTCGTATCTTTTCTTGCTGAAAAAACCTTTGTCGCGAAAGAAGAGGACTTCCCCTGCCCCTTGCTTTTCTTTCAGCAGAGCCATCGTCTTAGCGACGCTGAACCCGAAAGTGCGAGCCAGTTCCTCGGGCAAAAGAAGTTGGTCCGCGTGGGCATCAAAAAACTGCTGAACGCATTTTGGAAGATCGCTCGACTTCAGAGCACTCAAGTAAGGCAGGGTTTTCTGAGCCTTGACGACCCGAAACTTCTCGCGGGGTATCTCCAGCACGTTCCCTCCCCCCATCACCGTGTTCAAATTGAGCGGACAGATCACAAAAGGATCCCTGGGCAGGGCGGCAACGGCTTTCATGAGACGAAACTGTGCCAGGCCTTGTTCTCCAGGTTGGTGACTCTCCCTCTCCATCAGCACCACGAGCGTGTTGGTTACGGATGTGCCGAGGTAGAGTTTCACTCTTTGGCGGTTTCTGATCGGCGCTTTGGCGGTCTCGAGGACTTTCAGATCCACATTGAGGAGAAAGCTAGGGTCCAGGAGCCCAGGGGCTGCAAGAAGCATGCCGCGGCTTACCTGATCCAATGGAACCTTGTGAAGATTTATCCCGACCCGCTGACCAGCATAAACTTTTTCTGTAAGCTTGTGGTGGGTTTCGAGCGATCGCACCCTGGTCTCGGTCTCTGTCGGCAAAAGAACAAGCGAATCATCCTGGCGCAAGGTACCGGATAGGATGGTCCCTGTCACCACAGTACCGAATCCGGCCACGCCGCTCACCTGATCGATCCAGAGTCTGAACGGTTCCTCAAGGGATTTCGATTCCAGGTGTGCCGCCTCCGCCTCGATGGCGGATCGGATGTCCTCCATCCCCCTTCGATCCAAAGCTGAAAAAGGAATCACCGGTTTCCCCTGGAACACGGTTCCCCTCACCGCTTCCCTGATTTCCAGTTCAGCCAGTTCAAGGGTCTCCATATCCACCATATCCGCCTTGCTGAGAACCACGAACCCGGTTTTGGCACCGAAGAGGTCGAGGATCTCCAGGTGCTCCCGGGTCTGGGGCATGACGCCGTCATCCGCTGCCACCACGAGAATGGCCATGTCGACGCAGCTCAATCCACGGATGGTGTTCTTAAGGAAGTCCGTGTGGCCTGGAACATCCACAAGCGCGATGGAGAGTCCGCCGGTGCTGAGGAATGGCGCCACTCCCGACTCGATGGAAAGCCCACGGCGCTTTTCCTCTTCGAGCCTGTCCGTTTCGATACCGGTGAGGATGCGGACCAGAGAAGTTTTTCCATGGTCAACATGGCCGGCGATACCAATGGTGACATACTTGTTCATCGTCGTTGCTTCACAGAGCTAATGGAGGGGGCAAGGGGAATCGAACCTCCTCCCGGTTTTGCAGACCGGGACGACGGATTTGAAGTCCGTGTGGCGCGCCAGCACCGTTGCCCCCCTGAGGCATAGGCCAGACTGAAATCAAGTGCCGATAAGGATGTTTGCGTGGAAAGAAGGGGATTCTCGGTCTGGGCCTTTGCCTACCGAACCCGGGTAGAATAGATGATGCTGCGTCAGGTGAAGCCGAAACACCGTCTCATGATGACTCTCTTTGAAGGCCTTCGTTGGATATTATTTGTCCTTTATATAAGGAGAATTCATCCGATATGTCAAACTGGAAATACCGATAGATCAGAAGCCTTGGGATGGGGATTTCCGATGAGAGGTCTTGGCCGGCTCAACTTTTTTGGGTGGGGTGATGAGGAAGTTGATGAGCGTACGGCACAGGGGAGAAATCGTCCTCCTCCTGTCGCGGATGAGATAGAAGTGACGGAACATGGGAAGGTCCTTGATCTTTAGGCTTTTGAGCACTCCTGCTTTCAACTCCGTGTCCACGGCCCGGGAGGAGAGGATAGACACGCCGGCGCCGGACTTGACCCCCTCCTTGACAGCGGTGGAAGTCCCCAGATGAGCGATCACCCGAAGTGCACGGGTTCCCTTTACCCCTGCGTGTTGAAGGTATTCCTCCAAGCTCGACAAGGTCCCGGAGCCCATTTCCCTTGAAATGAAGGGCTCATCGGCCAGTTCCCCAGGCTTGACTTCCTTTCTGGAAGCCCACCGGTGAGTGGAAGGCACGATAACGACTAGATCATCCTCCCACAGTTCGTGGCTTAAGATCTCCTTGCTTGAACTCTTGCGACCGATGATTCCAAATTCAAAATGGCCCTGCAGGACTCGAGACTCTATTTCTTCTGAGTCGGCAACCGTGAGGACGACGCTGATGAGGGGATACTCCTTGGCATAACGGCCGATGACCTCCGGCAGAATATACTCTCCGGGAATGGTGCTCGCTCCGATGTGAATTTCTCCTTGTTTCACACCGAGGAAGTCCTGCATTTCAAGACATGCCGTTTTTTTTATCTCCAGTAGCCGCCGGGCATGGTGATGGAGGAGTTCCCCCGCCTTGGTGGGAGCGACCGTTCGTCCCATTCGGTCCAGGAGCTTTGCTCCGACCATGTTCTCAAGGGTCGCGATTCTTTCACTCACCGACGCTTGTGCGAGGTGAACCGCCTCTCCTGCCTTTGAGAAGCTTCCCAGTTCGACTACCTTGAGGAAGATCTCAAGCTGGCGAAGATCGAAATCAACCGGTGGTACCGATGCGGAGGTCTTCTTCATGATAGCTTTCCTAGCCTGTCAAGGCTCATAAATTGCTGCGAGACGGTACACGGCGCAGGGTTCACGGTGCAAGGGAAGACAGAAACAAAGATCTTGCCGTACGCGCGGGTTTTCTTCCGTGTCCCTTGTACCGTGCATCTTGCACCTTCTTCATATATATTGAAACCACACTCGTTCCACTTCAGAGAAGTTCTTTTTCACGAGCGATCCCCCGGACACAGCTTCTCCATGCCCAGGGAGCAGATGCTCCACCTCGAATCTCGACAAGCGCCTGATGCTATCTTTCAGGGCTTGCCCGTCTCCGCCTGGAAGGTCGGTCCTCCCAATGCCCTGATAAAAGATCACGTCGCCGGTGAAGAGGGCTTTCTCCTGGGGCCAGTAGAGGCAGATGGACCCCGGCGAGTGGCCTGGGGTATGAATGACCTGGAACTTCATGTCACCCAACAGGAGGTCTCCTTCCCGGAGAAGCATCTGAGGTTCGAAGTCCGTAATGCCCATGGCAGTGCCATAGTGAGGCACCAGTTTTTTAACGAAATCCAGTTCCGTTTCGTAGAGGGCGATGAGCGCCCGAGATTTGGAGAAAGCGCGAGCCGCTTCCACGTGATCCGGATGGCCGTGGGTGAGGATGAGGAGATCAATGTCCTGTGGGGTGATGGAGAGCTTTGAAAGATGATCTTTCACGTTCCCGAAAAGGTGGTCGTGCCCGGGATCAATAAGAATCTTTTTCGATCCGTTGATGAGGTAAGTGTTCGCGTTGTTGGCGGTCGGGTCCCGCCATACGAAGGCATGAAGCATTTCCGATAGTTTCATGTTCAGACCGGATCTCTCCTTCGAAGCCGACGAACGGGAATTGGACCGGATTTCGCCTTGGCCACATCAGGAAGATTCAGCACATCGATAAGCGTCGTTGCTTGAAAGATAGACTTCATGGAATCAAAAGCTTTTCCCCACACGGGGCGGATCGGGCAACTGGCGATGCTGTTGCAGCAGGTCTCGTCTGAGAGACAATCCACGAAAGTGAATTTTGACTCGAGACGGAGAAGTATCTCCCAGAGGCTGATTTCGTGCGGGGCTTTCGCGAGCATGTGCCCACCCTTAGGGCCTCTGACACTGGTGATCAGCCTAGCCTTTTTCAGCGGAATAATCAGTTGTTCAAGGTACTTGATGGGGATCTTCTGGTTCTTCGAGATATCCGACATGCTGATGGGCCCTTTTCCGTATTGCTTGGCTAGCTGCAGCATCAGTCTTGTGCCGTAACGTCCTCGGGTAGACAATTTCATGGGGGAATCCTCATTTCTCGATGGAAAAAGACAACCATCTGATATTTCGCAACAAACTATCTACTCCCCCTTGAAAAGTCAAGCGTGCCCGCCTGACGCTGCTCCTTCCGTTGACAAAACAATCAGGGCGCATTACCTATAGGCAAGAGATCAATCTTAAGTTGTATGCGAGGAGGTTTCAAGCCATGACCGATAATTTGGACGAGAAGAGGGCTTGTGTTCACAGCTGTAAGAAAATCGATGTGCCGACAGAGGAAGAAGTGTGTGCCCTTAACGAGCTGAGGAGCATCAAAGAGAGAGTAAGGGAACTGAAAAAGAAAATCTCCGACTTGAGTGCAGGCCTCGTAGCCGGGACCCGGGACGACCTGATGATTCTGGAAAAGGAAATGGCAGACCTGAAAGAAATGTGGCTGTCCTGGGAAGAGAAAAGGCAGCAGGCGGCCAGGGAAAGAATGATCATCCTCGGACATGAAAACCCTGCCTTGAAATAAACTCTCCTTCCTCCCTTGTCCAACTATCATGGCATTCTCGTGCCCTCTTCTTTCTTTTGTATGGGCTTGTTTAATATTGACTTATCGGCCTAATTGTTCCAAAATTAAACAAGTTTTCCTGATGCATGGAGGAATATGAAATGAAATGGAATGGGTCGATTCGCTGGATGGGGACTATTCTCTTGTTTACTTTGATCTCATGGCCTGTAGCCGCTGCGGCGCAGGACAGGAAAAACTATTTCACCCTGGAAAACAGCATCGCCCAGGCACTGGAGAACAGCTACAAGATTAGGGCAAGAGGGGAGAGGATCGAACAGGCAAATGATGTCAGAAAGCAGGCAAGAGCGGATTTCTTGCCTAGGTTGGGGACGGCCTACTCTTACACTTATTTGAGTGAAATCCCTGTTAGCAGGACATCAACCCTCTTGGGAACCAATATTCCGCTGGTGGTGGGTACGCAGGACAACTACCAGTGGACGTGGTTTGTAAGGCAGCCTGTTTTCACCGGCTTCGCTCTCTTGAGCAACTACAGGCTTGCGGAGTTGGGCATTGACCAGTCCCAATTGGAGATGGAACTGGAGAAGCTAGACCTGGTTCTGAGGGTGAAAGAGGCGTATTTCAACATCCTGGGGGCGGACAAATCGGTCGAGGTTGCACAAACGACTGTGGAGTCCCTCACCCAAACGGTCAAGGTTGCTCGCAGCTTCTTTGAAGTGGGCATGATTCCAGTCAACGACGTGCTCAAGGCGGAGGTGGAACTGGCCAATACAGCGCAGTCCCTCGTGAGGGCAAGGAACCTGGCACAGACAACCCGTTCCACCTTAAACACCGTGCTGGTTAGGCCGGTGAATGACCCTTTGGAATTGGAGGATATCCTGGTTTTCAAGCCGGAAACGGGAGATTTTGACGCCTATGTGAAGCTGGCTCTTGATAACCGTCCGGAGATCAAAATCTTGGACGTCAACCTTCTTCAGGCCGACCAGCAGATCCGGCTTGCCAAAAGCAAATTCTATCCCGAAATAGGACTCAACTACACCTACTACAGCAAAGGGGATACGCCGAGTGTATCAGGTAGCCAGTACGTTGATGCGAACAGTTGGGAGGTGCTGGCCGTGGCGAACTGGACGTTCTTTGAATGGGGCAAAACTTACTACACGGTCAGGGAAAAGGAAAGCCTGAAGCGACAACTTACGGAGACCAAGGCGGATGTGGAGGACGGCATCCGCCTCCAGGTTAAACAATCGGTGATCGATCTGGATTCATCGGCAAAGAATATTCCGGTCACGCAGAAAGGGATTGAAGCCGGCGAAGAGAACTTGAGGGTCAACGCGGAGCGCTACAAAGCCCAGGTGTCCACCATTACGGATCTGCTGGATGCTCAAACCCTGCTTGCTCGCGCAAGGCTGGACTACTATCGTGCTCTTTACGATCACAATCAGGCCAAAGCCAGATTGGACCGGGCACTGGGAAGTTACTGATCTGTCTCTTTTACATCACCCATTAGAGTTGTGATTCAGCTATTTCATGTCTCCAAATCCTTTGGGCCCACGGCGGCTCTCAAAGACATTGACCTCCGAATCCGCACGGGGGAGTTTGTCTTTGTCACCGGGCCGAGCGGAGCAGGAAAAACCACCCTCCTCAGACTGATCTTCGGTGCGGAGCCTCCCACAGAGGGTCAGATCGTCATCAACGGGATCAACCTCGGCCGCATCAGCGGCACCAAGCTCGATCTGCTCCGAAGAAAGATCGGGTTCGTGTTCCAGGACTTCAAGCTCCTGAGCCGCAGAACCGTTTTTCAGAATGTGGCTTTGGCGCTGGAGGTGACCGGCGAAAAGCGATCGGTGGTGCGTAAAAAGACACACCAGATGCTTCGCGCGGTAGGATTGGCCCCCAAGGAAGAGGCCTATCCGATTGAGCTTTCGGGAGGGGAACAGCAGAGGGTGGCCATCGCGAGAGCCATGATCAACGATCCCCTGATCCTGCTGGCCGACGAGCCCACGGGCAATCTCGATCCGGATATCACGCGGGAGATTATGGTCCTCTTCCGAAGCATCAACCTGAGAGGGACCACGGTGGTCATTGCGACCCACAGCCGAGAATTGCTCCGCAATACGGACCAGCGCATCATCGTGCTCCACAGGGGGAAAGTTCTCGACTAGGAACCCGTTCACTTTTTGAAATAAACACAGAAAAAGGCCATGGGGGTCTCTCTAGAAACAGAAAACGAAGAGTGTGCGGGAAAGGCTATGCAGACAAGGGGCAGCGAAGGCGGGCGGCGGGGTTTCACCGGCACCTGCCTGCAGGATTTCAAATGGCGAGTTTCCGGGTAGCCCTCCGCCCGCCTCACCCACTTCCTAAAGCTGGACACTTCGATGTGGCTTCTTCGTTGTTCTGTTTCTAGCAGAGACCCCCATGGCCTCAGCCATCCATTTCAAAAAGCGAACGGGTGGCCTCGGATAAACGTTATGATCGCGAAACTCAGGCTCTGGTCCACCTACTTCAAGCAAGCGCTGTCCAGCATCCTTTACAACCGGCTGATCTATGCCATCAGCGTGGGCACCATCGCCATTTCTCTCCTCATCTTCGGCGCCTTTGTTCTCCTATCGGTGAATGTGAGAACCTGGATTCAGGGGTGGGGGCAGACGCTTTCCATCTCGGTGTATCTCAAGGACGGCATTGATGAAGGAACACGGGAGAGGATTCGGACGGCCATCAGCACTCTGCAGGGTGCGGAGATCAAGGGCTTCATCTCCAAAGAAAAGGCGCTGCAGGATATGAAGGGAATGCTCGGGTCGCAGGCCGGATTGCTGGACGGATTGACCAAGAACCCTCTTCCTGCTTCTTTTGAGGTGGCCTTCAAGAATCTGGACCGCGCCAAGTTCGAACCAAAGAGAATCAAGGAAGCCCTGGAAAAAGTCGCTGGAGTGGATGAAGTGCAGTACAGCGAGCAGTGGCTTGACCAGTTTGAAGGCCTGCTCTATGTGCTCAAGGTCGCCGGGCTTGCCATTGGAGGGCTCCTGTGCGTGGCCGTCTTGTTCATCATTACGAATACGATCAAACTCGCGATCTATTCCAGGCGCAATGAAATAGAGATCTACAAGCTGGTGGGGGCCACGGACTGGTATGTGAAGGCGCCTTTGCTCATCGAGGGAGCGCTTCAGGGGGCGCTGGGTGCTTTGATCGCGTTGGGAATATTGTCGGCCGTGCATTTCGCTCTTTCTTTTAAGGCCATTCAGGTCTTCGGATTGCCGTTCATGGATTTTGTTTTTTTGTCATACAGTTATGCCCTTGGGATCCTTTTTTTGGGTCTGGTTCTGGGGGTTTTGGGGAGCTTTATCGCGATAGGGCGGTTTTTCAAGTTTTGAGCTCAAGGATTGGTTCAAACAAGAACAGGGGTTTACCCCGGTTTCCGGGAGTCCTTCCGTTTCTCTCCCTTTTGGTTTTGTTTTTCCTCTCTCCTCCCGCCTTTGTGTCCTCCGTGAGTCACGGCCGCGTATCGCCTGACCCGGCGGAAAAAAAACAGCAGATCGAGAAAATAGAAAAAGATCTTAACCGGGAACGGGAAGAACTCCTGAAGTTTAACGAAAGAGAAGAGAAGCTGCTGGAAGAGATCTCACAGTTGGAAAAAGAGATTGAGGAGAAAAGAAGGACCCTCAGGGGTCTGGAGGAAAAAGTCTCTGCCATCAAGAAAGATCTGCGGGAGAATCAGGCTAAGGTGAGCCAGCTTGAAAAATCGCTGAAGGAGCTCGGGGACCGCCTGGGCAAAAGACTGGATGCCTTCTATCGCTACGCAAAGCGAGGGTACATCCGGCTTCTAGCCACTGCGGACGGCCTCGATACACTGAGAAAACGATTCAAGTATCTCCGAGGGCTTCTGGCCGTGGACCTCACTCTGCTGCAGGAAACGGCCGATTTGCAGAGGCAGTATCGAGAGGAGATCTCTTTGGTGAAAGAAAGGCTTCTCGATCTGGACACTCTTGAAAAAGAGGAAAGCGCCCGAGTCGCTGCGGCCAAGGAAGACATCGACAGGAAAGTGGTCCTCCTGATGAAAACCCACAAAGAGAAGGAGTTCCTTGAGACCGGAGTCAAGGAACTGGAGCTGGCCTCGCAAAAGCTGAAGGACACTCTCCTCCAGATTGAGAAAAGAGACGAAAAGAGGACGGAGATCCCCTCTGATTTTGCCAATGCCAGAGGCAAACTTCCCATGCCTCTTGAGGGCAGAATCCTGAGGGAAGGAGTCTCCTCTCAGGCTGGGCTCAAAGGGATCACGATTGAGGGTCGTCCCGGTGCGGAAGTGAAAGCGGTTTACGCAGGCCGAATCGATTTTTCAGGAAGCCTCAAAGGCTACGGGGAGATCGTCGTGATCAACCATGGGTCTCGATACTTCTCGGTTTCCGCGCAGCTTGCTCAGAGAAAGAAGGAGGAGGGCGAAATGGTGAAAGCCGGAGAGGTGATCGGATCTCTCGGGAAAGCGCCTTCAGTGAGAGATGCAAGGCTGTATTTTGAGATAAGAAAAGGGGGAGGGAACCTCGATCCGCTCAGGTGGCTAAAAGTTCATTGACCTGGGTGTACCCTGTGGGATATCATATTAAGTACTTTTGGTTGCACATTAGGAGTTGTTCTATGCCTCGAAACAACAAGAAATTTTTCTTCCAGGCCATCGTCTTCTGTCTTCTCATCGGAAGCATTCTCTTTTTCAACGGAAATGCCGTCATCGTCAAAGCGGGAACAGGAGAAACCTACAAGAACCTCGAACTCCTCACGGAGGTGCTGCGCCAGATTGAGAAGAACTACGTGGAGCCTCAGGAAAGTCAGAAATTGGTCCAGGGTGCGATCAAGGGGATGGTCCAGAGCCTAGACCCTCACTCGTCATTCCTTTCCAAAGATGAACACCAAGATCTCCTGAGCGAAACAAAGGGCAGTTTTTCAGGGATCGGGGTTGAGATCACGGTGCGGGACAATGTGCTTACAGTCGTTTCACCTATCGAAGGAACGCCGGCCTACAAGGCAGGAATCCAGGCCGGAGACAAGATTATCAAGATTGACGGGAAAGTAGCGGCAGACATGACTCTGCCTGAAGCGATCAAGAGCATTCGAGGTGAAAAAGGAACAGGAGTCACCTTGACGATCACGAGAGAGGGCGCTGAAAAACCTTTGGAGTTCACCGTGACCCGGGACGTGATTCCTATCAAAAGCGTGAGGAGTACCCTCTTGAACCCGAAAATCGCTTACGTCAGGGTCTCCAATTTTCAGAGCAAGACCACGAATGACCTATCCGCTGAGCTGGAAAAGCTCGAAAACGGGCGCAAGCTGGAAGGCCTCATTCTGGATCTCCGGAATAATCCTGGAGGTCTGCTTTCCCAGGCGATCGATGTGTCGGATCTCTTTCTGGAGTCCGGAGTGATCGTGAGCACCAAGGGCCGGGAGTCCTCGCAGGATATGAAGGCCGCGGCCCACAAGAAAAAGACGGACCGGAACTATCCCATCATCGTTCTGGTAAACGGCGGGAGCGCAAGCGCCGCAGAGATCGTTGCAGGTGCGCTCCAGGACAACAAGCGGGCGCTCATCCTGGGCACCAAAACGTTCGGCAAAGGCTCGGTGCAAACGATCATCCCCTTGAGCGACGGCTCGGGGTTGCGGCTGACTACGGCCATGTATTACACGCCGAGCGGCCGTTCGATTCAGGCGAGCGGCATTGAACCCGACGTAGAGGTGAAATTCATACCTCCCGTTGAAGAGGACGCAAAGGACAAGGCGCGCATGGTCAGGGAGAAGGACCTCAAAGGTCACCTGCCCGGCGACTCCGGGGAGGAACTCGACGCGGACAAGCGCACGGAGGAGAAGGAGAACGACCAGAGGGCCAAACAGCTCCTTGAGAAGGACAATCAGATCCGCCAGGCCGTGCAACTGCTGCAGACCTGGAACATCTTCTCGCATATGAAGACCGGGTCCTAGAGATCGATTTCATAGAATCGCGAACGACACCCGGCTTCAGTCATGGCACTCCGAGGCAAGAAAAAAAAGAGCCCGAAAGAAGAGAATTAAACTGCGCACTCTGGCGCTTGGACTTCTCGTGGGAGGGGGGCTGCTGTTCACCTCCCTCTCTTTGTTTTTTCTCTCCGGACGTCCCTCGAAACCTGTAGCTCATGCTGGGCCCTCCTCCAGAGCGGTCTCTTCAAAGAAACGGAGTTCCAAAGGCGATCAAGGGGCCTGCAAGCCTCCCAAAAAAGAGGTGCGAGCGGCGCACACAGATGAAGGGTCGGAAGGTGCTCCCAGGGTGGCCACGGAAATGAAGGTGCTCGTGGCCAGCAGGAGCGTGTTTCTGGATTACGAACTGTCTCAGGAAGCCATGAAGGTCCAGTAGGACCGGCTTCTTGCCTTGGCCAGGGAACAGGGATATGCTGTGGTGATCGCCCCTCCGCACAGGGAGACCCTGACTTTCGTGAAAGAGCGTTTGCAGGATCTGAGAGACAGCGCGCGGCTGGTGCGGGTCGCGGACATTGTGAGTTGAGGGACAAAGGGACAGAGGAGAAAAGGTTTTTCTGCTTTGTACCTTTGCATCTTTGTCCCTCTGTGCCTTGGTGGTGACGAAAGAAACAGACTGAAGCCTTTGCCTGAAGGCGGACAATAACGACTGGAGGGATAATAGTGAAAGTTCCGTTGCTGGATTTGAGGGCACAGTATGCCACGCTCAAAGAGGAGGTTCTGGCCGCAACCCAAGAGGTCTATGAGTCGCAGCAGTTCATCCTCGGACCGAAGGTGAAAGAGATCGAAGAGAAGGTCGCCGCGTATTGCGGGTGTTCCTATGCGGTCGGCGTCTCTTCAGGAACGGATGCGCTGCTCATCTCCTTGATGAGCGCGGGCATCAGCCCGGGAGACCTGGTCGTGACGACGCCCTTCACTTTCTTTGCCACCGTCGGCTCGATCACCCGAGTGGGAGCGGCCCCGCTGTTCGTGGACATTGACAGAACCACGTACAACATGGATCCGTCAAAACTCGCATCGATCATGGACGGGCTGGGCGCGGCCGAGCGTTCCAAAGTGAAGGCGATCATGCCGGTGCATCTTTTTGGTCAGTGCGCGGGGATGGGGCCGATTCTGGAGACGGCGAAGAAGTACCACCTCGTGGTGATCGAAGACGCGGCGCAGGCCATCGGCGCGGAGATTGCGTTCAAAGATGGCGCACCCAAGAGGGCGGGATCCATGGGGGAGTATGGATGCTTCTCCTTTTTCCCGTCCAAGAACCTCGGGGCTTTCGGGGACGGGGGCATGGTGACGACGAACTCCAAAGACCTGTACGAACGGCTGATCATCATGCGCGGTCACGGCGCGAAACCGAAGTACTACCACCGGGTGATCGGCGGGAATTTCCGGCTTGACGCGCTCCAGGCGGCCATTCTGATCGTGAAGCTGAAGTATCTGGATCAGTGGACCGCAGGTCGCCAGGACAACGCAAAGACCTACCGGGAGCTCTTTCAGAAGGCGGGACTCTCCGAGGTGACCTTGCCCGTTGAAAAAGAAAAAAGACACATCTACAATCAGTTCGTCATCCGCCTGAAAGGCAGAAGGGACGAGCTTCGGGAGTTCCTGAACGCCGAAGGAATCGGCACGGAAGTGTACTATCCCTTGTCCCTTCACGTGCAGGATTGCTTCAAATACCTGGGCCACCGGCCGGAGGATTTCCCGGAATCCATGGATGCGGCGGCGACCACGCTGGCGCTCCCCATTTATCCGGAGCTCAAAAGAGAACAGCTCGATCTGGTCGTTCAAAAAATCAAGGAGTTCCTGGGGGTTCGCCATTGAAAAAAAATATTGAGAACGTGAAAATTTTTCCTTGACAGATGGAAACCAAGGGGTTAACTTACGCGTCTGCTCTGAAGAAATGCCGTTCTCATCTTGACATTCCAAATCGGAGTTGTTAGGTTAAGTAGGGTTTTTGTCGCTCTTTGAAAACTAAATAGTGATACCGCTGTAGGCCGCAATTTCGAAATCAACGGATCAACTAGGATCCAATCCATTTAACTGGAGAGTTTGATCCTGGCTCAGAATGAACGCTGGCGGCGTGCGTAACACATGCAAGTCGAACGAGAAATTCCGGGCTTGCTCGGGAGAGTAAAGTGGCGAACGGGTGAGTAACGCGTGGGTAACCTGCCCCTGAATCTGGAATAACTTCGCGAAAGCGAGGCTAATACCGGATATTGTCCCAGGGACCTCGGTCTCTGTGATGAAAGATGACCTCTTCACGAAAGTTGTCGTTCAGGGAGGGGCCCGCGTACCATTAGCTAGTTGGTAGGGTAATGGCCTACCAAGGCGAAGATGGTTAGCTGGTCTGAGAGGATGACCAGCCACACTGGCACTGAAACACGGGCCAGACTCCTACGGGAGGCAGCAGTGAGGAATTTTGCGCAATAGGGGAAACCCTGACGCAGCAACGCCGCGTGAGTGAAGAAGGCCCTCGGGTCGTAAAGCTCTGTCAAGTGGGAAAAAAGCTTACTGGTAAATAGCCAGCAAGACTGATGGTACCATTGAAGGAAGCACCGGCTAACTCCGTGCCAGCAGCCGCGGTAATACGGAGGGTGCAAGCGTTGTTCGGAATTACTGGGCGTAAAGGGCGTGTAGGCGGTGTGGTAAGTCAGATGTGAAAGCCCTGGGCTTAACCCAGGAAGTGCATTTGAAACTGCCATGCTTGAGTATGGGAGAGGAGAGTGGAATTCCCAGTGTAGAGGTGAAATTCGTAGATATTGGGAGGAACACCCGTGGCGAAGGCGACTCTCTGGACCAATACTGACGCTGAGGCGCGAAAGCGTGGGGAGCAAACAGGATTAGATACCCTGGTAGTCCACGCTGTAAACGATGAGCACTAGGTGTAGCGGGTATTGACCCCTGCTGTGCCGTAGCTAACGCATTAAGTGCTCCGCCTGGGGAGTACGGCCGCAAGGCTAAAACTCAAAGGAATTGACGGGGGCCCGCACAAGC
>CAZOLJ010000065.1:0-3907 GCA_964580575.1 uncultured Desulfobacteraceae bacterium
TTAGCCTTATCTTCTCTTCTTGGCCGGTTTTCTTCTGGGTTTGGCTTTCTTCGTGGCCTTTGGCTTGACATTTTTCGCAGCCTTTGCCTTTTTGTGCTGGGCTTCTAATACCTTTATCTTTTTCTTGATTGCTGCGAGTTCTTTAAGAAACTTTGCCGATTTTTTCTTTGCTAGCCCAATTCTGTATTGGATTTGTCCAGCGGTTGCCATACTCTCTCCTTTCCTGTTGTTTTAATTAAAAACCTATTTAGTAATAGATAATAGACCATAATCAATTAAAAGTCAACAGGATTTATACTTTCGATAACAAATCAACTGTAAATAATTGTAAGTCGCTTTACATGGAGTTCTCTGGGGATCAAGCAATCTAAAATTACTTTCTTGAGTGTTCCTTATTGTGATAGAAAAATGTAGGAAGCCGGTCACCGACCGACGACGGAAGGAGCCAAGGAAATGGATGTTTCAAAAAAGCAGTTGACGGTGCTTGATCAGATCAGCGCTTCAGACGCAGTGCGCAAGAAGATCATCGACGCGGCAAGTCTTTTGTACGCTAAAAAAGGTTTCGCAGCGACCTCCATTGAGGAGATTTCCGAGATGGCAGTCGTGAGCCTTCCGGTGACCCATCGCTACGCTGATAAGAAATCTGAGATCATGAAGATGATCATGGGGGACGTCCTCAATTCCTTCAGAGAAAACCTCACTCGCCGGCAACTAGACACCCTCTCGCTCTTTTTGGAAGATCACCGTGTGCCTCTCGGATCGTTTTCCCGGCAGGGCATAGGAAAGCCTCTTGGCCACCCTGAGGTGATGAGCTGCCACCAAGCGCTCACTTTCCCTTAAGTGCTCTTCTGCCCTAGCTCCGAGATAGAGAAGCAGAAGACCTCCTTGTTTCACTAGAGGACCACAGCACTCGAGGGTCTTCCCGAGCTCCGCCAGCGCTCTTGCAGTGACCGTGTCGTATCGAACCTCCTTGGGAAGATCCTCGACACGGCCCTTGATGGTCTCAACCCCTCCCAGCTTGGTCAGCCGAATCACATGACGGAGGAAGCTCGCTTTTTTTGAGTTTGGTTCCAGCAAAAATGTATGGCGTAGGGGACAGTGAATTTTGAGCGGTAAACCCGGGAAACCCGCACCGGAGCCTACATCAAGGAGATTTCCCTCTCCAGGAACAAAGGGGGACGGAAGCAGCGAATCAAGGAAAAGCTCAACCACCATCCGCCTGCGGTCCTCCAGGCCGGTCAAGTTGAACTTCCTGTTCCAGGACCACAATTCCTCCAGATAGATGCCGAATAAATCCAGTTGGTGGTTACTCAATTCTATACCAAAGCGCTCAGCACTTTGGAATAAAAGATGGATCTCGTCATGCCTTGCCCTCAGACAATGACCCTCCTTTTGATGATGCCCACCGCCTCCTCAGGCTTGTCCACCATGTGGAAAATGTCGAGATCCTGGGGGGAAATGAAGTTGGATTTGAGGAGGGTCTTCCTCATCCAATCCACAAGGTCCTTCCAATATCGCGAATCCATAAGGATGACCGGAAAGGATCGAATTCTCTTGGTCTGGATCAGGGTGAGGGCCTCGAAGAGTTCATCCAGGGTGCCAAACCCGCCGGGCATGATCACATAAGCGACCGCATATTTGACGAACATGACTTTTCTGATGAAAAAGTACTTATAGTCAAGGCGGATGTTCGCATATTTGTTCGGTTTTTGTTCGCGGGGAAGGCGAATGTTGAGTCCCACCGATTTACCTCCCCCCTCCGCGGCCCCCTTGTTGGCAGCCTCCATGATCCCCGGCCCTCCTCCGGAGATGACATTAAACTCGTTCTCCGCGAGCAGGCGAGCCAGCTTCTCTGTTGTCTTGTAAATGGGGCTCTTTCGGCTGACCCTTGCAGAACCGAAAACGCTGACCGCCGGATAGACCTCAGGCAATACCTCGAAGCCTTCCACGAATTCCGCCATGATGTGAAACATTCTCCAAGTGTCGTGTTTCGTGAGTTCATCCACAATGAACTGCCTTTCAAACATCCTTTCATCCTCTCTTTGTCGCCCTAGCGGTTTAGAATTTCGTTGATTTTTCTAGCCCCATCCACTAGCTTCTGTGTAGCTATCATAGGCGTCGGGCCTTTGCCTGTCAAGGAAGACAGGGGTCTTGCTTCTTGACCGAACGTCACAGGACATGATAACAATAAAGCCAATTCTTTTAGGGCAATGAACCAGGGAACGAGCCATGACACAAGAGAAAGAGAAGAGCAAGCGATCTGAAGGGTACGATGATTTTCTCGCCCATGTGAGCCAGTTCACCAGCAGGGATGAGGAAAAGGCTTTCATGGAGAGCATCGACCAGGAGCCCCCGCAAGAAGACCTCACGGTCAACGTGGCCGAACGGGTGAAAAGGGCCAGGGAACAGCGAGGTCTCAGCTTGTTGGATATATCGAGGCGAACGGGCATTGAAGTGTCCCTCCTCTCGGAAATCGAGCAAGGGCGAAGCGCTCCACCCCTCGGGACGATTATCAAGCTGGCTAAGGCCCTGGAAATGAAGATGGGTTACTTCATTTCAGGGGATGAATTGAGGCCTTTCACCATTGTTCGCAGAGGGGATCGCAAGGTGGTCTCTCGATACGACTCAAAAAGAGACAAGCATTACGGATATGGGTATGAATCCCTTGCGCCGTACAAAAAGGACCGGCACATGGAGCCCTTTCTGGTCACCCTGCAGCCTGCAACCACAGAAGAGGAAAGGTCCGCTCACGACGGTCAGGAATTCATTTTTGTCCTGAGTGGTCGTATGGAAGTCCGGCTTGGCGAGGAAATCCATGGGCTGGAACCGGGAGACGCCATTTATTACGACTCCACGGTTCCCCACCTCGTCAAGTGCCACGGCCAAGAACCCACAAGGATCTTGGCTGTTCTTTACGCCGAAAAGTAGGAATCCTGTTTCAGCCGGAACGCCGGGGGAGATGCCTTCTTGATTGTATTTGAATTAGAGTGTGCGAATGGGCATCGCTTTGAGGGCTGGTTCAACCACAGCGCTTCCTTTGAAGAACAAGCCCGCAAGAAGTTGGTGACATGCCCTGTTTGCGAAAATACCCGAGTGCGAAGATTGCTCTCTCCGGTCGCCACCAAGATGGCCCGGCCTGAACCGGAAAGACTTCCGGATTCTATCGATTACAGGAAACTTGCAAAAGAGATGGTCGACTATGTGAAAAAGAATTTCGAGGATGTGGGCTCCAACTTCGCCAAGGAGGCCCTCAGAATGCACTACGGGGTCAGTGAAAAGAAGAACATCAAGGGATCTGCGACATGGGAAGAGGAGAAAATGCTGAGAGATGAACAAATCGAATTCTTTAAGCTTCCCATTCCGAGGACAGAGGACGACAAGAGTAACTGAATTTGATTCTTGAGCTCGAACATAATAAAGTGCTTTGCATTTAGACGGAGACCTTGCTGCAAGACGCTTCTATGGGAAGACCTCAAAAGGGTAGAATTGTTGCCGTCATGGTGATCAGTCTTCTGGTCATCGGCTTTTTTCTCAGCATTTACATCACGTTGGATGAAAAAATCCCGGGAACCGCTGTAGTCGTGGTTACGACGGAGGACAGGCTTTACCATTCCATCCATTTTGATCACGTCTGCGTTGCCGGCAAAACAGCCCAAACCATGACTTTATCCGAAGCCGAGGCCAAGGGTTTCACGCCTCATTCCTACTGCGAGGAATTGGGGTATTTCAGGGGCAATCGGCAATTCCTGTTTCACCATCTTTTGTCAAAGCTCGGGTTTCCCGTCAACAGTCGATGGGACAGGAATGGAAACTGGTTGTGGTAAACCCTTCAGCTCACACTTCATCGCAGAACTCCCCCGAGAGAAGATCCTTCGTTGCAAAGTCCACCCGCCTCAACGAGCAAATC
>CAZOLJ010000065.1:4007-25396 GCA_964580575.1 uncultured Desulfobacteraceae bacterium
CCGACTTCCCGCACCGTCTGAATGGCACCTCTCACCGCGCCTGTCTCGTCCAAGAGCGCACCGGCACTGAGGAGCACCCGCAGCCCGTTCTTGAAATCAGGCAGAAGAGCGTCCATCTCGTACCATCCGCTCGCTGATTTGGAAAGGAGGCTCTCTCCAAAATGATCGTCTATTGCTCCGGGTTCACTCAGAACCATGTCGGCCAGACTTCCCTGCTGGCCCATCCTGAACCCTTCCCACACCTCTTTGCCGAGAATCTCTCCGGCTGAAATCCCTGTCAGGGTCTGGCAGGCAGGGTTCCACTGAACGACCCGGTGGCTGCGGTCGATAATGAACGTGGGCACAGGGGATCTCTCCAGGATATCGTCGATATACTTCTTGGATTCCCTCAGGGCCTGTGCTTTGCCTTCCTCACGAAGCAGCGCTTCCTCCCTTTCTCTTTCAAACAAGAAAGCAAACAACACCAGAACCAGGAACCCGATCATGAAGGTGCCCAGGTGATAAAGGGCCGCCATCTCCATGGGCAGGAGGTTCGGGAAGTGGAAGCGGATCTGATACAGATAGACAATGATCCCCACCTGCACGAACATGACCATCGTCCAGAGGCTCCCGTGGAGATATCCCATGATCAAGACCGCGAGCAGAATCAGGCTTCCGTTCAAAATCCATGTAGGGTGGATCACGCCCTCGAAGGTAATGGCTCCGGTATTCCATGAGACGAGGAACAGGAACGCCCAGAGGATGGAGATGGCGCAGTGCCCTCCCAGAACCAGGTTTCTGGTTTTTCTCAGGAGGAGGAATAAGGAAATCATGAGGAGGCCGGTGAAGATGGTCAAGGAGAAGAGAATCAACGCGCCTGCGTAAAAATAAAAAAGCCCCAGGAGCGGGGCCGCCATGATCACGACCAGATGAAAGGTGTTGAGGATCCTAAGCTTTCGGAGGGTCTCCGAGTCGGATAAGCCTATCCCGCTGGTGAGAAGGTTGTTGAAAAGGGTATCGAGATTCATGGTCGTTCTTGTGGCCCAATCGAACCCTTCCATGAATTCCCCGGCGGTTGCCTGTCTTCCCGCTTGCCGTAAACCTCGCGATTTCTTATCTGGTTCAAAAGCGGTCTGCCAGCCCCGTTAAGGCCCTACATACGTCACTTGGCCTTGTTTTGTCACCACTGCGATGAGCGAACCAGGGCTTCCCCGGCCCTTAAAGAGAGGAAAGGGGGCTTCTATGGTCACTCCGCACTCCTCCCCATAATTGATGATCGTATAGCGGAAACGCGGGCTTTGCGAGATCTTGACTTTTAGGGCCTTCTCCAAATCATCAAGAGCGCTTGCGGGAGACGGTGCCCCCGCTTCCTCATAAGGGATGAAGATGTCCTCACCCACGGCAGGGAAGAATCGGTTGTTCTCCAGAAAATACATGATCTGGCCATCCATCAGGCTCTTCATCATAAGGTTGGCTTGGGAACCATAGGCCCTTTGAGTCCAGGTTTGATAGAAAGGTACGGCCGTTACGGCCAGAAAGCCCAGGATGGCGATCACTAGCATCAACTCAACTAGAGTGAACCCGGGTTGTCTCCGCATTAGCTTCCCCCACCAGGAAGCGTTTCGTATCGCACGCCCTTGGGCGAGATGATGATGTTCATGTCGCCTGGTTTCGGTTTTGCAAGAGACAGACGATATCCCAGGCTCGGATCTCGGGTGTAGCTCACCTTATCCAGAAGAGGGATCTCTTCTTTTCTGAGAGGAAGGTACTTGGGAACGAGATCGGTCAACTGAGAAGGATACTGTTTTCCTTCGTAATGAGCGAATCGCTTGAGGGCCCCGTCCACCATGAACAGGAGCACTCTGGGTTGGTTCCCAAGATCAGCAGCGCCGACAGGAGCCTTCTGGCCTCCGAAAAGAATCACCCCCCACATGACCAGAATCATGACGGAGGAAACCATGACGAAGTAATGAAAAGGAGTTTTTTTCTTCTTTTCCTTCGCTTTGTGTTCGGCGATTTTTTCCCGCTTTCCTTTGATCGAGGTTCCAACCGCGGACACGGAAACCAGCATGGCGCATTTGAAGCAGTAATACTCCCCCGGCTTCGTCTCCTCAGCGCAATCCGCACAAAGGGGGATTCGACAGCTGGAACAGAAGTGCTCCGCTCTGCGATCCGGATGGTTCTTACACTGCATCCATTGGCCTCTTGCTCAAGCACCGGTCTAAACTTTAACCCTATTTAAATCAAGGGCGCACAGTCAAGGAAAAACTTGAGGGCGTTGGAATGCGCCTCCCTACGCTTCATGCTTGAGATCATTCCTGCAATAAGGACAAACGATCCAATCGGGATAAACGATGCGGCTGCAACTCCTGCAGGTCGGAACCAAGGGCTTCTTGCAGTACGGGCAATCCTTGAAGTCCAGGCTCACCCCCTTGCCGCAGTGGGGGCAGATCGTTGTGAGCTCCTCTTTCTGCTGAACCGCCTTCAACACCTCGTCAATGGTCGTGATTCCCATCTCGATCTTTTTCAGGCCGCTGATTCCCAGCGTGGTCATTCCCGCAGCCATGGCCGCTTCTCTGAGCTGATCCGCGGACGTCCCGGTTTGGGTCAGTTCCCTGACTTTTCGACTCATGATCATCACCTCCTCGATCACCGTGCGGCCCTTGAAGCCGAGATTACCGCACTTGGAGCACCCCACTCCCCGATAGAACTTGAAGGGGAGTTTGCTGTGATCGAGTCCCATGCGGCTGAGGAGTTCCTGACTCGGGACGTATTCCTCCTTGCAGTAAGGGCAAATGACCCTGACGAGTCGTTGGGCCACGACCCCGGTCACGGAGGAAGCAATCATGTAGGGAGCCAGCCCGATGTCCATAAGCCTTGTAATGGCCGAGGGAGCGTCGCTGGTGTGAAGAGTGGACAAAACCAGGTGGCCGGTCAAAGAAGACTGGAGGGCGATTTCAGCAGTGTCCACATCCCTGATCTCACCGATCATGATCACGTTCGGGTCCTGCCTCAAAATGGAGCGAAGCACATAGGGAAACGTAAGACCGACTTTTTCACTGATCTGAACCTGGTTGATTCCGGTCAGTTCGAACTCCACGGGATCTTCTACCGTCACGATGTTGACTTCGTCGGATTTGATGGCCTGCATGCACGCATACAAGGTGGACGTCTTTCCGCTCCCGGTAGGTCCCGTGATCAACACCATCCCCTGGGGTTGAGAGGTGAAGTTCTGGATAATGGCAAGGCTCTTGGGGCTGAATCCGAGCTCTTTAAGGGTGAGAAAGGACTCCTGCTTGTTCAGGATTCGGATGACCGCCTTTTCCCCGTAGTACGTAGGCAGGGTGGACACCCGAAGATCCACAGAACTGCTCCTGGTCTTGACCTTAATTCGGCCGTCTTGCGGAAGCCTTTTTTCGGCAATGTCCATTCCGCCCAGAATCTTGATTCTGGAAATTATGATGGGCTGAGTCCACTTGGGGAGCTTGATCGAATCCTGAAGCACCCCGTCGACCCGGTTCCGAACCCGAACCTGATTCTCCTGAGCCTCGATGTGAACATCACTGGCGCGCTTCTTGATGGCATTCTTGATGATCAGATCCACCATCTTCACAAATGGAGAATCTTTGGCTTCCTCAGGCCGCTCCTCCTCTTCCTCCTTCATCTCCTTTTCCGGGAGGAACTCCATGATCTCTTCCCCGCCGATTTCATCCGCCATGTCCCCGATCGATTTGTCAGGATGATAATGCTTCTGCAGCACTTCCACGATCTGGGTGGACGTGGAGATGGCCGGCTGAATACTGTACCCTGTGATGAATTGGAGGTCCTTCATCATGTTCAGGTCCAGGGGATCGGCCATAGCCACATCGAGAACGCTGTTCTTGAGGCTGATGGGGACGCAGAGAAATTTGCGCGAAATCTCCTCAGGAATGCTTTCAATCACCTTGGAGGGAATTCCGAAGTTCTTGAGGTCCACATAGGGAATCTTGAGCTGCATGGCAAGAGCGAAGGCCATTTCCTCCTCGGTAATGGCACTCATATCCACGAGCTGCTGGCCCAGGCGCTTACCTGTCGTCTTCTGCGCGCTGAGGGCCTCATGGAGTTTTTCATTGGACAGGAGGCCTGCCTCAACCAGGAGCTCTCCCAAACGACGGCGGGGCACGGCATCTTTTTTGGGAGCGCTCTTGCTGATGGGGCTCACTTTCGCCAATTTGTTTTCCATGGAGTCTATCGCTGGAACCTCTGCCGAAGTATTGTGTTGAGAGGGCTTCAGCTGAACTTGAAACCTTAGCCTGGGCTCACCGGTCCTAAGAGCTCATTTGGAATTTGTTGAAATCCCGCTGAAACCTTAAAGTTAGAATCCTAATACGAATCGCTGGGTTTTTCAAGTTTAATTGACTCCAACTGGGCTCGTTGATTCAAAACGTTTGGTATGATAGAAAGATGGGATGGATATCCTTTTTCTCTCCTCTGAAGTCGCCCCTTATGCAAAGACCGGTGGATTGGCGGACGTGGCCGGATCTCTTCCCGGAGCGCTCAAAAGGCTCGGCATCAACGTGTCCGTTGGTTTGCCCCTATATAGGTCAGTCAAGGAGGGCTCCTTTCAGAAGCAGCTGGTTTTGAAAGGGCTTGAAGTTCCCTTGGCAGGCCAAGGGATTGTCGGAAACGTTCACGCCACGGAGACGGACGACGGCGTTGCAATCTACTTCTTTGAGAGAGAAGATCTCTTCGATCGCCCCAACCTGTACCGCACAGCAGAAGGGGACTACTACGATAATCTCGAACGGTTCGCTTTTTTCAGCCGCGCCGCGCTTCTTTTTTCGAAAACAACGGGGATGCACTTTGATCTGATTCATTGTCATGACTGGCAGACCGGCCTGATCCCCGCGTATCTGAGTACCCTGTTCCGGACGGATCCGTTTTTCTCTTCTACAGCCACCCTGTTCACCATCCACAACATTGGGTATCAGGGGCTTTTTCCCCGCGAGAAACTGCCTGTGTCCGGCCTTCCGCCTGAGGCGTATCACCCTGAAGGGATAGAGTACTGGGGAGCGATCAGCCTTCTCAAGGCCGGAATCGTCTATTCGGACGCCGTGACCACCGTGAGCCCAACGTATAGTCGGGAGATCCAGACATCCGAGTTCGGACTGGGCATGGAAGGGATCCTTCGAAACAAATCCGCCGTGCTTCATGGGATCCTGAACGGCGCGGATTATTCGGTGTGGGATCCGGCGATAGACCCTCATATCACCTGCAATTACGATTCGGACCATCTGTCCGAGAAGATCGTCAACAAAGCGGCTCTCCTACAGGAGACAGGTCTCGAACCCGCTCTACTGGATAGGCCGGTCCTCGGCATAACCTCTCGGCTCTCGCATCAGAAGGGGTGTGATCTTCTTATCCCAATCCTCGACGAGCTTGCGAGAATGAAGGTCGGATTGGTGATCCTGGGCGAGGGTGAGGAGCAATACGAGAATGTTTTGCGGAACTCCGCTGAAAGATATTCGGGAAAGTTCTCCGTGACGATCGGTTTTGATGAAGCCTTGGCCCACCGCATCATGGCTGGAGCTGACATCTTCCTGGTCCCTTCTTTTTATGAACCCTGCGGGTTGACCCAGATGTATGCTTTGAAATACGGGACGGTGCCGCTAGTCCGCGCCACCGGAGGATTGGAGGATACCATCGAAGACTTTGATCCTCGAGCCAAAAACGGAAACGGTTTCAAGTTCGGACCCTACGACTCGAAAGCGTTTCTTTCCTCCATCCAAAGGGCGATGGATCTCTGGAACGATCAAGAGACCTGGGCGAACTTGATGAGGAAGGGAATGGCAGCCAATTATTCATGGGATCTTTCAGCCGAGCGATATGCGGAGCTCTATCAGACCCTTGTTGGAGCACATAGCCGTTTTTAACCTACTGAGCCACATCTAAGGCTAACTTCATTGACTGCTTCGTGAGAAGTCCCCAAGGTCGTCACTCCCGCACAGCCGGGAGTCCAGTGCTTCTCGAATTCCCTGGATTCCCGTCTTCACGGGAATGACGGAAAAGGCGCATTGCCTGCGTTCGTCCTTTCGTCTGCCCCGCCTGCCCTGTGAAATGCTTTTGGACTTCCTGTCTCACTGGGGTGGAATGCCGTTGTTTTTGATATTCCACTGGGGTGTTTTCGTGATAAGCTTTTTACGGTTTTTCATTCTGTTGTCCAGGGAGTTTACCCATGCCTATGCCGCACAATGTGCTATACGATGTGACGCTTCTCACGGATAACGACCTTTACCTCTTTAATGAAGGAAACCATTTCCGTCTTTACGAGAAGTTCGGTGCGCACGTGGTCACCCGAGGCGGAACATGGGGCGCTTACTTTGCGGTCTGGGCGCCGGATGCTGAGATCGTTTATGTCATGGGCGACTTCAACGGATGGGACACGACCAGTCACGCCCTCCGGTCAAGGGCCGTTTCAGGCATCTGGGAGGGATTCATCCCAGGAGTCGAAAAGGGAGCGAAGTACAAGTTCCACGTGTACTCGAGATACCAAGGGTACAAGGCCGACAAGGGAGATCCTTTTGCTTTTTATGGGGAAACGCCGCCGCTCACGGCTTCCATCGTGTGGGATCTGGACTACCCCTGGAACGACGAAGCCTGGATGAGGGAGCGCAGTCGGCAGAACAACCTCCGAGCGCCCATGGCCATCTATGAAGTGCACATCGGTTCCTGGAGGAGGGTACCCCAGGAAGAGAACCGGTCTCTTTCTTACAGGGAGATCGCCCCGAGGTTAGCCGAATATGTGACTCGCCTGGGGTTCACTCACGTGGAGTTTCTTCCCGTGATGGAACATCCGTTCTACGGATCCTGGGGTTATGAATCCCTCGGGTACTTTGCGCCCACGAGCCGATACGGGACGCCCCAGGATTTCATGTTCCTCATTGATACGCTCCACCAGCACGGTATCGGTGTCATTCTTGACTGGGTCCCTTCTCACTTCCCCAGCGACGAGCACGGCCTTGGTTTCTTTGACGGAACCCACCTCTATGAGCACTTTGATGCCCGTCAGAGGATTCAGCCTGACTGGGGCAGCTTAACCTTCAATTGCGGACGAAACGAGGTGAGAGCCTTTCTGATCAGCAGTGCCATGTTCTGGCTCGGGATCTATCACGCAGACGGGCTGCGCGTCGATGCGGTGGCTTCCATGCTCTATCTCGATTACTCCAGAAAAGAGGGGGAGTGGATTCCAAACATTTATGGGGGAAGGGAGAACATCGATGCCATTGCTTTTCTCCGCCGTTTCAATGACGAAGTTTACAAAAGGTATCCGGACATCCAGACCATGGCCGAAGAGTCCACGGACTGGCCCATGGTTTCAAGGCCCAACTACGTCGGAGGATTGGGGTTCGGTATGAAATGGGACATGGGTTGGATGCACGACACCCTGGAGTACATGGAGAAAGACCCTGTGCACAGAAAGTACCATCACAACCGCCTCACCTTCCGGCTCCTGTACGCCTATCACGAAAACTTCATTTTGCCCCTGTCGCATGATGAGGTCGTTCACGGCAAGGGGTCGCTCCTGAGGAAAATGCCCGGCGATGACTGGCAGAAGTTCGCGAATCTCAGGCTGCTTCTGGGATACATGTATGCTCAGCCCGGGAAAAAACTCCTCTTCATGGGAGGGGAATTCGGGCAGTGGAACGAGTGGTATCATGACGGGAGCCTCGACTGGGGTCTGCTGGACTATCCTCTCCACAAAAGTCTTCAGCACTGGGTCGCGGATCTTAACGGGCTGTATCGGAAGGAGGCGGCCCTCCATGTTCTGGACTTTGATCCCTCAGGGTTTGAATGGATTGACTGCAATGACTCCCAGCACAGTGTGGTGAGCCTCCTTCGGAAGGCCCCTTCGGGAGGAGACGGGATCCTGGCTGTTTTCAACTTCACTCCTGTGCCGAGACACGGGTATCGGGTCGGCGCGCCGAGCTCCGGGTTCTGGAAAGAGGTCCTCAACAGTGACGCGGCAGAGTATGGGGGCAGCGCCATGGGCAACCTCGGAGGGAAGGAGACCGAGGAGATTCCTTGCCACGGCAGGCCCTGGTCTCTCGACGTCACCTTGCCGCCCCTAGGGGCGCTATTCTTCAAAAGGGAAAAGTGACCTTCAGGTCATCGTGCAGGGGTAACAGTTTAGCTCTTTGAAATAAACGCAGAAAAAGGCCACGGGGGTCCCTCCAAAAACAGAACAACGAAGACGCCACACCTCAGTGGCAAGCTCCAGGTCGTGGGTGAGGCGGGCGGAGGGCTACAGGGGAACTCGCCATGGAACACCCCGCTGGCAGGTGCCGGTGAAACCTCGCCGCCCGCCTTCGCTGTCCCTTATCTGCAGAGCCTTTCCCGCACCCTCTTCGTTTTCTGTTTTTGGAGGGACCCCCATGGCCTGAGCCATCCATTTCAAAGAGCTAAACTGTTACGCGCAGGGAGATACTTCTTTCCTTCGCTCAAGTAGTAGAGCACCGGCACCGTCATGCGGGAAAGGAAAAGAGAAGCGACTTCCCCTGCCATGAGGGAAAGCGCGAGGCCCTGGAAGATCGGATCGAAGAGGATCACCCCTGCGCCGACCACGACGGCTGCAGCGGTAAGCATCATGGGGCGGAAACGAACGGCACCGGCATCCACCACAGCTTCCGCTAAAGGCATTCCTTGCTTGAGCCGGAGTTCGATGAAATCCACCAGGATAATGGAGTTGCGCACCACAATTCCTGCTCCGGCGATGAATCCGATCATGGATGTAGCGGTGAAAAAGGCACCCATCAGGGCGTGGGCAGGAAGAATGCCCACGAGAGAAAAGGGAATGGCCGCCATGATGGTCACCGGTGTCTTGAAAGACTGAAACCAGCCCACCACCAGGATGTAGATCAACACCAGAACTGCAGCGAAGGCCAGGCCCAGATCGCGAAACACCTCATAGGTGATGTGCCACTCTCCGTTCCACTTCATTGAGAAGCGTTCCAGAGACCCGGGTTGAGTCGCCACGAAACGCTCCAGAGTGTAACCCTCGGGCAGTTTCAGCTGATCGAGGGCCTTGTTCATTTTCATGATCGCGTACACCGGGCTCTCTTCGCTGCCGGCCACATCTCCGGTCACATAAACCACGGGCATGAGGTTCTTGTGGTAGATGCTCTTGTCCGCGATCTCCTCCCGGATAGAGACCAGTTCTCCTAGGGGCACGAGATTTCCCTTGTTTCCCATGACCTTTAAGGCCTTGAGATCCTGAACGCTGGAGCGCTCGCTCTTGGGAAGTCTCAGGAAAATGGGGACATCCTCTTTTTCCTTCGGGGCATGAAGCAGTCCCGCCTTCATCCCCTCGACGGCGATTCGAAGGGTAACCGCGATCTGTTCCACGGAAATGCCGTTTAGAGCCGCCTTTTCACGGTTCACTTCGAAAACGAACTTGGTCTGGTCGTCTTCCACGTACCAGTCCACATCCACGACGCCTTCTGTTTTTTCAAAGACATCTCTGATCTCCCGGGCGATCTGGATCTGACGCCGGTAGTCCGGTCCGTATATTTCGGCCACAAGGGTTTGCAGCACCGGAGGCCCGGGCGGCACCTCGGAGATCTTCACTCGCGCCTGATGCCTGTCTGCAATCCGCTGTAGCGCCGGCCGGACTCTCTTGGCAATGTCATGGCTCTGAGCCTTGCGCTCACCTTTGGGAAGCAGATTGACCTGGATGTCCGCCGAGTGGGGTTCACGGCGAAGAAAATAGTGGCGCACCAGCCCATTGAAGTTGTAGGGGGCCGCTGTGCCCACGTACAGGAGGACTTCCGTCACTTCAGGGAGCGCACGGATGGCATCGGCCATCTCACGGGTGACCGCTGCGGTTTGCTCCAGGGTCGTTCCTTCCGGCATGTCGATGATCACCTGGAACTCGCTCCTATTGTCAAAGGGGAGCATCTTGACCCGAACCGCCTTGAAGGCGAAAAGGGAAAGAGCGGCGAGGAGCAGGATGACAACGGCGAGAAGAAACATCTTTCGCTTCCGGGGATTGTGGATCAGCGCCCACATGACCCGCCGGTAAGCTTTTGTGCTCCGACCCTCCTGGCTGTGGGCGGCTTCGGCCGCAGGATTCAGAAGTCGCAAGCTGGCCCAGGGGGTCACCACAAAGGCCACCATCAAGGAAAAAAACATGGCCACAGAGGCCCCAACGGGAATGGGCCTCATGTAAGGACCCATCAGCCCGCTCACAAAGGCCATGGGCAGGATCGCAGCAATGACGGCCACCGTTGCCAGGATCGTCGGATTTCCGACTTCGTCAACCGCCTCCACGGCAACCTCTGAAACCGGTCGGCCTTTGCTTTCTGGAAGCCGGTAATGACGAACGATGTTTTCCACCACCACAATGGCGTCATCCACGAGAATGCCGATGGAAAAAATGAGAGCAAAGAGGGTGACCCGGTTGAGGGTGTAGCCATAGAGGAAAAAAACCGAGAGGGTCAGGGCAAGGGTCACCGGGATGGCAATCGCGACGATCCCTGACTCGCGCAACCCCAGGGTCAGCCAGATCAGGGCGGCGACCGAAAAGATGGCGATCATCATGTGCAAAAGAAGCTCATTGGACTTCTCGCTCGCCGTCTCCCCGTAATTCCTGGTCACGGTCACGTGAACGTCTGCCGGCACGAGCCAGCCTTTGAGGTTGCTGACCTTGTGGATCACCTTGTCCGCCAGGGCGATGGCGTTGGTTCCCTTGCGTTTGGCCACGGATAGGGTGACCGCGGGGTTAAGCCCCTGTGCCTGGTGAGAACCGGCGCCTTTGCCAGAGCCGATCAGCACGTAGTCCGCAGATTCTTCCGGGCCGTCCACAAGGGTGGCGACATCGCGAAGGTACACCGGTCGATCGTTGAACACACCCACCACCACTCGGCCCAATTCCTCCGCCGATCCGACGAATCCCCCGGTTTCCACCAGAAACTCCCTGTTGCCGGAAGAAAAATGGCCTGATTGGAGTTGCTGGTTGGATTGCTGGAGAACGGAAACCAGAGCGGCCGGAGCGATCCCGAACGCCGCCATCCGGGCCTTGTCGAGAGCAACCCTCACCTGCCTTTGCTGCCCGCCGATGATCTTCACTTCAGAGACGTCAGGAATCTGTTTGATTTCGTCGTGAACCTGGGCCGCAACCCGGCGCAGCATGAAATGGTCATAACGCTCACTCCACAAAGTGAGCGCCAGGATGGGAACATCGTCGATGGACCGCGGTTTGATGAGGGGCTGGCTTGCGCCGGGCGGAATGAGATCGAAGTTGGCGAACATTTTCTGGTTCAGCCGAACAATGCTCTTCTCTTCATCTTCACCCACATAGAAGCGCACGATCGTCATGGAGGCACCGGGGGAGGATGTGGAATAAATGTATTCCACCCCCGGGATTTCCCACAGCAGCTTTTCCATGGGTTTGGTCACCCGCTCCTCCACTTCCTTGGCGGAGGCCCCGGGCATCTGGACGAAAATGTCGATCATGGGAACAATGATTTGAGGTTCCTCTTCCCTGGGAAGGAGAAGAACAGATCCCAGGCCCAGCAGGAGGGAAGCGACAATGAAAAGCGGGGTGAGCTTGGAATGAATGAAGGCGCGGGCGAGTTTTCCCGCGAGTCCCAAGCGTTCGGTCATGACGGTGCTCCCGGTTCCACAGACGCACCGTCCTTGACCGCAGACAGGGGTTCAAGGATCACCTGGTCGCCTTCGCTGAGGCCGGAGAGCACCTCCACGCGATCGCCATAGGTTTTACCGGTCTGAATCAGTCGCATGTGCGCGATCTTGGCAGGGTCAACGACATAGACAAAGGTGAGTTGACCCCGCTCCAGGACGCTTTGAACGGGGACCGTCAGGACCTTCTTGGTTCCTGTGTTGAAGCGGACTTTTCCGAACAGGCCTGATCGGAAAAGCGTTGAAGAATCATGGGGTCGCAAGTCGATCTTTATGATGTAAGAGCGGCTCGCAGGATCGAGTGCAGGCACGATCTCTGAGACCTGACCGGCTATCGGTTTTTGTCCCAGAGCGTCGATGGAAACGCTCACAAGGTCTCCGAGGTGGATCCGGCCGATGCGGGATTCCTCCACAAGAGCTTCCAGACGGTAGTGGGTTTCGTCTTCTACGCTGAGCAGGGGGGGTCCCGGTGCAGCCATCTGGCCGACATCCGCGGGCTTGGCCGTCACGATCCCGTCGATAGGGGAAAGAATCCGGGTGTGGCTCAGGAAGGCCTCGGCATTCACCGTATCGGCTTTGGCCTGGTCAATCCTGGCGATGATCTGGTTTTTTTTGGCCAGGAGGGCCTGGAGGCGTTCTGAAGCTTGATCCGCGTCTGCCTTGGCCGCAGTGTTTTTTGTCTGGACTTCGTCAAATTCCTGGGAGCTCACCGAACGGCGCTCAAAAAGCCCTTTGTAGCGATCAAGCGTGGACGAAGCCAACGCAAGTCTAGCGTCGGCAGCCTTCTTTTCAGCCTCTCCCCCGCGAATCGCTTTCTCTATTTCATCGAGGGCATATTGGGACTCCTTCAAACCTGCCCGGGATTTCTCAAGTTGGGCTTTCATCTCCCGGTCGTCAATCTCAACAAGCAGCTGGCTCGCCTTGACCCTGTCCCCTTCTCGAACATGAATGGAGACGATACGGCCGAGGACTTTGGAGGACAGGACACTGATCGTCTTTGAGCGGACCGTGCCCATGGCTTCGTAAGTGTTTTCCACAGGAGAAGCCTGGGCTTTCTCAATCTTGACTTTCTGGGGAGGGGAAGCGGTTGTTGATGAGTCTTCGTTGGATCCGCAGGACAAAAACAATGCGACTACACAGCCGATCAGGATGAAGGGGCTTGCTTTCATGAGGTCCTTCCTCTTTTCCCCTTCTACTTGCCGGGGTCCGGGGGTCTGGAGCCTGAAGGAGGGGGAGCCTAGAGATCCTTTTCATGTGCAGGTTTTCGAGGCCTCCCTGTGATTTTGGCCACCGCAAATCCCGCCGCAAACCCGAGAAGAATGGCGAGCGGCACAAGAATAATTTTGGGCATGGACACCTGCCAGAAGTAGACCCGCAAGGCGACTTCATCCATGTTCTGGAACAGGAAAATCACAAAGAGAACGCCAACGACCAAGCCGGCTATGACTTTAGGATTTTTCACGATTTCTCTTCCCCCCATGCGGCGTTAAAGATTGCCCGTAATCCTACTTCTTTTTGAGGATTAAATGCAACCCAAAGGGGAATATCGTTGCAGTTTAGCTTCATGAAATCGTCACAGTAAAAGGCCATCCATTTCAAAAAGCTAAACTGTTACGGCATATCTTTTTCAAAATTCCCGGGCATGGGGAGGGTTCCCTTGTCCAGGGGAAGAGGGCTGTGGTATAAGGGTAGCCATCTCATCGTATCAGGGAAATGGAACCCTGCGGGCAAATCGGAAGGGGACGGAGGAGAGAGCCCAACAATGGTCGAAAATGATCTTTCGAAGCTTCACATTGACAAGAAAGGCATGGCAGTAAGGCAAGGACGGAAGAAACGCTTCCTTCTGTTGGTCCTCATCCTTGTGGTCGTGGCAGGAGGCGGTGTCCTTTACAGCAAGGGTCTCCTTACCCCGGCCCTCACGGTCCAGGTGGCCGGGCTTCAAAGCACCTACCCGTCCCAGACTTTCACGATCCTCAACGCAAGCGGTTATGTGGTCGCGCAAAGAAAGGCTGCAGTGGCCTCGAAGATCACGGGCCGGCTGATTTCCTTGTCGGTAGAGGAGGGAAGCCGGGTCAAGAAAGGAGAAGGGATTGCCAGGCTGGAGAACGAGGACAGCCAGGCAGCGCTCAATAGGGCTCAGGCGAACGTGAACCTTGCCCGATCCACTCTCGATCAGGCAAAGGCCGAACTGGAGGATGCGCAGGTCAATCACCATCGAAATGAACAGTTGATTGCAAAGGGCTTTGTTGCGCAGTCCACCGTTGATGCCTCTGAAGCAAGATACAAGAGGGCAAAGGCGACTGTCGCTGCCCAGGAGGCAGCGATTCGTGCCAGCGAGGCGGCCCTGGAAGAAGCAAGAGTTCTGGTGGAGTACTCCAATATTCGGGCGCCCTTTGATGCGGTTGTGCTCACTAAGAATGCGGACATCGGTGACATCGTTACCCCCCTCGGTGCCGCAGCCAATGCCAAAGCCGCAGTGGTGACCATCGCGGACATGAACTCGCTCCAGGTGGAAGTGGATGTCTCTGAATCCAATATCAGCCAGGTCAGGGTTGGTCAGCCCTGCGAAATAAGGCTGGACGCTTTCCCGGATCTCCGTTTCAAGGGGGTGGTCCACATGATCGTTCCCACGGCGGATCGGAGCAAAGCGTCGGTTCTCGTCAAAGTCGCTTTTAAGGAAATGGATCCGCGAATCCTCCCGGAGATGAGCGCCAAGGTGGCTTTTCTGTCCAGAGAGATGGTGCCGGAGGAGGAGAAGCCTCTGAAGGCTGTTGCCGCCTCTGCGGTGGTTTCCCGAGGAGGACACCGCGTCGTTTTTCTCGTGGATGGAGACCGGGTGGTGGAAAAAACAATTCGCACGGGAAGGCGCATGGACACGATGGTTGAGATTTTGGAAGGGCTTGGGGCAGGAGACAAAGTCGTCCTCAATCCCGGAAGCGACCTGAAGAGCGGCGCAAGGGTCAGGATTCCGGAGAAGTAGATGGAAGAAAGACCAGTCATTGTTGAACTCAGGAATCTCTTCAAGTCCTATCGTCGCGGCGGCCAGACCCTCCCCGTGCTCAGAGACATCACGCTCGAGATCCGTAAAGGGGATTTCATGGCGCTCATGGGGCCGTCAGGGTCAGGAAAGAGCACGCTCCTGAATCTGATTGCAGGGCTCGATCAGGCGGATTCAGGAACGATCCATGTGGCCAATGTTGATATCACCACTCTCTCTGAAAGCGAGCTTGCGGAGTGGCGGGCTTTGAACGTGGGTTTCATTTTCCAGTTCTACAACCTCATCCCGGTTCTCACGGCTTTCGAGAACGTGGAACTTCCCCTGATTCTCACCGATCTCTCAAGGAAAGAACGCCGCGAACACGTGGCAACCGCGCTGAATCTGGTCAAGCTCGAGGACCGGATGGATCACTATCCAGGGCAGCTCTCAGGTGGGCAGCAGCAGCGGGTGGCGATCGCGCGGGCCTTGGTGACGGATCCGGCACTCCTGGTGGCTGATGAGCCGACCGGCGACCTCGATCGAGCCTCTGCTGAAGAAGTGCTCAGCCTCATGGAGCGGTTGAGCCGGGAGGCGGACAAAACGATTATCATGGTGACTCATGATCCGAGGGCGGCGCGAAAGGCCCGCTCCATGAGGTATCTGGAGAAGGGAGTTCTGGCCGGTGCTCCTGAGATTACTTTTTCGCAATCTGCTTAGACACAAGCTCCGCACAGCGCTCACCCTCTGCGGGATCTGCGTGGCCATTCTCTCCTTCGGTCTCCTTCGAACAGTCATCAGCGCCTGGTATGCCGGCGTGGAAGCCTCTTCGGCCAACCGCCTCATCACCCGCAATTCCATTTCTCTCATTTTCCCCCTCCCTCTCTCCTACCTGGAAAGGATCCGAGGAGTAGAAGGGGTCAAGACCGTTTCCTACGGCAACTGGTTCGGCGGAATCTACATTGAAGAAAAGAACTTTTTTGCGAACTTCGCGGTGGAGCCGAAGACCTACCTGGAACTCTATTCCGAGTATCTCCTTCCTGAAGATCAGAAACAGATTTTTCTGAGAGACCGGAGAGCTTGCATTGTAGGCCGCAAGCTCGCGAAGCGATTTGACTGGAAGGTCGGGGACCTCATTACCCTTCGCGGAACCATCTTTCCCGGCAACTGGGAATTTGTGCTGCGAGGGATCTATTCCGGCCGGGACAGCCGCGTGGATGAAAGCCAGTTCTTCTTTCACTGGGACTACCTCAATGAATCCTTGAAAAAAAGAAATTCTCTCATGGCTGACCAGGTGGGGATCTACATCCTGAGCGTCGCAAACCCTGAACGTGCTGCGGAGACAGCGGAGAGGGTGGACCGGATCTTTAGGAATTCCTATGCAGAGACCTTGACCGAAACGGAGAAGGCTTTTCAGCTGGGATTTGTAGCTCTCACAGAGGCGATTCTTCTGGTGATCCAGTTGGTCTCTTTTGTAGTGATCGTCATCATCATGGCGGTGGCCGCAAACAGCATGAGCATGTCCGTACGGGAACGGCTGGGGGAATATGCGGTTTTCAAAACCCTGGGATTCGGGGGCACCTACCTGGCTGCGATGATCCTGGGAGAATCCCTGCTCATGGCAGTGCTGGGCGGCACCGGCGGAGTCCTGCTCACCTTCCCGGCGGCAAAAGCCTTTCTAAACTACCTGGGAGACTACTTCCCCGTTTTCTCAGTGACGAAGCAGACGGTTATCTTTCAAGGTTTGGCTGCGCTGGCTGTCGGAATGGCGGCTGCGGTCTTGCCGACCTGGCGGGCGGTCACGGTCCCCATCATCCAAGCTCTCGGGAGGATCGGTTAAGATGGGCCTGTTGTTCTTTTACAGCCTGAGGAATCTCCTCACCCGCCGACTCACCACGGTTCTGACTGCTTCGGGAATGGCCCTGGTGGTTTTTGTTTTTGCCTCCATTCTCATGCTCGCTGAAGGGCTTGAGAAAACGCTGGTGGACACGGGGTCCTTCGACAACGTGGTGGTGATCCGCCGTTCTTCCGTGTCGGAGGTCCAGAGCGGGGTTGATCGTGTGCAGGCCTCCATTGCAGAGACTGTGCCCGAAGCGGCCTCAGGGCCGAGGGGCCGGCCATTGCTGACCAAGGAACTGGTGGTCTTGATCACGATGGAAAAAAGGGAGAGCGGGAGCCGGGCCAACGTGGTGATCCGGGGGATCTCTGAAGACTCCTTCCTGCTTCGGCCTCAGGTGAGGGTGGCTATTGGCCGGACTCCCAAACCCGGCTCTTCAGAAATCATTATCGGAAGAAGTATTGAAAAGGGATTTCAGGGCGCCGATCTCGGCAAAAGCCTCTTTTTTGCCATGCGATCATGGACCATCGTTGGGGTGTTCAATGCAGGGAGCACAGGTTTCAGTTCGGAAATTTGGGGAGATGTGGATCAACTCATGCAGGCCTTTCGCAGGCCCGTCTATTCATCCGTCCTTTTCAGGCTGCGGGAGTCCTCTGAGTTTGCACAGGTCAAAAACCGGATTGAAAGCGATCCACGCCTGACCCTGGAGGCCAAGAGAGAAACGACCTACTACAAAGACCAATCAGAGATGATGGCCAAATTCCTCCGGATCCTGGGGCTGTCTCTCACGATCGTTTTTTCCATAGGCGCGGTCGTGGGCGGGATGATCACCATGTACGCTTCCGTGGCGAACCGGACGCGCGAAATCGGCACCTTGAGGGCCCTGGGCTTCAGGCGTACAAGCATTCTGATCGCCTTCCTGACGGAATCGCTGTTTCTTGGATTTCTGGGAGGAATGGCCGGACTTTTCTTTGCCTCCTTCCTTCAGTTTTTCACGGTGTCCACCACCAATTTCCAGACCTTTTCGGAACTCGCCTTCAGTTTCTCGCTGGATGTCTCCATTACCCTCAAAGCCATGGCCTTTGCCTTGGGCATGGGTTTTGTGGGAGGAATCCTCCCTGCCCTGAGAGCATCCGGCATGGAAATCGTCGACGCATTACGAGAAGCCTGAAAGGGCCGGATTATAGGACAACTCTTTTGCCAGACTGGTCCCGCAGGGTACCGGAGGGTGGTCCGACAATTCTTCTCCCCTCCCTTGGTGGGAGGGGACAAAGGGGAGGGGGAACCAAGCAACTTGAGGAATATTCGCAACTCTTTTTCATCCCCACCCTCGCCCTCCCCCATCGAGGGGGAGGGGCTTTTTCGAAGGAGCCCCATAGGAGAATTTGTGCGACGAAGAAAAGAGTGTGAAGTCTATTCGGAATCCGTGGCAGAATTTTGGGGGCGCTTACGGAGTGAGAAGATATGTTGCGGCTTGTAAGAGAGTACCCTCCGGTATCCTGCGGGACCCCGGGCGGCCTGCCGTCAGCGGTCGGCGGTCAGCTCAGGGGGTTCTTTCTTTGACGGTGTATTCGACGGTGACCTTGTCCTGTGCGAGCTTCAAGGAGGGGGGAGAGGGAACCAATTTGGCACTCAGGGTTCCAGATCGGTTGATGGGATTGACACTGATTTTCTCCGTATAGACTGCAGAGACATTGGAAAGGACCCGCGCCGGGCCGGAAACCTGCACTGTGGGAGGATCGATTTTGACCTGCGCGATCACATAGGGATCCTGAAGCTTCCCGACCCAGTCCACCTGGACAGGGAGATCTTTCTTCACCGTCCTGTCCAGAGTGACCTCCACGACCGGCGGCTTCACGTCTTTGAGAAGAATGCCCGGCGGCAGGGAAACGCTCGCAGGAGATACGGTGAACGTGTTTGGTCCCGGAACCCGCTTGCTCAAGTCCAGCTTGACGCTCACCTGTTCGGGTTGGATTCTTCTCAAGAGGGTGCCTGAGCCGCTGATCTCCAGACGAACCGCATTGACCGAGGTGTCCAGAATTTCCATATCCGCCGGCCGGTTTGTGTACTCCACAGGGATATCCATGGAGATCACGGTATCCACCCCGCGCGTGAAGGTCGACCAAACCCCGATGATCAGGAAAACGGAGACCACCGCCGCCAAGCCGTACTCCAGTTTATCTCTTTTCGTGCGACCCCAGGCGGTCGTGGCCCCGGCATGTTTTTCTATAATCTCAAGGAGCTCTTGCTTGCTCTTGACCTCGTGCATCTGAGAGTTCCTGGCCGCGGACACGGTTCCTCTTTCCTCAGAGACCACAAGGACCAGGGCGTCCGTTCTTTCAGCCAGGCCCAGGGCTGCTCTGTGACGGGTTCCGCAAAAGGAAGGCAGATCATCCCTGTGGGAAAGGGGCAGGATGACTCCCACCTCGTCGACCTGAATACCGCGAACCACGGCAGCGCCGTCGTGCACCGGGCTGTCCCTCCAGAAAACGGTCATGATCATTTCCTTGGAGAGGACTCCTTTCCAAGGGAGGCCGCTGTGGACGGATTCAGACAGGTCTTCTTTGCCCGGGAGAATGAGAAGCGCTCCGGTTCTGTTGCGAGACAGGTCGAACAGGGCATCGGCAACCACTTCTGCGGGCGCGACTTCCACGCTCCGCGGGAATCCCCAGAAAATGGATTTAAGATTCTTGGCCTGCAGAACGGAGCGAATCTCGTTCCTGAAGATAACGACAATGATCACGGCGGCCACGAGCGTGATTCCCTGAATGACCCAGCTGGTGACCACCAGGCCCAGTGAGAGCGCAACTTTGTTGAACATCCAGAAGACTGCAACGCCCACAAGTACCCGAAACGCGCTCGTTCCCCTGAAGAGGACATAGAGCCTGAACAGAATGTAACTGTTCAGGGCAATGTCGAGAAGATCCTGCCACTTGACCGTTTGATAAAAATGCAAAAGGAGATCCATAGGGAATCAGTCCGTGATACTGAACCTGAGAACTCCGAGGAGTTTTGCGTCCTGGTCTGTAATCTCCACTCTCCAGGGACCCTTGTCTGTCTCGCGAAGCTGGATGCGGCTGTATGTAGCCCACCGCGGCGGGTTCAGGATGAGTTTATGTCGGGTGATCAAAGCATCCCTGTGAAACCAGCTGTGGAAGATAAACGTCTTTCGAGGAACCGGGTCAAAAGAGGTGAAACAAAGGACTTCCCCCTGACTGACAGGGAACACGGCTCCGGAGTTGCAAGGACTTCCCTCCGTCAGGCTGGCGCACATGGCGGCTTGGGCGAGGGTTGGCTTTTCGGAACCCGAAGCAGGGGAGGTGGGCGTCGACTCTTGGGGAAACCCGTTGCCGCCGGCCAGAATTGAAATGCATAGAAGCGCAAAAAGGAAGAACCACTCTTTTTTAGTCATAAGCCTCTTGGTCTGAGTCGGTTTGGGTCATGGTGCGATGTGAAAAGGGCCAAGCGAATGCTTCCTGTCTCACTATGACAAAACCCGAGGCGCATTTCAACCGTCTCTTTTTACACCAACGGCTCATGATTTTGTTGACAATCATTTAGATTGCTTTATAAAGCAAAAAGCCCTGGTGATCCGGAGAAGGCCATGAGATCCATTCTTGTGGTGACGAAAGACAAGGATGACTACCGCATCATCCGCAAGTGCCATCGGTCGGCTTACCGCGTTGATTTGGCTCCCACCAGCGACACCGCCCTGAACATGCTCCATCAAAGGCGCTACGACTATCTCTTCATGGACATCGATGTTCTTCGATCCTCCCAGCCTGGAGGGTTGAAAACAGCTCTTCAGTCTCTCTGGCAGGTGTTTCCCACCATCGAAATCGTCGTCATGTGTCCCCAGGAGGAGATCAGGGAAGCGGTGATGGCCGTCAAAGCTGGCGCAAGCAATTACCTGACCTATCCCCTGAATCCCGCTGAAGTCAAATATGTGACGGAAAGCATCGACGAAACCATCCTGATCCAGTCGGAGCTCGATTACCTGAGAGACCAATTTTGGCAGGTGGACTCGTTGGAGCTCATCCAGACGAAATGCGAAGGGATGAAGGCTGTTTTCGGCAAGATTCGGTCCGTGGCACCGACCAAGAGCACGGTTCTCCTGATCGGAGAAACAGGCACCGGCAAGGGAGTGTTGGCCAGCCTGATTCACAAGCACAGCAACCGAAATGAGGTCCAGTTCATCAGCGTACACTGCGGCGCCATCCCGGACACCCTGTTGGAGAGCGAGCTCTTCGGCCACGAGAAAGGGGCCTTCACAGGAGCTATCAGGAGAAAGCTGGGAAAGTTCGAAATCGCAAAAGGAGGAACCATTTTTCTGGATGAGATCGGCACCGTCACTCCGTCCGCCCAGATCAAGCTTCTCCAGATCCTCCAGGACGGCACCTTCCAGCGGGTGGGGGGAGAGGAGACGATTGAGGCGAACGTGAGGGTGATCGCGGCGACCAATACGGACCTTAAGAAAATGTGTGAACAAGGCCTCTTCCGCAAGGACCTGTATTACCGATTAAACGTATTTCCCATCGAGGTTCCGCCCCTGCGCCAAAGAAAAGAGGACATCCCTCACTTTGTGGATGTTTTTCTCCGGCGCATGAACAAGTTCAACGCCAAAGCCATCCATCATGTCCACCCATCCGTGCTGGAAGCGTTTGAGCAGTACGATTGGCCCGGAAACATTCGAGAGCTGGAGAATCTGATCGAGAGAGCCTACATTCTGGAAACGTCGCCCATCCTTCAACCGGAAAGCTTTCCGAGCGAACTTTTCGAAACTCAAGGGCTGGCGCCCAGTGTGGCCACGGACGCCAAGTGGACTCTATCGGAAGTGCGAAAGGAAGGCTTGAAACATATTGAGAGGAATTACATCAAAGAACAGCTGATTCAGCACAAGGGGAAAATCAAGGATTCTGCAAA
>CAZOLJ010000066.1:0-25351 GCA_964580575.1 uncultured Desulfobacteraceae bacterium
AATCCTCTTGAATTTCATCTGGAAGGTCGTTCAGCCCTGTTTCCCTGGCTAAATCTCGGAGTGCAGCCAAAGCAAGACTTAGGGTCATCAGGCGCTGCTGTCCATCAATCAGTTGATAGGGTGTCACTTCACCTGGCACTGGGTGAAAAGGGCTACAAACGAGGGGGCCGAGGAAGTGTTTTGTCTCGTCAGTTTCCTCAGTGAGAGTGATAATGTCGTCTACCAGCCTCTGCCAATTCTCCTTCTGCCAGGAATAGTGGCTCTAAAAAAAGGGACGCAAAACTGGTCACCTGAATGTAAGATCTGTCGGACTGTCTTTACGTGTGCTTCCATCCCAACTCCTTTCGGTCTTATTGAAGTAGGGGTGAAACTGTGCTGCCCATATGTATTGGGGCGAAGTAGCTACTCACCGAGGAGCTTTTTCAGCGTCTCGGAAAGAGACAGTCGGTCAGCAACCGTGAGTCGTCCAAGCTTTTTCAGGACAAGCTGCTTATCCAGGGTGGCGAAGATTGGCTTTACCAGAGATGGCTTAAATGAGCCCGCCTGATTCCAATCTTTGACAGCGGTTTCTCCAAAACCAACATTAGGCTTTGTGTGGCTGGTTACAGCCATGAAAACTAGGTCGGGCCGCATTCTGTTATAGACGGATGCGCTGACAACCGTGGCCGGCCGCTTCTTGTATGTCGTTTGATCTGTGAAAGGGAACCGGACTAAGATGATGTCACCGAACTCATAGCCGGTCATATTCGGCGTCCTCGGGATTATCCCATGTTTTTGGGGATGCGCCTTCAGAGATTCTTCCAGAAGCCTCGATCAACAGCCGGTCCTCTCTCCTATCAACATGCCAGGGCCCGGGGAGATGCCTCGCAAAGGGCATTCGGCCTATTTCTTCATTCTAAGGAACGCATCGATGAAGGGATCCAGCCCGCCGTCCATCACCTTGTCCAGGTTCCCTACCTCCACATTGGTGCGGTGGTCTTTGACCAGCCTGTAGGGGTTGAACACATAGGAACGGATCTGGCTTCCCCAGGAGATGTCCTTCTGGTTTTCGTGGAGCTTTTGTTTCTTCTCGTCCAGCTTGCCCTTCTCGAGTTCATAAAGCCTTGCCCTGAGGACCTTGAAAGCCATGTCCTTGTTGCGGTGCTGCGATTTCTCGTTCTGGCACTGGACCACGATTCCCGTGGGAAAATGGGTGATGCGCACGGCGGAACTCGTCTTGTTGACGTGCTGGCCTCCGGGGCCGCTGGCCCTGAACGTGTCGATGCGCAAATCCTTGTCCTGAATCTCGACCTGGATGTCCTTGTCCACCTCGGGATACACAGAGACCGACGCAAAAGAAGTGTGGCGCCTGCCCGTGGCATCAAAGGGCGAGACCCGGACCATCCGGTGAATCCCGTTTTCAGACTTCAGATACCCGTAAGCGTACAGACCCGTGGCCGTGAAGGTCACATTTTTGACCCCGGCTTCCTCTCCTGCCAGATAGTCGATCACGGACACCTCAAAGCCTCTCATCTCACACCACCGCAGGTACATCCTGAGGAGCATCTCGGTCCAGTCCTGGGCTTCGGTGCCCCCTGCCCCTGAGTTGATGGCGACGATGGCGTTTCTCTTGTCATCGGGCTCGGAGAGGAGGAGCTGAAGCTCCAGGTCTTTGATCTGTGCCTCGATCCGGGAGACATCCTGTTCGACCTCCTTGAGGGTGGGTTGGTCCCCCTCTTCAACGGCCATTTCCGCGAGAAGCTTGGCGTCCTCTGCCTCGCGGGCATAGATGTTCCACTGATCGATCTTCCCTCTCAGGCAGACCCTCTGCTGGCTCAGACGGGTGATTTCGTCCTGGTTTTTTTGCCAGAAATCGGCCTGGGCCATGGTTTTTTCGATTTTGTCGAGTTCCTTCTGCAGTTCATCCAGGTCAAAGATGACCTCGCAAGAGGTGAAGTTGATCCTTGATGCTTTCAATTCGGGCAATGACTTCCTGAGGCATAATCATGCTCCTTTCAATCTAACGGGTTCTGCGGGATTGTTTTCTAGTATAGCAGTAAGCGAAGAAAATGTTAACTGCGCTGAAGATTGTCAAGGCGATGGCGAAAAAATCGCCGTATCGCGTGTAAAGGGTCAGTCCGGAATCATGAAGGGGGATTTCCTTCGTGAGAAGCGCTTTGGTGAAAAGACCGCTCTGCTCCGCGATCTTCCCGTTCGGCAGAATAAAGGCGCTGATGCCGGTGTTGGCGGCCCTGACGACCGGTCTGCGGTTTTCGACGGCTCTAAAGACCGCCATGGAAAAGTGTTGAAAGGGCGCACTGCTCATGCCGTACCAGGCATCGTTCGTGAGGTTGACGAGGAGCGTGGCTCCGTTTTTGGTCATGGCTCGCCCCAGTTCAGGGAAGATGCTCTCAAAGCAGATCAGGACTCCCACAGGCGCCTTGGGGAATTTCAGCGGCGCCACCTTGTCTCCTGGAAGGAAATCGCCTGCCGCGACCACGAGTCGCTGAACAAAGGGGAGAAATCGCTTCATCGGCACATACTCGCCAAAGGGAACCAGATGCACCTTGTCATAAGAGCCGATGATCTCTGCGTTTGGGGAGGCAAGATAGGCGCGGTTGAAAAAGGACACAGATCCTCTTTCCATTTTGTAGGCGGGGCTGCCGAATACCACGTGAGCGCCCGCTTCTCGGGCGGTGTGGAGGACGCTTCGGCTAAGAGGCTCTCCATGCTGAAAAAAAAGAGGCACTGCCGTCTCAGGCCACACCACCAGGTCCGGGCCGAAGGGCTTCGACTGTAGGGTCAGCGCCCTGTAGATCTGAATGGTCTTTTCCTGATACGCGGGATTCCATTTGACGGACTGGTCGATGTTGCCTTGCGCTATGGCGACCCGGACGCTCCCCTGAGGAGGGCGGGAATCCGACATCCGATAAAACCCATACCCCAGGGTCAGGGCCAGGGTGAGAAGAATGAGAGGAGTTTCGAGTTTCCAGCGACCGAGGTTTTGCTCAAGGAGCAGGCCATAGATCAGGGCGCTGGAAAGCACGATCACAAAGGAAGTGCCGTAGGCACCAACGAGGTCGGCCACCTGAATGGCTTCGAGATTCGTGTATTGGGTGTGCCCGAGGAGGCACCAAGGGAACCCGGTGAGGATGTTGGCCCGCACGTACTCGAGGGCAACCCAAAGTCCGGCGGTTTTAAAGGAGCCTAGGAGGGATTTCCCAATGAGCGAATAGCCCCAGGCAAAGAGTGCCGGGTAAAGGGAAAGATAGAGAGAGAAAAGGATGAGGATGCTCACGCTCGCAGGGAGCGGAAGGTGGCCGTAGTGCCCCATGACAATGATGACCCAGTAGATCAGGGTCAGAGTGTGGGCAAGGCCTGCCGCAAATCCCAGCCGGAGGGCGGCCATGGGAGTCTCGTTTTCCAGACTCTTCAGGAGGGGCACCAGGGCGAACCACGCCAGGAAGTAAAATGGACTTGGCGGGAAGGAGGCGGTCAGCATGAACCCTGAGAGAAGGGCGAGCAGGAGCTTTTCAACCTTTGGGCGTTTCATGGGAAGGCGACCCCCTGTTCCTGTAAAGATGGGAAGGTCAAGGCCGGCCGGCCTCAGCCAGGGAGGGAGGGGAAGGGATCTTTCGGTTCACCAGGATCTTTCCTATCTTTCGGGAGTCACCGGATTGAACGGTCATTTCAAGATCCTCAAAGGAGACCTTCTCATTGACTTTAGGGATTTTACCCAATAGGTGGATCACCAGCCCGCCCACGGATTCGAACTCCCCCTCAGGCACGGGGATGTCAAAGTGCTCGGCCAGTTTCTCCACCTCGAGGCGCGCATCCACGGAGACCGTGTTTTCATCGAGCACGTTCAGGAGAGGTCGCTCCTTGTCGTGCTCATCCATGATTTCGCCCACGATCTCTTCAATGACGTCTTCCACCGTGAGGATCCCTGCCGTGCCGCCATACTCATCGGTCACAATGGCTAGGTGTGTTTTTCTTTCTTTCAATTCTCTCAGGACGTCGCTGGCCTTCTGATTGAAAGAAACAAAATGGGGTTTTCTCAGGATCTCGGGTGGAATCCTCGACCCGGGATCATTGGAGCACATCTTGAGGAGGTCTTTGGCGTGGAGAATTCCCAGGATTTCGTCGATGCTGTCTTTGTAGATCGGAATCCTCGTGTGGCCGCAGTCGCTGATCAGCTTGATCGCATCGCTGAGGGAGATGGTCAAGGGTGCGGAGACCACCTGGGTCCGGGGAACCATGATCTCGTAGGCCTTGGTCTCCTTGAGGTCCAGGACCGCATGGACCATCTCGGAAACCTCATCGGAAATGAGACCCCTGGCCTGTCCCTCATCCATAAGATCGTAGATTTCCTCGGTCAACTCGGCCTCTTCATCTCGGGGCTTTGTCTTCCGAAAGAGGGACTTAAACCGGCTCAGCAACCCTTGGTCCGAATCCTCTTCCAAATCAACTCACCTCCTTATCAAGAAAAAGATGTGCAGGCGGTAACCCGGCTTGCCCTCCAATCATCTTATGTCCCCCTGTCTTTTGTGTCAAGGAGGGTAAAGACGGTGCAAGGTGCACGGTTCAAGGTGCATGGAAAACAAAAAAAGGGACCAATAAGGATTCTTACCCTGCGCCGTATGCCGTGCACCGTGCACCATAAATTGATTTTACTTGACTTTACAGGAGGATTTGTTAATTTCAATGACAACTTTGCTTCAGGCATCGTTTTTGAATTCTCTGGACACGTTCCAGGAAGCCTGACTGGCGGGATCAGCGGGCATAGCTCAGTTGGTAGAGCACAAGCTTCCCAAGCTTGGGGTCGCGGGTTCGAACCCCGTTGCCCGCTCCAGGTGACCCTGCAAGCATGGCCTAATTCCCTTTTTGAGGTTGCCCCTTCAGCAGGGGTGATGGACTTCGAATTGCGGACGCTTTGTTGGTGTTGTTTGATGCGTTTTGCGGTGTAACAGAACAAGCGACCAACTAGTTCACAAACAGGAAGCGGGCCCCATGGCCCGCTTCTTTTTAGGGACGTGTGTTGAGACCCATATGGAAATGAAGACCCAGAGCATCGTGAAGCAGGTGGAGAGCCTGATAGAGCCCATCCTCGAAGAGATGGGTTATGAGCTGGTGGACGTGGAATACGTTTCAAGCTTCGGGAGATGGATCCTGAGGCTCTTTGTCGACAAGGAGGGAGGCGTCACCATCGGAGATTGTGCCCGCATCAGCGAGGAACTCGGGGATCTCATTGACGTGAAGGAGTTCATCCGGCACGAGTACAACCTGGAGGTTTCTTCGCCCGGTCTGGACAGACCCCTCAGGAAAGAGAAAGACCTGCCTCGCGCCCTTGGAAAGAGGGTCAAGGTGCGAATGGCTGTTCCCCTGGAGGGCCGGCGGAATTTCACCGGCATCCTGCTCCGCTACGGTGACGGAATTCTGCACCTCGATGTGGACGGTCGGGAGGTGGCTTTGCCCTGGCCTGATGTGGCAAAGGCGAATCTCATCTACGAATTCAAGTCAACAGTCGGAGAGAAAGCATCATGATTTCAGATTTAAAAAGAGTCATCGACCAGGTGAGCCGTGAAAAGGGCCTGGACCGGAATGTTCTCATCCAGACTCTGGAGGAGGCTGTGAAGGCAGCGGCAAGGAAAAAGTGGGGCCCCAATTACGACATGGAAGTGACTTACAACGAGCAAGGGGGCGAAATCGAAGTGTTCGAGTTCAAGACCGTTGTGGAAAAGGTCACCAATGAGCACGTGGAGATTTCGCTTGAGGAGGCTCACAAGGTGGATCCTGAATCCGAGCTGGGGGACAGCCTGGGCATCAAAATGGATACGGATGAATTCGGAAGGATCGCCGCCCAGTCCGCCAAGCAGGTGATCATGCAGCGCCTCAGGGAGGCGGAACGGAGCAACGTGTACGCGGATTTCAAAGACAGGAAAGGCGAGATTGTCCACGGCATCGTGCAGCGATTCGACAAGGGCGCCATCGTCGTGAACCTGGGCAGAACCGAAGCGGAACTTCCTGTCAAAGAGCAGATTCCCAAGGAATCCTACAAGCAGGGAGACCGAATCCGTGCTTACATTTGCGAGGTCAAGCAGTTCAGCAAGGGACCTCAGGTTATTCTCTCCAGGACCCACCCCGCCTTACTCGGTGCTCTCTTTGAAAATGAAGTTCCTGAAATCGCCGAAGGGATTGTTTCGGTCGTGCAGGTGGCGAGAGAACCGGGGAGCCGTTCCAAGATCGCCGTTTCCTCAAGGGATGGCGACGTGGACCCTGTGGGGGCTTGCGTGGGTATGAAGGGTAGCCGGGTCCAGGCGGTCGTTCAGGAGCTGCGAGGCGAAAAAATTGATATTGTCCCTTGGGATCAGGATCCGGCGAAATTTATCTGCAATGCCCTGGCCCCTGCGGAGATTGTGAGGGTCATTGTCAGCGAAGGTGAGAAATCCATGGAAGTGGTTGTGCCGGATGACCAACTCTCTCTGGCCATCGGGAAAAGAGGGCAGAACGTGCGCCTGGCCTCCAAGCTCTCGGGATGGCATCTGGATGTGACGAGTGAATCCAATTACAACCGAGCCCTGAAAGAGACCTATGATTCGCTTCTCCAGCTGGAGGGGGTCGGAGAAAAGACGGCCCTGGCCCTCTACCAGGGAGGGTTCCGATCGGCTGAAGAAGTCGCCAATGCTCAGGTGGGCGACCTGATGCAGTTGGCGGATATCGGCGAAGAAAAGGCGGCGAAAATCGTGGAGAGCGCGCTTGAGCTTGTGAGAAAGAAGGAGGAGGCAGGCGAAGAAGCGGAGAAAGCCGAAGCCCCCGCGGATGCAGGAGCTGCCGCTGCAGAAGGGAACTCGGAGGCAACGGAGGAGGTTGCCGAGGAAAAGAGCGCGGATGAGCGGAGGTAAAGGACATGTCCCTGTGAGGACCTGTGTGTCCTGCGGGGCCAAGCGGAGCAAAAAGGAAATGCTTCGTTTCGTTCTCAACCAGGACAAGCGGTTGCTCAGGGATGATTCCGGTCATGAGGCCGGCAGAGGGGCCTATGCGTGCAAGAGTTCATCGTGCATCGAGGCATTGATGAACCGCAAACGCGTCGAAACCGTTTTCAGGCTTCCTCGCGGGCAGAGGAAAAAGGCCGGATGACTGCAGAACAACAAGGGTGTTCTCGGGTTTGAGAATCCAAAGGATCTTGGGGGTGTCAATGGCGAAAGTCAGGGTCTACGAGTTGGCCAAAGAGCTGAGCATGGATAGCAAAGAGCTTGTGGAGAAGCTCAAGGCAGGGGGAATCCCTGTCAAGAACTACATGAGCACACTCGACGAGCAGGTGGTGGCAAAGGCCCGGGAAGTCGCACTCGGTGTGGTTTCGGAGGTGATCGAGGAGAAAAGGATCCGGCCCACGGTCATTCGTCGTCGCAAAAAAACTGTGACCGTCGAGGCGGAAAGGGTCCCCGAGAAGATGGAAGCGGCTCTCAAAGCCCCCTCGGCGGAGGTACAGAAAGCTCCTGTGGAAGAGAGGCCCGCAGCAGCAGCGCGAGCGCCTGCGGCCAAGGTTCGTCGTGAGGCAAAGGAGGCGGTCGTCGAGGAGGCTGTTGCAGAGGAGCCTGCAGAAGAAGCGGACGTGGAGCCTGTCGTTGAGACAAAGGAGGAGAGGCGAGTGGAGAGGGAGCCCGCCGCTGCGGCGGAACAAGACGTGACTGTGGAGCCGATGAAGGCAGAAGAAGCGATAGAGACCTCCAAACCCCAGGTCTTGGATAAAGAGAAGATCAAAGACAAGCTGAAAAAACCGAAGAAGAAAAAGCTGGATCTGCCGGCCAAGATCATCCGGAGAGCCGAGGAAAGCCCTCTCAGAACGGTTTTCGAAAAGAAGAAAGAGGCGGCCGCTCCTGCTGAGGAGAAGGTCTCTTTTAAGCCTTCCACCTTGGAGGCCGAGGCAGCGGTTCCTGAGGAAGAAAAGGAGAGAAGAGGAAAGAAGAGGAAGGAGAAAAAGGGCGTTGAGCGCGAAGAGGAGACCCCCCGGAGCGTCATTCGCCTTCGCAAATTCGAGGTCTTTGAGAGAGCGGATCTCTACGAAGGCCGCCTGATCAAACGCAAGAAGAAGGAAGTCCCGGGCAAAGAGATCCCCAAAAGAATGAAACAGCCGGAACTCGTGGTGCCGAAACCGGCCAAGCGAAAGATCAAGATCCAGGAAAAAGTGACGGTCGCCGACCTGGCCAAGGCCATGAGCGTCAAAGCGGCGGAACTCATTCGGAAGTTGATGGCGCTGGGCATGGTGGCCAACATCAACCAGACGATCGACTATGAGACGGCTTCGGTTCTGGCCGATGGCTACGGGTTCGAGTTGGAACAAGCCCGCTTTGAGCTTGAAGAGAGCCTCACGGAAGTGAAGGACAAGCCGGAGGAGTTGAAGGTGCGGCCTCCGGTGGTGACCATCATGGGTCACGTGGATCACGGGAAGACCTCCTTGCTCGATTACATTCGGAAGTCCAACATCATTGCGGGCGAGTCCGGGGGCATCACGCAGCACATCGGCGCTTACTACGTGGAGCGCAAGGGCGGAGACATTGTTTTCCTGGACACGCCGGGGCACGAAGCGTTCACGGCCATGAGGGCCCGGGGAGCTAAAGTGACGGACATCATCGTGCTGGTGGTGGCTGCCGATGACGGGGTCATGCCCCAAACCAAAGAAGCGATCAATCACGGTCGGGCCGCCAGCATTCCGATCGTGGTGGCGATCAACAAAATCGACAAACCCGAGGCCAATGTAGAAAGAGTCCGCAGAGAACTGGCTGAGCTGGGGCTGGCGCCCGAGGAATGGGGAGGACAGACCATTTTCGGAAGCATATCGGCCAAGACGGGCCAGGGCGTGGATGAACTTCTAGAACTGATTCTTCTCCAGGCTGAGGTGCTGGAGCTCAAGGCCAATCCGGAGAAGCCGGCCAGAGGAACGGTGATCGAAGCCAAGCTCGACAAGAACCGAGGGCCTGTGGCCACGGTCCTGATTCGAAGCGGGACCCTCAAGCAGGGCAGCTTCTTTATCTGCGGGGAGCACTTCGGCAAGGTCCGGGCCATGCTCAACAACAGGGGCAAGCGGATGATCGTCGCGACCCCCTCGATGCCGGTGGAGGTCTACGGCATCTCGGGAGTGCCCATGGCAGGGGACGAGTTCATCGCCGTGCCGGATGAGAAGACGGCCAAGGAAGTGATTGAATACCGCCTGGCCCAGTCCAAGAAGTGGGAGGGAGAGAAACGGGGAATCGTCAGCCTGGATGATCTCTTCCAGAAGATCAAAGAGGGAGAGGTCAAGGACCTCAACCTCGTCATGAAGGCGGATGTGCAGGGATCCATCGAGGCGATCTCGGACTCCCTTGCCAAGCTAATCTCCGAGGAGGTCAAACTCAAAATCATCCACTCCTCCACAGGCGCCATTTCTGAGACGGACGTCATGCTGGCCTCGGCTTCCGGGGCGATCATCATCGGCTTCAATGTTCGGGCCAACCCCCGGGTGACGGAGCTCGCGGAAAAGGAAAAGGTAGACATCCGATACTATGACGTTATCTACAATTTGATTCAGGACATTAGAATGGCCATGGCCGGACTTCTGGAACCGGTTCTTAAGGAGAATTTCATAGGCCGGGCGACGGTCAAAGAGGTGTTCCACATTCCCAAGATCGGGACGGTGGCCGGCTGCTCCGTGACTGACGGCCGAGTGGAGCGAAACGCCAGGACGCGCCTGCTGAGGGATGAGGTGGTGGTCTTTGAAGGAAAGATCGCCTCCCTGCGGCGTTTCAAGGACGACGTGAAGGAAGTGCAAACGGGTTATGAGTGCGGCATCACCCTGGAGAGCTTCCAGGACATCAAACCTGGGGATGTCTTTGAAGTGTTCCAGATCGAAGAGGTAAGGCCGGAGCTCTGATTCATGGTCGTGGGCACCCTGAAAATCGAATTCCGCATCCAGGACAACCACTCCCTCAAGGGCAAGCGAAAGATCGTTCGGAGTGTGGTAGACAGGGTGAAACACAAGTTCAACGCCGCTGTGGCGGAGGTGGGTTCCAACGACAACTGGCAGAGGATCGAAATCGGGGTCACCACGGTGGGCAATGACCGACGTCACATGGATTCGTCGCTCAGCAACATCCTGGGATTCATTGAATCCATGTACTTGGCTGAAATCATTAATGTGGAAACAGAAGTCATAAACCTGTGACAGGCCGGTGAGAAATGCAGCGACAAGTGACGAGTAACGAGTGACAAGTCAGTGGTTCAATCTCGTAACTTGTCACTCGTTACTGGCCAGCGACATGGGGGGTTTTGTCCGTAGAACCTTGTGGGTTGCGGTTGCGCGTTGAAGTGAGGGAAAACAGGAATGTTGCCGGGCAGAAGAGCCGACAGAGTCGGCGATCTGATCCTCAGAGAGATTGCGGATCTGCTGATGACCAGAGTCAAGGATCCGAGAGTGAAGAAGACAACGGTCACGGGAATCGCTGTCAGCAAAGATCTTCGCTACGCCAAGGTGTTCTATAGTCTCATCGGGAGTGAGCAGGAGATCATGGAGGCGCAAAAGGGACTGGAGAGCGCCACGGGGTTCATCAAGCGAGAAATCGGCCTCCGCATGGATCTCAAGTACGTGCCGGACATCGTCTTCAAGCATGACCCGTCTCTGGCCGAAGGGGACCACATGGAAAAGCTCTTCCAGAGGCTGAAGACAGAAGAATGTTCCGGTCCTGAGACGTAGGGGAGAAGTGTGGTTGAAACCTGTGACGGCGTGCTGATCGTGGACAAGGAGGAAGGTGAAACCTCCTTCAGTGTCGTGAGCAAAGTCAAGAAGCTCCTCCAAGTCGGCAAGGTCGGCCACGCCGGAACGCTCGATCCCTTTGCGACGGGGCTGCTGCTGGTTCTGATCGGGCAGGGGACAAAACTCTCGCCCTACCTCATGGCCGGGGATAAAACGTACCTCGGAACCCTGACCCTTGGGACTGAAACCGACACCCTGGACCGAACAGGCCGGGTCACGAACGTGAAGCCTGTTCCGAAGCTCGATCCGGAGCTTGTCAGGGAAAGAGCCGAAGCCTTTGTGGGTGAGACGGAGCAGACGCCCCCGTCGTTCTCGGCTCTGAAGGTTCAGGGGAAGAGGGCCTATTCGCTGGCGCGAGAAGGGTTGCCGGTGAACCTGGAGAAGCGACGGGTGAGGATCAGGGAGTGGACCATCCTGTCGCTGGATCTCCCGGATGTCACCTTCAGGGTGGTTTGCTCTTCAGGGACCTATGTTCGTACCCTCGCGGCGGACCTTGGAAGGGCGCTGGGGGTGGGGGCCCACCTCAAAACCCTTAGGCGAACGGCCATCGGGCCTTATCGGGTGGAGGACGCCCTAGGCTCCGGAGACATGGGAGCCGCCGCAGAGATGGTGAAAGGAAGAATCGTCCCCGTGCGGTATGCGCTGCCCCACTTCACGGAAGTGGAGGTGGATGAAAACACCGCCCTCCGGGTGCGAAGAGGGTACCAGCCCGTATGGGAGGAACTTGGAAAGAAAGCGCCTTTCCCTCAGGAAGATGTGAAACTCGTGAACGGCGCGGATCTGGTAGCCCTTGTGCGTTGCGAGCCCCGCGCAAAAAGTCGACTCAGCGTTTCGCGAGTCTTTGTCTGAGGGCGCGTAGGGGCAGAACAAAGCTCGATTCTAATCTAAAGGAGGTATGCAAAGTGGTGCTCAAAGCAGAAGCAAAAAAAGAGATCATCGATCAATTCAAGCTGCATGAGAAAGACACGGGTTCTCCGGAGGTCCAGGTGGCCATCCTGAGCAACCGCATCAACATGCTGACGGAGCATTTCAAGACCCACAAAAAGGATCACCATTCTCGAAGAGGGTTGCTGAAACTGGTCGGTCAGAGGAGACGGCTGCTCAACTATCTGCGGAGAACGGACGAGCAAAGATATGTGTCTATTATCAAAGAACTCGGCCTGAGGAAGTAGGATCGGTTCAACGGAGAAGACGGTCCTGAGGCAGGCCCGGGCCGAAGGATCCTTTGTCTCACTTTATGGAAAGGACGGAAGTACACATGATCAAGAGTGCATCAAGGGAAATGAATGGGCAGATGATGCATATTGAGACTGGCCGGATCGCCAAACAGGCCAGTGGCTCTGCCGTGGTTACCCTGGGAGAGACCGTGGTGCTGGTCACCGTGGTGGCAACCAACGAACTCAGGGAAGGCGTGGATTTTCTACCTCTAACGGTCGAGTACCAGGAGATGTCCTACGCGGGGGGGAGGATTCCCGGCAACTATTTTCGAAGGGACATGGGGAGGCCGAGCGAAAGGGAGACCCTGGTCGCCAGGTTCATTGACCGGCCGTTGAGACCTCTTTTCCCGGATAACTACTATTACGAAACCCAGATTATTGCCACGGTGCTCTCTACAGACCGGGAGAACGAGGCGGATGTGCTCGCGCTGGTAGGGGCTTCTGCAGCCCTCGAAGTCTCGGACATTCCTTTCCGCGGACCGGTGGGAGCGGTCCGGGTGGCTAGAGTGGGGGGAAAGCTTGTGGCGAACCCCACGCTCTCCGAGCAGGAGGAAAGCGACATCCAGGTGATTGTGGCGGGAACTCGATCCGCCGTGGTCATGGTCGAAGGAGGCGGAAACTTCGTCTCCGAGTCGGAAATGATCGATGCGGTCTTTTTCGGACATGAGGCGCTCCAGCCCCTCCTCGACATGCAGGAGGAGATCCGCAGAGCGGTCGGAAAACCCAAGAGAGACGTTGCTCCTGTGCCGAGAGACGCGGCTCTGGAAGCGAAGATCAGGGAACTCGCTCTTCCCCTTCTCCAGGAGACATCGAGAACTGCCGACAAAAAGGAAAGACAGGATAAAAGAGAGAATGCCGTGACCAGGACTCTGGAAGCTCTGGCAGCGGAGGTAGAGGGAAGGGAGTCGGAAATCAAGGAGATGCTCTCGGAACTCGAGAGGGACCTGGTTCGCCGAATGATCCTGGAAGAGGGGAGGCGAATCGACGGACGGAGCTTCACCGAGGTGAGGCCCATCGAGTGCATGGTCGGCGTGCTCCCCCGAGTTCATGGCTCAGCCCTCTTCACCAGGGGTGAAACCCAGGCGCTCGTGCTGACCACCCTGGGTACGGAGATGGACGAGCAGAGGATGGAGACGATTTACGGCCTCCGATTCAAACCCTTCATGTTCCACTACAACTTCCCCCCCTATTCGGTGGGAGAGGCCAAGAGATTAGGAGGCCCAAGCCGCAGGGACATCGGCCACGGAGCCCTGGCCCACAGAAGCCTGGTGCCGGTGCTTCCTCCCAAGGAAGAGTTCCAATATACGGTGCGGGTGGTTTCCGAGATTCTGGAGTCCAACGGATCATCGTCCATGGCGAGCGTGTGCGGAGGCTCCCTCTCCCTGATGGATGCAGGGGTCCCGATCAAGGAACCGGTGGCCGGCGTGGCCATGGGCCTGATTTCCGACGGCAGCAGGACGGTCATCCTGACGGACATTATCGGCGATGAAGACCACTACGGAGACATGGATTTCAAGGTGACGGGGACGGCGGGCGGTATCACGGGCCTTCAGATGGACATCAAGATCGACGGGGTCACGCGCGAGGTCATGCAAACGGCCCTGGAGCAGGCCAGGCAGGCCAGGCTGCACATCCTGGACAAGATGAACGCTGCGATCAACAAGCCGAGGATCCAGGTTTCCCAGTATGCGCCCGTGATCACCATCCTCCAGATCAAACCCGATAAAGTTCGGCTTCTGATCGGGCCCGGGGGCAAGGTCATCAAGGAAATCAGCGCGGCCACGGATTCCAAGATTGATGTGGACGACGAGGGACGGGTCATGATCGCTTCCCCTGACGGAGACCTTTCAAAGGCGGCGATCGAGATGGTCGGCCGGATTGTTCAGGAAGCGGAAGTGGGCAAGCTGTACAAGGGCAAGGTCAGGAAGATCATGGACTTCGGCGCTTTCGTCGAGATCCTGCCCGGGACCGACGGCCTGATTCACATCTCCCAGCTGGACAAAGAGCGGGTGAACAAGGTGACGGACATCCTGAGAGAGGGAGATGAGGTCCTGGTCAAAGTCCTGGACATCGACAAGAACGGAAGAATTGCCCTGTCCCGGAAAGCCGCGCTGGGTGAAAGCCTGAACGATGTATCATAAGACGGTTCTCAAAAACGGGATCCGGATTGTCTCTGAAAGGTTGGAGCATTTCCGTTCCGTGTCTCTGGGTATCTGGGTGAACGTGGGCTCCAGGGATGAAGTGGAGGAGGAAAACGGGATCTCCCACTTCATCGAGCACATGACGTTCAAGGGGACTCGCGCGCGAAACAGTCTTCAGATCGCGAAGGAACTGGACGCCATCGGCGGGTTTTCCAACGCCTTCACCGGCGCAGAGTCCACTTGCTTCCACTCCCGGGTGCTCCACAAGCACCTTGAGACGCTTGCCGACATCCTCTCCGACATCTTCCTGAATTCCCTTTTTGATCCCCAGGACATGAACAAGGAAAGACAGGTGATCCTCCAGGAGATCAACATGCTGGAGGATACTCCGGACGAGCAGGTCCATGTGCTTTTCAACGGGTTCTTCTGGTTGAACCATCCTCTGGGAATGCCCATCATAGGCACGCCGGCTACGGTTGCCGCCATGAACAAAAAGACGGTCCTCGGCCACATGAGGCGCTTCTACACTCCCGGCCGGATCATTGTGGCGGCTGCTGGCCATGTGGAACACGACAGTCTCGTCCGTTATCTGGAACCTCTCTTTGAGTCGCTACCCGTGGCGACCGAAGCTCCGGTGCGCTCGGCTCCGAGCGGTCATTTCGGCGTCTCGTGCCACCCCAAGGATCTCGAACAGGTCCACCTCTGCCTGGGAGGCAACGGCCCGCATCTGTCAAACGACCTTCGGTTCGCCGGGGCCGTGCTGAACGCGATCCTCGGCGGCAACATGAGTTCGCGGCTTTTCCAGGAGATCCGCGAGAAACGAGGCTTGGCCTACAATGTTTTTTCCTTTGTGTCGTCTTACATCGACGCCGGCATGCTCGGCATCTATGTGGCCACGGATCCCAAGGAGGTGAACCGAGCTCTCAAAGTGATCAAGAAGGAGATCCGGAAGATCCAGACAGGGGATGTTTCCAAGTCCGATCTGGATGCCACCTTGGAGCACCTCATCGGAGGGATTTTGCTGGGTTCCGAAAACACGGACACCAGAATGATCCGCCTTGCAAAGAACGAGGGGATCTTCGGCCGGTACATCTCCTACGACGAAGTGGTGGCGGATCTTCAGAAGGTGACGGTGGATCAGGTGGTGGAGGTGGCGATTCAGGCCTTTGCAAAAGATTCGGTCTCCCTGGTGACGCTCGGGCCCCTGGACAGAGACAGGCTGGACCTGAACAACGTGTCCTTTGGGTAAATGAAGGTTTTCGAGAAGAAAGGGATGAGTGACTCTCCGGACCATGTGACCGTCAGGGTGATGCGCCTTGAAGGAAACCAGGATATGGCCCTGCCTTCCTACGAAACGGAGGGCGCCTCGGGACTGGATTTGCGGGCTGCCGTGCGCGGGGAACTGACCCTTCATCCGGGCGACATCAGACTGGTTCCAACCGGGCTGGCCATCTCTCTTCCCGCGGGCTATGAAGCCCAGATCCGGCCGAGAAGCGGATTGGCCTTGAAGCACGGGGTCGGGATGGTCAATTCGCCCGGCACCGTTGATTCGGATTACCGGGGCGAGATCGGCCTTGTGCTTATCAACTGGGGCAAGGTTCCCTTGGTCATCAAGAGGGGCGATCGCATTGCCCAGATGGTCGTCACCCGTATTTCCCGTGCAGAGGTCCTGGAGGTGGACCGGCTCGAAACCACCGCGAGAGGTGAGGGAGGGTTCGGCCACAGTGGAGTGGAGTGAAAGGATGCTCGATTGAAAACATCGGCCATGCGATTCTCAGTTCTTGCCTCGGGAAGCAGCGGGAATGCGTGTTATGTGGAAGCCGCAGGGGCGAGGATCTTGATTGACGCGGGCTTGAGCGGTGAGGAGTTGATCCGGCGAATGGAGGAGGCCGGGATTGACCCGGCCGGACTGGACGCCATCCTCCTGACCCACGAGCACATCGATCACATCCGCGGCGCCGGCCCCCTTGCGCGGCGCTTCGACCTGCCCGTTTACGCCAACCGGTTGACCTTGAAAAGGGCACTGAAAACCCTGGGAAATCTTTCAAAGCCCGTCGTTTTCCAAACGGGTCATCCCATCGCCCTTCACGGCCTCTGCATTGAGACTTTCACCAAGTGCCATGATGCAGCGGACCCGGTTGGGATCGTGGTCCACACGGACGGCGCAAGGCTGGGGATCATCACGGATCTCGGGCGGAGCACCCCTGTGGTCGAGGACCGGCTGCGAGGGTGCCATGCACTGGTCATGGAGTTCAACCACGATGAGAGGATGCTGGACGAAGGGCCTTATCCCCCGGAGCTCAAGAGGCGGATCAAGGGGCCTGAAGGGCATTTGTCCAATGATCAGGCCGGGGGACTGTTGAAGACGCTCTGTCACCATGCGTTGAGCACGGTGGTCCTGGCCCACTTGAGCGAGATGAACAATCATCCCCAAAAGGCGATTCAGGCTTCGAAAAAGGCCCTGTCAGGAATCAGGGCCATGGTCCTGGTCAGTGACCAGGCCTGCGTGCTGCCGATGATGGATGTGACTGTCTGAGTGCGTTCCGGGTCGGTCCATGGAAGAGAAACCCCGTCAACGGAAAGAACGGAGAAAAGAGTCTTACCGGTGCAGTTGCTGCGGGAAGGAGCAGCCTTTTTGCTGGACCTGTTCCTGCGGTTTCCAGATCTGCAACACCTGCATGGAGGAGAACCTGTGGGGGTTCACGTGCAGCGGAGTCAACTGGCAGTGTCCCGACTGCGGCTCTCTCCGTTCGTTCTAATGGGCGCCGTCCCCAGGGTGGGAGGGGTTAGGGGAGGGGGAATATCATCTGACAATATGGAAAACCTGACTGAAAAAAAGGAACAAGAGATCTCATGACCCTGGTTGACGCAATCAAAAAGCAGAACCGAATCCATCAGAGAGTCCTGGACATGAGCACCTATGCTCTGGACGGCGAGAAGGTGGTGGTGGAGGGCACGTTGAGGGATGAGCGCTTCAGGCCCATCTACGAGCTTTCGGGTCAGAGGAGCGAGAAAGGCGTGGTCCACCACATGATCATACGCCTTCTGGTCGGGGGGCTCCCGCTGCGGATTCTTGACGCGGAAGCGGAGATGCCGCATGTCCCGGTCCCGCTCTGCACCACCACCCGGGAGAGCGTTAAGAAAATCATCGGTCTCAAGATCAAGAGCGGATTCGGAGAAAAAGTCCACAAGCTCATCGGAGGGGTGAAGGGATGTGCCCACCTGACCCATCTCCTGATCGTCATGGTGCAGGAGGCTCTTCACGGGTATTGGACCCAGAAGATGAGAAAGCCCGCACCGCCGCCCGCCTCGCTGGAGGAAATTGAGGGACTGTCCTATCTGTTGAACAGCTGCAGTCTGTGGCGCGAGGACGGCCCGATCATGCAGGAGATCAAGGAGTTCATTGAAAACCGCAGAGCGACCGCATGATTCGAACGAGGCCTTATCTTCACGTGGTTCTGCACCAGCCCGAGATCCCGGCGAATGCGGGCAACATCGCCAGGCTGTGCGGGGCAGCAGAGCTTCGCCTCCACCTGATTCACCCTCTGGGTTTCAGGGTGGACGACAAACACTTGAAGCGGGCAGGGCTCGATTACTGGTCTGAGATCGATCTGTGTCATCACCAAAGCTTCGAAGCGTTTCTGGAGAGCAAGGAACAAGGGCGGCTCATCGCCTTCAGCAGCCATGCGTCCGAGGACTATCCGAAAGCTATCGTTCATCAAGGCGATTATCTGCTCTTCGGCAAGGAGACGGTTGGTCTTCCCCTGGCCATCAGGGAAGCGTATCCGTGTTACCGAATTCCCATTTGGGGAAAGGTTCGGAGTTTGAATCTCTCCACTGCCGCGGGAATCGTCGTATATCATTACTTGCACAGGATGGGAAGATTCTGAGCATTCATGAATGAACCTGATGAGAGAGGGAAAGCCGTGACAATAAAGCGAGGAAAGGAAAAAGTGAGTTCGGGACATGAGCCAATCGACGATCTGTTGAAGTTCGCGATCGACGTGATCCACCATTGCGGAGAAAAAGCCCTGTCCTTTTACGGCAGAGGGCAAAAGGACGTGAAATTCGATGAAGGGCTCGTGACCGAGGCGGAGCTTCAACTGAGGGAATTCTTTCAGGACCGGCTTTTTGCCCGTTTTCCGGATCACAAGGTCTACAAGAGCGACCGGGGCGACGACGGGTACACTCACGGGGCAAAGAGGTACCTGTGGATCTACGATCCTCTGGACGGGGTCGCCAACTTTCAGGCAGGAATCCCGGTGTGGGGCACGTCGGTTGCGCTTTTCGAGAACTACTGGCCCGTGTTCGGTATTTTTCATCTCCCGGTCACAGGAGATCTTTTCCGCGCCCAGGCCGGGCACAAGGCCATGTGGGGACAGAAGCAGATCCATGTTTCCTCTCAGGAAGAGATCAACGATGAAAGCCTCCTCCTGACCTATTCGCGGTTTCACCAGCGGTATCAATGCCGTTTCCCGGGCAAGATCCACTCCCTGGGCTGCACCGCCGCCCACATCTGTTACGTGGCCATGGGGCGCGCCGAGGCGGCCGTTCTCGGCAGCGAGTCCTACAAGGATCTGGCTGCGGGAGCCGTGATCCTCGAAGCAGCAGGCGGCAAGATCTACAAGATGGACGGAAAGGAATTCTTTCTGAGCGAATACATGGATGAAGGAAGAATCGAAGACCATCTCCTCGTGGTGGCTCCGGACAAGTACGCCGAGGTTCGAGGGTTCTTGAAGGAGAGCTACTGACGTCCCCGGTCTCTCACAGAGCTTGCCCTTCATTCGAGGCTTTGACCACAATCTGATGCGCGGGGGACCTTTTCTTGGCTGCACCCGAATTCCAACCAGGACAGCAAATCGAAGATTATGTTGTTGGGCAGCGCCTTGAGAGAGGCGGGAGGGGCGAACTTTATCTTGCCAGAGACATTACCCTCAAGCGAAAGGTCATCATTAAGGCGCCCTCTCCGTAGAGCGAGGGATCCGCATTTTTCTCCAGGTCCTGGAGGGGAACGGCTTTGCCCACAAGTACCATATCGTCCACGGAGACATCAAAGGGGATGTCCTGGGACGCCGAACTCCGTCCTTCACAAGGCTTTCATTGCAACGGCTCCTGCTGTGATCAGTGTCGCCGCGAGCCATCGGTTGAGACCGAAGCGTTCTTTCAACAGGAGCGCCCCCAGAGCTGTGCCGATAAGCACGGAGGTTTCACGCAGCGCCGCCACCAGCGCGATAGGAGCTTGCGTCATGGCCCAGAGAGCCAGACCATAAGCGCAGAGGCTGCAGAAACCGCCGGCAAATCCCTTAACCCACCCCCTGACGGGCACAGAGAGGACCGCCCTCGCATTGCTTGCCACCCCAATAGCGAGGAGAGGAAACATATTCAAAAAGAACAGCCAGAGCACATAGCTCCACGCGTGCTGGGACGCACGAACTCCGAGCCCGTCCACAATCGTGTATGCCACAATGACAACGGCGTTGAGCAGTGCAAAGGCCAGCGAGTGCTTCTGGCTGTCTGCCGATCTCCATCCATCCCGCGCGAGCCACAGAATCCCCGCGCACAACAGGAGGATTCCCAACCAGCCGCCGTCGCCAATCGGTTCCCCGACAACGAAAACGGTCAGAATCGCTGTGAATAGGGGAGCGGACCCTCGCATGACCGGATAAGCAAAGCTCAACTGTCCCGTTCGATAGGCAAGGGCGACCAGGCTGAAGTAGGCACAGTGGATGGCGACCGACGCCGCCAAAAAAAACCAACTGGCTTGTTCAGGCGCCGGCACAAAAGGGAGAACCGCGCCGGCGATCACGCCTCCACCCGTCACAAGAAGGGTGGTCTCGACAAGCTTGTTGTCCCCCGACTTGATGAAGGCGTTCCACGCGGCATGCAGCAACGCCGCAAACAGTACAATAAACATGACGTCGAAAGACATGATGCGCTGTTCCTCTTTTCGGTACCCTCCTCGAAAGATCTCATCCCTTGAGATTCTTCCGAAGAAACCGGACGGTTCGTCCCCATGCGAGCTCTGCGGCTCTGGGACTTTAGGCCTCTTCTCGGTCAGCCTCGAAAAACCAGTGACTCCTTTCAGGGTAGAAAGGCTGTCCGGGGGCCGCCCGCTTTTTCGCCGTCCCCTGCAATATGGATCTTAGCTTTCCGTTTCTTCAAGGATCCTCGCACAGACATCCTCTTGAGTCATTCGGCTGCATTTGATCGTAATGCCCGCGTGTTTTGCATAGAGCCCAAACCGCTCGTCGAACAGCTCGGGTAAGCTTTGCTCCGGTCGCTTTGCAAGACCTCGCGTGCTGAAATCGCGAATCCTTGATTCCAGCGTTGCCAGATCCACATCGAGAAAGATGACCAAACCATCTGACTTGAGATGAGCCATTGCCGGATCACTGTAGACTGCGCTGCCACCCGTGGCGATGACATGGTTGTGGACGCAAAGGTCGAGTAGGACACTCTCCTCCATCTTTCGGAGGGCAGCGTATCCGTCATGATCAACGATGTCCTGCAGCTTCCGTCCTTGTGATTTCTGAATCAGAAGGTCCGTATCCACAAAGTCGCGTGATGTCTTCTTCGCGAGGATCACTCCAACGGTGCTCTTGCCTGAGCCCGGCATTCCAATCAAAACAAGATTCGAAGGGGTTCGTGCCATTGATCTCCAGAGCGAACAGCTACCCTACACCGGGGATCAGCCGGTATCTGGTGATTTGAGTGTACTCCCTGTATCCCTTGAGCCCCTCAGCGAGCAGCGGCAAGGCGGAGATCACCGCCCACCAGGAGCCCAGCTCCACCGGCGTGAAGAGGAACATGACGAGCACTCCGAGGTACATGGGATGCCGGACGATGGCATACGGACCGGTCGTGACGACACGCTGCCCCTGTTCCACTCCTCCGGTTTATTCAATGAACTCCTGACAGATCCCTGTTGTGCAATTTCGAGAGTAGAATGAGCGCAACGACCGAGCCCACGAAGCACAGGAACATATCGCTTTGCGTATCCCATAGGTACCCTTGTGTTCCTAGGAAGGCCTCCGTGTCCGCCGGATTGGAAGCCGTCAACTGGACCCCTTTCTCAGGCTTCGGGTAGAGCCATGGACTCGTTAGGAGGAATTTACATTAGTTGACCGTCTTTGCTACCGCGTCGATTGTATAGGGTGACGGTCTTCTGCCTTTTTTCGAGTTCTGTTGGACCTCTGACACCATATCGAACTCAAGGCATTGCTTTGCGGCGCGCTTCAGGTATGGCAACCTCGCATTCCTCACAATGAGTCAAGCTTTCGCCATGCGGTAATCGGCTTTTCGCTAATGGGACTTCGGATTCCACTTTGGCATCTATTTGTTCCTGCACCGACCCATCGCGAGACCAACCAACTGCCATAACGGCTTCCTTTTGTTCCAGGTGATTAATGGGGAGGTTATTGGGAGAAGACCCATTATTAAAATGGCCTATCCTGCGGTACAGCCGCCCGCGCAACCTGCCGGGTTCAGTGAGCACAGATTCAATCCTATCTCTTTCCGACCACTTTCTGGACCAGCGATGGAAAGACCCTGTTGAGAAGTAGTACGAGTTTCGTTCGCCCAGGTTTGATCTCGTAATCGTCCATTTCTATCTTTCGGATGACTTCTCTTGCCAAGATGTCTGGCGACATTTTACCGGCATCGTCCTCGCGCCCCCTAGTCATGTCAGTATCAACAAGCGGCGTAATGATCTCAAACACTTTAACACGAGTACCCTGTAGTTGATAGCGAAGAGACTTGGAAAAGGCGTGTAGAGCCGCTTTTGTAGCAGAGTATATGGGTGCACTCCTTTTTGGCACAATTCCAAGAAAAGACGACCCATTAATAATCGCTGCTTCAGACGCCCTTACAAGATTCGGCAAAACGATCTTGGTTAGGCGAGCTACTGCTCAGGCCGCGACTGTGCAAGAGGACGGCGTGCCACAAAGAACTCATAGGCGTAGAAGTCGGAGTAGCCGCGATGCATTTGGGGCTCCTCGGCGAGTTTATCGAGTATGGCCGAGGCCTCAACATCGTCGGCGTACTTGCCACGTAATTCGGCAATGCGAATCTCCATAGGAGTGTAGAAATCGCCCCACCACGCTTCGTCAGGGAGGGTGAAGTGCCCAACTAGCTCGAATCCGCAGTCTTGTATCGCCGCCACAACATCGTCCAACCATCCCATGGTCGGGTAGTCTGGATCGAAGGTTGCCTTGACTGTGGGTGGTGGGTTTTCCTTGCGCCAGACCGCGTCGGTGAAAGCAAGGTAGCCACCGGGGCGCAGCAGCCCATGACATACGCGCAGGGCGTTCCCGATCCCGAGGTTGTAGAGCGCGCCTTCGGACCAGATGAGGTCGAAACTATCCGGCAACTGCTCTGGATGAGCCATATCGCCAACGTGCGCCTGAACTCGTTGCGAAAGACCGCGCACGGCGAGTGTCTCCTTGAGACGTTCAATGCTCGGAGCATGGCTGTCGATCGCTATGATGGAACCCGACGTGAGCTCGGCGAGTTGTAACGTTTGCCCGCCTACTCCGCAGCCCAGGTCGAGGATCACGGGTGAACGGGGAAGTCCTCCGCAAAGGCGGAGAGCTCTTGCGGCGCAATCACGATTGCCCGGCCCCTGCCTGGGAAGGGCTTCGTAGACCTCAAAGAATATCTCCCAGAAACGCCGGCTGGGCTCGATCATGAATACTCCATTAATTCCTTTGCTCGAACGCAAAGGTCAGCCGAGGAAGGCCGCATCGCTGCCCGACGTGGGCTGGAGCGCCGTGTTATGCGCCAGCATAGTTCGAGACCTCGATTAGATTCCCGTCTGGATCCCGGAAATACACTGAGGTGAGTGCACCCACCGCGCCTGTTCGCGGAACTGGGCCTTCCAGAACTTCCACACCGATGGCTCTGAGATGTTCAATGACCTGCGAAACGGGTACAGCTGTCACGAAACAGAGGTCGGCAGATCCAGGAGTAGGCCTTTTGGCTTTCGGTTCAAATTCCTTTCCGTATTGATGCAAATTGATCTTCTGCTTCCCAAAGGACAAAGCCTTTCGGCCAGCGCCAAATGTCGTGACGCTCATACCGAGGGCCAGCGCATAGAATGCGCAGGATTTATCTATGTCTTTGACAGTCAGCACAATATGATCGATCGCTTCAATGTTCATGCTCGTCATTCTATTCACTGCGCATAACGTTGGAGATAAGCCGCGGGGGTTTCGCGTCGGCTGCAGTGAAGGGCTAGAGCCTTTCCCATTCTTCCTTGGATATTCCAGCTTGACGAAGTATTCTGATCAAGAACTCCCTTCCAATGTCTTTCTGATGTGGATTGGGAATAGTCAGAGTGAGATCTCCTTTGACCATGAAAGGGTGCTTCCCTCCGGAATAGGGGCCATCAAAGCCCCATTTCCGAAGGGACTTGATTAAGTCGGACCGCTTGATCGGACCAAAGGGCGGCATCAGGCAGCCGTTTGCTTCTTGATCTTGATTTCGGTGTTGTCAATCGGAGGTATTTGCAGATTCTTATACACACGAAACAGAATCCATTCCTCCAGAACTTCCTCCAACTCATTCCTGCACTTCTCCAGAGTCGGAGCATTCGAGTAGACGCCGGGGCATTCTTTAATCTCACCGTAATACGTTCCATCGTCTTGGAGAATTTCGTATTTGGCGTGCTCCATCGCTGTCTCAATATACTTTCTGATCATGTCCATTCCTTTCCATTTCGCACCCCAACGACGAAATCAGCCGCGCGGGTTTCGCGTCGGCTGAAGTGAGGGGTTCGGCCTTCAATAAATACAGGCATCAAGGATCGACAAGACTTCGTCGAGCAGATCCTCCGAGGCCCTTCCAATCGACTTGGCCTGCCGTGCGCGGTAATCGATTGACTTGACCTGCTCAACCATCACGAACCCCTTGACATCCGGATTCCCAAGGACGGCTACATGAAAAGGGTATCCTCGATGAGTGGTGGTCAGAGGACAGACAATGGCAAGACCGGTTTGTTCATCGAATAGGGTATTGCTTACCACCAGAGCAGGACGGCGTCCCTTTTGCTCATGACCCGACTGGGGGTCGAAGGTGACGGAGATGAAGTCCCCCTTCCTGGGAACGAATGCTCTCATCTACCAGGCCTCTCTGCCAACTGGTTCGCCCCAAACCGTTTCTTTGGCCTTGTAGCCCTTGGGTATGCGTGACACCAGTTCTTTTAGACTCTGCCTGCCGCGAATGCGTCTTGCTGGAGCAATAACAATCAGGCCGTCCCGTGCTGTGACGTCTACGTCGTCACCTACGGCAAGCCGCGCGTCTTCCAACACCCGTTTAGCAAGCCGCAACCCCTGGCTGTTTCCCCATTTTTGGATTCTCGTGACCATGTGGACACCTCCAACGGATATCCAGAGTATATCCAACCGCTCACGGCCTGTCAAGTTCGTCCGGCGCCCAACGAGCTGCTCAGGGGCGGGCTTTCTTAAAGCCCGTCCACTGAAGCGGCAGGTTGGCCGCTCTTGCTTTATATATCGAGGGCAAAACGAATGGCCCGTCCCACTTCAATCATCTTTGACGGAGGCAACGCCGTGATCACCGGTCCTATTTTCGCTTTTGAAACAGTCTGCAGGTGGTCGCAATTCACAGCGCAAGCTTGGGGTAGGCCGTCGGCTTTGGAGAGAAGGACCTCGGAAGGAATATTGCGGACGGTGGTTGTGATGGGAGCGACAGTAACCTCCCCAAGATATTGCAACACGGAATCGCGTGTCAGGATGAGAATGGGCCGTTTCTTATCAGGAGGTACGAACCTATACCAACGTATTTCACCGTGCTTCATTCGTCACCCCAAGCCTGTTCGCTTTCCCAAACCGAAAACTCGTTGGCTGCAACCGGATGCTGTTCATACCCCCGGCGGTGCTTGCGTTCGAGTTGTTCGAGCTTGTGGCGGGCAAGCGCGTCACGGAGTGCCTTTCTTGCGAAAGCAGAACGGCTTGTGCGGAGTTCCTTTGAAACTCGGTCCACGGCTTTCACAAGGTCATCATCAAGGGTCATCTGGACAGTTCTCATAGGAGATCTCTACAATGTGGCCTTTTATAGCTACGATAATCCACATTATAGACCTTGTCAAATCGATTTTGGGCCAACGGTCGGGCTGACAGGTGCGAGGGCGTTTTTTCCGCGCATCCTTGTCCATCCCGTTGTTGGACGAAGCCGCTCCGCGGCGAAACAAAATGACAAATCGGTGTATACTC
>CAZOLJ010000067.1:0-25047 GCA_964580575.1 uncultured Desulfobacteraceae bacterium
GACTCCGCATAGGCCCGGTTGACACGGATGAAGTTGAAATCCTTATCCATGTAAGCAATGAGGACCCCGATGCTGGAGAAGATCCGTTCCAGCAGTTCCGTAACTCTCTGCAGCTCCGAAGTTCTTTCGTGAACATGAATTTCCAGTTGCTCTGCACGTTCCTGAACGGACACCAAGAGCCCTTGACGCTCCATGGCGATAGCCACCTGATCCGCCACGGTCTTCATCAGCGAGATTTCCTCGTCTGTGAAGGTCAGCCTGGAGCGGGTGCCGAAGGATAGGGTTCCAATGACGCGACCCCGAGCAAACAGAGGATGACAAGCATAAGCTTTGATGCCGAAAGACTTTATGAGTTCTGTGCGCGGGTCCGGGGTGGTTGGAAGATGTTCTGCGATAATTCGACGCGCATCCCGGGCGGCTGTCCCGCACACGGCTACCCCAAAGTCCAGCCACTGAATCTCTTTGGCCGCTTCTTCAGGGATGCCGGCAAACGCATTCAGATGAAGGCGCTGCAGATCCTCGTGGACGAGGAAATTGAAGAAAGCGTCGCAACCCAGATAAGCCATGACCTTCCGGCACAGGTCGTTCACAATTTCCTGAGGAGACTCAGCGGCGAGAAGTTTGTTTGCTGTCTCTGAGAGAAGCTGAAATTTTTCTATGCTCCTTCTAAGCGCCTGCTCCGCTTGTTGACGCTCAGTGATGATTTGAAAGAAGACGGAGATGCCATCTTCGAAAGGATAAACCCGGACATCGTACCAGTTTTCGAAAGGCTTCACGCTGAAGTATGTTTCAAAGGAGGTAAATTTGTTTTCCCGGAGGGCAGAGGTGTACCTCTCTTCAAAAATCGAACCCTTTGCTTCGGGGAAGGCGTCGAAAAGCTTTTTGCCTAGCACGTCCCCTTTCTTTCTGCCTAGAAGCCTTGCGGCATGGGTGCTGAAATACGTGACGGTCAGGTCTTTGTCGAGAGCGAAGAACCCGTCGCTGATGCTTTCCATGATACCCTTAAGGCGCCGGCTGGTCTTCCGCAATTCCTCTTCAGTCTCTTTTTGTTCGGTGATGTCCAGGCCGTATATCCTGAGCCGCTTGTCTTCTAGCACAAAGTAACAGGACTGTTGAAACCAGAGGTCACCCACTTTTATCTCGCGAACATGGGAAAGCCTCTTGCCCTGATCGAAGATTTCGCCAAGCTTTTCCAGCCCCTGGAGCCATGGATGGGAAGGGCCGGCTGTTCGCAGATCAGGAAAAAGCCTCTCTGCAGCCGGATTCTGGTAGTATATGTGGCCGGTCAAATCCACCTCGACCACCGGATTGGGATTCAGCTGAGGAAAAGAAGAGCGTCGCTCCACGCCGTCTTCTCGGAGGATTAATTCGTCGCTCGCCCGGTGGAGGTCTTGCAGAATCATCTCGAGCTCTTCAAGAATCTTCACAACCCCGCTGTTTTGCTCCGCTGGCAGGCCGGAACTTTTCAGCGTGAGTTCCTCCAGACGGTTGTGCAGGGCGGTGAGCCTGGCTTTCAGGTTTTTCCTCTCCATCATCCTTTCCCTCCATCGACCATTCTAAACACGGCACTGTCACAAATGGATTCGAATTCTTCAAAAGCCCTTGTCTGGCTTAATTCCCTTTACATTAGGTTCATGATCCAGGTCAAGGGACATGGCCCTGAGGAAAGGGTTTGCCGGGATGGGTGTGTATGCGCACAGAAAAAGCAGGGGGCGGGATAAAGGAACAAAGCAGTAGGGTCTCAAGCTGGAACTTCGGGATGCCACTCAGACAGGTGTTGATCGTGGGTCTTTAAATAGGCGCCAGGGCGGTAGAAGATATCGTAGAAGTCCAGGTCCAAGTGGTGCGCTTGCAGGTACATGATGACAAACATGGAGGGCACAGTGCCTGGAAATTTTCCGAACGTGTCGTACACATACTGGGCCTGCAGCGCCACGCACTCTCTGAAAAGGTCGTCGTGGACTTGGGCGGCGGATCGCACAAGGCGACTGGCTTTCCAGGGACCCGGTGTGTCAGGATGGAACGGCCCCCCCGGACCGAACTTGCGCTCACAAAAGGCTTCCAGGGCGGCCCGCATATTCGGAAAGTGGGGCGGGCAATAACCCTCCATCACTCCCTCGAGACCTGTGGGATTCGGATAGGGCCACCGCTCGTCCTTGTCATAGCGGAAACCAAGCCCTGGCACTTCAGGGTCCCCGCTTGCACCGAGCATGGCAAAGGGGTCCACCCCGTTGAACATCCACCCTCCCAGCCCCATGGCTTGCAGCAATAGCGCTCCGGCGTAACAACTGGTGGAGAGCTCTACCGTGAGCTCGGCCAAGGACCATTGATCTAGGAAGGTAAGGGGCAGCGGGTTGTCCACGTTGGCAAGCCCGCGGTACTTGTTCAACCCGGGAATGGCCCGGCGGTTGATGTCGTCGGAAAAGACAATGCCATTTTGGAGATAGTAGCAAAGGCCGGCCACCGGAGGCTCCGCAGTAATTGGAAAGATGTGGGGCGTATCGAGCGGCGCGGTGGATCATGTGGTGCCACGACGTGTTTCCTCCACAAGCGGACACGACCAGCAGTTTTTCCAGATCGGTCAAAGGCAACGGCTTGTGGCGGGATGTGTAGGCGAATACACCGTCCGGAATCTCGGCTCCCCTAAAGAACCTTCTGGAACGACGGCCCAGGAGTGCTTCGACAAGGCCGAAGGACAGTATGCCTTGAACCCCCGGTTGACTATCAATATTCCCCATGGCGAACTCCTTTTCGATCACCCCCTGCCGATTCAGGATCAGGTGCCGAGGATAGGAATCCCCGTCACCTGCTCATCATCTCAGTGATCCAGTTGAACAGAGACCGGTGTTTGATTAAAGACCGTGTTGAACACGGGGGAGTACTTCTGGGCCATCTTCACGAGTTCTTCCTTCTGAGCTTCAGGGATGCCCGCATCAATCTTAAAATAGACCCGGATGTTTTGATATCCGACCTTGACGTCTTCCGAGATTCCAACAAAGCCACGGAGGTCCAGATCTCCTTCGTATCGGGATTCCACACCTTTTATCTGGATTCCCTTGGCCGATCCGTGGGCAATCAGGCTTGTCGTCAGGCACCCCGAAAGGGCAACCAGAAGATACTCCACCGGATTGGCGCCTTCGTTGTTTCCCAAAAGGACAGGGGGTTCGTCCATGTGAAAAACCATGGACTCACGGGTGTCATCTTCCTGCCCTGCTCCATAAAAATCTTTGACTGTCGCACGATTGTGCGTACCCCGGACCCACTTATTGGTGGCGCGAAATTTGAACTTGGCGATTTCAGGTTCTTGCTTGATCAGGTCGATCGTGCTGAACAGTTGATCGACGTTGACTCCGTTTACCACTCTTTTCAAAATAGCGGCTTCCATATTTTGTCACCTCCTGTTTCCTGTTCTCAGGGTTGCCCGAAAAGGAGAGTATCAACCCTGATCTTGGCAATGAGTCGCAATGGGCTTCTGAAGCAATATTTGCGACTATATAACTTAGGATAAGCCGGTCGATGCCTAAAGGCTATGGGGGGAACACTGTATTTGAAGCTCAAAAGGGCAGTATTTGAGCGGGAACAAAAGGCGAGAAGACCGTTTCGATCCAAAAGAGCCTGCCGCGATAAAGCGGTCAGAAAATACTATACTCTTCCTGCAGAATTACACAGTTCACCCCATTCCCCTGTTCAAATGCCGATGATAGCTTTCCGACTCATAATGAAGGAGGTTTGTCATGGCCAAAGGGGAAAAGAATGGATCGGTCAAGAAAGATCAAGCTGATCGCAGGATCGATTGCGGCGATCTCGGTGGCTCACTATCTCTATCTCTTCCCCGTGCGCATGTCTGTGACTCGAGATCTCGTGAGTCGCGCCTATTTTTTCCCTATTATCCTGGCAGCTCTATGGTTCGGCTTTAGGGGTGGAGTGTTGGCGACTGCGATTGTGTCCGTTATCTGCCTGCCTTACAGCATCATTGCCAAGGGTCAGCACCGGGTCTTCTTTTATGATGAAGTGATGCAATTGTTCCTGTTCATTCTTGTGGGCTCCATTGTGGGAATCCTGAAGGATCGAGAGCAGCGCCAGAGAGCCCTCAACGAAGAACTCCAAGCGCTTGCCGCTTTGGGAGAAACCATGGCCTCTGTAGCACACGAGATGAAGAACATCCTGATTCCCATCCGAGGATTCATAAGGCGTATCCGGGAGAACCCTTCCTTAGACAAGAAGGCGGCATCCTATCTTGAGATCGTGGATACCGAGTCGGCCAAGCTGGATAAAATGACGCAGGACATGCTTTTGTTTGGCCGTTTCGCTCCGCTCCAAAGAAGAGAGGTGGACGTCGGTGCTCTTGTGGAAGATGTAAAGCGGATGCTTCACAATGAGTTTAGAGGCAGCAGGGTTCACCTCATCTGCGAATGTCAAGGCACAACAAGGGCAAGCCTGGATGCTGAGAAAATCCGGCAAGTCCTGGTCAATGTGCTTCAGAATGCACTCCAGGCGTCTCCGGAGGCAGGAGAGGTTCGGCTCTCGGTGGACGGTGACCAGAGCGCAGTCAAGTTGGTGGTCGAAGATCAAGGGGTAGGGATCCCCGCAGCGAATCTCGAACGCATCTTCCACCCATTCTTCACCACCAAGGCACAAGGGACCGGGCTTGGCCTGGCCATTACACAGAGGACCGTTAGAGAGCATGGCGCGCACATTCAGGTGAAGATCGTCCCGGGCAACGGGACCCGCTTCACGCTTGTCTTTCCGATCTCAGAGGAGACAGCAGGCTCCATCATTCCTGAAAAACGGGAATCCAGGCCATCCAGGAAGCTTCGGACTCTCAGGTTCGAGGGGGTGACGAGGACGGGTCCCGTAGCGGAAACATCGAAAAACCGAACCCGATCTTTTGAGGAGTTACGAGTATTCAGACCCCGGAGCTTCAAATCCCCCTTGATCCCCCTTTACGAAAGGGGGAAACCGAGCATAAGTCCTCCCCTTTGTAAAGGGGAGACAGAGGGGATCTTGCATGGCCTTTGAGCCAAGTTTCTTACAAGGAGAAAACGAAGATGGATAAGAACGCAGTCTTGAAAATACTGAATCCCATATTGGCGATCCTTATGGTGAACCAGCCCTTTTCAGCCCTGTTATCCGAGGTGACGGGTTGGGACTTCTTCGAAGGTATGCATGCCGGCGGAGGGATACTGCTGGTGCTGGTGGCGACCATGCATCTCACGTTGAACTGGAGATGGGTCGCAACGAACTTCTTGAAAAACGAGCAAAAGGCGGGAACGCCTAAAAACTGTTCATAGATTTAGATAGTCGTCCCAAACTGTTTGATGGAGCTGTCTCAAACTCTTTGACGCTGCCGGACTGGTAGGCCTCAATCCCCTCGCGCTCGGTGGCTTTGCACCTAAAAGATGGGAGTCAAGCTTTTGCCAGGTGGGCGGCCATGCGGATCGCCTGGACCAGGGATTGAGGATTGGCCCGGCCTTCGCCTGCCTTGCCAAAGGCGGTGCCGTGATCCACGGAAGTGCGGATAATGGGAAGACCCAGCGTCACGTTGACCCCGGACAGTTGTCCCCACGTTCCCGTCTTGTCATCGTACTGGAAGCCTATGAGCTTAGTGGGGATGTGACCCTGATCGTGATACATGACCACCACGGCGTCGTACATCCCGCCCTTCATCTTTGAGAAAATGGTGTCCGCTGGGATAGGCCCTTCCACTTGCACGCCGAGAGCACGCGCCTCGGTCACAGCGGGAAGGATTTCCTTCTCATCTTCGTGACCGAAGAGCCCACCTTCGCCGCAGTGGGGGTTCAATCCGGCCACGCCGAGGCGAGGGGAGTCTATGCCTAGGCGCTTCAGGGCATCGGCTGTGAGCTCGATCACCCGTTTGACTCTTGCCTTTACGACCCGCTCACAGGCTTCCCTGAGAGACACATGGGTGGAAACATGGACCACACGAAAATTCTCTTCAACCAGCATCATGGCATAATCCTTGGTTTTGGTGAGCTCAGCATAGATCTCCGTGTGGCCTGCAAAGTGATACCCTGCGGCATTGAGGGCGGCTTTGTTGATAGGGCAGGTGACGGTTCCGTGGATGCGGCCTGCCAAGGCCAGCTCAATGACCTTGGCCACATACTCAAAGGAGGCTCTGCCCTGCTCGGGAGTGACCTGTTTGTGGCGAAGTTTTTCCAGAGGCAGGTTCGCGAGGTCCAGCACATCCACCATGCCATGAGAGTAAAGTCCATCCTCCGGTGCAGTAACGCGATGAATGCCGAGGTTCAGCTTTAAAAAACGGACCGCATCCGCCATGACGACGGCATCCCCCACTACCAGAGGCCTGCACAAACCGAATAGTTCAGTCAGGTTCAATGCCTTGGCGCAGATTTCCGGACCGATTCCGCCCGGATCGCCCATAGAGATGCCTAAAAGAGGTCTAGTGTCTTGGGCCATGGTTCAAATCCTTTCCAGAAGAGAGAGTCTCATAGATTCTTGCAAGGGCGCCGGGAGCTCCGAAAGCACCGGCTTTGGTGACTACAGGGAGACCGTGAAAGGATCCTCCGCAAAAGGTTCCCAGAACAAATCCGGGCAGCAATTCTTGTGCAAGCAGCAGCGCTTCGGCGTGAAGCGCATTCCAAACAGCAAAGGCCGTGTCTCCGCCTGAAAGAAAAATCCCATCCGGCCTGACATCATTCATGACAGAGAGAACGAGTTCGGTCAGCCCTATCAGGATTTCCTGCCCATTGGCCGGAAAGGGCGAAACACCCGGAGGTCTTAACTTGAGCACCACACTTCCTGAAACAAGATCGCGGGCAGCAACTCGGGCCAGTTCCCTAATCCTCGTCTCTCTTGTGGAGGATACCAACTCCCGGGGGTCAAGGAAATAGGATGAGCACGCTGAGGATCGCACGAGTTCTTCGATCTGGGCTCTGAGCACTTCTGAAGCAGATCCGCAAACAAAGAGGATCCGTTTTCCTACCGGGTTCGGCAGGCCTTGGGTTCCCGCGCTGCCGGGAAAAAGAAATCCGGACAGGCTGGAGGCCAGGCCTGCAGATCCGACCAGGAGGCTCCTTGGGAAATGGGCCAGAGCGAGATTCGCTATCCTGTCGAGATGGCTCTGGGTCGTTGCATCGAAAACAAGGTGTTTGGCTCCCTGGTGGATCAATTGCTGGATATAGGCAACAAGTTTTTCCGAACTTCCCTCCAGGATATCTAGATCAACGCGGGCTACCTCATGGCGGCTTTGATGGCCGAGACGAACCGAGACGCGTGATTCCGAAACCGGTGAAACAGGATCACGGGCCATTTCCGTCTCAGCGAGAGGAACCCCGTGGACATAATGAACATCGTGAAGAATGGTGCGGCCTTGGGCGGGGAGCGCAGGTGAGACAAAGCTCGCTTCAAAAGTCATGGATTCGGCAAGGGCATCCAGTTCGGCGCCTATGTTGCCTCTCAGGCAGGAGTCAGTTTTCTTATAGATGAGATCAGGGTTTAGGTTCTTTATCGTCGGGATGACCGCCCGTATCGATTCACCAGCTTGCTCAGGCTTGAGATTGCGGGTGTTGGTAAAAAGAGAAAGGGAGTGAGGCGATTCAGGAAATCGAAAGGACTGGATCTGATCAAAATCGAGGAGATAGGCAGGCGCCTCAGGCCTGCAGAACTGAATGCCTGTGTCTGCAGCACCCGTAAGATCGTCTGCGATGACAGCAACCCTCAGCATCGTACTTCCTTGGCAAGATCAGGACCCATGGGAAGCAACTCGGGCGCGTGGGTGAGCACGGTGAGACGGGCTGAAGGACCCTGTCTTCTCAAAGCTTCTTCAATGGCCCATTCAACGCTGGGGGCATGGGTATGGCCGAGCTTTGCTTTGTGTTCCGGTGGAATTCCGGGTGAAAAGGTAATGACCGATGCCTTCTCGCGTACCATGGCCCAGGCAATGGCCAGGGCTGAGGCAACCCCGTTCTTGAGCTCTCCACCACGATAAGCTGACTTGATTTTGTCGGAAGGCCAGGAGGTAAAGTCGAGAAGTTCTGTGTGCACAGGGCTCACCCCTTCAGGAGCGGGCGTGCAGAGGATGATGGTACCACCGGGTTTCACCATCCGTTGCGCAGGGTACTGGGACTTGTGAGACTGCCAGAAGTCCAGATCGCAGGGACATGAGTTTGCAAGAACAATGTCCGGTGTTTCATGGTAGTGCACTCCGTAGATCTTGCGAGCCAGTTTCACCCCTTCAAGAAAGGCAGCCCTCATTTCTCCAGAGAAAAAGCCGGCCACGTCAGCGTTCGTGTCCATGACCACATTGAAGATGGTTTTCATTCCCACCTTGTCGGCCATGTCGTCCATGTCCCGGCGAACCGGATTGTCTTCGTATCCCAGGAAGGAGTCGCCGCCGCTTTCACAGGAGAGCATGTGGGTCTCAGCCGTGGTTTTGGCACCGCACACGCCGGGTTGAATGATCTTGGATGATCCGGAAAACCCGGGAATGTGATGAGGCACAATGGCGCCCAGACTGATCACCACATGGGCTTCGGCCACCAGTCGGTTGACCTGGAGCGGTGTGCCGCGGCTGGATGTCCCCAGGTCCACAAGGACATCGGGATTGCGCCATTCATGGTTCAAGACCCTGATGCGTTTGAATACCACAGGCCCCACCTTGGCCACGATTTCTTCCTCTGTCATGTAGCGGTGGGTCCCCAGGGCTATGAGGCAGGAGACCTGCTCATCCCTAACGCCTACCCGGTTAAGTCGCCGGAGAAGAGGAGGAATCATGCGGTCAACGGGGGTGGAGCGAGTGTTGTCGTCACTGATGAGAAGGACTCGGTCCCCAGGCTTCACCATCTCTTCCAAAGGATCTTGATGGATCGGCCGGTCGAGGGCTTTCTCGATTTCAGCCTCCAGGTTCTTGACGGACGCGAAAGACCTGGGGCTCAGAACCTCAGCCAGATTCTTGTCCGGCACTCGAAACCGGTAAGGTTTTCCGTCAAAGGGGATGGTGACTTCAGCCATTGGGCTCTCCGGGCGTCCCTCACATGAATTTCCTGGGCAAGAAGGTGCTGAGCCAGGGGATGTAGGTGACGAGGGCCAGCACGAGGAGCGCCACGATAAAAGGTTTCCAGATGGCTCTGCCCAGGCGATCGATGGAGATGCTGGATATTCCACACACTGCGAAAAGCACTGCGCCCACGGGCGGGGTGATGAGACCCAGGACCAGGTTCAGGCAGATGACGATCCCGATGTGAACCGGATCGATCCCAAGGGTCACCGCAATAGGGACAAGCACAGGCGTCACGATCACGAGGGCAGGCGCGGTCTCCATAGGAATTCCCAGGATCAAAAGAAAGATGTTGATGAACATTAAGATGATGTAAGGGGATGTAGTAAGGCTGGAGAGCCAGTCGATCACGAGCTGGGGGATCTGGTCTACCGCGACGATCCAGGCAAAAGGCTCGGACATGGCAATGAGCATCATGACCATGCCCGACTCCAGCCCGGCTTTGAGCAGGACATCCGGGAGATTTTTCAGGGTCAGCTTGCGGTAGATAAGAAACCCCACCATCGCGGCATACACAACCGTGATGCCGGCGGCTTCGGTGGGAGTGAACATGCCGCTCAGGATGCCGCCCATGATCAAAACCGGCATGAAGATGGCGGGCAGGGCCTTCCAGGCGGCAACAAGAATGTCCTTTATCGGCACTCTCGGGTCTCGGGGGTAGTTTCGGACGGTCGCCTCCCAGAACATATAGATCATCAAGGCCAAGCCCAGCAAGATCCCCGGGAAAACCCCGCCCAGAAAAAGCGCGCCTATTGAAACATTGGCGGCAACGCCATAAATGATGAAGGGGATGCTGGGAGGGATGATGGGACCCATGCAGGAGGCCGTGGAGGTCAGGGCGGCAGCCACATCTTCGTCATAACCGGCCCTCTTCATAGCGGGGATCATGACGACACCGATGGCGACGGCAGTGGCGACGGCAGCGCCCGAGATGGCTGCGAAGATGGCGCAGGCGAGGATCGTGGCATGCCCGAGCCCGCCGCGAATGTGTCCCAACAGCATGCGGGCAAAGTTCACCAGGACCGGCGTGATCCCGCCCGCATTCATGAGATTTCCGGCTAGCATGAACAGGGGGATAGCGAGCAGGGGAAAGGTCGCCAGGCCGCCGAAAGTGGTTTGAATCAGTGTCGTGATGGGCATGTTGCCGATGATCAGAGCATAGGCCAGGGAACAGCCGCCCAAAGCCACGATGATGGGGGCCGACATGCAGAGGAGCGCAATGAAGGATCCGGCAAATACGATCATCGCGCCTCTCCTTCCGCCCTTAGCCCGAGAAAGCCGAGAAACTCCTCCACCGTGAGGAAGAACATAATCAAGAAGCCGAAGGGAAGGGCGGCGTAAGGGAAGCTCATGATCAGGCCGATGGCCGGAGAGGTCTGTTTCCAGTTGTAGATGGTCTGGAAAAGCCCATAGCCGAACATGGCGCTGAAAAAAATCAGGGTGCACACGTACATCGAGAACTTGAGCACTTTTGCGGTCGCAGGCGGAACGGATTCCAGCACAGAGGTCATGCTGACCATGTAGCCCTTCCTGAGCCCCACTGCACCCCCGAGCATGGAAGCCCAAACCAGGGAGTAGGTGGAAACTTCCCCTGTCCAGATATTCATTTTTTGAAACACATAGCGGCCGATCACCTCGTAGGGGATCACGATAGCGATGACGGCCATAAAGAGAATCGTTCCCCAGCTTCCTATTTTCACGAGCCATTCGTTGAAACGCTTGAGTGGGCGCATTCCTCAACTCCCGCAAGCAACCCAATTCCCTACGGCCTGAACAGCCAGCGAGCCTGGGCGCCTGCTCCTTGAAAAGGAGAAGACGCCCGCAATTTACTTGCTACTTTGCGTTCATGATGATTTCGATCTCCGCCTTGGGAAACTCTTTGCTGAAGGCCTCATAAGTAGGCCCCATCGCCTTCCTGAAGCTTTCCCTGTCTACGTCACGAACGACGGTGACTCCCTTCTCGGCCATCTCTTTGAGTTTCGCCTCTTCGGCATCGCGGTTGATCTTGCGCTGGAACTTGCCCACCTCATAGGAGGTTTTCAGGAAAAGGTCCTGGTCCGCCTTGGGCATGGCGTCCAAAGTCTTCTTGCTCATGAGAAAGGGCGAGGGGGAGTAGACGTGCGCCGTAAAGGAGAAATATTTCTGGCCCGCATCCCACAACTTGTTACTGTAGATAACGGCAATCGGATTTTCCTGGCCGTCAATGACCTTCTGCTGCAGCGCGGTGAAGACTTCGCCCCAGGACATGGGTGTGGGATTCAGGCCCGCGTCCTTCCATGCCGAGAGATGAATCTTGTTTTCCATGGTCCTGATCTTCAGGCCCTTGGCGTCATCCACTTTCTTGACAGCGACCTTGGAATTGGTCAGGTGGCGGAAACCGTTTTCCCAGAAAGAAAGGGCTTTGATACTGGCTTTTTCAAAATCGTCCAGCAGCTTGCGGCCGATGGAGCCGTCCAGCACAGAGTCCACGTGATTGAAGTCTCGAAAAAGAAAAGGGAAGTCGAGAATGTTGATGGAGGGGCTGAAACCGCCAAGAGGCCCGGTGGAAGTGACCAGCAGGTCAATGGCACCTTGCTGGATGCCTTCCGTCATTTCGCGCTCGCCTTTGCCCAACTGGTTGCTCGGGTAGAGTCTGATGACAATGCGGCCGCCGGTTCTCTCGTTGATCAGGTCCGCGAACTTCTGGGCTCCCACCATGTAGGGATGGTCCATGGGCTGGGTGGAGGCCAGCCTCATGGTGGCCTTGTACTGAGCCGATGCGGGTCCTATCCAAAGGACAACCATTACCACTGCAAGAATCAACACCAATGATTTCTTCATGTTCGTTCCTCCTGACTCAATGAATGTAGGTTATGTCCCCGTATTACCGGGAGTGAGCTTTCTTCCTTGGCACCAGCATAGGAAATGTATTTGCGCCCTGGGGCATGATCGTGATTCTCGGGTTCTTGGTGCCGCACTTCTCATAGGCCAGTCGCAAGGCTTCCTCCATGGTGCTCACCGGGAGAACGCCGGCTTTCGCAGCCAGTTCAAGGTTTTCCCGGCGCGTGAGGAGTATCATGCTGCCTTTGCGACCATATTCGATCTGTCGCACGGCCACCCAGCCTGAGATCAGGAAATTGGCTCTCACGGCTTTTTCCATTTCCAGAAAGGTAGGATAGCTGAACCAGTCAAAAAACTCCTTGGGGTCTGTGATGTCAGGGCATTCCCCCAAGGTCAGGACCGCGCCGCCCGGCTTCATGGCACAAACGGCATTATCAATCGTCTTCTGGGTCTGGTACAGATTGATGTCCTTAGGGTACCCGCCTGCGGTGGCAATCACGATATCGGCCAGCTCTTCGATTTCCACGCCGAAGATATCATCTACCATCCGCGTGGCTTCAAGCCAAGCGGAAATCCAGTTGCCGGCAAAGATCCCTGTAATCTCACCGTCCAGATTGGGGACCACATTGACGATGAAATCCGGTTTTGCAAAGGCCGCCACTTCCATTATGTCTTCGTGGGCAGGATTTCCTTTTGTCAGCTTGTTGGCGGCCAGAGCGCTGGAACCTGCACCCACCTCCCTCTCCATAGCCCACAGATGGCTCTGCTGGATGGTCTTCAAGGAGGAGACGCCGGGCATGATGCTTTTCCTCCCTCCGCCGTATCCCACCATATAGTGGTAGATCACGCCGCCGGTGAGGATCACTTTGTCGGCTTCGACCACAAGGCGGTTCAGGGAGACCTCTGTGCCGCGGCTGGTCCTGCCCAGGTAGACCATGTTCTCTGTGTCCCAGGCATTGTGATTGACTACCCTGACCCTCCGGCATACCCCCTCGCTGCAAAGCTCCATGAATTCATCTACGGTGTTCTGGCGGTGCGCCCCGACCGCGATGATGACGGTGGCATTTTCATCGGAAACACCGGCCTCGTTCAAGTACTCGAGAAGGAGAGGGAGGGTGTCCGCATTCCTCTGCCACCCCCGGGTGACATCGCTCACCGTGATCACCACCTTGTCACCGGGCCGGATCAACTCTTTGAGAGGCGGGCTGTCAAAAGGATGGTCCAATGCGTGACGGTAGGCTGCAGCCAGATCCGCTAAAGATTTCCGGTCGCGACCCACGAGTTCACAGAGAAGATGGGCTTTAGGGACAGAGAAGAAGACCTCCCCTTTCCCATATTTTAGAGTAAAGTGTTTCTCCTTCCCACTCATTTCTCCCACTCTGCCGCAAGCTTCCCGGCCTCTCCCTCCGCCATGCGGTACACGTGCTCCTCTCCCGGGAAGACTCCGCCGCGCACTTCCTTGACATACGCGGCGAACACCTTGCGGTACTCGTCGGCCACGTTACCGTATTTCTTCACGAACTTCGGAGTGAAGGCCTGGAACAGGCCGAGAATGTCCGAGCAGATCATGACCTGGCCGTCGCAGTCCCCGGCCCCGATGCCGTAAACCGGAATGGGGATTTCCCTGCAGATGATCCGAGTGACCTCGGGCGGCACGCCTTCCACCAGCACGGAGAAAGCTCCTGCCTCGTAAACGGCTTTAGCGTCTTCAATGACGGCCCTCGCGCTTTCGGCGGTGCGGCCCTGAGCCTTGAATCCTCCCAGGGCGCTCGAACTCTGGGGGGTCAGGCCCACATGCCCCATCACCAGCATGCCGCCGTCGGCAATGGCCCGGATGATTTGAGCCACGCGCACGCCCCCTTCCAGCTTGACACAATCCACCCCGGCTTCCTTGTAGAAGCGGATGGCGCTTCGGCAGGCCTCTTCAACCCCGACCTGGTAAGAGCCGAAGGGCATGTCGCCGATAAGAAAGGTGTTGGGTGCACCCCGGCGAACGGCCTCTGTATGATAGATGCACTGGTCCATGGTGACAGGGACGGTTCCCGGATAGCCGTAAACCGCCATTCCCAGGCTGTCGCCGACCAGAATCATGTCCATGCCCGCTTCCTCAGACAGTTGGGCGGTGATGTAATCATAGGAAGTGACCCAAACCGCGCGCTGGCCTTTCTCTTTCATGTTTTGAAGATCAAATCGCGTGAGTTTCTTCTTCATGCTCTTCTCCTCCTGTGGTTCCTTCTGCCCAATCATTCTGCAATGGGCCATGCCCTCAAAATCGCTCCCGCAAGGAAGGGGAGCCTTTGCTGACCGGCCCTCTTGGGTTATGAGAAGCCAAAATTTTCACATGTGCACAGCCCAAGTCAACGAAAATCTGGTCGTCTATAAGGCCCTCAGTTCCCATTCTTGCTCAGCGCTTGCGGGGCTTGGCCTGTCTTGTGGGGACCGCTTTCCACGGGTCATCCGGCCAGGGATGTTTCGGGTAGCGGCCTTTTAACTCCTTCTTCACCTGCCGGTACCCGCTGTTCCAGAAGCCCTTCAAGTCTTGGGTCACCTGGACCGGCTTGCGGGCCGGAGACAGGAGATGGAGGAGCACCTTGACCCGCCCGCCGGCAATTTTCGGAGTGTCCGCCAGGCCGAACATCTCCTGCAGCTTCACCGCCAGAATCGGGATATCTCCGGAGGCGTAATCCAGGGTTACCCGGTGGCCGCTCGGCACGAGGAGGGATGTGGGTGCGCGCTCGATCAGCAGCCGCTGCTGCTCCCGTGACAGCCGGGCGCGCAGGGGCGGCAGGAGGTCCAGGGTTCCCAGTTGTTCCCGGGTTCGGATTCCCTTTAGCCAGGGCAGGAGCCATTCCTCGGGGACGGAGAGGAGACGCGTTTCCGAAAGGTCCGGCCAGTTCTCCGTAGGGAAGGTCCTTTTCATCAGGCTCACCCGGCCCTGGAGTTGCCGGGCCTCCTCGCCAAAGACGATCCTGGCGGAGGCCGACCGGATCGCTTCGCAGAGGAGGGGATCCGCTTCCTCCTCTTTGGGTGCAAAAGGCTTGGCCGATAATTGCAGTGCCCCCAGCTTTTCCTCGACGGTAGCGATGATCCTCCCTTCCCTTTTGTCCCATTCCACCCGCCTTATGCTCTCGATGCTCTCGCTCAGTTCCTCCCGGAGGAGATCTTCGGCAACCGGCTCGGCCAGGTACACCATGCCTTCGGCTTTCTCCCCCGCATCCACATGCGCCGCGATGATAAAAGGGCTCTTCGCAAGGCGGCTCGCGGAAGGAAGCCGCACGCCCCTTCCCTGGCAGAGGATGAAACGCCCGCCTCCTTCCTCGCGCCTCTTCGCGATCCGGTCGGGAAAGGCGCGGAGGAGGAGACGAGGGATGGTCGTGCCCTCCTCTTCCCTGCATGCTCTGGAATCCCCCCGAGCCATAAGGCGCATCAGCTGCTGCGCCGTCCGTTCCACGGCCCGCAGGGCCCAGGGATCGGTTCCTCCCGGGGCTTCTTTTTGCTTTCGCCACCGCCGCAGAAGGTCGAGTCTTCCGCCGATATCGGATCCTTCGCCGTGCGCCATGAAGCCGGATGCCTCACGGCGGAGGATGTCCCGCTCCGAAAGGATGGCCGCAAGGTCAGCACCGAGGCGAGGGCGTCCGAGTTCGGCAGCCCTCTGCGACAGCCGCCCGAGCCGGGGATGGAGCGGCAGCCGGGCCATCCACCGGCCGACCGGAGTCACCGAGCCCTTAGGGTCAAGTGCGCCCAATTCCATGAGAAGACGCCGGCCCGATTCCCATGCGGCCTTCGGCGGGGGGTCCAGCCAGGAGAGTTCGGTCGGGTCCTTCACCCGCCACACCGCCAGTTCGAGGATCAGGGGGGAGAGGTCGGCTAAGAGCATTTCCGGCGGGGTAAAAGGGATCATTCCTTGAAAAGCATGGCGGCTGTAAAGGCGGTAGCAGATGCCCGGACCGAGACGGCCGGCCCGGCCTTTCCGTTGCTCCGCCGCCGCCTTGGAAACCCCGACTGTAACCAGACGGTTCATGCCGGTGGCTGGGTCATGCTGAAGCCTTCGGGTGAGGCCGCTGTCGATCACCACCTTCACCCCTTCGATGGTCAGGCTCGTTTCGGCGATGTTCGTCGCCAGAACGATTTTTCGTTTTGCCGAAGGGAGAATCGCCCGCTCCTGCTCTTCAAAGGGGAGGTCTCCGTAAAGAGGATGAATGGAGATGCCGCCCGCTTTGCCTTCCAGAGCGGCCCGCAAGGATTCGCAGCAAGCGCGGATCTCGCCCCCGCCGGGTAGGAACACGAGAATGTCGCCGGAGGTCTCCCTCAGGGCGGTGAGGACCGTTGCCGTGATCCTCGCCTGGAGGGGCGGATCCTGCTCGTCCGGTCGGTAGCGCTCTTCCACCGGAAAGGCTTTGCCCTCTGACGAGATCACCGGCGCCCCGCCCAGCAGGGACGCTACCGGCCCGCAGTCCAGGGTCGCCGACATGACTAGAATCTTGAGGTCTTTCCTGAGGGCGCGGCGGATGTCGAGACAGAGCGCCAGGCTGAGGTCGGCCTGGAGGCTCCGCTCATGGAACTCGTCGAAGATGACCATGGCCACACCTTTCAGACCGGGATCAGTCTGAATGCGCCGGGTGAGGATTCCCTCGGTGACCACTTCGATCCGGGTCTTTTCCGACACCTGGCTTTCAAACCGGATAGAATAGCCCATGGTCCCCCCGATCTCCTCGCCGAGGGTTTTGGCCATCCAACGAGCCGCGGAGACCGCCGCGATCCGGCGAGGTTCGAGCATCAGGATCCGTCCCTTTCCCGGGGGTATCCCTTGGAGCAGCGCCAGGGGGGTGCGCGTCGTTTTCCCGGAACCGGGCGGGGCCTGCAGAACCACTGAAGGGCTGGCCAGCACCGTTTCCTTTATCCGAGGAAGGATTTCGTCGATGGGGTAGGATTTAACCTCCAGGACCTTGTTCATAGCTTTCATTAAAGCCCACTTGCAGATGCCGGGTCAAGCCTAGGTTTGGCTCTTTTCTGCCAGGGGCTAGCGTCGTGTCTCCCCCCGCCCAGGGACTGGGCACGGTTCGGGCTCCTTTATCTGCAGAACGGGGTTTGGGGAGGGGAAAGGATTCTTCCTGAAGGGTGGGTGAAATACAGCGCCACGCCGACCCCCAAAGCCCCTCAGGGACAATACGGCGCCCTGTTTTGGCTGAATGCCGGGACAGAAGGGAATCCGAGTGACCGGATCTGGCCCAAGGCACCGAGGGACGCTTTCGCTGCCAGGGGATACCAGGAGCAGTACGTGGTGATCATTCCATCCAAGAAATTGGTCATCGTGAGGTTTGGTGCGACCTCCGTCCGCGCCGCCTGGGACGTGAATGACTTCATTTCCCGAGTGGCGGCAGCCCTCCCCGACAAGTAAGGAAAAAGAAGAAGCTGACGAAGCAACCCAATAGCATATTGTTCGGAGAGGCGATCGGCTTTTAAGACAGCACAACTGGAAAGTGGCTGAAACACAAAATTTATAATATTATGCATCCTTATTTCATGGTTCCAGGTTGGGGGGTCCTGATCGACGCTCTACCTGCACCGGTCAACCCGCAGTCACCCATTTGCAAAGGAGCGAGTTCATGGCGGATAAAACCACAGGCGGCGCAATCCTAGCCCGAATGCTCAAACAGGAAGGAGTCGAGAAGTTCTTCGGAATCATCGACGGGACCTATACCCAGCTCCTCAAAAACTGTGTCGATATGGGGATGCAGATGATCACCCCCCGCCATGAGTCCATTGCGGCACACATGGCCGGCGCCTATGCCAGGCTGACCGGGAAACTCGGCGTGTGCTTGGCTTCCAGCGGCCCGGGAGTGGCCAATGTGCTCAGCGGCGCCTGCGTGGAAAACGCGGAAGGCAACCGTGTGCTGCTGATCACCAGTTGCCGGCGAACACCGGTCACGTACCCTGATCGCGGCGGGGCCTACCAGTTTTTCGATCAGGTAAAGGTCATCAAGGGGATGTCCAAATGGTCTTGTGCGGTCCCTTCCTTTGACCGGATTCCGGAGCTCATGCGCCGCGCGATGAGGGCATGCTACGAGGGTCGTCCGGGAATGGTGCACATCGATGTGGCCGAGAATCTCATGAACGGCGAGTGTCCTGAAACGGGCATTCTGAAACCTCATCAGTACCGACGTATGGAGCCCTTGGAGCCTTCCCCGGCCGATGTGGGACGGGCGGCAGACCTGCTCGCTTCTGCCAGCCTCCCCATCATTCACGCGGGCAGCGGAATCATTCATGCCGGCGCCTACGCAGAGCTAGCGGAGATTGCAGAGATGCTGCAGGCGCCGGTCACCACCTCCTGGGCGGCAAGAGGGGTCCTCGACGAAAGAAACCCGCTCTCCATGTGCATGATCCACATCAAGGCCGTCAATCAGGTTCGCAACGAAGCGGACTTGGTTCTGTGCTTGGGGTCGCGCATCGGCGAAACCGACTGGTGGGGCAAGGCACCCTACTGGGCGACACCCGATGTCCAGAAATTCATCCAGGTGGATGTGGATGAGGAGACGATCGGCCGCACCCGCCAGGTGGACCTGGGCGTGGTCGGGGATGTCAAGGTGTTCCTGCAGAGGCTGATCGGGGTGCTGAAGCACCGCAAATACTCACCCCCCCCAAGAAAAGAGAAGATCACCCGGCTGACCGGAGAGGCGGCGGCGGACCGGGCTGAGCTGGGCAAGAAGCTCCAGGATTCAAGCTCGCCCATGCTCACCGCACATGTCGGTCACATCTGCAGGGAAATGTTCCCGGACGATGCCGTGGCCGTGTTTGACGGCGGAAACGCGGCGGTGTGGGCCAACTTTTATCACCAGGTGCGGGTGCCCAACACCCTTTTGACCACCAATCACATGGGTCACCTGGGCGCCGGTGTGGGCCAAACTCTAGGGGCCTGCGCAGCACGACCGGACAAGAAGGTTTACTGCATTACCGGCGACGGAGCCATGGGGTTCCACCCGCAGGAAATCGAGACAGCCGTTCGCAACCGGCTCAAGCCCGTGTTCCTGGTGGTCACAGACAAGCAGTGGGGCATGGTCAAGATCAACCAGAGCTTTGCCCTGAAGTTCTACAAGGCCCTGTGGAACTTCAAGGTGAAGGGGAAAGCCCTGGAGCCGGAGGAAACCATCAATACCGAGCTGTGTGAAATCGAGTGGGACATGCTGGCCCGATCCATGGGCGCTCACGGCGAACGGGTCTCTGACCCGGCTCAACTGAGGCCCGCCCTGGAGCGCTGCCTCAAATCAGACAAATGCGCCGTGATCCACGTGGACGTGGATCCGGTCAAGCACATGATGGCACCCGGTCTCATCCACTTCAAAAACATGCACCAGGAACCAAAGGGGAAGTGAGCGCGTAACAGTTTAGCTTTTTGAAATGGATGGCTGAGGCCATGGGGGTCTCTCTCAAAACAGAACAACGAAGAAGCCACAGCGCGGTGTCCATCTCTAGGCCATGGGTGAGGCGGGCGGAGGGCTACCGGGCAACTCGCCAGCGAAAACCGTGCATGGAGGTAGCGGTGAAACCTCGCCGCCCGCCTTCGCTGCCCCTTATCTGCGAAGTTTTTCCCGCATACTCTTCGTTTTCTGTTTTGAGAGAGACCCCCATGACCTTTTTCTGTTACTATTTCAAAAAGCTAAACTGTTAGGTGAGAACAATGGATGCCACGGAAAAGAACGTGTTCATCACCGGTGCCGGCGGATACATCGGAAGCCTGACGGTTACAGCCCTTGCCGAGAACCGAGGCAGTCTGAACAGGATCATCGCGGCTGACATCCGGCCGGTACCCGAAGACCGGCCATTTGCCGGAGTTGAGTACGTTGCGGCAGACATCCGAGACCCAGGGCTTGCGGAATTGCTCCAGGAGCACCGGGTGAATGCTGTCGTTCACCTGGCTGCAGTCGTCAATCCGGGTAAAAAACCGGACCGGGCTTTTCTTCACGCTGTGGAGGTGGAGGGGACCCGCAATGTCCTGAAAGCCTGTGTTTCCGCCGGTGTGAGGAAGTTCATCTACACCTCATCGGGCGCGGCCTACGGATACTACAGCGACAATCCTGAATGGCTGAGTGAAGACGACCTGATTCGAGGCAATCCCGAGTTTCCCTACTCGGACCACAAGCGCCAGGTGGAGGAGATGCTGGTCGAGCACCGGCAAACGCATCCGGAGCTGAAGCAGTTGATCTTCCGGTGCTGCACGATTCTGGGAGCCACAGCGAAAAATCAGATCACCGACCTCTTCGACGGGAAACGTGTGCTTGGGCTCACCGGCTGCGAGATCCCTTTCGTGCTCATCTGGGACATGGATGTGGTCGGGGCTATTCTCAAGGGCATCGCCGAGGAGAATTCCGCCGGCATCTACAACGTGGCCGGGGACGGGATCCTGACCATGAAGGAGATGGCCGGCATCATGGGTAAACCCTATGTGGCTGTGCCGCCGGGGCTGATCAAAGGGGCCCTCTGGGTCATGAAAAAATTGGGGGTAACCCAGTACGGCCCGGAGCAGGTCAATTTCCTGCAATACAGGCCCGTTCTCTCCAACAGGCGGCTCAAAGAGATGTTCGGGTACACTCCTCAAAAAACGACACGCGAAGTGTTTCAATTTTTCCTGGAGTGCAGAAAGAGCAGTGGTTGAACCAAGACCTCAGCGGTAAACCGGTGACATCAACTTTCGTCTTGCTGCAAGGGGAGGGGCAAAATGAGTACTGTAACTGCACCCAAAGAGTACAAGCTGTCCAAATTCAGCACCTATTATATTTTCACCCTCCTGTTTCTGCTGTATTTCTTCGATTATGTCGACCGGATGATCGTCACATCCCTTTTCCCCTACATTCAAAAAGAATGGGGGCTCACGGATACCCAATCCGGTCTGCTCGTGTCGGTCGTCTACTGGTCCATCGTCGCCTTCGTCTTTCCCGTTTCGATCCTCGTGGACCGCTGGAGCCGGAAGAAAACCATCGCTATCATGGCCCTGATCTGGAGTCTGGCCACGGCGCTTTGCGCCTTCACCAAGAGCTTCCCCCAGCTGCTCATGGCCCGCTCCGGCATCGGTATCGGGGAAGCCGGGTATGCCCCCGCAGGCACGGCAATGCTCTCCGGCCTCTTTCCTCCGGAAAAACGCTCCCGCATGATGGGTCTCTGGAACATGTCTATCCCCCTCGGGATCGCCGTTGGGATCGCGGTCGGCGGATTTGTTGCCCAGCACTGGGGATGGCGGCATGCCTTTGGCCTGGTGGCTCTTCCTGGAGCGATTGCAGCGATTCTGTTCTTCTTCGTCAAAGACTATAAGACAGTGGATCTGGTCAAAACCGTGGGACCCTCAGGAGCCGGGAGCACCAAGGTCAGGATGAGCAAGACGGATATCTTTCGGGAATTCATCCATACCCCATCCCTGATGTTGACCAATCTGGGGTTTATCGGCTGCATCTTCGTCAACAACGCCATCATTGTCTGGCTTCCCACCTATCTGCACCGCGTGGAAGGCATCTCCATGAGCGAGGCGGGAACCAAGGTGGGGGCGATCATGTTATTGGCCATCATCGGTCTTCCCGTGGGGGGATGGTTGACCGATGTGTGGTTCAGGAAGAATGTAAGTTCACGAATGCGATTTCCAAGCCTGACCATAGCCCTGAACGCCGTCGTTATCTTTGCCGCTTTTTCCTTCCTTGACGGAAAGGCACAGTACATAATGCTTCTTCTCATGGGGGTCTTGGCCAGCATGTTCGCTCCGGCAGCCATCATTGTCACCCAGGAGGTTATCCACCCCGGCCTTCGGGCCATCTCCTACTCCGTCTGCGTTGTTTTCCAGAATCTCTTCGGGGCGTCCATGGCGCCGATCGTCATAGGGGGACTTTCCGATGCCTACGGCATCAAAGTGGCCATGTCTATTCTGCCTGCGTTCCTTCTTGTTTCGGCCCTCCTGTTTTTTACCGGCTCCTTTTCTTACAAGAAGGATCTGGACAAAGTAGAAAAAATCGCTCTGGAGTGTGAAGACTAAAGAATGAACTTATTGCTGAAAGGTAAAGCGGAGCCCCACGGACAGGAGCCCGTGGCACCTGCGGTGCGGCGTAGCCCGCCGAAGCTGGAGCCCTCCTGCGCAAAGGCTTCCGACTTCGCTAAAGCTTCGCCGGACAGGTCGGTCGACATCCGCATTCCTCCACGGACGGTAAACCGTGGCCTCCTGCGTAGGCAGGTGATAGCCGTGACAGGAGGGGCCAGTGGAATCGGCCTGGCCATCTGCCGGCGTTTCGGCCGCGAAGGCTGCCGGGTGGCCGTCATCGACATGAACGGGGAGGAGGCCTCGCGCCAGGTCAAGGCCTTGCAAGGAGCAGGTGTGGAAGCACACGCCTTCACCTGTGATGTGAGCCGGGAGGAGGAATGTTCAGAGACCATTCAAGCTGTCATTGACGCTTACGGTGGAATCGACATCCTTGTCAACAATGCCGGCCTGACTCAGCGTAGCGCCTTTGTGGATACACAAACCGACGTTTATAGAAAGATCATGGCCGTGAACTTTTTCGGGGCACTCTACTGTACCAAGGCGGCGATCAAGACCCTGATTGAACGGCGGGGTGTGATTGTCGTAACCTCCAGCCATGCCGGATATTCGCCGCTGCTGGGAAGGACGGCCTACAGCGCCAGTAAGCACGCTCTCCATGGCCTTTTTGAAAGTCTGCGGACGGAAGTCAAGAATATGGGCGTCCACGTCATCATGCTCTGTCCCGGATTTACTCGAACGAACCTGCAGGAGAGGGCTCTGAATGGTGACGGCAGCATTACCCGTCATCCGCGGTCTAAAGTCGGGGCGGAAGATACACCGGAAAATGTTGCTCAGGCTGTGTTCCAGGGAGTCATGAAGAGGAAGCGCATGCTGATTCTGACACCGACAGGTAAAATGACTTACTGGCTCAGTCGTCTGGCTCCGGGCCTGTACGAGAAGATCATGGCCAACCAGTTGAAACAGGAACTCACCCGCCAGCCTTAGAATGACGGCGTCGTGTCAGGTTTTGACGGGTTCTTGACATGCGAGATATTTTGAGTAGACACACTCATATTACCGCGATATTTTGAGTGCATGAAATCACAAAAATACATCCCTAGGGCCATTGAGGAATATGTCTTTGACGAGTCGCTGACAGGCCGGCATATGGTTTTTCTGGCTGGGCCAAGACAAGTCGGCAAGACTCTATTCGGTCGGCAGTGGCTGGACACAAATGGTTGCTCTTCGCTCTACTATAACTGGGATGATATCTCGACCAGGCGCGCCTACCGGGAGAATAGCCGCTTCTTCGAGTCTCAGGCTCGATCGCTGGGGATCCGGGATCCTTGGATCTTTTTTGACGAGATCCACAAGCGAAACCATTGGCGCGATATCCTGAAAGGCATCTACGACATCCTTGGGAAGGACTTCCGGTTCTTAATCACCGGCAGCGCCCGGTTGGATCTCTTTCGAAGATCCGGTGACTCCTTGGTAGGGCGATACAACCTGTTTCACATGATGCCCCTCAATGTAAGAGAGATTGTCGGCCTGAAAGGCTCCCCCTGTTTTCTGAAGGAAAGTGAAAGCCGGCACCTGATCCATGAGTTCGAAAAGCAGGTCTCTCTTCCCATGCGAAGGGAAATGGAAGAGGCTTGCATCGCGCTCCTGCAGTATGGTCCTTTCCCTGAGCCCTTTCTAAGGCAGAACGATCGATTCAGTCGCAAATGGCATCAGGACTATTCCAGTTTGGTGATCCGACAGGATCTCAAAGACGTCAGCCGCGTGGGCGAACTGGACAAGGTCGAGCATATGCTTCACCTTTTGCCTGCGCGAATTACGGCTCCCCTTTCCATGGCCAATCTGTCCAGAGAGTTGGAAGTGGCTCACACAACGGTAAAGAGCTGGCTGGAACAACTGAAGCGACTGTACCTGTTGTTTTCCATCGATCCCTGGGCCCAGAAGATTTCCAGAGGGCTTAAGAGGGAAAAGAAATGGTATTTCCTGGATTGGTATTACGCCCCGGAGGGAGCGGCCCGCCTGGAGAACATGGTGGCGACGTATCTCTACCGTGTCTGCCTGTGCTTGAGTGATATGGGATATGGCCGTTACGGGCTGCATTATGTGAGGACCCTAGACAAGAAAGAAATCGACTTCCTGGTCACTCTGGAGAATAGACCGGTCATGGCCGTGGAAGTCAAGTCCGGGGACCTGCACCCGGCCAGCTCGCTCAAGTCCCGTGCCAAATGGTTCACGGGTTCTCCCACGCTCGGAGTTCAGGTGGTTGACAGGCGAGGGATCCTGCAGAAATTCCCAGAACACACATGGATCGTCAGCATCGAGCGGTTCTTGTCGCTCCTGGATTAGAACTTGGGTAAGGCGGGACATCCCCAGAAAGTCTTGCCTCCCAAAAAAGGCGCTATGGCCCCTTTTAAGACAGTCAGCGAAGAGGAAATCCAGAGGGTCAACAGGCTCCAGCGAGAAACTTTTGATAAACTCTATCGCCTCTTTGATCCGCCGTTGCCTGAGGGCGTGCCTGAACGTCTTGAGAAAATCGTTGAGCACGGCAAGATCAGAAAAGGGGATATGGTCCTCGATGTTGGTTCCGGCACGGGAATCTTGATCCCCATTATCCAGAAGTACGAGCCCCGGTGGATTTATGCGTGCGACCTCTCAGAGGCTATGCTCGATCAGTTGAACAGCAAGAAATATCCTTGCGTGGAGACGATCCTCGCGGATGTGCGCGATCTGAAGCTACCCGATTGCAGCCTGGACGCGGTTTTCATCAATGCCTGCTACGGCAACATTGTTGATAAGCAACGGGCCTTCAGCAACCTCAGCAGGATGATGACGGCACAGGGCCGCATGGTGGTCAGTCATCCTCTGGGAAAAGCGTTCACTCGTTCTTTAAGCGAAAGGGCTTCCTTCCCCATCGATGCTTTCCCGGAAAAGCAAGAGGCAGAGAAGCTGTTTCCGCCCTTTGGGTTTGAAATAGAAACGTTCATAGACAAGCCGGGGCTCTACATCCTGGTCGCCATGAAATTCAAGGGCAGTGACGCCGTTGAAAAGGTTGAGTAGATCCGATTCTCAACAAGCAAGATTTGCCCCCACGCACTTGATGGTGAAGCCGGCCGGCCATCTAGACTTCGTTGCGAACAAAAGAATCTCAAGCCCTGAGAATTTTAACCATCCATTTGGG
>CAZOLJ010000068.1:0-23708 GCA_964580575.1 uncultured Desulfobacteraceae bacterium
GAAAAGTCAAATGCTGCGTTCCTCTCGTGCCCTTTGTCAAGAAAGAGTCCCTCGAGGTGAAGAGTCAGGAATGGACAGGCGGTGGGTCAGGTTTTTGGGGTATCGGGTCAGATCTCATCGGGCCGTTCAGGACATTGTCCCACTTCAGGTGACGAAGAAACCTGCTCTTCTGACAGGGGTCCGCAGCCAGTTTGCGAAGATCCTGACCCAGTTCAAAAAAAATCTCTTTGTCGAATCGGCAGAGATTAAATTCGATAAAGCTTTTCTCAGAGGGGCTTGCACCCTGGACCTGAAGATAAAAGGCGCTTTCATCCGTCAGGTGCCAGGAGGCAAGGAATTCTATAGCGTCCGCAATCCGCCCCATTCTGCGCTCAACAAGGTCTAGGTATTCTTCAGAAAAATAACCTGAACGAGACATCTGTTCATGCATATGCGTCAGGAGGGGTTTTTCTACGATTTCGGGAACGGTTTCCTGCTTGAGCCACGTGACAATTGCTTCTTTCTTCCCTGCAACATAACGAAACTGCTCTGTGAGTTTCCTGTGCCGGTCCTTCTTAACAGCATTGCATCCGCTCTTGAAGTGGATCAAGATGAGCCTGGGATTGACAAGAAGATCCCCTGCTGCGGCAAACTCGAAATGATCCGCGTAATTCCCGGCGCACAGGAGCGCGAGTTCAAAAAGACGGGCGTAAGTCAGCCAGTAGATCTCACCATTCTCGGAACAATCAGGTTCTATTTGCTCCAGTCCGGAAAGCTTGGATTCAATGAAATCTTCGTTGAGTCTACTGGGGTCAGCGTCTTCCTCAAGGGAAGCATTGTAATCGCTAAACGCCGATAGGGTGATTTCGATAGAATCAGCAAGTTTTTTCGTTAACATTCTTCATCATCCCCGTGACGGTGGAATCATTGTTGATACGGTTGGAATCAGAGGGCGGCTGCACAGAATTTTGCCTTGGCCGCTTCTGCCCATTGCGATGGAGAGGGGTTCAAGGCAGAGCTGCCTTCAAAAGCGGTCATGAGAAGCCTTTCACCAAAATTGATCAGCAGTCCCAATGGCTTTCTGGCCGCTTGAAGGTACATGAGCATCTGGCGTTTGTGAAATTCGAGGACTTTCTCCATGGTCAATATTTTGACAATCAATTCATTCGCCACCAGAAGGTCGATCTCAAATTCTTCGCCTTTCACTCTTTTGCCCCGGTAGAAAACTGGGACGAACACCTGGGATTGGGCTTGGACGCCCATGCTCCGAAGTTCCATCCGCATGCAGGATCGATAAATGGAAGGGCTCAAGAAAGGACCCAACTCGTTGTAAACTTTTGTGGCGGCATTGCCGACTTTCGTTGATAATTCATTCAGTTCCATTGCCAGCTCCTGGGCGGCTTCGTGGTGATTGTTAGGCTATATATCAAAATAGATATAACAAACCTTTTACCGAATCCTTTTACTCCTTGTCAACTAGAAAGGTGAAGGAGTATGAAGGCAGCCGGACAAGTGCAAATCTCGAAAAAAGACTTGTACCCATAGCTACAATGGTGCTATGACGTAGCTATTTCGGGGAATCGAGGAAGCCTGACCCCTATTAAACGAAGGTTCTTTTGGAGAGGGTAAAGCCATGGATAATTTTACTTTTGGAGTCACGATGATGGTCTGTGGGATGGGTGGAACCATCCTGACGCTGTATGTCCTGAGTCTGATCATGAGGCTGCTGGGAAAGTTCTTCCCGGAGAAGAAGGAGGGAAAATAGCCATGGAACAAGCAATTCTAAGTGGCTTGCAAGGTCTGATCAATGGGTTTCTGCATCTGGACTGGCGCAGTGTCGTCATGATTTTCGTGGGATTTGTCCTTCTATGGCTCGGGATCAAGAAGGACTGTGAGCCCTTGCTTCTGGTTCCCATCGGTTTCGGGTGTGTCTTGACCAACATTCCCCTCGCAGATCTCATGGGGGAGGAAGGATTCCTTCGAACGATCTATAACATGGGCATTGCGAATGAGCTCTTTCCGCTTTTGATTTTTATTGGAATCGGAGCGATGACGGATTTCGGCCCGGTCCTGTCTAACCCATCCACCTTTCTCCTCGGTGCAGCCGGCCAGTTCGGGATCTTTCTCACTCTGATCCTGGCCCTGGCCCTGGGATTTCCGCAACTGGATGCGGTCTCCATCGGGATCATAGGGGCCTGCGACGGCCCCACTGCGATTTACGTGACCTCTAAGTACGCTCCCCACCTCCTGGGTGCGGTTTCCGTGGCTGCGTACTCCTACATGTCCCTTGTTCCGGTGATTCAGCCTCCCATCATGAGGCTCCTGACCACAGAAAAGGAAAGAAATACCATCATGCCGGCCATGATAGGGTCGGTCTCCAAAACCACGAAGCTGCTCTTTCCCCTGGTCATCACGGTCCTCGGCGGGTTGATCGCACCCAAGGGCCTTCCCCTGCTCGGAACCATCATGCTCGGGAACCTCATGAGGGAATCCGGCGTGGTTTCCCGGCTCACAAAGGCATCTGAAAACGAGATCGCCAACGTGGTCACCCTGTTCCTGGGGCTCTCCATCGGTGCGACCATGGCTGGCGATGCGTTCTTGAGGCCACAGACGTTGATCATTCTTTGTCTCGGTCTGCTTGCCATCTGCCTGGACACAGTCTGCGGCGTGTGCTTTGGAAAAGTCATGCGGGTCATGAGCGGCGGGAAGATCAATCCCCTGATCGGCGCTGCCGGCATTTCCGCCTTCCCCATGGCCGCCCGGGTGGCCCAGAAAGAAGGCCAGAAGTACAACAAAAAGAGCTACCTCCTGATGCACGCCATGGGAGCGAATGCAGGTGGTCAGATCGGCTCCGTGATCGCCGCTGCGGTCATGCTGTCCGTGCTGGCCGGCATGGGGATCATAAGATAAAGAGGGTCCCTTTCCCACTGCCGTGAAAGGCTTTGATCCCCTGTCCCTTGGTTCTGCCAAGGGCAGGGGATTTTTATTGACCATGCTATGGGGACTTGGTAATAGCGCGTTAAGGAGAGACTCTTGAGTCCGGGAAAGAGCAGTTCAGCGAAAGGGTACCTGTGCGTCGTCATCGCCGCCTTGATGTGGGCTTCATCAGGAACAGCGGGGAAAGCGTTGTTCGACGCCGGAATGAGCCCTTTCGACCTGGTGCAGATCAGGGTGACCCTGGCCTCAGGGATCCTGTTTTTCGTGTTTCTCATTTTCTCAAGAAACCTTCTCAGGTTGCGGCCAAGAGACATTCCCTTTTTCCTTCTCCTGGGGGGTGTTGTCATGGCGGTGGTAACAGGCAGTTACCTTTACACCATCAGCAAGATCCAGGTGGCTGCAGCTATTCTTATCCAGTACCTGGCCCCCATCTTCGTCGCTATTTTTGCAATGCTCTTCTGGAAAGAGCGTTCCACCCCTCTCAAGATCTCATCGCTTTTCCTTGCCTTCGGCGGGTGCTTCCTGGTGGTGGGAGGGTACAATCTGGCGCTCCTGCAGATGAACCTGCTGGGAATTCTGGGAGGACTCACCTCGGCCATCACCTTCGCGGGATACAGCCTGCTCGGTGAAAGAGCCATGCACCGCTACAAGCCATGGACAGTCATCTTCTATGCCCTGGCGTTTTCAGCGCTCACATGGCACGTGTTTTATCCGCCTTTCACTTATATCGTCGCAGGATACAGCCTTGCCCAATGGGGATGGATTTTTTACATCTCCATCGTTGGGACCATTCTTCCCTTTGGGCTTTTTTTTGCCGGGATCAACCATATCCGGTCCACCCGGGCAAGCATCACGGCGACTCTGGAGCCTATCTTCGCCGGGTTCCTTGCGTTTATCTTTCTGGGGGAGAGGCTTCTGCTTCTCCAGGTCGTCGGGGGTTGCATGGTCATTCTGGCCATTGTCCTGCTTCAGCTTCAGCAGGAACACGATGAACTGGCACCGGCCCTGATTCGCAGGCAACAAGATTGAGCTTTAGTGCTGGACCTCGCAAATACAGTCGCGTATTCACCACTGAGGCACAGAGGACACGGAGGGGCATTTATTTTTCGTCTATCGGGAGGTCCGCCGTCGCTAAAGCTATGGCGGGACAAACAAAAACTTCTCTGTGCCCTCTGTGCCTCCGGTGAGAGGGAGGTGTAAGGAATCGTGAGCTGCCGTGCTTTGCTCAGAATGTGTAGCCTCTTTCTGCCCGTCCTTGCCTTCCTTTGCGATTGCTCATGGGGAAGCGCGATCTCTCTGGACAAGTACCGCTCTTCAATCCAGGAAGCCCTCTCCCGTGTTGAATCAGAGAAGGGTCCGCTGAAGCCCGAAGAATCCGCTTTTTTCGATGAAAAGTTCCCTCCCCATCTTGATGTGAACACCAAGAGCGGGGAACCCGTGCAGGTCGATAACGGGCAGCTCCTTCGCCTGGTGAAAGAAAGTCTCGAAACCGATCAGGGACAAGAGGCCCTGGTCAGCCACCTTAAAGCTCTTCGCAGCCAGATCTCATTCGTGGACCAACCCATTCCTCCCAGCGAAGACCGATGGAGTGAAAGCCGTGCCCGCCTGGAGAAAGTGTTCAGTGCGAGGGAGTTCCAGGGAATGGAAGAGGTTAAAGAGCCAGCCTGGTTGGCCTTTCTCAAGGAACTCTGGAGAAAAGCATGGGAGTGGCTCTTTATGCACCGCGGTGCAATCCAACGCTCCAGCAAGTGGACGGAATACGTTGCCTATGGAGTGATTCTGGGCGGCGTTTTCCTCCTGCTGTTGTGGATTCTTCGCCCCTGGGGTTCTGTGGGGTGGCGTTTTAGAGATCTCAAGATCCGCTCCGACCTGGAGACGAAAGCCTCGGGAATGGACTGGCAAGCTTTGCGCGAAGAATCGCGCTATAGGGGGGGGAAAGGCGAGTATCGTGAAGCGGTCCGTCTTTTCTTTATTTCCGTCTTAATAGAAGGCCACGAACGGGGCTGGTGGATTTACCGGCGTGAAGCGACCAACCGGGAACACCTGAGAGACGTTGAAGGGAGCACGGAGAGGCGAGAAGCCCTGGAGAAAATGATTCAAGTGTACGAGAACGCATGGTATGGCCGTGAAAGCCCTGGGAAAGAAGCCCTCCTACAATGTGTAGGGTGGCTGCGGTTGATGGAGGCAGGATAATGGAAGAGGGGACCCTTCACTCCAGGAAAGTGGGGCTCCTTGCGGCCCTCCTGATGCTGGTATTCGTTGTGATTGTGGGGATCGACGCGTACCAGAAGCTGAGGAGGCAACCCGGTCCCCCTTCCACCTACAATGCGGGCTCAGCCGGGTACAAGGCTTTGTACCTCTGGCTTAGAGAAATTGGCGTTCCGGTGCAAAGGTGGGAGAGGCCGCTCACGGAGTTGACACGGGAAGCCGAAGTGCTCCTGCTGATGTCGCCCAGGCTTGGTCCAGGGCCTGAGGAGCTCAATGCCCTGGGGACCTGGGTTCGTGGCGGGGGAACTCTGGTTCTGGTCTCATCCCCAGGAAATGCGTTCGAAAACCACTTCGGTTTCAAAATGAAAAGGGGGTCCCCGGATCAGAAAAAAGGGAATGACAGAGAGCCCCTCTCTTTTCAGCCGGGACCTTACATAAGAGGGCAGCGAAATATCATGAGCAAAACCCATCCCGGCATTGACTCCGAGAAACCCGAAGCGATCGTCCACAGCCGGGATGCTTTCGGAAACTTGATTGTGGTTTTGGAAGAGGGGAAAGGCCGGGTCATCATGGTTGCCGAGGCCTCCCTCTTTTCCAACCTTCATCTCAGGGAAGGAGATCATGCCCGCCTGTCGCTCGATCTTCTTCTGAGTCATCTGGGCGAAGGCCAGCTTCTCATTGATGAATATCACCATGGGTACGGCAGGGTCAGTTCCGTGGCGGCCTATGTTTTTCAATCAGAAGCCTTTGCCCCGCTGCTTCAGGTCCTGTTCCTAGTTCTTGTGCTCTGGGCTGCTGCGGGTCGCCGATTCGGGCCTGCCAGGCCCCTGCCGAGAGAGGCGGAGCGTTCTTCTATGGAGTATGTCCAGGCCATGGCCCAGCTGTTCCAGCGCGTCAAGGCGAGGCGGCTTGCCCTCGAAAGTGTCTTGCGCTGGTTCGATGAAGAAACGAGGCGTCTCCTTCTTGACAAAGACCCTGCTTTGCAAAGGGATATGGCGGAAGCCAAGAAGCAGCTGTCTTTAGAAACCATGACCGACGGGGGTCTCTTGAATGTGGTGAGAAAGCTTTATGGGGCTCTGGCGAGGGCGAGGAAAGGGCGGTCGTAAAACCGATAATAAGCATTGCACACAAAAAGGGCTAACTATGGAAGATACGCTTAAGAGGCTTTCGGATCAGATCGCCTCAGAGATTTCCAAGGTGATCGTGGGTCAGAGAGAGGCGGTCACACTTCTTCTTGTGAGCCTCCTTGCGCGGGGACACGTGCTGCTGGAAGGGGTGCCGGGACTCGGCAAGACGCTCCTGGCAAAGACTCTGGCTTTTATCCTGCGGGCAGAGTTTACGAGAATTCAGTTTACTCCGGACATGATGCCTGCCGATGTGCTGGGGACGCAGGTCTATGACCTTCAGAGTCGGTCGTTCCGGTTCCGCAAAGGTCCCCTCTTCACCGAGATCCTGCTTGCCGACGAGATCAACCGTACACCCCCCAAGACGCAGGCTGCTCTTCTTGAAGCCATGGAGGAAAGGCAGGTCAGCATAGACGGGAAAACCGTTCCTCTCTCTGAGAACTTCTTTGTCATGGCGACCCAGAACCCTATCGAGCAGGAAGGGACCTATCCCCTTCCTGAGGCACAACTGGATCGGTTCCTCATGAAGATTCGGCTCGACTACCCGGCACCGCAGGAAGAGCGTGAAATCCTGGGCCGATACGGCAGATCCGGCGACCCTCATGATCTTGAGAGGGCAAGCCTCAAGAGGCTGCCCGAAGGGGAATGGATTTCGAAACTGCGAAAGCAGGTCACAGAGGTCAAGGTCGAAGAAGGGATCATCGGTTATGTCCAGAACGTGCTGGAGCAGAGCAGACACTCCCCCTCCCTGTACCTTGGGGCAAGCCCTCGAGGAGGGATTGCGCTTCTGAGATCCAGCCAGTGTCTTGCAGCCATGGAAGGGCGCGGCTACATCACGCCGGACGATATCAAGCGAATGGCTTTGCCAGTGCTCCGGCATCGTGTCATCCTGAGGCCTGAAGCGGAACTCGAAGGCCTCACGCCGGATCGTGTGATTGTGAGGATCCTGGAAGGCATTCCTGTGCCCAGGTAAAGCCTCAGGCTGCGGGCAGGAATCCAATTACAGGCTGACGGGGTTTGGTCTTTCTAGAGTTACTGAGTTCAAGTAGGCAGTACGCAGTAAGCAGTAGGCAGCCATTCCTTCTGCTTACTCCCTGCGGCATACTGCTTACTCATGGCGTTGGTAGCCGAAGGTCTGCATTGGGAACACAATGAAGAGCCGAATCCGCTATCTGATTGAAAGGACACCGCTGCCTGCTGCGGGCGCATTGTGGGCCGCTGCAGCGGGCCTTGTTGTCGCCTTTCTTTGGCACTGGAGAGGAGTGATCTTCTGGGATCTCGGGATCCTTTCCTTGTGCTGTCTGGACTATGGCTTAAGTGTTAGAGGCAAGGAAATCCAGGCGCAGCGGCGATCGCCCCGTCATCTTCTCCAAGGAGTCTCTCAGGAAATCGAGATCGTACTGGGCAATTGGGCGGATCTTCCCAAGAACATCAAGGTCCGCGATCAGACGCCCTTAGGATGGGAAGCGGCTCCTGTCCTCAAAAGCAGGGTTCCTGCGAGATCCGAAGCGGTTCTTCGATACTCCGTTACACCGCCGGAAAGAGGCGTGTACGGATTCGGCGATCTTGACCTGAGGGTCGAGGGCCCTCTCCGGCTCATCCAAAGACCCATCCCTGTGGCGGCCTCCGAAGAGATCCGGGTTCTCCCTTGTCTTCAGACCCTGCGCTCCCCGGACCTCATTGCCTCCCGCCGCAGAGCAAGGCACTGGGGGCTCAGGCAGATCAAGTGGCGAGAGAAAGGCCGTGAGTTTGAAAGCCTCCGAGAATACATGGAAGGGGATGATCCCCGGCACATTCACTGGAAAGCCTCTGCCAGAATGGATCGCCCCATTGTTCAGGAATACCAGCCCGAGAAGAACCAGATCGTGATAATCGCTGTTGACGCGGGACGCCTGATGGGAGCGGTGTCCGAAGGAAAAAAGAAACTGGATCATGCCCTGGAGGCCAGCGCACACCTGGCTCACGCCGCGCTGGCAGGAGGGGATCAGGTAGGATTCTTTGCCTTTGCGGAGCAGGTCCTTTTGTTTATCCCTCCTAAGAAAACCCACGGACAACTGCAGGTCATCCTGGAAGGAACGGTCTCTCTTCGCACGGCCCTGGTGGAGCCCCGGTATGAAGAGGCTTTTCTGTGGCTCCGGGCGCAGGTTCGCAGAAGAAGCCTGGTGGTGATCTTCACGGACCTGATGGACGAACTCGCTTCCGACAACTTTTTGGAGGCTGTGGCTCTGCTTCGACCCCGGCATCTTCCTCTCTGCATGGCGATCCGGGATTCGGAATGGGACGATCTCATGAGCCGGCCACCCGCAAACACCGCGGGCGTCTATGAGAGATCCGTACTCCAGGAGACCCTCAGGCAACGAAGAAAAGCCATAGGAAAACTCCGGCAGAAAGGGGCTATCGCCATGGACCTTCCTCCAAGTCAGCTTTCCTCAAACGCTATGGAGCACTATTTTGACGTGAAGAGAAGAGGGCTCCTGTAGCTCTGGGCAAGAGAAGGTAGCAAAGCAATAGGGCAAGCAAGATGCCGGCCATGCCGAACTTTAAGCCGGCATGCACCTGGATGGGTGAGAAGAAGGCTTCCACGATGCCTGCGATCACGAGCAGGGGAACACACCCAAGAATCAGGCGGCCGGCTTGTCTTGCTCTCTTGAGCAGCGCGTCCTTTCTTGGAAGGTCACCCGGGAAGAGAAGGGCTCCTCCCAGCAAAAACCCAGCTCCGCCTGCAATGAAAATCGCCGTCAGTTCAATGACCCCGTGGGGAAGAACAAAGGACCAGAAGGGAACGCTCAGGCCGTGGGTGTAGCAGAGACCTGCAAGAGTCCCGACCATGAGCCCGTTGAAAGCCATCAGGTAGAGGGTCCCGAGACCAAAGGTCATTCCCAGAGCAAAGGCCAGGAAACTGACCGAGATGTTGTTGGTCATGATCCAACTCGAGGCTAGGGGCTTCGCAGCGAGAATGGAGTCGAACCAGACCTCCCCCCCTTCTACCTTCTGAATCAACGAAGGGGGCACGATGAGAGCGACAAAGCTGGTGTCCGAGATTGCTGTGATGAAACCGTAGGCCAGGCCCAGGGTAAAGAGGCCCAAGGCGAGCAGGGTCCAAAGCAAGCTTTCACGGAAGGCGGCCGGGAAGTCGCTTCGAAGAAATCCCAAGAGGGAAGCCATTCTGGGGGGGGAACTGCGATAGATCTGGCTGTAGGCACGGGCAACCAGTTGGTTGAGATAGGTGTTCAAATCATCCTCCAGGCCTTCCTGGTTCTGGAAGGTCTGAAGACGGGCAAGATCGGCAGTGGCTTCCCGGTAAAGACGCATCAGGCCGATGAGCTCTGATGAACTCAGGCGGCCTCGATCGAGAGACTGGATCGTGGCCTCCAGTTTTTCCCAGCGGGGCCTCCGGGATTCGATGAATTTGCGGATCGACTCAGCCATGACGGATCTGACCCTTTTGTGGTAGAATATCAGAATCGTGGAGACAGCGAAAGACAGATTAACGATCCAAACCCCTGAACAGGTTGGGTTTGACTACGTCCTTGCAGGTCTCGGTTCACGGACTCTCGCATTCCTGGTGGACACCGTCATCCGGTGGTTTCTTTTCCTCGCCATCCTTGCGGCGGGGCTCCTTTTCCTCAGGCTCCTGCCTGCTCTGGATCTTTCCAAATGGGTCACCGATCCTTTAAAGCCCTGGCTCATCGCTCTGGGTGTTCTGGCTTACAGTCTCGTGGACCTGGGTTACTTTCTTTTTTTTGAAGCGATCTGGAGCGGCCAAACCCCTGGGAAAAGGTGGCAGGGACTGCGCGTGATCCGGATGAACGGGCAACCCATCGGTTGGCTCGAATCCTCCATCCGCAACATCCTGAGAGCGGTTGATCTCCTCGCGGGCGTCTACCCGGTAGGAATTCTTGTTGTTTTTCTCAGCCGCAACAACCAGAGAATTGGAGATTATGCGGCAGGGACTGTGGTTATCGTGGAACGCAAGCAAAGCGTTCCCATGGACAGAAAGCCGTTCCATGCCCCTCAAGTATTGACGCCCCCTGAAATCGAGTGGTATGTTTCTCGGCTAAAGCCGGCCCAGTATCAGGTCCTTCGTTCTTTCCTTGAAAGGAGAGATCAAATGGAGCAGGGTGCCAGGCATGAACTCGCCCGGCTCCTGTCTCACCAGCTCTTCAAGCAGATGTCCAAGTCCACCAGGATGAGCATTTCCTATGAATCCTTTATGGAAGAAATTGTTGCCCTATATGAAAAAAGGCGAAGAGCCGTCTGATTATCCAAAAAGGATCTGGTGGGAGGTGAACCATGGAAAATGATACGCCTGTGGGAATTGAGAAGAAGTTCATTGTCCGTCTTGTCGGCCTGAAGCCTGGAGCCTCCCGGGAAACCTTGGTTCAAGCTCTTCAGAGGCTTTTAAAAGGAAAAAGCGCGGAGGAAATAGAGAAAGCCCTCGAACGGCTGCCTCTTGTGCTGTCGCGCTCTATCCCGGAGGATAAGGCAAGGCAGATCAAGTTGTTCTTAGAGTCGCAAGGGGCAATTCTGAAAATCACCTATTCTGCTTCAGCCATCATGGCCACGCCCATGGAAAGGCGGAGGCCGGAAAGCGCGCCTGCCAAGCAAACGGCGGAAACGGGCGAAAGCGCTTCCCCAGGAATGGAACGGCGAGCAAAACCTAGGGTTCACGCTGGAATCCAGGTGAAACCTATGGCTGTAGGTGAAATCCTGGACCGATCCTTTCGCCTCCTTCGCCAGTACTTCTGGCTCTGCTTCATCATCATCTTCATTCCCCAGGCTGTCCTGTTTGTTGTGAAATTTGGTCTTCAGTTTTTTCTCTCAGGAGACATGAGGCAGGATGTTTCAGGGTCGATGCTCGTAGGATTCGGGATTTCAGGGATTCTCGCTTTCATCGTCTTCCTAGTGCTGCAATTCTGGGCTCAGGGGGTCCTCATCCACGCGGTGTCGGAAACGTATCTGGGGCACAGGACCTCGATCAAGGCCTCCTATGGGGCCATGAGAAGCCGACTGGGGCGGCTGATCGGTACCATGATCCTCTTCTCTATCCTGGTCTTCGGTGGTGTCCTCGCTTTGTTCGGGATAATTGCGGCCGTGGCAGTACCGAGCCTTGCCATGATGGGGCTCGGGGGACTGGTTGGGGGGATCATTGCAGTGGTTGCAGGGGTTTTCGCCATATGGCTTTTCGTAACCCTGTTTCTGAACTGGCTTCTGGCGGACAAAGTGGTGGTTTTAGAGGAGATCGCGTGGATGAAGGCCCTGCGCCGCAGCAAAGAACTGATGAAAGGTCGCACAGAGCCGGGTTTCTGGAAGTCCATCAAAACAAAAGCATCGTTGATCATCATCGTGGGGTTCCTAATCGGGATTGGTATTCATTTCCTGTTCCAGCTTCCGGGGGTGTTGCTCGGGGTTGTGTTTCCCGGAGGGATCGTGGTCACGACGGTCCAGGGAATTCTGAATATGGTGGCTTCTTCCCTTGCGACCGCGTACACGGCGGTTGCGATGATTCTCTTTTACTATGACATCCGTGTCCGCAAGGAAGGATTTGATCTCAAAATGATGGCAGAAAAACTGTAGTGGGCGATGACTAATTTCAAACCCATAGAAATCCAAGACAAACCTTTGTTTGATGAGTTTTTGCGCAAAGACCCTCCCCAAGTCTCTGAGCTCACCTTCACCAACCTCTTTGTCTGGCGGCACCATTATCAGCCTGCATGGGTTGAAGTTGATGGGTGCATCTTGATCGTTTTTCACCCGCCTTCGCAGGAAGCCACGGTCTCCGGACCGTGGAGGAATGCGGGTGTCTTCCGACCTGTCCGGCGAAGCTTTAGCGAAGTCGGAAGCCTTGGCGAAGGAGGACTGGAGCTTCGGCGGGTTTCGCCGCACCGCAGGTGCCACGGGCTCCTGCCCGTGGGGCTCCACCCTCAAAAAGGTACGGTTTACGGGCTTCCTCCATTTGGCCCCGGTGACAAGAGAAGCGCCCTTGAGGTTTTGTGCAGGGAGATCGAAAAACAGACGCCCGAGGTGCGGATTTCCAGAGTGGGAGAGGACTTCGTGACCCATCATGTGGACCCTGCGAAATATGACACCATTCCCGACCGGGAGAACAGTGATTACATCTACCTGGCGAAGGACCTGATCCACCTTTCGGGCAACAAGTATCACCGGAAAAAGAACCACCTCAATCAGTTCATCAAGAACCACGCCTTTGAATACCGCCCTCTTGATGCGGAACTAGTGAAACGCGTTCTGGGGATGCAGGAGGCATGGTGCCGGATCAGGGAGTGTGTGGAAAAGCCGGATCTCCTTGCCGAAGACCACGCTGTCCATGAAGCCCTGACCTATTTTGAGGAATTGGGCTATCAGGGAGGAGCCATTCTGATCGATTCGGTGGTGGAAGCTTTTTCGCTGGGCGAGCCTTTGAACCAGGACACGGCAGTCATCCACATTGAGAAGGCGAATCCGGATATCCTGGGGCTCTATGCGGCCGTCAACCAACTCTTTTGTATCAATGCCTGGTCGGGAGTCACCTACATCAATCGCGAACAGGACATGGGGGTTGAGGGTTTGAGAAAGGCCAAGGAATCCTACTATCCTCATCATATGGTGAATAAGTACACGTTGATTCCGAAGTAAAAGAAAAATACAGACCGAAGAAGAATCGAAGAAAAAAGCAATCACGAAAGCACGAAGGAAGGAGGGTTTATAAAAAAACCAGATTCTTTTTCGTGTTTTCGTGGTGAGTTCTTATGTTTTTATGCTGTATGCGGTCTTCTGTATTCTCAATAAAGGATGATCATGAACGAAAAACATATCGCCAAAATTGCCGGTGAGCTGAGCATTCGGGTTGGTCAAGTTTCCGCAACTGCAGATCTCCTGGCCCAGGAAGCCACGGTTCCCTTCATTGCAAGATACAGGAAAGAAGCGACAGGATCTCTCGATGAGGTGGCGATTACTGCGATTCGCGACCGGCTGGCTCAACTGGAGGAATTGGACAAGAGAAGAGAAAGCATCCTCAAATCCCTCGAGGAAAGGGAATTGCTCACAGAGGAGTTGAAGGAAAAGATCCTTGCCGCAGAGACGATGAGCGTGCTGGAAGACCTCTATCTCCCCTTCCGACCGAAACGCCGGACAAGGGCGACCATTGCGCGGGAGAAAGGGCTGGAACCCCTTGCCGCCATGATCTTCGGCCAGGATGAAGCCGTGGACGTGATGGAGCAAGCCGTCTCTTTTCTGGACCCTGAGAAGGGCGTGAACTCTCAGGAGGAGGCTCTTTCAGGCAGCCGGGATATCATTGCGGAATGGGTGAATGAAGACCAGGCCGCTCGGGCGGCGATTCGCAGTCTCTATGCTCAAAAGGCGTTGTTTGCCACCTCTGTTCTTGCTGGAAAGGAGGCTGAAGGCGCCAAGTATCGGGACTACTTTTCGTGGGAAGAATCGGTGACCAAGGTCCCGTCACACAGAATTCTGGCTGTCTTTCGGGGAGAGAAGGAAGGGTACCTGGATTTGCGCTTAAGGCCGCCGGAAGAGGAAGCCGTTGCAATTCTGGAAAAGATGTTCGTGAAAGGAGGGAGTGCTGCGTCTCAGCAGGTCAAAGAGGCGGTGCAGGACAGCTACAAACGGCTCCTTTCTTTATCCATGGAAACCGAGATGCGTGGTGAGACCAAAGAGAGGGCGGACCGGGAGGCGATCAAGGTGTTTGCCGAAAACCTCAGGGAGTTGATGCTTGCAGCGCCTTTGGGGCAAAAGAACGTGATGGCCATTGATCCCGGTGTCCGCACGGGCTGCAAGGTGGCGTGCCTCGACCGGCAGGGGAAACTCCTTCATACGGACACGATCTATCCTTTTGATTCGGAAAAGAGGAGAGCGAGTGCGGGGGAGACGATTAAGACCCTGTGCAAAGCATTTAGGACGGAAGCGGTGGCGATCGGCAATGGGACAGCCGGAAGGGAAACAGAGGCGTTCATTCGAAGCCTGGATCTCCCAGCCGAAATCCCCTTGGTCATGGTCAATGAAAGCGGCGCATCTGTCTACTCGGCCTCGGAAGTGGCCAGGAAAGAGTTTCCGGATCTGGATGTGAGCATTCGGGGTGCGGTCTCCATCGGAAGGCGGCTGATGGACCCTCTGGCCGAGCTTGTCAAAATCGACCCCAAATCCATCGGTGTGGGACAGTACCAGCACGACGTGAACCAGCAGGCTTTGAAAGGAAGCCTGGACGATGTGGTCGTGAGCTGCGTCAATGCCGTGGGTGTGGAAGTGAACACGGCGAGCGAACAGCTCCTGACCTATGTCTCAGGCCTGGGTCCACAGCTTGCCGGAAAGATTATCGCTTTTCGGGACGAGCGTGGTCCGTTCTCCGCCCGGGAGGAGCTGAAGAAAGTGCCCCGCCTGGGGCCTAAAGCTTTTGAACAGGCCGGGGGGTTTCTTCGAATATGCGACGGAGGAAATCCTCTCGATGCCAGTGCGGTTCATCCCGAGTCCTATCCCATTGTGGAGAGCATGGCAAAGGAGCTGGGCTGCGAGGTGAAAGATTTTTTGAGAGACGAGGGTTTGAGAAAGCGGATCGATTTGAACCGCTACCTCACAGACACTGTGGGGTTGCCGACCCTCACGGATATCCTCCAGGAGCTGGCCAAACCAGGTCGTGATCCGCGGCAGCAATTTGAGAGCGTGGGCTTTGCCGAAGGGATTATGAAGATCGGTGACCTCCAGCCCGGCATGAACCTGAGCGGAGTGATCACCAATGTGACAGCCTTCGGGGCTTTTGTGGACATCGGAGTTCACCAGGACGGCTTGGTGCATGTGAGCGAACTGGCGGATGGTTTTGTGAAAGACCCGCATGCCGTGGTCAAAGTCAACCAGCGCGTCAAAGTGAGGGTTCTGGCCGTGGATCTCGAAAGAAGCCGTATTTCCCTTTCCATGCGACATCCGGGGGGGAGGCCCGAGGAAAAGAGAGAGAAGAAGCCGCAGGAGAAAAGGCCGGCACCCGGCCCTGCTCCGCAAAAGAAGGCCAAACCTGGGCCGTTCAACAACCCCTTTGCCGATGCGTTCCGGAAATAACCTGCCGGAATACCCGCAAATTCCCCCCTTCCTGGAGCCTTCACATCAACGACTTTCCCCTCCCTGGCGGGAGGGGACAAAGGGGAGGGGGATCCTGAGGGGGCATCAAAAACCGTGCTAAAATGCCTTTCATTTTGTAGTTGCAATGTGGCTACAATATAGTTACGATACCAACAGCTTTTGTTATGACACGGCCTTGTGCAACAAAGGGGTGATTTATGTCTGACCGGGTAAACGGATCGGTTCTGGTCGTAGGCGGTGGGATCGCCGGTATGCAGTCGGCCCTGGATCTCGCCAGCTCCGGATATTACGTCTATCTCCTGGAAAAGGGACCCTCCATCGGCGGGGCCATGGCGGCGCTGGATAAGACCTTCCCCACCAATGACTGCGCCATGTGAATTATCTCTCCCAAACTGGTCGAGGTCGGCCGGCATCTCAACATCGAACTCCTGACCCTTTCGGAAGTCACAGACGTGAGCGGGGAACCGGGAAACTTCTCGGTGGAGGTGGTCAAGAATCCCCGCTTCGTGGATATGGAAAAGTGTATCGCCTGCGGGACGTGCGCCGAGAAGTGCCCCAAGAAGGTGGATGACGCCTTCAACGAAAACCTGATCAAGCGCAAGGCGGTCTATGTCCAGTATGCCCAGGCAGTGCCCCTCAAGTACGCGATTGACAAAGACAACTGCATCTTCTTTGAAAAAGGAAAGTGCCGCGCCTGCGAGAAGTTCTGCCCTACAAAAGCGATCAATTTTGACGAGAAAGAACAGAAGATCCATTTGAACGTAGGAGCTATTGTCCTTGCGCCGGGGTTTGCGCCCTATGACCCGACGCGCTATCAGACCTACAAATACGCTAAATATCCGAATGTGGTCACCAGTATGGAGTTTGAGCGCATTTTGAGCGCCACCGGTCCTTATCAGGGCCATCTCCAGAGGCCGTCGGATCACAAGGCTCCGAAAAAGATCGCCTGGCTCCAGTGTATCGGCTCCAGGGACGTCCACCACTGCGACCACGGTTATTGCTCTTCGGTCTGCTGTATGTATGCCATCAAAGAAGCGGTGATCGCAAAAGAGCACGCCGGGAAAGACCTGGAGTGTACCATCTTCTACATGGACATGCGGACCCACGGGAAAGACTTTGAGCGTTACTACAACGCGGCGAGGGAAACTCACGGCGTTCGTTTCATTCGCTCCAGGGTGCCCACCATCGAGTGGGTGCAGGAAAGCGGGGATGTCCTCATCCCTTACGTGAACGAAAAGGGCGAGGTGTTCGAAGAGCGCTTTGACATGGTTGTGCTCTCTGTCGGTCTTGAAATAGCGCCTGAGGCGGTGGGGCTTGCCAAGAAGCTCAACATCGACCTCACAGAAGGCCAATTCTGCAAGACCGAGACTTTTGAGCCCGTGAAAACGTCCAGGCAAGGCATCTTCGTTTGCGGCGCATTCCAGGGACCCAAGGACATCCCCCAGTCGGTCATCGAAGCGAGCTCCGCCGCCGCCGAAGCGGGGGCTCTTTTGAGCAGGGCGAGGAACAGTCTCACCAAACAAAAGGAGACTCCACCGGAGAGGAGCGCCGGCGACAAGAGGCCGCGCATCGGAGTGTTCGTTTGTCACTGCGGCATCAACATCAGCGGTGTGGTGGATGTTCCAGCGGTGCGGGATTATGCCGCGTCACTCCCCTATGTTGAGTATGCCACGGACAACCTCTTCACCTGTTCCACGGACACGCAGGACATCATCGCTAAGGTGATCCAGGAGAAAAACCTGAACCGCATCGTGGTGGCCGCGTGCACGCCAAAGACGCACGAGCCGCTTTTTCAGGAAACGCTCGTCAATGCCGGGCTCAACAAGTATCTCTTTGAAATGACCAACATCCGGAACCAGGACTCGTGGGTTCACAAGGATGAGCCCAAGAAGGCCACGGAGAAGGCCATGGATCTGGTCCGCATGGCCGTGGCCAAGGTGGCTCTCATGACGCCTCTTAAAGAGGCTGATGTGGACATCAACCAGAGGGCACTCGTGGTGGGAGGGGGCATTTCAGGCATGGTGTCTGCAAGGACGCTTTCCCGGCAAGGATACAACGTGAGCCTGGTGGAGAGAGCCTCCCTGCTGGGCGGGCAGGCCCTGAATCTTTATTGCACCTGGAAAGGCGACGACATCCAGAAAAACCTTTCAGATCTTGTGCGGTCGGTCGAGACCGATTCCAACATTGATGTGCACCTGAACACCGAACTGACCAACGTGGAAGGTTTTGTGGGGAACTTCAAAACGACTCTCAGCAAAGGAGGCGACCTGCAGGTCGTCGAGCACGGAATCGCGGTGCTTTCAACAGGAGCTAAGGAGTTCAAACCGGACGAATACTCTTATGGGAAAGATCCCAGGGTGATGACCAGCCTGGAACTGGACAGGAGGTTTCAGAATCACGACCCATCGCTGAAGGCGATCAAGAATGCGGTGTTCATCCAGTGCGTCGGGTCTCGGGAGCCCTACCGGCCTTATTGTTCCAGGGTGTGCTGCACCCACTCCATTGAGAGCGCGCTTCAACTCAAGGAGATGAACCCCGACATGAACGTCTATATCCTCTACAGGGACATCCGGACATACGGGGAGAGGGAGTACCTCTACCGCAAGGCCCGGATGGAAGGGGTGCTCTTTGTCCAGTTCTCCAAGGACCAGAAGCCGGAGGTGTCGGCAGGAGAAGATGGACTCAAGATCGAGGTGGTGGACCAGAATCTGGGTGAAAAGTTGGTGCTGAAATCGGACATTCTGGCTCTGGCCTCAGCCATCCTGCCGTACAAGGATGAGAAACTGGCCCAGTTTTTCAAAGTCCCCATGAATGAGGACGGTTTCTTTGTGGAAGCGCACGCGAAGCTAGGGCCTTCGGAGTTCGCGACGGACGGCGTTTTTCTCTGTGGCATGGCCCACTACCCGAAGCCCATCGATGAATCGGTCGCGCAGGCGCAAGCTGCCGCTTCCAGGGCTGTGACCCTGCTGGCCAGAGAAAGAGTGAAGGTGAGCGGCATGGTCGCCTACGTCAATCCCGTGTTCTGCAGCAGCTGCGGGGTGTGCGTGGAGGTCTGCCCTTACTCAGCACCGTCTTTTGTGGCCAAAGGACCGTTCGCTGGAAAAGCAGAGGTGAACCCCGTGCTCTGCAAGGGGTGCGGGCTCTGTGTCGCATCATGCCGGTCCGGCGCTCTGAACTTGAGAGGATTTGAAGAAGGCCAGATCATGGCCATGATTAATGAAATGTAAGAAGAGAGTGACGAGTGACAAGTGACGAGTCACGAGAATTCTTTTCTTGCTTTTCTTCTCTTGTTACTCGTTACTTGTCACTCTTCGCTTCAGGAGCGATCTATGACTGACTGGGAACCTAAAATCACCGCCTTCCTATGCAACTGGTGCAGCTACGGTGCGGCGGACCTCGCAGGGGTGAGCCGCTTTCAGTATCCTCCCAATTTCAGGGTCATTCGAATCCCGTGTTCAGCCCGGGTGAGCCCCAAGTTCATTCTGGCCGCCCTGCGTCGCGGGGCCGACGGGGTCTGGGTTTCCGGATGACACCCCGGCGACTGCCATTACCTGGAAGGTAATTACTATGCGCGCAGGAAGTTCGCTCTCTTGAAAGGGCTGCTGGAGCACATTGGGATGGAGCCGGGAAGGCTTCAGTTTTCCTGGATATCGTCTGCAGAGGCAACGAAATTCGTGGAGGTGGCGCAGGCTGTGGCCAAGGAAGTGGCGGCCCTTGGACCGGCAAAGCACCTGATTAAGAGAAGGGCTGAGGTGGCGTGATGCGAGACTACGCGGAGAAGATCAGGGAGAGAGCCATGGCGCTTCTTGCGGAAGGGAAGGTGGAAGTCTTCATCGGGTACCGGAAAGGCTCTGTGGCGATGATGAACCAGCCTGTGCTCATCCGCCATGCGGACCAAGCAGACCTTCTTCACTGGGACAGCCACTGCGGGCTCAATCTCTGCAACTATCTTGCCAAGAGGACAGAGAAGATCGGGATCGTAGCCACGGGCTGCAATTCCAGGAATATCGTGACCCACATTCTGGAAAATCAGATCAAGCGGGAACAGCTCTACATCATCGGGATCCCTTGCACCGGCATGATCGATCACCGTGCTGTGACACGGGCGGTGGGGCAAAAGGAGATCCTGGAGGTGGAGGAACAGGGTGAGGCGTTCACGGTCAAGGGAGCGAGGTTCAGCCGGAGCTTCAAGAAGAAGGATTTTCTCCAGCGGAACTGCGTGGTTTGCACGCACCGGAACCCGGTGATTTTCGATGAGATGATTGCGAAGCCTGTGCCTGAGCAGGAAGGGGGGAGTGCTTTCAGTGACGTGGAGAGCATTGAAGGAATGGACCCGGAGAAGAAGTGGGCTTTTTTTTCTCAGCTTGTTTCCAGGTGTCTGAGGTGCTACGCCTGCCGGAACGCGTGCCCTTTGTGCTATTGCCCGACATGTTTTGTGGATGAATCCATGCCCCAGTGGGTGGGGAAGAGCAATGATCCTACGGACACGATGACCTTTCATTTTCTGAGGGCCTATCATTGCGCGGGGCGGTGCACGGACTGCGGGGCGTGTGAGCGGGTCTGCCCGGTGGGGATCTCCATGAGGCAGTTCACCAAGAAGCTGAACAAGGACGCGAAACAGTATTTCTCCTGGGAAGCGGGGCTGAGCCTGGAGCAGCGGCCGCCCTTGGATGTGTACAGACCGGACGATTACAATGAGTTTATTAGATAAATGGAGTAATGGAGTGTTGGAGTATTGGAGTGCTGGTATGCAAGGCAACAATTCTTCTCTTTCCAATACTCCAGTACTCCAATACTCCATTACTCCAAATCAATGAAGGTATAGCCCATGCTTGAATTGACATTCAATAAACCCTCCTGGATCGCGGCTTTGAGGAAACTAGGGGACTCCTGCCAGATTTTTGTGCCGGTCAAGGAAGGGGACTTTCATCTGTTCAAGCCTTTGGATGACGACAAGCACCCCGACTTTGCCTATCAGAACACGAGGCTTTCGCCCAAAGGGGTGGTCTATCCGCAGTCGGAGCGGATGTTTGAAGTGAACCTGGATGAGAAGGATCCGGAGGCCAACATCTACAAAGAGTCGGTGAAGGACTATTCTCCCCGGGCGGTGGTGGGGATCAGGCCCTGCGATGCCCATGGGTTTCAAATCGTGAAGCGCAACTTTGACAATGCGGAGTACAGGGATCCCTGGTGGGTGAAGCGTTTTGAGACAACGACCTTGGTTGGGTTGGGGTGCAATGAACCCTGTGCCTCCTGCTTTTGTGAGTCTCTAGGGGGAGGCCCATTTGCTGAGGGATACCTTGACGTGGTTCTTTTCGACTTGGGCGACTCTTTTTTTGCCCGGGGCATTACCGAAAAAGGGGAAGCGTTTCTCAGTAAGGCGGAAGGCGGAGAGGTTTCCGGCGAGAGCGTGCGGGCAAAGGCAGAGGGGATCAAGAAGTCTGCGAATGAAAAGTTCTCAAGGAGAGTCCCGACGGATCAACTGAAATCAAAGGTGATCAATGAGCTTTTTTCCGCACCTTTCTGGGACGAGGTGGGTTTTGCCTGTCTCAATTGCGGAACCTGTACGTTTCTGTGCCCCACGTGCTGGTGTTTTGACATCCAGGATGAAGTGATGGGAAAACAGGGGGACCGGATCAGGAACTGGGACTCCTGCATGTTTCCGTTGTTCACGCTTCACGGTTCGGGCCATAACCCGAGGGACAAGAAGCCTCAGCGCGTGCGGCAGAGGTTCATGCACAAGCTCAAGTATTATGTGGACAAGTACGGAAGCGGAATTCAATGCTCCGGGTGCGGCCGGTGCGTGCGGTACTGCCCTGTGAATATTGATATCCGAGAAGTAGCGGAGACGATGAACAGTTTCTAAGAGTGGAGCATTGGAGTACTGGAGTATTGGAGTGATGGAAAAAGCAAAGAAAAGCAGCCAAAGATTTATTCTTGGGCCTTACCAATACTCCAGCACTCCAATCCTCCGGTTCTTCGCCACTCCATTACTCCAAGATGGGGCTGGAGTGTTAGAGTAGAGTCGAAAAATCTCTTGAGAGGCGCGAACAGGAACATGAGTGGAATGCAGAATCCTTACTGGCCTTATCCGGTTCGAATTGATCAGATCGTTACGGAGACGGAAGACCAGAAGCTCAAGACCTTCAAGCTGGTTTTCCTGAACCCTGAAGACGAACAAAAGTTCAACTACATCCCCGGCCAGTTTGCCGAACTGTCCATACCCGGAAAGGGGGAGATCCCTATCGGCATCGCCTCTTCTCCGACGGAAAAAGGATTCCTGAGCTTTACCGTCAATGAGGTGGGAGTGGTCACCACCCACCTGCACATGATGAAGGAAGGGTATATAATGGGGGTGCGCGGTCCCATGGGCAACTGGTACCCCTGGGAGGAGATGGAAGGCAAGAAGGTGATCATCATCGGGGGCGGGTTTGCCTTTACCACCTTGAGATCGAGCATTGTGTACATGCTCCACCCCGAGAACCGGCCAAAGTTCAAGGACATCATTGTGGTGTATGGGGCCAGAAGTCCGGGACTGCTCCTTTACAAGGATGAGTTGGCGGAATGGGAGCGGCGGGACGACATCAAGATGCACATCACGGTGGATGGGACGACCGACCCCAACTGGAAGTACAATGTGGGGTTTGTGCCCACGATTACGAAGCAGAAGATCACCAGTGCGGACAATGCGATAGCGATCGTGTGCGGGCCTCCGATCATGATTAAATTCACGCAGCCTGTGCTGGAAGAGCTGGGGTTTCCTCCGGAGAGGATCATTCTGTCTCTGGAAATGCGGATGAAGTGCGGGATCGGGATGTGCGGCCGGTGCAACATTGGGGACAAGTTCGTCTGCAAAGACGGCCCGGTGTTTTCCCTGGCGGAACTGAAGCATCTTCCGCCGGAATATTGAAACAGAAGTGACGAGGAACGAGTGACAAGTTCATTTTGTTATCTCGTTACTATTTACTCGTCACTCGTCACTGACATAACGCGAGGTGCCTTATGGCTGACATCGATCTGACAAAAGCAGACGCCAACTTCAGGAAGGAGTTGCTCGCCCAGCCGGGTGGAGAAAAGATCTCCGCCTGCTTCACCTGCAAAACCTGCACGGCAAGCTGTCCGGTGAGCGCGGTGAACGCCAAGTTCAGTCCTTTTAGAATCATTCGGATGGCCCTCTTCGGTCTCAAGAAGGAGGTCCTGGAAAGCGATTTTGTGTGGTTTTGCTCCAGCTGCTATGCATGCCAAGAGAGATGCCCGCAAGGGGTGTGCATCACGGACTTCATGACCCTCCTCAAGAACATGGCGATCAAGGCGGGGCACGCGCCCGCTGGGATTAAGGCTCAGCGCGATCTGATCAGGGGTCAGGGCCGCATTTATGCTATTGATGAGTTTGACAACAAGAAAAGGAACAAGATCGATCTGCCGTCACTGCCCACGACCTGTGACGTGGTGAAGGTTCTTTTTCCGGAATCATGAGGTGTTCTATGAAGTATGCCCTCTTTCTTGGATGCACGATCCCTGCCCGTTCCAGACAGTATGAGCTCTCCTCAAGAAAAGTGGCTCACAAGCTCGGGATCGAACTGGTGGATGTGGGGGAGTTCGTCTGCTGCGGCTTCCCCGGCAAAGCCTCTGACTTGAAGTCCGCTATGGTCCTTGGCGCCTACAACATCGCCCTGGCGGAAAAGCAGGGTCTGGATCTCTGTGCGCTGTGCAGTTCCTGCACTTCCGCGCTTACGGAAGTGGTGCACCATCTTGCGCACGACGACAAAGCGAAGGCGGAAGTCAATGAAGCCCTTGCGAGAGCGGGTCTGCATTACGACAAAGGGGTCAGAGTGCGGCACTTCGCCCGGGTGCTCTATGAAGAAGTCGGGAAGGATGAAATCAAAAAACACTTCACAAAAAATCTGGAGGGATTGCGCATCGCCAACCATTACGGGTGCCATTATCTCAAGCCTTCTGAGATCTATGAGAACTTCGATCAGGTGGAGGATCCCCATACACTCGATGAACTGGTCGCTCTCACGGGTGCAACGGTTGTGGATTACGCGAACAAGAAACGATGCTGCGGCGGGCCGGTTTTGCCCGTGGACGAGAACACATCCCTTGCGATTGCCAAAGAAAAGCTGGATGACATCCGGGATGCCGGAGCCAATGCCATCAACCTGGTCTGCCCGTTCTGCTCTGTCATGTATGACAGCAACCAGAAGGGGATTGAGACACAATTCAGCGCAACCTACAATCTCCCTGTGCTCTATCTCACCCAACTCCTCGGACTGGCCATGGGGTTCGATCGCAAAGAACTCGGCCTCAACATGAACGTCGTGAAGACCAAAGACGCTCTGGCCAAGTACGCCGGCGGGGATTAGGATTAACAAGAAA
>CAZOLJ010000069.1:0-5985 GCA_964580575.1 uncultured Desulfobacteraceae bacterium
GCGCAGCACTGTGGAGGGATGCGAGGATTGCGGAAGTTCATAGAGTGCTTATTTTCATGAATCATTGCAAAGACCAACAAGAAAACAGGCCAATGATATCCATGGTCACACCATGAGCCTACCTCTTGGAAAAAAGCTTGCTTATGCTGCGCCGGCCTTCACTCTGGCGGTGGTAGGCATTCCCGTCTATGTCTATATCCCCAAATTCTACACCGATGTGGTAGGGGTGCACATCGGCATGCTCGGTTTTCTCCTTCTGGCCGTGCGCATTTTCGATGCGGTCACCGACCCCTTTCTCGGCTATATTTCCGACAGGACCCGAACCCCTTTTGGAAGACGGCGGCCTTACATCGCCGTGGGCTCCCTGGCCCTTGCCGTGTCCCTCTATCTCCTGTTCAATCCTCCGGAGGCATCACCCACCTTCGAGACGTGGTGGTTCGGAATCTGCATCTTCTCCCTTTTCTTTTTCTGGACTGTGGTGGTAGTGCCCTACGAATCTTTGGGCCCGGAACTCACCTTCGACTATAACGAGCGGACGGGGCTCTTCGGCATGAGGGACGGGGCCATGCTTGCAGGGACCCTGGTGGCAGCAAGCTCCCCGATGATCGTAAGCCAGGCACTCGGCCTTCCCCAGGATGCTGAGGGGGAGCGAATCAAGTTCTTCTGGATCGCGGCCGTCTATGGCCCCATGCTCATTTTCTGCTCTTGGTGGTGTGTGCTGTCCATTCAAGAGAGGGCCAGGGAGGAGTACCCATCCAGGCAGGCCTTGCTGCAGGGATTGCGAGCCGTCGCGCGGAACAGGCCGTTCGTCCTGCTCCTGGGCTCTTACACGATTGCCGCCTTTGGGAGCAATCTCCCGGCCACCCTGATCCTCTACTACGTGGAATACGTCCTGGGAAGCAAACTGGCGGACTTCTTCCTGGTCCTCTATTTTGTCACGGGCATCGTGTTTTTGCCCGCGTGGGTTCTGATCGCCCGAAGGATCGGCAAGAAGTGGGCCTGGATCGCTTCCATGGCGATCAACACCGGCTCCTTTGTGGGGGTGTTTTTTCTAGGGCCCGGGGATGCGACAATCTACGGCATTCTGGTGTTTTTCTCAGGCATCGGTTTGGGGGCGACTATTGCTCTTCCCTCTGCCATGCAGGCGGACGTGATTGATTACGATGAACTCCTCACCGGAGAGAGAAGGGAAGGGCAGTACATCGGCCTTTGGTCGCTCGCAAAAAAGCTTTCCGCAGCATTGGGCGTGGGGCTCTCTCTGGGCATGCTCTCCTATGCGGGATACACGCCCAACGTGGAGCAGACGGAAACCGTGAGAATGACCCTGAGGGTCCTGTACGCCCTCATCCCATCGCTCTTCAATCTCCTGGGTCTGGGGATCGCCCTGTTCTATCCGATCCATCTGAAGGCCCACCAAGAGATCCTGGCGGCCATCCAAAGGAGGCGGGCAGGGGAGACGGTGCAAGACCCTCTCAGCGCCAAAAGAATTCTAGAAGGGATAATGCTGGAAAGGCGGTGAGTTACAGTATGGAGTAGGCAGTAAGCAGTAGGCAGTAGGGAGTAAGGAGTGGTGAATACTGCTAACTTATGGCTTTACGGACGCAGGTCTTCAATGGAGGAAATCCTATGCCTATGGAATGGTCTCTGCTTCTGTGGAACTTTGTTGCGGTCATGGGCTTCATGACTGCTGTGTGGGCGCTTAGCGTCGTCATCAAGAACGCGAGCATTGCCGACACGTTCTGGGGACTGGGATTTGTGCTGGCAGCCTGGATCACCTTTCTCGGGGCAGAGGGGTACTTGGGCCGCAGGCTGCTCATCACCCTTTTGGTGACGGCGTGGGGACTGAGACTCGCGTTGCACATCGGGATCCGGAGTTGGGACAAAGGCGAGGATCGCCGCTATCAGGCCTGGCGGCGCCAATATGGAGAGCGGTTCTGGTGGGTCAGCCTTTTCACGGTTTTCCTTCTTCAGGGAATGCTCCTGTGGGTGATTTCCCTGGTCGCCCAAGTGGGCCAGTGGTCCCCGAGGCCGGACCGGTTCATCTGGCTCGACTGGGCGGGTCTTGTTCTTTGGGCGGTCGGGTTCTTTTTTGAAGCGGTGGGGGACTACCAACTGGCCCTCTTTAAGAAGAATCCGGCCAACAAGGGGAAAGCGATGGCTAAGGGCCTCTGGCGCTACACGCGGCACCCCAATTACTTCGGGGAATGCCTCATGTGGTGGGGCATCTTCCTTGTCACTCTGGCCACGCCCGGTTCTGTCTGGGCGATTGTCAGCCCTCTGACTATCTCGTTTCTGCTCCTGAAGGTCTCCGGAGTTACCCTTCTTGAAAAGACTATTGTGGAGACGAGACCGGAGTACCGGGCTTACCAGGAGAGGACGAGCGCGTTTATCCCCTGGTTTCCGAAAAGGGGGAAATCGTGAAATTCCTCATCGACCTGGCGGAACAGGGCGTGCTCCCGGATGCGCTCATCCGCTTCGGCATCAGGATGTTGGACCGAAGGAGGTTGGCTGAAGAGGCCCGCAAAGAGGTGGAAGCAGGGGAAAATGGCGTGTGCCGGTTCATTCAGACCCTGCGCGAAAGCCCCATTGCCCTGGAAGTGGAAAAACCCAAAGAGCAGCATTACGAGATCCCGTCCGCCTTTTTCCAGAGGGTCCTGGGAAAGCGCATGAAGTACAGCTCCTGCTATTGGCCCCTGTCCGTGAAGAACCTGGACGAGGCCGAGGAGGCGATGCTTGGGCTTACCTGTGAGAGGGCGCAGGTGGAGGACGGCATGGAGGTGCTTGATCTCGGGTGCGGGTGGGGATCCCTTTCCTTCTGGATAGCCAAGAAGTACCCCAGTTGCCGCGTCCTGGCCGTATCCAATTCGGTTCCCCAGGGGGAGTTCATCAGGGCCAGGGCCCGCGATCTCTCACCCAGCAATGTGGAGGTGATGACCGCTGACATGAACCGGTTTGACACGGGCCGCCGGTTCGACCGCATCCTCTCCGTGGAGATGTTCGAGCACATGCGGAACTGGGAAAAACTTCTTGAGAGGATCAGTGGATGGATGAAGAGAGACGGCAAGCTTTTCATTCACATTTTCACCCACCGTCGTTTCTCTTACCTTTTTGAAACCGGCGGGGCGGACAACTGGATGGGCCGCTATTTTTTCACTGCCGGCCTGATGCCTTCGGACGACCTGCTCCCCTGTTTCCAAGATCATCTGGTTCTGGAGGAGCACTGGCGGGTGAGCGGCATACACTACCGGAAGACAGCCGAGGCATGGCTCCGCCGAATTGACTCGGGGGCAGAGGAAGTCAGGACCCTTTTCAAAGAAGTTTATGGTGCTGCCGAGGCCCGGAAGTGGTTTCAGCGGTGGCGCATCTTCTTCATGGCCTGCGCGGAACTCTGGGGGTTCCGGGGCGGAAAGGAGTGGATCGTTTCCCACTATCGCTTGAGGAAGAGATTTGAGTAGGCAGTAGGAAGTAAGCATTATGTAGTCGTCTTTCCTGCATACTCCTCACTGCCTACTGCCTACTCTTTGGACGCCTGCATCAGGAGAGAGACGGCAAAGGAGATTGGCCCCTCCAGAGGGGCTTGGCTAGGAGCATCTGCACGTCGCCCAAGTAGCGCTCCCGGAATCCTGCCTCACAGTAGCAGAGATAGAATTCCCACATGCGGACAAAGGTCTCCGAGTACCCAAGGGCTCGCACCTGCTGGATGTTGTCAAAAAAGCGCTCCCGCCAGGTTCTGAGCGTCCGGGCATAATGGGGCGTGATGTCTTCCAGGTGGACGAGACGCAGATCCGTGGCCGAGGCAACGGCGTCCCCCATGGCTGTCACAGAGGGGATGCAGCTTCCGGGGAAGATGTAGCGCTTGATGAAGTCCACTTCCTTTTTGTGCTTTTCAAAAACGTGGTCCGCAATGGTGATGGCCTGGAGAGACATCACCCCCCGCTCCGTCAGAAGGTTGCTGCAGGAGCGGAAAAAAGTCTCCAGATAGTGATGGCCCACGGCTTCGATCATCTCGATGGAGACCAGCTTGTCGAATCGGCCTTTCAAGTCCCGATAATCCTTGAAGAGCACCTGCACCCTGTCACCCACTCCGGCGCTGCGGATCCTCTCGAGCGCGAGATCATGCTGTGCCCTGGAAATGGTGGTGGTCGTCACTTGGCACCCGCAGCAGCGGGCCGCATGGATTGCAAACCCTCCCCAGCCGGTGCCGATCTCCAGCACGTGGTCTTTATCGGAAAGCCGAAGTTTCTTGCAGATGCGATCGTATTTTGCCACCGAAGCCTCCTGGATTGAGCTTTCGGGCCGCTCGAAAATAGCGCACGAGTAAGTCATGGTTTCATCCAGGAACACGGCGTAGAAGTCATTGCCCAGGTCATAGTGGGCGGCGATGTTGATGCGGCTGCCCTTTCTGGAATCCTTGTGCAGGAAGTGATATGCCTTATAAAGAGGCGCCTTCAGCCTTGAGAGGCCCCTATCGAGACCCTCGAAAACCCTCTGGTTCAGGAGAATGATCCTGAGGAGGACCGTCAGGTCATCCGAGGACCAGTGACCGGCCATGTAAGCCTCGCCGGCGCCGATGCTGCCCCCGAAAAGGACCTGGCTGTAGAAGCGGGGGTGAAGGACCGTGAGCGAGGCATGGAGGTCGCACGCTCCAGACCTTCGGCCAAAGACATGCTGCTCCTCCCCGTCGCTCACAAGGATCTCTCCAAAATGAATCTTCTGAAGCAGGGCAAGGAGAGTCCGCTTTGCCCATTCATCCAACTTCGTGAGCAGAGTCGATTGCGTCATGGGCCTTTCCGCAGGAAGGATAGACTCGCTCATGGTTCTCTCCTTTTTGCCGGATGAACGTGCAGGGGGGCGCCTTTGAAGATGAGCCGCAGGGCCTGCCAGTAGATCATGGTCACGATCTTGACCGTCATCAGGGGGTAGAGGAGAAGACTGCGGGCAAGGGCTGAACCGGATATCTCCCTACGCCGAAGAGACAGGGTCGCATCGAAGCGCCGTTTCCCCTCTTGGGTCATGTTGACGAAGTGCACTTGAAAGGTTTCACCCGGCACCCTGAACCTCCAGTCATAGTGAATCTCCATTTCCATGAAGGGAGAGACGTGGAAGGCCTTTGAAAAACGGTAGCGTCTCCAGTCCGGGCTGGGGTGCTCGTTCAAGGCGTCGTCCAGCACATAGCAGTGCTCCTCACCCCAGGGGGTGTTGTGGACCTCCGCGACAATGGTTTCCACACGACGGTCTTCCTGATCATAACAGAAGTAAAAGCTCACTGGATTGAAGCAGTGACCGAAATACCGGAAATGGGTCAAAAGTCTTATTGGACCTGCAGGGCGCTTGCCCGTCTCTTTCTCGACTAAATCCCGTACGGCGCGGTCTAAGGGGGCCAGAGGATTTCCGAGATGGTCCCTCCTCCGCAGATAGGCGAGATTGACTTCCCGGCTCGACCAGAACCATCGGCCTGCAAAGAGCGCAGGGAGTTCCGAGAGATCCACATACATGAGAAAAAGGCGGTAATGAAAGGAGTTTTGAACCGGGCTGAAGCGACGGTGCCGGACCTTTCCCTCGTAGATAGCGCTGTACATATCAAAGGCCTTTTCCAAAGTGCTTGCACACGGCCAGAGCGCTTTTCACCCCGTCCTCGTGAAATCCGTAGCTCCAATAGGCGCCGCAGTAGTAGGTGCGACGGACGCCGCTGATTTCCTCTCTTCTTTGTTGCGCGGTCCTGCCCGCAGGGGTGTACACCGGATGGCTGTAGAGGAGTTTCCGAAGGGTTTTCCCGGGATCGATCTCAGCCGGCCGGTTCAGGGTCACGCAGAATTCAACCGGCGCGTCCAGCCCCTGGAGGATGTTCATGTCATAGGTAAGGGCTACGCGTCCGAGGGTCTCACGAGGCACATGATAATTCCAGGCGGCCCAGCATTTCCTGTGATGGGGCAAGAGGGTTGCGTCCGTGTGGAGAACTGTCAGGTTTTCCTGGTAGGGAAGCGC
>CAZOLJ010000069.1:6085-23656 GCA_964580575.1 uncultured Desulfobacteraceae bacterium
AAAACGGAAGATGTCCATGACCATGCGATAGAACGCCGGTCTGAGAAGATTGCGGCGCTGGGCAAAAAGAGTGTCCAGGGAACTTGGGCTGAACTCCAAACCTGTTTGCTCGCATTGCAGGCTGAAGCTCATCTGAGAGTTCTTCCAGGGAACGTCAAGGCGACGAAGCAGCTTGACAAAGTTGGGGTAGGTGACCTCGTTGAAGACGATGAAGCCCGTGTCCACGGCAAAAGTCCTGCCTTGCGCCTCCACGTCGTGGGTGTGGGTATGCCCGCCGATGTAGTCATTCTTTTCGAACACGGTGATGTCGTGGGAGTCGGACAGAAGGTAGGCGGTCACCATCCCCGAAACGCCTGTTCCGACAATTGCGATCTTCATGGTCTATACCCCCGGATTCGAGCCTCGGTTTTTGCTAAACATTCAACATCTGATGGGGCATCCGGATAGGTTCTACCCGCCGTTATTTCCACTCCCCTGGTGGGAGGGGTTAGGGGAGGAAGCTGTGCGGATGTAAAGATCGGAGATCTCTTTCATCCGTTTCCGGTTCACGCCGAAGTCATAATACCCTGCTCTGGAGGCAGAACGGAAGTGAATAACGCCGGCCGAATCATCGAGCGCAAACTCCACATCATCTACAAAGCGGAAAAGGGCCGAACGGAATTCCACATGGAGGTAGGAGGGGGTGGAGGAGACGATGGTGGCCCGTTTCATGCTGCGCACAATCTCAAGCAGGCGATCCATGCTTTCCTTGCCTGACTTGAGATACGGCAGCGGAAGCATGGCACGGCCAGGGTCTTTACTCTTGGTGGAGACGCAGTTGGGGGAATTAGGGCACGGTGCGAGGTCAACCGGCGGCTTACTGCGGCTCTCCTGAGCATGGCCAGCACACGCGACGGCGCTCATCACTATGAGAAATAAGGTCACGATTTTAATTCTCCCTTTGAGCATCATCATTCATTTTGCTTTCTGCACAACGGTGCAGGCACGAAAAATGGCACAAAGGCACGATGGTTTTTCTGCTTTGTGCCTTTGTCCCTTTGTGCCTTTCTTCATTGCACCGGCCCGCTCAAATCCAGGTCCGGGGGAGGATGGCGGAGGCCCTTGACCCATCGCGCAGGAAAAGCCTCCAGACCGTTCGCTGCACCGAGGAGAGCTCCGAGCACAGCGCCCCGATGCACATTATCACCGCCCAGATTGGTGTTTGCAACCAATCCCTGCTCAGGCCGGTTGTGGTATTTCAATGCAAGATAAAGGACCGACGGCACCGAGTCCTCGACGTAACAGGCCGTGCTCAGGCGCCTGCCTACAACCGCTTCGTCGGGTTCACCAAGCCACTGCAAATAAGGAAAACCATAGAGAGGGTTTTTCTGGTCCCGGATCTGTTGGAGAAGGACCTCACGCAAAGGCTTTCCTGAGAGCACTTCCAAAAGGAGGTTGACGATAAGCTCGGCAGCCGTTACCATCTTTTGTCCCAAATGGGTAAGGGAGAGGTGCTCGATCGCCGCTTCCCTGGCCCTCGAAGGGCTATGCCTGTAGAAGAGGACGATTGGCACGAGCCCCACCAAGCCCCCGATGTGCTTCTCCGCGACCCCGCACTGATGGGGCGACTTGCGTTTCGCGAAGTTGGTGAAAAAGTGGCGGTGGTACTCCTCCACATAAGTGTCGCGATGGGATCCCGGCGTTGTCATGAAGGCGATGTATCGCTTCAGGTAATCGTCCGAGGAGTATGCCCTGTTGGCATTAAGGGAGTCCATCAGGAGAGTGCAGAGCTTAAGATTTAGAGTATTTTCCCCGGCTTCGAGGAACTGGTGATAATGGATGTCTCGTTTTCCCCAGTACTGCGCCTGATCGTGCAGGATATTGCCCTTCTGATTGACAGGATGATAGGAAGATCGCCACAGAATGCTGTCCGGATGGGGGTTCTTGGGGGCAAGGTAATCAGTGACCTGACCGTAATCCCTTCGAAGAGCCGAGGTATCGTAATACCAGTGAACGGGCATGGCCAGGGCGTCACCGATGAAAAGCCCGTAGAGAACTCCCCGGCATCGGGATTCATCCGACAAAGGCTGCGGACGCTCACTTGACAATTTCAATGTCCCCGGCATACCTTCCAACCACATCCCCCTCTACACACTCTGCAAGCTCCTCATCTGTGGCGTTTTTAACGCTCTTCAGAGCGTCCAGTGGGCAGAGGAACTCGCTGCCTGCCTTGTCCTTGAGCCGAACATACTTCTTTCGAAGGGCATCTTTGTCAGCCATCTAAAAACCCCCCCTTCAGAAATAAGGTGCCAGAATGCCTCGAATCTATTAACCCAATGAGCAGAAGTCAAGGACAGAGAGCTTGAACAGAAGCATAGGGAGATATATACTAGACCATTAATTTACAAAGGAGGTTTCCCCATGTCGTACGTTATTGAAATTCCCGGGTTTGAAATGCCTCATTCCAAGCATGAGCAACATCTCTGCTTCCTCCAGAATGTGGGTTATGTTGAGAAAAACCTTGAAGAGTACAAGCGGCTGGTCAGGGATCCAAAGTTTGTGTGCAAAAACTGCGGTCGAGTAGCAGAACATTCGGTAAACCTATGCGAACCTGAGAAACTTTGATTTTTTGAATCCTTCTGCCGCGCTCATTGACTGGAGATAATAGAGACCTATATTGTCAGAAAAATGGAGGTGTTGGTATGAGTTTGAAAAGGTATTTTGATAGCAAAAAAGGAATTGGAGTGTTGAGCACCGCAGACGAAAAAGGCAAGGTCAACGCCGCGGTTTATTCTAAACCTCACGTGATCGACGATAAAAACATCGCCTTTATCATGGCGGACAGACTCACTCATGCAAACACAAACAAAAATCCCTACGCCACATTCCTTTTTAAAGAAGACGGGTCCGGTTATAAGGGGAAGCGGTTGTATCTCAAGAAAAAGAGTGAAACCGAAAACCAGGAGCTCATCGCCAGCACCTGCAAAATCGAATATGCCGGCCGCATCTGTGAGCCGCGTTACCTGAAGAAAACCTTCCTCGTGACTTTTTCAGTCCAGTCAATTCTTCCCTTGTTGGGGAAAAAATGAGTTGCCACTAAACCCTCCACCTCTACCAATCTCCACCTCCCCTCCCCTGGTGGCTTTTTCGCATCGGGAGGAGAGGGGGCTAGGGGAGGAGAGAGGCTTTTCTTATGCAGCGCCCTCACCTGTCCCGACAGCGAAGCCTTTGGGCGTAAGGCCAGTGGAGGACGGGGTTCCCGCGATTTTCGCCAGGAACGTGTCGCCTAGTGTCTTGACGTGCTCATCAATGTTGTCGAAGTAGTTGTAGTGGAGCTGCTCTTCATTAATAATGGTCTCGAAAACTTTCATGCTGATGCTGTCGCCGTTTTCTCTGCACACCATGGCGAACTGGTTGTAAACGTCAATGGTGTTGTCTTCCAGCTTTGCGTCGAATGAAAAGATCTCCTGGACCTTCTGGCCTTTCTGCACCTTTGCGCCGTATTCGGTGACGGGTTCGCCGGAGAGCTCCTTGGCCCGTTCGGCAAACATCTCTGCATGTCTCATTTCATCAATGGCGATCAGCTTGAGTTTGGCTGCTAACTCTCCGTAGTCCATGTTGTCAAGATTGTAGTGCTGGTTCATGTACTGATGAATCGCATGTAATTCCATCGCGCGTGCCTTATTAAGGACATCAATAACGGCCTTGGTGCGCTCTGCCCTGGATTTCTGTGCCATAATAAAACCTCCCTGTAAAATGAGTTGACAAACCGGTCAAAAGCATACCCCTCCTGTGGCTTCATGCCCATCCACCTGTTGAGTGATCAGTGGGGGGGCTGACGCCAACGATGATCTAATCAATGAGAGTTGAGAACCTTCTATTATAGATCCTCAACGTTAACCCTCTGATCTTTGACAAAAATCAATTAAAGAAAAATCTAACTTCTTACCTTGTATTGTCAAGGGCGAACCAGCCTCCGTGGCCTTATTTTCATCCCACGCAAAACACCCGGCGTGGGGAATGTAACTTAAGGGGAGGATACCTCCTGGCCCGTAAAGGTGACAGGTGATTACCAAGGACTCAATCTGTGATATAATGCAAACCCTATTCGGTTTGGCCGGGAAGAAAGAGCATGGCTCTGCGATGAAAGCTTTTCTTGTTGTTCGTTGAGGAGGGAGATCAATGGGAATTCTGGATTATTTCAAGCCTGTCGATACCTGGTCCCCGGAGAAGGTCCGGCAGTTCTTAAATGAAGCGAGCCCCCAGGACTACAACCTGGTGGATGTGAGGACCCCGAAAGAATACGAAGAGGGGCATCTACCCGGCGCACAGCTGATTCCCGTGGGGGAACTGGAATCCCGGTTGAAGGAACTGGACAGGACCAAGCCCACCATCACTTATTGAGCGGCCGGGGTGCGCAGCCGGGCCGCTGCCGCAGTCCTGTCGCGGGAAGGTTTCAAGGAAGCCTACAGCATGGAGGGTGGGATCCGTGCCTGGAATGGTCTTCGAGCGGCCGGTCCTCCGGAGGCCGGGATGGCTTATTTTGACGGAGCCAATACGCCGGAGGAGTTGATCGCTCTCGCCTGGATTCTGGAGGAGGGGGCCTGCAAGTTCTACCGGGAAATGGGGAAAAGGGAGAAGGGTCCGGGTGAAGCCGCGCTTTTCAAGGAGCTGTCGGATGACGAAGAGAAACACAAATCCTCCCTTTTCCAAATCTACCAAAGAAGGACCGGGAAGGATACAGACCCCGGGTTTCCTCGTTCACTTCTCTCCCTGGAGTCCGGAGTCGATTATCTGGAGGGCGGGGTGGTTTTGAACAAGGCCCTGGAGTGGGCTCAGGGTCAGGAGCTGACAGACATCCTGGATTTTTCTGTTTCCCTGGAGGTGAACGCCATCGATCTGTACATCAAGATGGAGCGCAAAGTGGAGGGTGGAGAGGCGAAGGAGGTTTTTTTGGCGCTGTCGAATCAGGAGAGAGACCACCTGAAGCGGCTGACCGCAGCAATTCAAAAACACATCCCTTAAGGGTCGCATACTTGCGTTAAAACGCAGAAACCTTCTCACGCTTCCCCTCTCCCCCAGCTTGGGGGAGAGCGCGGGGCTAATAACAGGAGCAGGTCATGAACGACAGCGGCTTTAAGCGGGCCAGGCAGTTGACCGACAAGGGTTTCCATTATGATAACCTCCTTGAAATGGCAAAACACTGCCGTGAGGAGACCAACCCTGACAGGATTTTGAGCGCCTACATCCTCAATCGCGTTTTGTCTGATCTGGCGGCGGAACTTGGGGACGGCATCGTTCTCACCGCCGAACTGCGCAAGCTGGAGGCCAAATACCGAACCGCCCTGAATCTCTCGCTTGAAAGCGCAGAGGCCGGAGCGCCCCAGGAAGAGCAGAACAAAAGAATGACGGATCTCATCAAGCTGGTCTGGACTCCCAAAGAAACGGCATAGGCCGTTAACGAAAGCGAAGGAAAACACAATGGATAAGGTGCGTTCACAGCCTGTGCTCGTCACCGGCTCCACAGGGTACGTGGGTGGGAGGCTGGTGCCGCAGCTCTTGTCCTCAGGGCACCGGGTGCGCGTCCTGGGCCGATCTCTAGCGAAAATTCAGGCCCGTCCATGGGCAACACACCCTCTCCTGGAAATGGCGCAGGCTGATGTGATGGACCTGGAATCCCTGAAAAAGGCCTGCCAAGGGTGCTGGGCCGCTTTCTACCTTGTTCACTCCATGAGCGCCCGCCACAAAGACTTTGCCGCGGCAGACCGCAAAGCGGCGGTCAACATGGCCAAGGCTGCGAGTGAAGCGGGAATGGAAAGGATCATTTATCTCGGTGGATTAGGCGAGGAGACGGATTCCCTCAGCGAGCACCTCAAGTCCCGCATGGAGGTGGCCAGAATCCTGCAGTCCGGGAGGGTTCCCACCACCTTCCTGAGGGCGGCCATGATCCTGGGCTCGGGCAGCGCCTCCTTCGAGATCCTCCGCTACTTGGCGGAGCGCCTTCCCGTCATGATCACTCCCCGTTGGGTGAGTAATCCCGTGCAGCCCATCTCCATTCGCAATGTGCTGAACTATCTCCAGGGGTGCCTGGAGCATGAAGAAACCACCGGCGGGACCTTCGACATCGGTGGCCCCGACGTCCTTACCTACCAACGCCTCATGGAGATCTACGCACAGGAGGCCGGTCTAGCAAGGCGCTGGATCATCCCTGTGCCTCTGCTTACGCCACGACTGAGTTCTCTGTGGATTCACCTGGTGACACCTGTTCCTGCCGCCATTGCCAGACCCCTGACAGAGGGACTCCGCAATCCCGTTGTCTGCCGGGAAGATCGCATCAGGTCACTCATTCCTCAAGACTTGATGAGCTGCCGCGAGGCCATCCGTTTTGCTCTGGGCCGCGTCCGCAACCAGTGCGTGGAGACCTGTTGGACGGACGCAGGACACTCTCCTGTTCCGGAATGGCTTCACTGTGGAGATGCAACCTATAGCGGAGGCGATATTCTGGAGTCCGGTTACCGGATCGTTTTAGACGCCACCGCTGAGGAGGTGTGGAAACCCATTGTGAGAATCGGGGGCAAGAAAGGCTGGTACTCGGCGAACGCTCTTTGGGTCCTGAGGGGGGCCATGGACCGTTTGGTGGGGGGGTCAGGTTTGCGCAGAGGTCGACGTGACCCTGTCCGGCTCCAAGCAGGGGATGCGGTGGATTTCTTCCGGGTTCTGGAAGTGGAGGAGCCCAGTCACCTGCATCTCCTGGCTGAGATGAAATTCCCGGGGGAAGCCTCCCTTGAATTCAGGCTCCACCCCATGAAGGACGGCCGGACAGAACTCCAGCAGCTGTCGCGCTACGTGCCAAAGGGGCTCTCAGGGCTCCTTTACTGGTACATCCTCTATCCCTTTCATGAGTGGGTGTTCAGGGGCATGCTCAAAGGCATTGCCAGGGCAGTGGGAAGACCTGTCATCCAGGGACCGGACCGTTTCGCTCCCAGGCGCCACCACGTCTGCCACTTCGACCCCAGGGCGTCCTAGTCGTGGCCGTTGCTCATTGGCAGACTTTCCATAACCACGCAGCCTGTGTCTTCCAACGCCTTATCGCTTGCTCGCAGCTCCCTTGTACTTTGCGTAAACCTCGTGAACCCGTCGCTTGAGGGCTTTGAGCTTTTTCGAGTCCTCATCAGAAAGCCAGGAAGGCTCGCTGATGGAGAAGAGTGAGTTGCTGATATCGTCAATAGCCCGCTCGCTGGCCTCACACCATTCCAAGGTGCAGGCATTGACCATTTTGGAGGTAAAATCGATTTCTTTTTCAAGCAATGCCAGAGACTGCTCAAGGTTGTCCACGAATGACTTCCATCCTTCAAACACTTGCTTCCTCACAATTTCATCAGGCATTCCCATTGGTTTATCCTCCTATCAAAGTGATAAAGACAGCTTAACGCTGCAAAAAGACAAAGCAAAAGACATAGGCTATGCACATCGGTCTAAGCCTATCCCGAACAACCACAGGTGCAACGGTCTCTTCATTGTGAACCGGCGAACGGACATGCAAAATAGTGCTGGACTTACACGGCTGCCGTTCTTATGGTAGCTTCAAATGTAATCCATACGGAGGTCGTTATGCAACTGGGATTTGCTCAATTCTTGAAACTTTATGCCATTTCAGTACCGGTGTTTTTCTTGATCGATTTCCTTTGGCTCGGCTTGATCGCTAAACCTTTTTATGACAGGCACTTAGGATATATCCTTCGAGGTCAGGTCCTTTGGCTTGCAGCGATTCTCTTCTATCTCTTCTTCCTCCTCGGCCTGGTTGTATTTGTGATCGCCCCTGCAGTTGAGTCCGGATCTCTCGCAAAGGCGGTCCTCTTGGGTCTGTTTTTCGGTTTCATTACTTACCAGACCTATGAACTGACGAACTATGCGCTGGTCAAAGACTGGCCTCTGATCGTGGTGATCGTGGACATCGCCTGGGGAATGGTTCTCTCCGCCCTGGTCAGTGCAGTCACCTTTCTCTTGGCAACAAAGGTTTTCTAATACAAACGCAGTTTTTCTTTTAACATTTGGGAGTTCCCTTTCACCCCGCCCTCTCCCTCAAGCTGGGGGAGAGGGCAAGGGCGATAGTGACCAGATTTGTCCGACAGCCCAGACAATATTTCAACATTCTCCTGGGGAGTACTTGACATGCACTGGTCGCATTGATACTTTATGCCTTATTGAAGATCACTAATTTTCGAAAGGAGGGTGCAAGATGGCTGAGAAGGACGTTCACAAGCAAAGGTTTGTTTGGGTAAAGGACAAGTCCGGAAATGAGTTTGTGTGCCGAATCGACGACCTGAAGGACCCGAAAAAGGTAGACAAGGAGGACCTCAAGAACTGCATTGATGATGCCTCCCGAGCGATCAACATCGGTGACTAATAAGAGTGCTGCCTGCAAGTCGGACCAAAAATCCATGAACAGGGTCTTTTTAGACCCTGTTTTTTTTGAATCTCTGTGACTTATATTCCCCGCAGCTTGCTGTGGCTGTGTCATTCCCGCGCAGGCCGGAATCCAGTCTTTCCGATCTCTTCTGGACTCCCGCCCATTTCCGGGAGGGCATAAAGCCCTCCCCTACATTCTTGTGCGTCTCCTGCGCATTCACGCGCGGGGGCGGCTGATAAGTCGGCCATGAGCGTTTACGAACGCGTCAAGAATAGGTCTGGCGCAAAAGAAACACAAACCCGGAAAACAAGGGGAGGCTGCCGTATGATGATGAAACCTATCTCCTTGGTTTTTATCCCCCTGTTTCTATTGATTCATCTTTCTGTGTCACAAGCAGGTGAAAAAGGTTCGGTCGCAGATCTAGACCTCAACTCGTTGCTCTGGAAGAACCGTGTTCTCGTTCTTTTTTCTCCTTCGGAATCCGACATTTCATTTCAATTGCAAAAGCAGGGTTTGGCTTCCAGCGCAGAAGGGGTGCTCGAACGGGACCTCATGATTCTGGAGATTCTGGAACATGGAGAGAGCCGGGTCGGAAATCAGATCCTTTCGGGAAAATCTGTTCAAGATATCCGCAAGAGACTCGGGGTGCAGACAGGGCCGTTTCAGGTGTTGCTGATCGGAAAGGATGGTGGAGTGAAGCTCCGTTCCTCAGAACCTGTTTCCATGAAAGATCTTTTCGGCCTTATCGACAGCATGCCCATGCGCCGTCAGGAAATGGAAAGCGAGAAAAAATAGCCCTCTCAGGAAATCAAAACTGCCCGCTTTTTCTGTGCTCGATCCTCAAGAGGCGGGGCTGTTGGAGCACATTGAGCCGTTCGGCAAGCCAGGTCCAGGCTGAGAAAGGTACGGTTGCCCATCCGAACAGATGTTCCTTCGTGGTGACAGGACCCATCTCCGTTTCAATGTCCTTCAAGAACTCCCTTGCCTCGTTTCTCCTGTCCGCATTGGGCCCAAACAAGATCGCAGGATAAAGGCCCGGAAGGGTGCTGCGGACATATCCTTTCATCCGGTCTGCACGACCGTGCAGCAGGGGGTTGGAGGAGTTCTTCAGGTTGCGGTACCCTTCGAACCATGTTCGCGCCACACGGATCAGGGAAGGCCCCAGCAGATCAAAGCACTTCCTGTAGAGCTCGCGCTGAAGGTTCTCCAGCTTCTTTGGCGTGAAGTGAGGGTGCTTGAAGTGCATGGAAAATCCGTCAAAGGTGCGGTAGTCAGGGTTTTTCTGGTAGTCCGGGAGATAGCGCCCCTCGGCAAGGACCTGTCTGTGCAAAGGTGTCCCCGGAAAAGCGAAATAAATCAGGATCTGCCAGAGCGCCGGCCCCAGGTCCACGAGCTTTCTGAAATCTTTCATGACCTGGGACCGGTCCTGGAAGGGAAACCCGATGATCATGGAGGTGAGAATCGCCACGCCGTGCGATTTTAGGCCTTGATAAAGCACGTCGAGGTCCTGGCCCTTCAGCTTTTCGTAGCCCGATCCAGACCCCTCGAAGGCAGTCCAGAGAATGTCAAACCCCATTTCCGCTATTTCGTCGGCCGTGAACCGGGACAGGCCTCTCACACTCCCAAATCCCATGATCGAGAGGGGCTTGCCGCCTTCCCGCACGCAGGCAAGAAATTCCCTGGCCCTTTTGGCATGGATGAAAAAGTCTTCGTCGATGATGATGAAGCCGCTCAATTCATCACCGGCATCCCTTGCCTTTTGTTCCATGAGAAGGATGGTTTCATAGAGCTGCCGGCCGCTTGAAACAAAGGGAACGTATTTGCGATTGAAAAAGTGGGACGTGCAGCAGAAGTCGCATCCATTGGGGCACCCGAGACCGCCCGTGATATGAGCCACTTTCGTGTTCAGAGGATAGGAAAAGACCCGTGGCGATTCGATGGGCGCGTAAGGGTGTAGGATAGGGCGATCACCGCTCTCTCCCAGAAGCCTTCGCATAAAGCCGATGCCTTCTTCCCGGCAGATGAAATCCCCAAAGGGTGTCAGTTCATGGTCAGGGAGCACGGTGCCGTATCCTCCCAGGACGATCTTTGATCGGGGAGAGTGCTTCCGTATGAGGTGAGCCATGAGCCGGAGTTTGTGGAAGGTGGCGACGACGAAATTGATACCGATGTAGTCGAAGTTTCCATTCCGGATTTCACGGAGGAATTCGCGCTCCGAGGGATAGTGAAGCACCACAGACGGGGCGTCGACGTTCTCGGCAATGTAATCAAGACCCCAGCAGCGGATCACCTGGCGGTAGCTGAAGATGCCCTGGCTTCGAGTCACCTGGGCATGAAAGAGTTCGGCACCCACGGAATCCCCTTCGCCCGCTCCGCCAAAGGGACGGCAAACGGTTGTGAGCAGCAACTTCGGCACGTGAAATGACCTCCTCCTAAAAAATAGAATCACCTTAGAAAAAATTCCTACAACAAAACAACCGACAGCTCAAGAGCGCGGATGCCGAAGGGCATCGGCCAGCGGAAAAGGTTCACGAGTGAAGTGGTCGATATTGAAGAGTTTCATGCTTGCACGGAAGCTCTATCATTTGTGTATTGGTCGAGCAATAGCAAACATGCTAATGTGCCCACTCAGGAAGCAGATGCCATGAGCTATTTCAGAAAAGAACTGGCGAAGCGGCAGGGAGACAGCCGAAGCCGGCGCCGCTGGCTCTTTGTCCCCTACGATCAATTGACCGATCAGGTAGGCCCGCTCTCCAGGGAAGACCCGAAAACCCTCGGCATTGTCGTGGTGGAGAATCCCTGGAAGCCGTCCCGGCGTCCCTATCACAAACAGAAACTCGCTCTCGTACTCTCTAACCTCCGCCATTTCGCCTTGGAACAGGCCGACAGAGGTGTGGCTGTCCGGCATGTGGTAGCCGATGGGCCCTACGCCACGGCCCTGGAGCCTCTCATCCCTGAGTTGGGACCCTTGCGAGTCATGGTGCCTGCAGAAAGAGAACTTAGGGCGGACCTGAAGACTCTCACTGAGAAAAAATCTATCGTGTTCATTCCCCATGAAGGTTGGCTCTCAACCGCAGATCATTTCGGAGAAAGCGATGCCAAGGCTCCCCCATGGAAGATGGACACCTTCTATCGTTTTATTCGGCGCACAACCGGAATCCTCATGGAGGGGCAGAAACCTGTCGGGGGACGATACAGTTTTGATGTGGAGAACAGGCTTCCATGGCATGGGAAACCCTCTGCGCCCGACTGCCCCTCCTTTCCAAGGGACCCCATCAAGGAGGAGGTTGGGGAACTCATCCGTAAAGTTTTCGCTTATCATCCGGGTCAGCTGGACCTGGGTGCACTGCCCGCGACTGAGGCGGATGCTGAAAAACTCTGGTCCTGGGCCAAGGCAGAGTGCCTGCCGCTTTTCGGCCCTTACGAAGATGCCATGTCCCACAGGTCCAGGAGCCTCTTTCACACTCGCATCTCATCCCTTGTCAACATCCACAGGCTTTTGCCGTCCCGGGTGATCTCTGATGTGGCAACCATGAAGTTGCCCCTGGAAAGCAAAGAGGGTTTTATCCGGCAGATTCTGGGATGGCGTGAGTTTGTCCGCCACGTTCATGAAACCACCGATGGTTTCCGCAATCTGCCTGAAGGCAAGACACAAATAGAAAAGACGCCTGGTGACGGGGGATACGAAAGGTGGGCGGGAAAGCCGTGGGGAATAAGCAAAAAGGCGAAGGGACAGGATGGAGGCGCAGCTCCGTGTGTCCTGGGTTGTGACACTCCGCTGCCTCCTGCGTATTGGGCTGAGAAATCAGGGCTTTCCTGCCTTGACACCGTCGTTTCAGATGTGTGGGCTGAAGGGTACAGCCATCACATCACGAGGCTCATGATTCTTTCCAACCTGGCGACCCTCCTTGATGTCCGTCCCAGGGAACTCACGGACTGGTTCTGGATCGCTTACACCGATGCCTACGACTGGGTGGTGGAACCCAATGTCCTAGGCATGGGAACCTATGCCCTCGGCGGACTCATGACTACCAAACCCTACGTATCCGGTGCTGCTTACATCAGCAGGATGAGCGATTACTGTAGCCTCTGCGCGTTTGATCCCAAGACCGATTGTCCGTTTGCTTCTCTCTACTGGGCATTCCTGGCAAGGCATGAGGCCGTGCTCAAGACGAATCCCCGCTTGACCATGCCTATAGCTTCTCTCAGAAAGCGAAGCGCTTCGCGCAAAAAGCAGGACCAGGAAGTGTATAAGAAGCTAAGGGAGATCCTGGGTAAGGGGGACAAGGTCACCCCGCAGAATCTGTAGCAGCGTCTAAGCCTGAGCCGCGGGGGAGTGCTATCTTTAGAGTCGCTGGTTTCTGGTGAGTAGTAGGAAGTAAGTAGTAGGCAGTAAGCAGTGAAAGGCCGTTTTTAGCTGCTTACTCCCTACTGCGTACTGCCTGCTGGGTTTCAGAGTGTGGCCTCTCCGATGATGACGATCCCCAGATGCCCGTCCACGGTGATGAAATCCCCTGTCTTGATTTGGTTTACGGCATCCGGAACTCCTGTCACACAGGGGATACCGTACTCCCGTGCGATGATGGCGCCATGGATGAGCATGCCCCCCCTCCTCTCAACGATTGCCGCGGCAAGGGGAACCACGAAAGTCATTCCGGGATCCACTGCATCACACACGAGGATTTCCCCCTTTTGAAAACTAAAAAGGTCGGAGGAGTCGAGCACGACCCTCGCTTTTCCCATAGCCATTCCGGGTCCGGCAGGCTGACCCAGAATCTGTCTCGACTTGAGGGAGAAAGATTTCTTTTTTGCGGGTTGCTGCGCTTTTTGATCCTCCTTGTGGGCCGGCGCCTCGCTTTGCACCGCCTTCAACAGGTCGTCGATTTCCAATGTCTTGCTCTCACGCATGGACCTTCCCTGGATGCGCCGGCGGCCTTCCTCTACTGCGGCCAGCACCTGGCCCTGGATCTTGTCCAGGTAGATGTTGTCATCATCCCTTAGCCGATAGCTGGCCCGGGCCAGATCGAGGAGTTCAAGGGCATAAGACTTCTGCTCTTCATCGAAATGAGATAGGAAATCCTTCTCCAACGCTCTTGGATCCCCTGCCATTGCTGATTTCCTCATCCTCGGGCGGGAGGCCATTTCGAGAACCAGTTTGAGAAGCCTGTTCCTGTCTTGTCCCAATCGGCCCTTCTCCCATGCCAGGTCCCCGAATTGATCAAGAACACGCTTAAGCCCTTTCTTGACCTCCGGTTTACAATCATCCCCTTTACCTTCCAGGATGCAGGCTTCGTTGCTTGGGTCTTTCCTGACCAGTTCAGCAAGTTCCTCCAGCATCTGATTCCTCCGGACACTGACCATGCCGGAGCCTGCCAAGAGCGATACGAACTGAAAGGGGTCCTTGGGTTTCATGAGGTCATTGTAGATCTTTCCAAACAACCTCATGCCGTGGGCAAAGGGAATACAGTCGCGCCGGTAAGTCTCCAGCCACTCCTTGTGTCTTTGGCTTCGCCTGCGGATTTCTTGGGCAAGGACTGAATCCGGGAGGGTGGAGAGATCCATGAGGCTCATTTGATGAGCCTCCTTTTCCATTTGGGGGATGAGCTCCCTCTCGATTTTTGTCCTGAGACCTCTCAGATTGTCAAAGCTCCTGTGAAGACTGAGATACCAGGGCCGCTGGTCTTCTGATGACGTGGAGCGAGTGGTGATCGGCCGAGCCTGAAGCGCATGAAGGGCTTCCTTGAAATAGGTCCACTCCGCATCCTGGGGGGAGCCGAACAAAGACTCTGCCTTCATCGCAAGATCATAGACCTCTTTGACCTCCCTATCCCTGAGAGGAGCGCGACGACGAAGCGCGCCCTGCAGATTCTCTAATCGGACACCCTTTGGTCCGGCTGATAGGATTTTCTCTCTCCGGGCAGGACGATGAGACAGGATATGCCCGCTGTTACGATCCAGGATCCATCGGTCCGGCTCCACGGTCCCGTCCACCAGACCCTGGTTCAGTCCGTAGACGGCCTCAACAGCAGATTGCTTTTCATGGACCGGGCTCATGCCGAAGACGACCCCTGATCGTTCACCGAAGATCATTTCCTGGACCACCACCGCCATGGTGCTCTTCTCCACATCAAGGCCCAACTCCTGCCGGTAGAGAAGAGCCCGGTCGGACCACAGGGAGGCCCAGACGAGCCTGATGTGCTCCAGGATGGATTCGAGGCCTTGGATATTGACAAAGGATTCGTGGAGACCTGCGAAGGATGTCTTGGATGAGTCCTCGCCGGGAGCCGAAGACCTGACTGAGACGGGTTGCCGGGAAAACTGAGAGGCAAGAGGTGCCCTCAGTTGTTTGCGGAGTTCGCTCGGCAGAGGTGTCTTGGTAAACATGTTTCGGATGCGAAGGGCCGTATCCCAGATTTCCTCCCATCGCATCTCCTCAAAGGGCTTGCGGTATAGTTCCATGTGCATCTGATCCCGCAGGCCCGTTGATGTTACGTAATCGTGATAGGCTTCCGTGCTTATGCAGAGCGCCTCCGGCACATTCATGCCGCTTTTTTGCATGGCAGCCAGGGCAAAGCCCTTGCCGCCGACCCGGGGCCGGTCCTTTTGGGTGATTTCAGGGAGGGACAGGGCGAGCTTCATGGTCTGACGTGGACCTCCACCACGCTCTGAAACCGAGTGACAACGAAAAAGGTCTGGACCCTGATCTCGCAGAGGGCGCAGGTGGGCGAGTGGACGAACTCCCTCAGATGGGGATGTTTGTCAAGATAAAGCTCCAATGCTTTTTTCCTCTTGCGGGCATTCACCTCTTTGGCTTTGCCTGTTGCCGTTGCCGCCATGGCCCAGCGAAAGTCGGATGCCTTGTTGGATCGGTTGTCCACGAGCACCGCGACCCTCGAATCGCTTGACAGGTTGGCATACTTGCGCGTGGACCGGGTGGTGGCGAAATAAAGAGACTCAAGATCGTCACAGGAGGCGAAGGCTATCAGGCTGGCATAGGGTTGCCCCCGGTTCTGCGTGGCCAGCACGGCGAGCGGTTGGGAATGTAGGAGCTTCTTGAGGTCCCTCTTGACTTTGCTGAGATCCTTATCCATAGCGTACCTTCTGTAATCCAGGTTTTGACTCCATATGGTTTGACTGGCTCTCTTTCTTTTGCAGCCGAAGTATAGAGGATTTTGCCGCCTGTGTCATCAGAGTGTGACTGAAGAACAAGGATTGACATTGGAGCATGTATTCAAATATGCTAAGCACGTTGTCAGCGGTGCAGGGCGTTTCATTGGAGCCTTGCGAAAGCCTGCGACAGGGATTCCCCCCGTGAGCCACCGTAGCTCAGTCGGTAGAGCACCTCACTCGTAATGAGGATGTCCGCGGTTCGATTCCGCGCGGTGGCTCCAGCCATTTAAGGGCATTGAAGCGCAGCAAGTTTTGGCTTCTCCGAAAAGGTCTTCAATAAGTCCCCCCCCCTTCCTTCAAAAATTGTCATGTTAGGCCTCTTGGTTGACTCCTTCTAAACCGCCTTTACGCGCTCAGCATCGGAATAAGGAATGAGTTCGCCGTTCTTTTTGCATGTGTAGGCCTCCTCTTCGTGAACAGCCCTATAAATGGACTGATTGCTCGGGAAGGTCTGTGCGATACGTGTCATGATTCGCACCTCCTGTTCCTTGATCGGTTCGGCCTGATCTTCAGGAGCCTCCCTGATGAGCGGCACCAATTCGGCGTAGTTGTTCAACTGCGGTCCGTGCGGAAGGGCCGCATACGTCGCCCCGGTCATGCTTTGTCCTGTTTCCCGAAAGGCGACCATGTCCGTGTACCAAAGGTATTTCGCCGCATATAGCATCTTATCCTTGGGTGACTTAAGGAACTGCCTGCCGAGGAGCCGACTGAACTGCTCCAAAACCAGTTTGATTCTGGCAAGTGATAAAGGCCTGTTACCAGTGTAAGGGTCCGCGCACGTCGCTTCACCGGAAAGCGCCCTTCTCAGAACATCGTCCATTGCCCTGGTCTGGATCTGACCAGTCTCCCATCTTTTGATGCTCGCAATCCCCACATTGGCTGCTCTAGCAAGGTCTTCCTGGGTCCAACCCATTTTCCTCCGACCCTCGATGATCTGTTCGCTGGTGAGGAACCTTGCTGCGGCTCGGTATGCATCTGAAAGAGCCTTCTGGTTTTCGGCCGCCAAGCCCAAATCGTCGGCTTCAATCCCGCAAATAAGGCAAACGTAATGCTGTGCGCGGAACTTCAATCGCTTGCCCCGGAAGAGCAGTTCCTTGGGCACGGTTTTCAATCGCATTGAGCCATGGTCGTTTGGACAATCCATACCATCCACCTCCCCTCACTTACTCCTGTCTCTGTGCAAAGAGACGATCCAGAGGTCTTGCTCCTTGAGCGCAAACTTGAAATACATCGGGCATCCAAACCCTTTGCTGACCCATCTGAAGGCGAAGAGCTCGGATCCGAGGATCGCCCTTTCATAGGACTTCTTCGGAGGGCTCTGGCCCCTGTAGTCTCGCGGAACAATCTCCTGCAAGATGGCAGGCAGTCGCTCGATCAGATCTTCAACAAGGTAATCCAAATCAAGCAAATCAGCGAGGATGCTGTCCGGTTCAAGGAGCCTAATCCGTTTTGCCGCTGCCGCTTCTCTTGCCTGGTTCAGCTTCAGATGAAGTTCACGGTAGGAGGGCCTTTCTGGCACGCAAGGATGGTAGTATCAATTGATACTTTTGTCAAGAGCTTATGCGCAAAACTTTACATTGAAAAAAGGTTATAGATTTGGTATGGTTAATGCCTAATTTCGCGCGGAATACACAAAAGACGGGCCTGGCGCAGCAAGGAGACCCAGCATGAAAGAACCGAAGAACGTGGTCCTCACGATAGACGGGAAGGCTCTCACCATGGAGCTGGACTTGAAGGACGAGGACTTAATTGAACTCCTCGTGAATGCCATTGCTCTGTTCGTTAAGAAGGGCTCCCCGATAAAAGTGTTCCAGGCCTATGGTCGCTCTCTTTCATCGAGCTCCACGACCCTTGTGACCAAGATCATGTCCAAGGTGGAGCAAGTGGTTGAATGGCGAGATGAACTGAAGAAGGTTATCTCTTCGCAGAGGGGGAAGCTATAAGAAAACCTTCAACGGAAAGGGTGAGCATTTTTATGAGGCGGGATAAACCCGCCTTTTTTTTGTGTGCCG
>CAZOLJ010000070.1:0-23394 GCA_964580575.1 uncultured Desulfobacteraceae bacterium
AACGTCGAAATCAGCCGCGCGGGTTTCGCGTCGGCTGAAGTGAGGGGTTCGCCGGAGGTGACTTATTCCACCGCCTCGGCGATCTTGATGTCGCCCCTGAGCAACTCGTTCACTACCGAGGACCGATCCATTTTCTTCTTCGACGCGATCTTGTCCACGAAAGCTGAAACCTCCTCATCGAGATAGATCGGAATGTTCAGCTTCATGTCAGCACGATAAAACTTGCCTCTTTCGCCTTTTGAAAAATCATACTCTTTTCTCATGTTGGTTCACCATACGATGCGGTTTCGTGTTTTGTTGTTTTTCGGCTTGAGATCACTCTGATCGTGACAGCGTCTTCGCTCTCTTCTCTGAAGGTGTGGATCACGATCAGCAACCTTCCTTTCTCCGAAATGCCCATGGTTACCCATCGGTTTTCTATTTCGCTGTGGTCTGGATCGAATATGGAAATCGCCTTTGGATCTTTGAAGACCGTTGCGGCTTCGTCAAAAGCCACACCGTGTTTATCCGGATTATCGCGTGCTTTTATGGGGTCCCACTCGAAATTGTAATTGACTGCCATCCTTAGCACCTATTTGGTTTCACAGTGGAGCTGCGTTCGGCGAACAGTAGTAATAGCTGGAAAAGTTTCCTTGATATCACCTTTATAGCATGCTAAAAATTCCGCCTATTCGGATATTAAGGCATAAAACATGGAAAAAAGCGCCACCTGCTTTCCATGTTTGACATTATACGAGTGGGAAAGATGGAAAGCAAGCCGAAGTTCAAGCCCGATAGGGGTTTAAAGCTCATGGATCAGGTCAGGCAGGTGATGAGATACCATCACTATGCCTACCGCACCGAGCAGACCTATTGCGACTGGATTCTCCGTTTCATCCGTTTTCATGGCAGCAAGAGACACCCCAAGGACATGGAGAAGACAGAGGTGGAGGGGTTTCTCAGCCATCTTGCGAGTGACGGGAAAGTCTCGGCTTCCACCCAGCGCCAGGCGTTGAATGCTATCGTTTTTCTCTACAGGGAGGTGCTGGATCAGCCGATCCAGGGAGAGATCGCCCCTTTGAGGGCGAAGCGCCACGGCCGGGTGCCTATGGTCATGACCCGCGAGGAAGTTCGGAGGGTCCTGAGGGAGATGCAGGGGACCCATCTCCTGATGGCGAAGTTCCTATATGGAGGCGGCTTGCGGCTCATGGAGTGCGTCCGGCTGCGGGTCCAGGACCTGGATTTCGAGAGGGGGCTCGTGTATCTGAGGGCCGCGAAAGGGGGGAAGGACCGCACCACGCTCTTTCCGAAGGCGATCCACGCCGAGTTGAAGGAGCATCTCGAAAAGGTGAGGCAGTTGCATGAACAGGACCTTGAAGAAGGCCGGGGTGAAGTCTACATGCCGGAAGGCCTGGCCAGGAAGTACCGCGGCGCTGCAAGGGAATTCAGATGGCAGTATGTGTTTCCTTCCAAGTCTCTTGCCAAGGATCCGAGGACTGGAGTGATTCGCAGGCACCATGTGCTTGAATCAGGGCTTCAAAAGGCGGTTAAAATCGCTGTGGATCGGGCCGGGATTCAAAAGAGAGTGAGCTGCCACACCTTCAGGCACTGCTTTGCCACACACTTGCTCGAAAACGGCGTCAACATTCGTGTTGTCCAGGAATTGATGGGTCACGCGGATGTGAAGACCACCGAAATCTACACGCACGTGATGCAAAAGGATGTGTCGGCGGTCGTGAGCCCCCTGGATTATCTGGAGAGAGGGACTGAGGACCAGGGCTGAATTTGGCCCATGGAACCTCCAGGAAAACGGTGTTGGAATAGGGTTGTTTTCTCCGTGCAAGGGACTTATATTCTGACGCTTATTTGATTTAAACTTACGCGGAAAAGGGGAAAAGGCATGAAGAAGATTGTGTTGCTCAGGCATGGGGAGAGCACCTGGAACAAGGAAAACCGCTTCACCGGCTGGGTGGACGTGGGGCTCAGTGAAAAGGGAATGCAGGAAGCTGCCGAAGCTGGCCGAACGCTGAAGAAAGAAGGCTATGTGTTTGATGTGGCCTACACTTCGGTTCTCAAGAGGGCCATCAAAACCCTGTGGCTGGCTCTCGAAGAAATGGACCTCATGTACCTGCCGGTGATCAACAGCTGGAGGCTCAATGAGCGGCACTATGGCGCACTCCAGGGGCTGAACAAGGCGGAAATGGCGGAGAAGCATGGAATGGATCAGGTCCAGATCTGGCGAAGAAGCTATGATGTACCGCCGCCTGCGCTCACCAAGGACAGTCCGATGTTTCCGGGCAAGGACCCCCGCTATGAAGACCTGAAGCCTAAAGAAGTCCCTCTTACCGAGTGCCTGAAAGACACGGTGGCCAGATTTCTGCCTTACTGGCACAAGACCATCGCACCTGTTGTCAAGGAGGGCAAGCGGGTTCTGATTGCGGCCCACGGCAACAGCCTGCGGGCGCTCGTGAAGTATCTTGACAACATACCGGACGACGTGATCCCGGGCCTGAACATCCCGACCGGCATCCCGCTGGTCTATGAGCTGAAAGACGATCTGACTCCGATCAGGAACTACTACCTCGGTGATCCTGAAGCGGTAAAAAAAGCCACGCAGGCGGTGGCCAATCAGCTCAAAAAGTAGGATGAGAGGTTGTCTAGGCAAAAGGGTATCTTTACTGCCCCAAACAAGGGCATTTCCCTGCGTGGGTTAATCTGTTAGGAGGTCATTGTGAAAAAGAAAACAGTGCGAGACATTGATGTCAAGGGCAAGCGCGCGCTCGTACGCGTGGACTTCAACGTGCCCTTGAAAGGCGACAAGGTCACCGACGACACGCGTATCCGTGCGGCTCTCCCCACCATCAAGTACCTGATCGAGAAGGGTGCGGCCGTGATTCTCATGTCCCACCTCGGAAGGCCCAAGGAGGGCCCGGATCCCAAGTACAGCATGAAGCCCACAGCGACCCGGTTGGCCGAACTGCTCGGAAAACCCGTGGCCTTTGCCGAGGACTGTGTAGGGCCAAAAGCTGAAGCGGCGGCTTCGGCCCTGAAGCCGGGGGATGTTTTGGTACTGGAGAACACGCGGTTTTACAAAGGGGAGACCAAGAACGACGCCAAGCTCGCCGAGCAAATGGCCAAGCTGGCGGAGATCTACGTCAACGACGCCTTCGGCTCTGCGCATCGCGCCCATTCCTCCACGGAGGGTGTCACCCGATTCCTTCCTGCCGTGGCCGGGTTTCTGATGGAGAAAGAACTCGACTACCTGGGCGGGGTCATGGAAAATCCCGGAAGGCCTTTTTTCGCTATTCTGGGAGGGGCCAAGGTCTCTGACAAGATCGGCGTGATCAGTTCCCTGCTCGACGAAGCCGACACCCTTCTGATCGGCGGCGGCATGGCCAACACCTTTTTGAAAGCGAAAGGACTGGTGGTGGGCGATTCTCTCGTGGAAGACGAGGTCCTTGGAACTGCAAAGGAACTGATGGCCAAGGCAGGCGCAAGGATGCTCCTTCCTGTGGATGTCGTTATCGCACAGGCCATGGAGGCAGGTGCGGCCACTCAGACTGTGGCTGCGGACAAGGTTCCCGCGGGGTGGCGCATCCTGGATGTGGGCCCTCAAACCGTGAAAAAGTACAAAGAAGCCCTTCTTTCAGCAAAAACCGTGGTCTGGAACGGGCCCATGGGTGTTTTTGAAATGCCTCCCTTTGCAGCCGGCACCAAGGCGGTGGCGGCGGTGCTCGCGGATTTGAAGGGTGCGACCACGGTGGTGGGAGGCGGGGATTCTGTAGCAGCGGTCACCCAGGCAGGCCTCGCGGAAAGGATCAGCCACATCAGCACCGGAGGCGGAGCGTCCCTGGAGTTCCTGGAGGGAAAGCCTCTTCCCGGCGTTGTTGCGCTGATGGACAAATAAGGCACACGGCCCGCCAAATGGACGGCGGGTAAACACGCGGCGCAGGGGAAAGAGTTGAGTTGGGCCATTCTTTGATTGGAGCGGGGTGATGTCGAATGCCCGCGTCTAAGTGTAATGCTATTGACTTGAAGGTGGTTTTAGCTGATAATTCGCCGAATTTCGGTATAGGGTTACGTGGTTATATCTAGATTGAAAACAAGGAGGTCACCTATGGGAAAGGCTAAAGTGTTCTTACCGCTTGCTCTGGTGTTCTTTCTGGCTGTTGCGGCGGTTGCGGCGGACAAAGTGAACGTCCCACCGAACTTGCCTCCAGTCAAGTTTGAGAAGCCGCCATCTGCGGAGGTGCAGAATTATCTGGGTCTTCCGAACCTGGAACCATTCACTCTGTCTCAGATCCAGGGTAAGATGGTCATTATTGAGATTATGAGTGCTCTTTGACCGGTGTGTATAGAAAACACGCCTGTAGTTAACAGGCTCTACGGTGTGATGCAGGACGACCCGACACTTAAGAAAGATATCAAGCTCATGGGCATTGGAGTAGGAAATAATGCCAAGCAGCTCGAAGCGTTTAGAAAAGTTCACAGAGTCAAATTTCCGCTGATTACGGATGAAGAAGGAGAAGCCTGGACGGCGCTCGGGAGCGCGGCGACTCCGAGCATGGTCATCACGACCCCTGCTGGAAAAGTCCTTGCCTCACACGTGGGGCCCATCAAGGACTTTGATGCCTTTTTGAAGGAGCTCAGAGAGATTCACAAAAAGCTATAAGGCTGATCCAAGAGTCGAGAGGAGCGCACGGCTTGAACATCTATCAAAGGAATCTTCTTGGGCCGTTCGCTCTTTTGTTTGGGACCTTTGATCCCGGATTTCTCAAGGCCTTATTGAAACCCTCTCAATAGATACCATGGATGCATCCGAACAGAGAAAGCCAACAGCCGCGGGTCTGAGCATAACGAGCCAGGCGGCAGATACGCTTCTCGTCAAAATCTCGGGCGATTGGAAGATCACCGAGTCGCTCCCCTCTGCATTGGATGCAGAGAAGTCCTTTGACTCTGCCAAAGGTATCCGACGCGTCGCCTTTGACACGAAAGATCTGGGCCAATGGGACAGCGGGCTTCTCACCTTTCTCATTAAGGTTTTCGAGGCGTGTGCCAAGGCAAAGATCGAGGTCGACAAAAACGGGCTGCCTGAAGGGGTCCGCAGACTGATCGACCTGGCCACGGCAGTTCCCGAAAGAAAAGGGGCGAGAAAGGAAGCCAAGAAAGAGGCCTTTCTCTCCATGGTAGGGGGAGAAGCCGTTGCCTTCTATCGTTCATTCTTAGAGATCCTCGATTTCCTCGGGGAGGCGTCCCTCGCTTTCGCAAGGCTCTTGAGAGGCAAAGCCGCCTTTCGCCGCTCAGACCTATGGCTGCTGCTCCAGGAGTGCGGAGGGCAGGCTCTTCCCATTGTGTCTCTCATCACCCTTTTGGTCGGCCTGATTTTGGCTTTTGTCGGCGCCATTCAGCTCAAACTCTTCGGTGCCCAGGTTTACGTGGCTGACATTGTGGCCATTGCCATGGTGCGTGTCATGGGTGCGATCATGACAGGGATCATCATGGCGGGCCGGACCGGAGCGGCGTTTGCGGCCCAGATCGGGACCATGCAGGTGAACGAAGAGATCGATGCGCTCGAGACCATGGGCATTAGTCCTGTGGATTTTCTGGTGCTTCCGAGGATGATCGCGCTGATCATCATGATGCCCTTGCTCTGCCTCTACGCGAATCTCATGGGCATCCTGGGGGGACTGATCGTGGGCGTGGGCATGCTTGACATCAACCCCATCGAGTATCTGAACCGGACCCAGGAGACGCTTACGCTGACCACGCTCTGTATCGGGCTTTTCCACAGCGCCGTGTTCGGTGTGCTGGTGGCTCTGGCTGGGTGCCTTCGGGGCATGCAGTGCGGGAGGAGCGCTTCGGACGTGGGTTATGCGGCCACTTCGGCGGTGGTGACGGGCATTATTTCGATCATTGTGGCCACGGCGATCATCACCTTTATGTGTGAGGTGTTGAAGTTATGAAGAATGGAGTGATGGAGTACTGGAGTAATGGGTAAAAGAAAAGGGAATGTTGGAAGAATGGAATCATGAAAGGAAAAGCGTGATTTTACGAGGGCTTTGACCAATAATCCAACACTCCATTACTCCAATACTTCAGAATTCGAGTTTCTTTATGAATCATAATCAACCGGTTATTGTTGTGAAGGACCTGGACATGGGCTACGGCGACTTTGTGCTCATGCGAAAGCTCAATTTTACGGTGAACCGGGGAGACGTCTTCATCATCATGGGAGGGAGTGGTTGCGGGAAGAGCACGCTCCTGAAGATCCTGGTGGGTCTAAAGACCCCATCCAAGGGCCAGGTGTTTTACGGAGACACGGATTTCTGGGGCGGGGACCCTGAAACGAGGGAAAAGATCCAGAGGCGCTTTGGGATATTGTATCAGAGCGGGGCGTTGTGGAGTAGCATGACGTTGGCGGAAAACATTGCGCTTCCGCTGGAGCAGTACACGGACCTGAGCCCGAGCCAGATCCGGGAAGTGGTGTCCTTGAAGCTTGCGCTGGTGGGGCTGGCGGGGTTTGAGGAGTTTTACCCTTCGGAGATCAGCGGGGGGATGAAGAAGAGGGCAGGGCTGGCCAGAGCCATGGCCATGGACCCGGATATCCTGTTTTTCGACGAACCTTCGGCAGGGCTGGATCCGATTAGCTCTCGCCTGCTGGATGACCTGATCCTGGAGCTGAGGGAAAGCCTGGGGACCACCATCGTGGTGGTGACCCATGAGCTGGCGAGCATCTTCACGATCGGGAACAACTCGGTGTACCTGGACGTGGACGAGAGGACCATGAGCGCAAGCGGGGATCCCAAGAAGCTTCGGGACCATTCTCCGAATCCGAGGGTGCACAAGTTTTTGACGAGAGGAGAAGGGGAGGAAGATTGGAGTGATGGAGTAACGGAGTGATGGAGTAGTGGGTAAAAGAAAACGGAATACTGGAAAAATGGAATGTTGGAATGACAGAAGAAAGGATTGATGGAAGGAAAAAATGAGTAGCAAGGGTTCTAACCAACACTCCAGCACTCCAATACTCCATCACTCCAGTCCTATATTACTCCAGTACTCCATTTGGATTCGCCTGGGAGCTGGCCGATTGTTCTGAGTATTGCGATGAATGGGTGTTTGCGACGGAGAGAGTCATGAGTAAACCGGTAAACAAGACGATGATTGGTCTTTTTGTGGCGGGGGCCATTGCCCTGATTGTTGTAGCAATCGGGGTCCTGGGCTCGGGTAAGCTTTTCAAAGAGACCATTCCGTACGTGATGGTTTTTGAAGGGTCGGTGAAGGGGCTCAATGTCGGGTCTCCGGTGGTGTTCCGTGGGGTCAAAATCGGCGCGGTAACCAGCATCCGCATGCACTTCAATTACGCGACCAAGGCAATGACCATTCTTGTTTATGCGGATTTCGGGGAGCGTCAGGTCGAAATCGTCAACATGGACCAGGCTACGGCCGAGCGGCTCAAAGAGGTAGGTCCATATGTCGTTATGAGGGAACTGATCGGGCGCGGACTCCGTGCGCAGCTGGAAATGCAGAGCATCGTGACAGGGCAGCTTCAAATCGCCCTTGATTTCCACCCTGACAAGCCGGCTGTCTATACGGGGATTGAGAAAACGATACAAGAAATTCCGACCATTCCCACGCCTCTCCAGGAGCTGACCAAGAAGCTCGAAAGCCTACCCATTGAAGATATCATGAACAATGTAAACTCGGCAGCGGACGGGATTGCAAAGCTTGCCAATTCGCCGGAACTCAAGGAAAGCATCGCGAACCTCAATATTGCGCTTAGGGACATGCAATCTTTGGTGCGCAATGTGGATGCCCAGGTCAAGCCGTTGAGTGCGGCACTGTCCGAAACCATCCGCTACACCCAGAAACTAGTCAAAAACGCGGACTCTCAGGTGGCATCCCTGGGGACAAACTTGAATGAAGCGATTGGGGACGGTCGAAAGCTTATCAAGAACTTGGACGGAAGTGTGGATTCCGTTAAGGTCGGTGTTTTGGACATGATCAACACGGCGACAGCAGCGATCAAGGAGGCGGAGAAGGTTCTGGAGGAACTTCAGTCTACGGCCAAGACGGATTCGGTTCTGATGTACCGGTTAACCGAATCCTTGCGGGAAGTGGAGAAATCAGCCCGTTCACTGCGCACTCTGACCGATTATCTTGAAAGACATCCTGAAGCCCTTCTTGGCGGCAAGGGAGAATCCGGAGGAAATTGAGATGAGAACACAGAGGTCGAGAATCCAAGGCGTGATCCTTGTTTTGGCGCTGGCAGTCTCCCTTTCCGCCTGTGCAGGAAAGAGCGCCTCTTCAAAGTTCTACGTTCTGAGTCCCTTGCCGCAGTCCAAGCTGAGTGAGGCGGGGGCAAAGACGATAGGCGTCTTCCCTGTTGCCATGCCTGATTATCTGGACCGACCCCAGATCGTGACCCGGGTGAGCGAGAACGAAATCAAGCTCGATGAATTCAGCCGATGGGCGGAGCCTTTGAAGGAAAATTTCTACACGGTTCTTGTGGATAACCTCTCCACGCTTTTAAACTCCGAGAGGGTCATCAAGACGGCGCAAAACCTCGGCGTGCCCGTGCCGTTGCAGGTTGGGGTCGAGGTGGTGCAGTTTGACGGAAGCCTTGGCGGTGACGCGGTGCTGATTGTGAAATGGGGCCTCTTTGAGACAGACGGCAAGAAGCTCATCGTGGCAAAAAGATCCTCATTCAAGGAGCCCACGAGCGCCGCAACCTACGAAGCCCTTGTTGCAGCCCAGAGCAGGGCGGTTGCAGCCCTGAGCCGTGAAATCGCGGAATCCGTTAAGACCAGAAAATAGCAGATCCCGAATTCCCCTTTCATCTCCAACAGCCAACCAACCTCTTGGCCGACGACAGTTTGGTCACTCCCTGCCGCGGGCACGAAGCAGCAAGCCGTGCGTTGTGCACCTGTACGCCGGGGTTTCGCTGGAAGGGGCCGTCGTTGTAGTTCGGAACGAGTGGAACGAGGCTTATTACAGGAAGCCTGGGGTGACTCCCACGGATATCCTCATCCGCAAGGACGGAAAAACCCCGAGTCGGCCAAGCTGATTGCGGCGGTTTCCAAGGCTGCCGGCGCTGCGAAAAAAGCCTAGGATGAACCAAAACAGGCGGTTCCTCCTAAAACCGGCGGGAAGAGCTATGAGGTGCGGTCTGGAGATAAGGACTGTATTGGGGTGATCCGGAGTTTAGAGAATTCAGCCTCTGAGTGTCAATACCTAACCCAATAGGCCGAAGAGCCCTTCGTCATTTAAGAAAAGCGTGATGGGGCGAGTCGTTCAGGGGTCTAGGAAGTCCCCTTTTGCGTTGATTTCTAAGAGTGCTGGGGATAGGCTTAGGCCCATAGAGGCGAGACATGCTCACACCATGGAGTGCAATCCGAGACCGGTTCATGCGTTATGCATCGAACCTGCGTTTCCCTAGGCTGCTGGCGGTAACTGCCACTTTGTTCGTCATTGACCTGATTTTCCCCGACATGGTGCCGTTTGTGGATGAGATTCTTTTGGGGCTTATTTCACTTCTCCTCGCATCGCTCAGGAAACGGAGCGGCGAAGACCCGCATTCTTGGCCAAGATGAGGTGACGCCATGATGGACTCGCGATCTGCTCCTCCTTCTGATCTCTCCAGCCCGGCGCTCTTGCCGGCAACCATGGTCGGCCGGCCCTTCGGTTCCGACGAGGCGGGGAGGCCCATCGGTCGTACCAAAGGCTCCTTTATTCGCGCAACCGTCGAATACATGCTGGAGTGCGTCGCTCAGCGCACAGCCGCCGCGCTTTCGCCTGATGGGCAGGCCGATGCAGTGTCCCAGGCCAAGGCCGCGGCGCTGGAGCAGCTCCTGACACGCCTCAACGCGGCCATCCCCGACCCGCGCTATCATGTCACCGTTGAGTATCTGATGAACGAAGGCCACCTCTACTCGGTCGAGTTCGACGCGTTCCTGAGCCACATCTGCCGCGAGCTGTCCGGAGATCCGCGCTTTCACTTCAACCGCGGCAGCCGGAGCATCCCCGCCTCAGTGGCGTTGTTGTCACGCCCGTTTTCGCTCAGCCAAACCTATCGCATGCTGCCTCGTTTTACGGCCAAGCTGGCGGACACGGACCTGCGGGTGGGCACAGTGACCCGGACAAGCGCGGTGGTTCAGTGGCACAGCGAAAAGGATCTGGCAAGGCTGCCCGAGTCGCTCCATCAGATCTTTATCGAGCTGGCTTGCCAGATGGCGCAAGGTGCGCTGGCGAGCATCCCGGCCGTGCACTCCGGGTTGCCCATGGCGAACGTCCAGGAGCTGCGCTGCAGGTCAAGGGGCGATGCCTATTGCGAGTGGGAGTTCACCTGGGAAGCCGCCCAAGCCGGCATTGGCCTGGAAGTCTGGGTCGGCGCGATTCTTTCAGCGGCGTTGCTGGGCTGCACCTTGGGGCGGCTGACGGCGTGGGAATGGACAGCGGCGTTGACAGCCCTGCTCCCGGCATGGTGCGGCTGGCTCCTGTGGCGCAAGCGAAGGCTCACCGAACGCCTAAGCAATGTGGAACGGCTGCTCCTGCAGACGCGCGACAGCGCCGAAAAGCAGTTCGACGGTTTTCAACAGACCAACGCGGACCTGCAGCTCTCCAACGTCACGCTCAATCAGAAACTCTCCGAACTGACGGCGCTGCACGAGATCGGTGTGGTCCTTAGCTCCACGCTTGATCTGGATGAGCTGTTAGACAAAACCTTACAAGCCGTCACCACTCACCTCTCCTGCGATCGGGCCATGATCCTGCTGGTGGAGGAGCGCGCCGGCCGCCGTGTGCTGGCGAGTGGACACATCATCGGCGGCACACCGGAGATGGCCGCTTTGACCAAAGGGCTGGAGGTTTCACTGGAAGAACCGTATTCGTTCCTAGCCAAGATCGTTCTGTCCGGCAAGCCGATTGTCGTTCGAGAGATAGACCAGGTGACTGATGTTCAGGCCCGGCAGTATCTCTCAGTCCTTCAAACCCACGCCTTTGTGGCCGTTCCGCTGCTCACCCAAGGCAAACCCGCAGGCTATCTGGGACTGGACAACGCCGTCACCGGCCGTCCCATTCCCGAAACGATCCAAGACCTGCTTTCCATCATCGGCGCCCAAATCGCCGCTGCCATCGACAGGGCGCGCGTGCATCAGACCCTTGAGCGTCGGGTGGAAGAACGCACGGCCGCGCTGGCCGCGGCCACGCACCGTGCTGAAGAAGCCGCTGTAGCGATCACGCAGGCCGACCAAGAGAAAGGCGCCCTGCTGGCTGAGATGCGTGCCGTGCTCGATGCGATCGACTACGGCATTCTGCTCTTCGGGCCGGACCTGCGCCTGCGCCTCGGCAATCGCGCCATATGCGAGATGTGGCGGCTCCCCGAATCCCTTCTGGCAGAGGAACCCACGCTAGCCGACCTGATCAACTTCAACCGCGACACCGGGCTCTACGACGTTCCGAAGGACCAGTGGGAAGCGTATGTGGTGGAACGCGTGGAAGCGATCCGTCAGGGGGCGATCCCGCCCACCCAGTTCCGGCGTCGCGACGGCCGCATTCTCCGCTATCAAGCGCTGGGGCTGCCGAACGGCGGTCGGATGCTGACCTACTTCGACATCACCGACCTGGTGCACCAGAACGAGTACCTGGCTGCGCTCCATGAAACCACGTTGGGGCTGATCAGCCGTTTGGACGTGAAGGATCTGCTGCAGACCCTGATCCTCAGGGCCGGACAATTGTCGAACGCGCCTCACGGATTCATCTATCTGCTGGAACCGGGGCAAACAGAGATGGAATGCAAGGTGGGCGTGGGGGTCTTGTGCCAGATGGTCGGCTCGCGGAGAAAACTTGGTGAGGGCCTGACCGGCGAGGTCTGGAGAACAGGTCAGCCCCTGGCCGTTGTCAACCACGATTCCTGGCCTGGCCGGTCGGAGGTATTCCCGGTGGGTCTCCTGGGCGCCATCATGGCTGTACCGCTCAAGTCCGGCCCGCAGGTTGTGGGTGTCATCGGTCTGGCCTACGGCCCGGAATCCGAAGGATCCTTCGGCACGCAAGAAGTGGAACTCCTGAACCGGTTTGCCCAACTCGCTTCCGTGGCCCTGGACAATGCCCGCTTGTACTCGGCCACGCAGGAATCGGAACGCCGCTTGACCGACATCATCAACTTCATGCCCGATCCTACGTTGGTGATTGACGCGGGTGGTCACGTGATCGCCTGGAGCCGGGCCATGGAAGAGATGACGGGAATCCCGGCACAAGAGATGTTGGGCAAGGGCGATTACGAGTACGCCCTTCCGTTCTATGGCGAGCGACGGCCGGTTCTGCTTGATCTCGTGCTTCTGCCCCGCGAGGAACTGGAACAGAAGTATGCGGGTATCGCGACAAAGGGCTCGGTGCTGGTGGCCGAAACCTACGTGCCCAGCTTGAAGGGGGGCGGCCGCTACCTGTTTGCCACGGCCTCTGCTTTGCACGATGCGCACGGCGATGTGGTGGGCGCTATCGAAACGATCCGCGACATCACCGAGCGCAAGGAGGCGGAGGTGGAGCTGCAAAAAGCCAAGGAGGCGGCCGAGGCGGCCACGCAGGCCAAGAGCGACTTCCTGGCCAACATGAGTCACGAGATCAGGACGCCGATGAACGCAGTGATCGGCATGGCCCACCTGGCCCTTCAAACCGAGCTGACTCCCAAGCAGGAGGACTACCTGAGGAAGATCCAGCGCTCCGCCCATTCCCTGTTGGGAGTCATCAACGACATTCTGGATTTTTCCAAGATCGAAGCGGGGAAAATGGAGCTGGAATCCGTGGACTTCAGCCTCGACGAAGTGCTCGACAATGTGTCGACGATGATGGCAGTGAGGATCCATGAGAAAGACCTTGAGTTCCTGCTGGATACTGCTTCAGATGTGCCTCTGGCGCTGGTGGGCGATCCCCTGAGGGTGGGGCAAGTCCTGATCAATTTGTGCAACAACGCGGTGAAATTCACGGAACGAGGCGAGATCATCGTTTCCACGGCCGTGAAGGAGAGGAATGAGTACTCGATCACGCTCCAGTTCTCTGTTCGCGACACAGGGATCGGACTTACCGAGGAGCAGAAAGGAAAGCTTTTCCATGCTTTCAGCCAGGCGGACAGTTCCACCACAAGAAAATATGGCGGGACAGGGCTTGGATTGACCATCTCCAGGCGCCTGGTGGAGATGATGGGAGGGACAATCTGGGTCGAGAGCGAACCGGGCAAAGGGAGCGAGTTCTTTTTCACGGCCACCTTCGGCTTAGCGAGAAAAGTGGCCAGGAAACGCTTAGAGCCCTCCCTGGACCTCAGAGGAATGCGGGTGCTGGTGGTCGAGGACAATGCCTCCTCCAGGGAGATCCTGCAGACCCTGCTCGAGAGCATGACCTTTGCGGTTTCGGCAGTAGCCTCTGCCGAGGAGGGGATCGCGGAACTGGAGAAGGAGGCCAGGGACAGTCCTTACAAGCTGGTGGTGATGGACTGGAAAATGCCCGGCATGGATGGGATCAGGGCGTGTGAGGTGATCAAGAGGCATGCGGGAATTCCCGCGAAACCGAAGATGATCATTGTGACGGCCTATGGTCGTGAAGAGGTGATGCAGAGATCGGCGAAGGTGGGGGTGGACGGGTTTCTTTTGAAGCCGGTGAGCCAGTCCATGCTTTTTGATGCGATCATGGTGGCCTTTGACAAGGAGGTGCCGGACCGGGAGCGTGCAGTGCCCTGGAGAGTGAGTGCTAAGGAAGAAATGGCGAAGCTGCGGGGGGCGAGGGTGCTGCTGGTAGAGGACAATGAGATCAACCAGCAGGTGGCGCAGGAGATGCTGGAGAAGTCAGGGCTGGTGGTCGGCATTGCCAACAACGGGGAAGAGGCTGTGCAGCGGGTCAAAGCGGAGGTCTATGATGCGGTGCTCATGGATATCCAAATGCCGGTCATGGGGGGGTTCGAGGCGACCCAGGAGATCCGCAAGGATGGCCGGTTCAAGGGTTTACCGATCATCGCCATGACGGCCCATGCCATGGCAGGAGACCGGGAGAAGAGCCTGGCCGCCGGAATGAACGATCACGTGACCAAACCCATTGACCCGGACGAGCTTTTCTCCGCCCTGCTGAGATGGATCAAACCGGGTGAAAGGGGAGTACCGCGAGCAGAGAGCCGTCGAGCGATGCCGGAAGAAAAGGAAGAGGATCTGCTGCTGCCAGAGTTGCCTGGGGTCTCCGTCGCATCAGGCCTTGAGAGGGTCGGCGGAAACAAGCGGTTTTATGCAAAGCTCTTGTGCAAGTTCAGGGAGAGCCAGCGGAAAGCGGTTGCGGAGATCAAAGCGGCTCTGCTCTCAGGGGACAGGGAAACGGCCGGCCGCCTGGCTCACACGGTCAAGGGGGTATCCGGAAACCTGGGAGCGGAGAGCCTGTACCGCGCTGCGGCTGACTTGGAGAAGGCGATAAAAGAAGGGAAAGGCAACATCGACTCTCTTCTGACCGGGTTCGGCTCCCAGCTGAAGATCGTCATGGAGGGGATAAGGGTTTTGGAGGAGAGCCTGGCCGTTCAAAAAGAGCCCGAGCCTTCAACAGCTGTTTCGGTTGACAAGGTAGCGGTGAAAGGTTTGCTTCAGGACATGGCGCGGCTCCTGGAGAGCGACCTGACAGAGGCGATGAACCGTCTCGATGCTTTGAGGGAGCACCTGTCGCAGTCGTCAGCCCGTGAAGAGTTCAAGCGACTGGAGAGACAGGTTGAGAGCTTCGACACGGACGGTGCACTCAAGAGCGTCGAAGCCATAGCCAAGGCTCTGGGTATTGTATTCTAGAGACCAGACTGGAATTGCGTTTCCATGTAGGTGGTAGGAAGTGAGGAGTATGCAGTAAAAGAGAAAAACCTTATTTCAGTCGCTCTTGCGGATTACTCCGTACGGCATACTGCTTGCTCGTGACGTTGCGGCCAAACAATAGCTTCAGATGGAGAGGATCATGGTCGAAAGTTCCAAGAAACCGAAAGTCCTGATTGTGGACGACACTCCGGAAAACATCCAGGTGCTCATGGGCACCCTGAAGGATCAGTATGCCATTGTGGCGGCCATTAACGGTGAAAAAGCCTTGAAGATGGCCCTCGCCGATCCGAAACCCGATCTCATCCTGCTGGACATCATGATGCCTGGAATGGATGGGTTCGAGGTGTGCCGGCGGTTAAAAGCAGATACAGCAACCCGGGACATCCCGGTTATTTTTCTTTCCGCCCTGGACGATACAACGAACAAGGTGAAGGGGTTTTCTATGGGAGCAGTGGACTACATCTCCAAGCCCTTTCAGCCTGAGGAGGTCCGTGTCAGGGTCAACACCCACCTGACCATGGATCTCCTGAAAAAGGACCTTGCCGAGAAAAACAAGGAACTGCAAGCCTACAGCGTGCACCTGGAAGAAAGGGTGAGAGAAAGGACTGCAGAACTGGCGTCGCTGAACCTCGTCTATGAGCGTTTTGTCCCAAGGGAATTCATCGAACTGCTTGAGAAGAAGAGCATCATGGAGATCCATCTCGGCGATCAGGTGAGCCACAAAATGACCGTCATGTTTGCGGACATCCGGGGGTGGACGGCGTTGCTGGAAAAGATGACTCCCCAGCAGGCCTTCAACTTCATCAATGCCTATTTGAGAAGGGTGAGCCCGATCATCAAAGAGTGCAACGGGTTCATTGATCAGTATTACGGGGACGGCGTCATGGCCCTTTTTCCCGGACCTCCGGACGACGCGGTGAAGGCTGCCGTGTCCATGCAAACGGCTGTGGCCGAGTACAACAAGGAGCGTGCGCAAGACGGGTACGACCCCATCGGCATAGGGGTCGGGCTGCACCTCGCTGACCTGATGCTGGGCATCATCGGGAGCGAAGACCGGATGCAGGGTGCGGTGGTGGCGGATGCGGTGAACCTTGCAGCCCGCATCGAGGGTTTGAACAAAATGTACGGTTCTTATGTCAGCCTGAGCGACGAGACTTTGTTTTCCATCAAGGAGCCGAACAAGTACAGGCACCGGTTCATCGATAAGGTGAGGGTCAAGGGCAGAGAGGACGCGGTCACGGTCTATGAAGTGTTCGAGGGGGATCCTGCGGCGGTTGCGGAACTCAAGGAACAGACCAAACCCTCCTTTGAGAACGGGCTTCAGCTCTACTATGCCAAGAAATTCTCTGAAGCCAGCGTTCATTTCAACCAAGTGCTGGAGAAAAACACAGGGGATTTGGCTGCCAGGATCTATCTGAAGCGGTGTGCCAACTACATGGTGGACGGTGTCCCCCCCGACTGGACCGGCGTGGAAACTCTTCTTGAGAAATAGACGGCAGCAAACGGTGAACTGCGGCCGACAACAAGGCTGGCACGGACAAGCTCTGCTTGTCCGTGAAGCGTGCCTGTGTCAACCCAGGGCCAGACAAAACCAGACATGCTTTTGTATTTCGTTGACGTTGATATTTCATAAGCCCATTAAGAAAACACCATGAAGCCGATCAGAAATTCACGCAGAGGCAAGGGCAAGAGAATCTCGACTGCAAAGGAATTGTTCAAAGACCTCGGGATATGAGGATATGCGCTTTATCAGGCGAGACACCCAGTCTAAGAGAGACTTGAAACGCTTGCTGGGGCGAGGGAAGGATCCAGATGGACAGGCTTGATCGATTTTCGAGGATTACGCTGGATTTATTGTGCATTGCGAACACGGACGGCTATTTCCTGCGCCTTAACCCTCCCTGGGAAAAGGTGCTCGGCTACAGCAGGGAAGAACTGATGGCGAAGCGATTCCTTGACTTCGTTCACCCTGACGATCTGGAGAGAACTCGCCAAGCTGTCTCCACCCTGGCATCCCAGCAGAAAGTGATCTCTTTCGAAAACTGCTACCGGTGCAAAGACGGCACGTACCGCTGGCTTGCATGGACTGCAACTCCGGCCGGCAACCTGATCTATGCTTCTGCTCGGGACGTCACCGAGAAGAGGCTTGCCCATCTGGGGCTCGAAGAGCGTCTGCGGTTTGAACGATTGCTGTCGAATCTTTCTGCCAGGTTCGTTAACATACCTCCTGATCGGGTGGACTCGGAGATTGATCACGGGCTGAGACAAATTCTCGAATTCTTCTAGGTCGACCGGGCCGGACTGCTGTGGTCATTGCCGGATGTGTCCGGCCACCAGATTACCCACGGCGTTTACGGCGAGAATGTTCCGCCTGTTCCCTTAGGGGTCAAACTGCCCAGATCCATTTACCCATGGGCGTTCGAAAAACTCGTTGAAAGGCACGAGGTGGTGTCTTTCTCGAAGCTCGATGATCTTCCGCCCGAGGCGAAGGTGGACAAACAGACATACTCCGAATGGGATATTCGATCCGTCCTGGACATTCCAATCGTCACCGGCGGGTCCGTTGTTCACGTTATCGCCATCAATTCGGTAAAGAGTGAGCGGGTCTGGCCGGAGGAACTCTTCCCGCGGTTGCAGCTTCTCGGCGAGATATTCGTGAACGCGCTGGAGCGCAAACAGATCAGGCTGGAGCTCGAACAGCGTCTCCGGGAGATCGAGGCGCTCAAACAACGACTCGAAAATGAGAACATCCATCTTCATCAGGAAGTCAAACTGCTGGCTGATCATACGGAGATCGTGAGGCAGAGCCTTGCAATGAAAAAAGTGCTGTCTCAGGCCCAGCAGGTAGCCCGAACAGACTCCACGGTCCTCATCCAAGGGGAAACCGGCACGGGAAAGGAACTTGTGGCCAGGGCGATCCACCGTCTCAGGTCCAGGAAAGACCGGCACCTGGTGACAATCAACTGCGCCTCCCTGCCACCCACATTGATCGAAAGCGAACTCTTCGGCCGCGAGAAAGGCGCTTACACGGGCGCCATGACCAAGATGATCGGTCGGTTCGAAATTGCCGACGGGTCGACGCTTTTTCTCGATGAGATCAGGGAGATTCGCCTTGAACTTCAGGGCAAGTTGCTGCGGGTCCTGGAAGAAGGCAATTTTGAGCGCCTGGGTTCAACGAACACCGTGCACGTGAATGTCCGAATCATTGCCGCCACCAACCGGGACCTTGGCGAGGAAGTCAAGGCGGGTCGATTCAGAAAAGACCTTTACTACCGGCTCAATGTGTTTCCCATCGCAATATCGATAAAACGCTGGCCGTTCGCCTGCCTCAACGTGGATCGTTGGGAACAGACACCTCTCTAACCCTCCAGGATATGGAGCGAAGACACATGGTAGCCGTGCTGGAGAAGGCCAGCTGGCGGCTCAGCGGTAAGGGCGGTGCCGCCGAGGTTCTTGGTCTAGAGAGGACAACTCTCCGTGCGATAATGAAAAAATTAGGTATCAAGCGATCCAACAAGACGCATACGACCATTGGTCTGAACACAGAATCCACCTACGACTGGAAAGGCAATCAGTGGCAGGTTCCCTTGAACTTTCAGGTGGGGCAATTGCTCAAGATCGGGCCTCAGATCATGCAACTCGCGGTCGGAGCAAGGTATTGGGCCGAGTCGCCGGATAATGGCCCGGAGGGTTGGGGCTTTAGGTTGCAGTTGACCCTCCTGTTCCCCAAATGAGATGGATACGCGGACCTCTTGGGTGGTCCGTGCGGAAAACGCATGAAGACCGGCCTGCAGGCACCGCTTTCATGCGGAAATACCATGCTTGAAACCCCGGTTCAGACCCGATCGAAAGCCGGGGCACCGGAAATTCAGGAGGACATATGAAAAAAATATCCATCGCTATGGTCGCGGGTCTCCTCGCGACGCTGCCGCAGCTGCTCAAGGATGCGGGCTACCACACCTACATGGTCGGCAAGTGGCACATGGGCAAGGCGCCCGACCTGATCCCGGCCGCACGCGGCTTCGGGCGCGACTTCTCGATGCTCGACGGCGCCTGGTACTACGACGGCCAAGCGAGCATCAACGGCGTCTCGGGGGAGAAGCTCAACAACTTCGGCTTCGGACTCACGCTCGGGTACACCATCAACGACAACCTGAACCTCACGGTCGGCTACAAGTCGACCGTCAACGACAACGCTCCCGGGGACCTTCGCATGGACAGTTTCATGGTCACGCTCGTGTTCGGGTGGCACCCGCTCCTCGAAGGCGCGAAACGGCTTAAGAGCGAGTAGCAGGGCAATCTTGCGGAGAACAGGACAGCCGGCTCGGCGGCGAGCTTTCTGTCATGGCCGTGGCATTGTGTCAGGAATGTGCTCCTGAAGGGAGCACATGAAGACATCGAAGATGAAACGGAGAAAAATCTCTGAAGTGAGAGACAAAAGCAAATCCCAAAACAGAAGGAAAGGAGAGAAAGAAATGAAGAAAAACATCAAAGCAATTTTGGCTCTTGCAGTGGCGGCGGCGATCACAATTTTGTTCGTTTCTCCGGTTGTGTCGCAGGACAAGCCGGCGGACAACATGCAGATCTTGCGCGACAAAATTAAGGCGGATAAGAAGGTCCTTGTCGCTGCAAACATGGAACTGACCGACGCGGAAGCTAAGGCTTTCTGGCCGGTTTACGAGAAGTATCAGCATGAACTGTTCCTCCTTCGCTCACGCACCTTGAAGTTGATCGAGGATTTCACGGATGCCTATGAAAAGATGAGCAACAATAAGGCGAAAGCGTTGCTGGATGAACTGATGAGAATCGATTCCCTGGGCCCGAAGCTTCGTGAGGTTTTGCCGGAGGTGAAGGTTGTTCGCTACTACCAGATCGAGAACAAGATCAATGCGGCGCTGATGTATGAACTCGCCGCAAACATCCCGCTCATGAAAGCGGACCAGTAGTCATCAGAAAGGGAGGATACGATGATGAGACATTCACGTTTGACAACTGTTTTATGGGTCCTTGCGTTCGCTGCGTTCACCCTCATGAGCCCGAATCCTGCACAAGCAGCGTCTGCGGCAGAAATCAACCGTGACGCCAATAAGATTTTGGAGAAACTGTACAAGAGATCAAGTGCAGCAAAAGCACTAGGGGAAAAGGCAAAGGCCATCCTCGTCTTTCCGAGTATTACCAAGGGCGGCTTCAAGGTGGGTGGGCAGTACGGGGAAGGCGCCCTCATGAAGGAGGGAAAGACCATTGCTTACTACAACACGGTCTCGGTCTCGTACGGTCTGCAGGCCGGTGTCCAGACCTACGGGTAGGTGCTGTTCTTTATGACAGACGCTGCAAGGGAATATCTCAACAGAAGCGATGGCTGGGAACTGGGTACGGGCCCAAGCATTGTCATTGTAGACGAGGGGGCAGCCGGTGGCATATCAACCACCACAGCGAGGTCGGACGTTTACGCCTCCATTTTTGACCAGAAAGGGCTCATGGGTGGTCTTGGCCTCCAGGGCACGAAAATCACAAGGATAAAGAAATAATATCTGTGTGAACAGGGTTTAGTCGGAAAACAGGAGGGGGAGGCTGTCGGCCACGAGAAATCCCTTGAGCGTGGGCACGACCTTCCCCTCAAAATCCTCTACGACCCCGGCCTGGCGTAGATGCCTGAGAACCTCTTCGGTCCCTTCGCGGCCCTTGAAGATCTCGCGGTCCACCCCATCCTTTGTTCTGAATCCCAGGAGAAGGGTCTCCAGGTAGATCTGCTCCGGAGTGAGGGTTTCCGACCCTGCCACCGGCGGTTTGCCCTGCTCCAAAGCGCCGCAATAGGCTTCCACGTCCTGGAGATTCCACCACCGGACTCCATCCCGATAGGAATGGGCTGATGGGCCGAGGCCCAAGTAGGGAGCGCGCTTCCAGTACTTCAGGTTGTGCCGGCAGCGGTTTTCTTCCCCCCTTGCGAAGCTGGAGATCTCGTAGTGAAGGTACCCTTGTTCTTGTAGAAGAGAGGAGGTGAGCATAAAGAAAACGCTCTCCTGTTCTTCGCTTAAAGGTTTTATCTCGCCCTTTACCTGAAGCTCCCCGAAGGGAGTGTTCTCGTGGATGGTGAGCTGATAGCACGAGAGGTGCTCCGGGTGGTAGCTCACAGCCTGCTCCAGGGTTTTCATCCAGCTCGATTCGGTCTGGCCGGTTAGGCCGTACATGAGGTCGAGTCCTACCTTTGTAATGCCCGCGTCTTTGAATTCCTCGATCGCCTTTAGAGCTTGAGCCGCCGTGTGCCTGCGCTTCAGAAAACGGAGATCCCGGTCGTCAGAGGATTGAACCCCCAGGCTGATGCGGTTGACACCCAGATCTCGAAGAAACGGGACCCGATCTGAAGTGACGTCATCGGGATTCACTTCCATTGTGAACTCTGCGTCATCGGAAATGGAGAAGTTCCTGCGCAGGGAATGCATGAACTCGGCCAGGTCACGCTCGGGGAGCAGGCTGGGCGTGCCTCCGCCGAGGTAGAGGGAATCGAATCGGGAAAAGCGATCCCGGTACAGGAGCATTTCTCTTTTTATCGCTTCCAGCCAATCAGGAATAGAGGAAAGGGTAGTCCCGGAGAAGAAGTCGCAGTAAGGGCACTTGGTCTTGCAGAAGGGGACGTGAACGTAAAGCCCGGGATGGATGGACTCAGTCATTTCTGGTCTTGAGCACAGCGACAAAAGCGCTTTGAGGGATCATCACGGAACCGACCATCTTCATCTTTCTCTTTCCTTTTTTCTGCTTCTCCAGGAGTTTTCGTTTCCGGGTGATGTCTCCGCCGTAGCACTTGGCGGTCACGTCTTTGCGATAGGGGTTCACGGTGGAACGGGAAATGATCTTGCCGCCTATGGCCCCCTGGATGGCGATCTTGAACTGGTGCCTGGGGATCTCCTCCTGGAGCCGGTCGCACACTTGCACCCCCCACTCTCTGGCGCGGTCGCTGTGCACAATGAGGGAGAGGGCATCCACCTTTTCCCCGTTCACGAGGATGTCCAGCTTGACCAGCTTGCTCTCCCTGTAGCCGATGAGTTCATAGTCAAAGGAGCCGTAGCCCTGCGTGATCGTCTTGAGCTTGTCGTAGAAATCCACGATGACCTCGGCCAGAGGCATGTCAAAAAGGATTTCCAGACGGCCAGGGGCAGGGTAGTTGAAACGGGAGTTGACTCCCCGGCGCTCCATGCAGAGCTTCATGATGGCGCCCAGGTAGCGTTCGGGCGCGATGATGCTCGCCCGGATGAAGGGCTCCGCACAGCTCAGAATGGTGATGGGGTCCGGGTAGTATTGAGGGTTGTCCACCGAAATCGTGCTGCCGTCCTGCAGCGTGAACTGGTACTGAACGCTCGGCACGGTCATGATAAAGGCCTGGTCGTATTCCCTTTCAAGGCGCTCCTGGACGATCTCCAGGTGAAGCAGCCCCAGAAACCCGCAGCGAAAACCCTGGCCCAGGGCCGCAGAGGAGTCTTTCTGGTAGACGAATGCCGCGTCGTTGAGATTGTACTTCTCCAGGGAGTCGGAGAGGGAGGGATAGTCCTCCGAGGAGATGGGATAGAGGGAAGAGAAGACAACCGGTTTGACGTCCTTGAACCCGGGCAGCGGAGCAGGCGCGGGGTTCGAATCGAGCGTGAGGGTATCCCCGATCCGGGTGTCGCTCACGGTTTTGACCCCGGAGATGATGTATCCCACCTCGCCTGCGGAGAGCTGGTCCCTGGGTTCCCGGGCGAGCCGGAAGATCCCCACTTCCTCCACTTTGTAGCTGGCCTGGTTGTACATGAAACGAATCACGTCTCCGGGACGCACGGTTCCCTCAAAAATGCGGCAGCTCACAATGGATCCTCTGAAGGAATCGTAGCGAGCATCAAAGATCAGCGCTGCCAGAGGGTTCTCAGGCCGGCCCTGGGGTCCCGGGATTTGTTCGACAATCGCCTCTAGGATCTCGTCGATTCCGATCCCGTCCTTGGCGGAACAGAGGATGGCCAGGTCCGGATCAAGCCCCAGTTCCTGATCCATTTGCTCCTTCACCCGCGCTACGTCTGCGGAGGGCAAGTCGATCTTGTTGATCACGGGGACAACGGTCAGATGGTGCTCCATAGCCTTGTAGAGATTGGACAGGGTCTGGGCCTGGACGCCCTGGGACGCATCCACAAGGAGCAGCACGCCGTCGCAGGAGGCAAGCGCCCGGGACACTTCATAGGAGAAGTCCACGTGGCCCGGCGTGTCGATGAGATTGAGGGCGAAGGTTTCACCGTTCTTGCTCACGTAGGGAAGGGTGATGGTGTGGCTCTTGATGGTGATCCCTCTTTCCCTTTCAAGATCCATGGAATCCAGGATTTGGTCTCGGAAAAGGCGGTCCTCCACAAGCCCTGCGCGCTGGATCAGGCGATCGGCCAGGGTGGATTTCCCGTGATCAATGTGGGCGATGATGCTGAAGTTGCGGATCTGTGTCATGATTTGTCGTGGTTCTTTAAGATCGTTGAAGGGGTCACGTTTTCCTGCTGAAATCCTCCGGTGGGAAAGAAGGTTGTCTAACACATCATCCATATAGGAGGCAAGCGGCATTGTCAACAGCGTCCATGCTTTTCCC
>CAZOLJ010000071.1:0-11578 GCA_964580575.1 uncultured Desulfobacteraceae bacterium
TCCCATGAGAAACAAGGCTGAAAGGCTCATTTGCCGGTTGAAGCAGATGAGGCAGGCCAGGGGATTGTCGCAAGGCCGGATAGCTGAAGTGGTCGGTGTCAAGCGGCAGGCCATCTACGACATAGAATCCGGACGCTATCTCCCCAACACAGAAGTGGCATTGCGCCTCGCCAGGCACCTCGCGTGTCGCGTGGAGGATCTCTTTTCAGAAGAAGCGCATCCCGGTGACCGCCCGGTCCTGATGGTGGAGGGAACCGCTCCTGTTTCGCAGCGCATTGCCGTGGCAAGAGTGCGCGACCGTTTGGTCGGCTACCCCCTTGAAGGGACAAGTTCGTTTGGGCAGGGATTCAGGCCTGCGGATGGTTTGCTTGGAAGCGACGGGAAAACAGTCAAGCTTTTTGAAGACCCTTACAGGTTGGACAGGACGGCCATGCTTTTGGGATGCGACCCTGCTTTCGGGATACTTGCTTCCCATGTGACCCGCCAAAGGGCCGATGTTCGGCTTAACTGTGGCTTTGCATCGAGTGAAAAGGCCCTGAAACGCCTGGCCGCAGGCGAGAGCCATCTGGCTGCCACCCACATGCACAATACAGGGTCGGAGCAGTCCAATGTGACCTTTGCGAAGAAGTTGCTGGGCAAGATCGCTGCAAGGGTGATCGCCTTTACAACATTCGAGGAGGGCCTGATGGTGGCGCCGGGAAATCCCCATAAGATTAGGGGCGTATCCGATCTTGCCAAGAAACACGTAAGAATGGTGAACAGGGAGCCTGGTGCAGCCTTGCGCACCCTCCTGGACGATCGGCTGGCGCTATCCGGTATTCCCGCTCGAAGGGTCTCAGGGTACCGCGCTCTGGTTTCCAATCATGAAGAAGGGGCACAGATGGTGCTTCACGGCCTTGCCGATGCGGCATTAGGCCTGCGGGCTGTCGCTTCCGCGTTTGGAATCGACTTCGTCACCTTGGAAACGGTTCGATGCGATATCGTGATCCCCGATGACATGATGGAGCACCAGGCAGTGCGCGTTATGCTCGACGTGCTCCAGACCCGCGCCCTCCGTGATGAACTGGCAAGCCTTCCCGGTTACGATCCCAGGGATACCGGCAAGGTGATCAGTGTCCTTACCTAAAACCAGATCACGCTACTGCACCAAAACCACCTCGATGTCCTTCAGTCCTCTCACGTAACGCGAGCCGGTGAAGTAGTCCCCTGCTGAAATGAGCTCCAGCTGACCTCGGTCTCCGTCGAGAGGCTTGCCGTCCCTTTCCAGAAGGACCATGACCCCGCCGCCGACCGCTGTGTTGAATATCTCCTGCCAGGAAAAGACCGTTTTGTAGCCGTCGTGGGCCGAGACCAGAATGAACATTTTCTTTGTGTCGTTGTGCTCTGCCTTGATCACATCAGCCATCCCGAGGATTTTTTCAAGGAGCACTCCCCTGCAGTTCCGGATACGGCCTTTGGGATCGCCGTCGCCGCAGATGATCCGCAGATCGGCTATCTCCTCGGTTTCCATGGCACGAAGCTCCTCCATCCCAAGCTCAAGGGGTTTGGCAACTCTTCCGGTCACACGCAATTTATTGCGCCCAAGGTCCAAGGGCACCGTCTTTATCCCTTTCCTATCAGATCCCATATTCACCTCATTGACAAAGGCGGCCTTTTCACAACAATCCTTGAAAAGATGGAACGCCGACCCCCCTTGTCTAAGAACTGTGGCCATCCTTTCCGGGTCAGTGATCCGAACTCCGGACATAAGGCTGACGCCCTTGCGAAAAAACGCATCCGGAATCATGCTGGCCGTAGGACCAATGATGGCAGCGCGTTTCTTGTTGTTAAGGTGAGCCAGGATACTGTCAATCGACTGATTGACAATGGCTGTTCCGGTCAAGATCGCCACGTCCGATTGTTCCAGAGTGGTGCCCGCTTCAGATTCCGATCTGAAGAATTTCATTTCATCGGGCCTTAAGGTCTGTGGATTCCTCTCGATTACAAAGAACGGGTTCCCCATCATCTTCAGCCGGTGAATATACGGGCCGAAAGCGCCGACCAAAGAAACCGTCTCGTGCGGGAGGATCTTCAGGAGATCAAAGCCATCAGTATCCTTGACAATACTGAATCCCGCCGGTCCTGCAGATTCAGAAATGATCTGTGAGACAGCGTTCAGTGTGGCGACACCGATGGCGCTCTTCAGAACGTTGCGGTCCAGGGCGTAGGGGAGGATTTCCAAGACCGGTGTTTTTCCGAAGCTGCCGGCTGCGGGCATTCGTGCTGCACTGGTGGGGCAGCACACCGCTTCCGGCATTTCACCAACAGGAGTGAATGCAACGCCGGCATGGCCAGTGGATAGTTTGACCCCGGTAAAAAAAACGCCTATGACCACGTCGTCAACGGATATCTTTTCTAGGGTACCGTGAGACTTGTCGATCACGATGTCGATGGTCTCTGAAAGAACAGAACTCATCACAACGCCTCCCGGTTTATTGCAAAGCTCTATCCCGCCTTCTTCACGGTTACGAAGTGCTCCTGCATGGCCACACCGCCTCCTGCAGGATCCCAGATATCCAGCCCTCCCTGCATCAAGAGGTTGTCCGCGACCCCTCTGCCCCGACCCCGGCTTTCAACAGGCAGGGAGTGACCGAAGCCGTGAACCATGAAAACCGCATCGGGATGGATCAAGTCGGTGAGCTTTACCTTCATTCTTCCGGAGTGGTTGTGGTTGGCAATTTCCACTTCCGACCCGTCCTCAATCTTCATTTCCTGGGCGATCTCTGTATTCATCCACAAAACGTTTACCGGCATCTCTTCGGAGAGTATCGGGTTGTTGACCGTGTGCCCCTGGGTGTGCACAGCGCAGCGACCGAAGGTCAACCGAAATTTCCCGTCCTCCGGTGCTGCGGGGGATTGATAGGGTTTGAGCGACGGAAGTCCCTGGGCTTCCAGTTTCTCCGAGAGGACTTCAATCTTGCCGGACGGGGTCTTGAACTTGAGCTCCTCCACCTTCCAGTACTTCGGGCCTTCGCTGAGAGGAACCATGCCCGTGGCATCAAAGTCCTGGATAGCGACACCGGTGCCCTCCAGCTGGAACTTCCAAAAGTCTTCAATGGATTCAAAGGCAAGGGCCTGCATGTCAAGCCTTCGGGACAGTCTGGAGATAATCTCCCAGTCTGCAAGAGAATCAAATCGAGGATCCACGGCCCGCTTTCGAACAAAGAAATACGGTTTCAACCCGTTCTTGGTTGCCAGAATGCTTTCTCTTTCTAGGTAAGGCGAAAGAGGAAGCACCACATCCGAGAACCATGCGGTATCGGACCAACTGAAGGTCACTGAAACGATGAGCTCCAGTTTTTGCATGATTTTCTTGAGTTTCTCAGCGTCAGGAAATCCCATCAGCGGATCGTGGCGGTAGGCGATGTAGGCCTTGACCGGGTAGGGATCTTCGCTTTCGATCGTCTTGAAGGCGAGGTGAAGGAGTCCGGGGCCTGAATCAAAGTGAGGGTAGCGCCATCCTACCCCGTCTGCGCGCTTGTCCTGAGGCTTTGGGAACAGGTCAACCAGTTTCTTCAAGCCCTTTCGCCCCACATCCGAAGGCTTGTTCGCCAGAGGCAGGCCGCCTTTTGCGCCCAGAGAACCCAGAAGCGCATTGATGAGATAGATGGAACGAGCGGTGTAAAAGGAGTCTTTGTAACGGGAGGTCATCCATCCCGGGTGCCACAAGACCGCCGGCTTTGCATGGGCAAGTTCTCGCGCCAATGTGACGATCCTGTCCTTCTCGATTCCTGTCTCTTCCTCAGCCCAGGCCGGCGTGTAGGGTCTCACAAACTCCCTCAGTTCTCTGAGGTCCTTAATCCACAAATGCGCAAAACGCGCATCATAAAGATCCTGGTAGAGCAATGTGTGAATGACCGCGAGATTGAATGCGTAATCCGTTCCGGGCCGGATCAGAAAAAAATTGTGTGCCTTGGAGGCCGAAATGTTGGCGCGAATATCAATGACCGTGAGACGGCAGCCTTTATCCAGTGCGGTAACCAAGTCGTTGACTTCTTTCACGTTGATGGACTCGAAGATGTTGCGGCTCTGGAGGACCACATGCCGGGAATTCTTGAGGTCATAGACGACGTCTTTCCGACCGAAGCCGAACACGGAAAGGGCGGCGTGCTGAACGTTGCGAGCGCAGGATGCATCGTGATTGCTGTAGTTGGGAGAGCCCAAGCCTTTCATAAAGGCCATATGGAGATCCCGGAACGGCCCGCCGCGATCTGAAAACAGAACGCTTTTTGCGCCATACTTGGCGTTGATGTCTTTGAGCCGGTCAGCCACAAAGTCGAGTGCATCGTCCCACGAGACTTTGCGCCAGCGCCCTTCTCCCCTTTCCCCTTCTCGAATCATGGGGAACTGGGGACGTTCGTTGTCATTGACAAGAGCGGGCCCGGCAGCCCCGCGGGCGCACACAGCGCCCTTGATTCCGTCCGCATGAGGGTTGCCCTGCAGAAAGGACAGGGATCCGTCTTTTACCTCCACCTGAATCGGGCAACGCACGGTACACATTCCACACACGCTGTAGACTTTTTTCGTACTCATTTCCAACTCCAAAAAGATGTAGGGTGATCTGAAGAGAAAGAAGGCTCGGTGGAACCTCTTTTGGGGCTTATGTCTTGCCTGACATAATAGGCCAAAGAGATATAGAAAACGCCTTTTCCTGTCAAGCAGAAACAGCCCTCATCAAGCTTTTCAATCCCTGCCTCTCCGATCCATGATTCTTCGTTTTGCCGCACCGGTAGCCAGGATCCCCAATGCGATGGGGTCGAGAACAAGAGAGCCGTCAGCCACAGCGCTTTTTACAGAGCAAATCCGAGTTATTGCTTCTGAAACGGCATCCTGCATTTCTTTTAAATCGTCGACTGCAGCATGGACGTCGAGCCGCAGATGGGCCTTTCCTTCTTCCTCATACAGTTTTGCCTGATAGTTCAATATTCCGGGCACGGTGAAAATAGCATCATCGAGATTGGAAATTGAAAGCTCCAGGCCTTTGCCAAGACTCACCGCTCCTGTGAGACGACCCTCGATTCTTCCCATTCGCTTGAGCATTGTTCCGCATGGGCAGGGTTCGGGAATGAATCGGGCCATATCCCCCGTGCGGTAGCGGATGAGGGGCATGCCTTTCCGGGTGAGGGTGGTAAAAACAATCTCACCTGTCCGTCCTTCAGGCACAGCTCGTGCGGTATCGGGGTCGATGATTTCGAAAAAAAAATCGGCTTCCCGAAAATGATACCCCTCTTGCACCCAACACTGAACCCCTCCGCCAAGGCCCATCTCTGTCATGCCGTAGTGCTCAAAGACCTGGCACCCCCACACCTGTGCCACCTCATCGACAATCGCCTGTGCCACGTAATCGGCACTGAGGAGGACGCTCTTGATCTGGCCGGCGGGTATTCGGGCTCCCTCCCTGTGTCGGGCAAGAGACAAAACCTGCACGGGAATGCCCACGAGGCAATCCACTCGCTTTTCCAGTATCTCCTCGATTGTTCGTTCCGCGTCCTGAACCAAGCCATGAACGATGCCCTCCACATTCATGCGGGCGAGGGCGCGAACCAGCAGATCTCCGACGCTTCCGGGTCTTTCCCCGGGCATGAGGATGAGCACTCTCTGGCCTGGATGGACAATCCCCGACATGCCATGATGAAAGAAGTCGATGGTCAGTTCCAGGTCTTTGTCGGTGAAGTAGAGGCGCTTAGGCCTCGCCTCCCAGGTTTGCAAGGTGACCACTCTTGCCACATCGCTCTGGGAGACACACAATAACTGGAGGGATTGGTCGCAAAGTTCGTCGGCTGCGGTAAAGGGCAAGGAGGTCAGGTCGTCAAGGCTTTCAACTGGCTGATGAGGTAGTGGGCCAAGCAACGTTCGGTAAAAGGGGCTATGACTGCGGGCAAAAGCCAGGGTCTCCTGGATCCTCCGCAGTTGATACTGGCTCAGGGCTTGCCGGGTCAGTCTTTCAGTTTCCTGCAGGCCGATTTTTCTTTTGATCCAGTTTTCAAGCGGCGTGATGGCTGTAGTCATGGTCGGTAGAGAGCCTGTCCATGGACATCGGTCAAATTGTAAGCGCAAAAAGGAACCAGATTGTTGTTCGGGGCCATCACATGGATGCAGCACTCCCGCACCCTTTCAAGATCCAAGCTCCAGACATCTTGAAAAGCCATGGCAGAAATGGAGAATGTGTGGGTCCGAGCCCTGGAAACAAAATCATCCAGGCTGATAAAATCTGTGGAACTTGGACTGCCGGTCGACGGGGAAGAACAGCACTCAGAAGACTGCGCGCTCCGGTCGGTCGAGGATGGGGCGGACCACTGGCGTGCTACGTACGATATGGACTGGGTCGCGCCTTCCTCTGCCTTTTCCATCCCTGAGCAGCAAGTCTCCTCAAAAGGCTTCTGAAGGGATTTGACGTTTCCGTCAGAAAGAATCAGGTAGCTGCCGTGAAAGGAGCACAGAGCGTTTTCGCAGCCTGGAGGCCGAAAGTCTTCAACCCGGAACTTACTTCCGGACTGCTCTTCGATGGCTCTCATCAACTCCGGTAGGGTGATGCGGTCTGAATCCTTTGGCGGAGCGGGATATCTGCCGGAGTAGCTTACCGGCTGGAAATGCACAGCCCTCGTGGCAGGGGCCCACTTCAGAGCCTGGTTCAGGATGTCGCCCAGATTGTGGTCATTCACGCCCGGGACGACCGTAGGGACCAGCACGACGCCGATGCCCTGTGCCTCGCAGGTTTCGACGGCTCTGCGCTTCTCCTCCAGCAGGCGCTTTCCCCGCACCCTCAAATAGATCTCATCTTCGGTCCCGTCAAACTGAAGAAACACTGAGGACAATCCCGCCTTTTTCAGGGCCCTCACATAATCAGGGTCTTGTCCCAGCCTTATTCCGTTGGTGTTGATTTGTATGAAGAAAAAACCGAGGTCACGGCCGCGAGCAACGATGGCGGGCAGATCATCCCGGGTCGTGGGTTCCCCGCCTGAAAGCTGAATGTTACAGGTCTTTCCGGTCGCTGCCATGGCTTCAAACCATGTTGAAATAAGATCAAGAGACGGATCCTCTCTCCTCATGTTTCCGGAATCGGCATAGCAGAAAGCACAGTGGAGATCGCAACGCTGTGTGACTTCCATAATCACCGTGCAGGATCTCTGCCTGTGATCGGGGCAAAGGCCGCAATCAAAGGGGCAGCCCCGAAGCACTTGAGTGCTAATCACGGGAGGCGTTGCAGGCACTTTGGATCGCGCCCATCTTTCAAAAGAAGGGGGCCCTCTCCAAATGAGCGTCCTGAACTCCCCGTGGCTAGGGCAGGTTTTGACCAGGAACACATCCTCTGCCATGAATTCCCTTTGAGCGGGAATCCGGTCAAAACACACCGGGCACAGGCTTTCTGTTTTGTCTCTGTCCAAAAGAAAATCCTTAGGAGAAGATTGATGCATTAGCAGAGAGTCCAAAAAGCCCTTTTTCCGTCATTCCGCCGGAAGCCGGAATCCATTTTCTTGATGTTGTAATGAATCCTCTGGACCCCGGTTTTCACCGGGGTGACGACTTATTTCGGATCTATCAGCGTTGATGGATCAAAGCCGTTGATGAACAGGATCTCCATGACCTTGGCATAGGTTTCCGCCAGGATCGCGCCGCACCTCTGCCGCGAGCCCGCAGGTCCCTCCTCCCCCACGATAGCCTGGCACTCGATCCCTCCATACTGACCCCCCACGTGCTTGGAGAACCAGTCGGACAGATCCTGGAGCATCAATGGGAACCTCTCCGATTCCTGCTCCCCATCGCTCCCCTTGCCGGCAAACAGGCCGATCACGCAGCTTCCACCCGTCAAAACCCCGCAGTTCCCTTTACCCGTTCCGCAGCCGTAAGCCAATCCGGCAGCGGCCCGAACAAGGCCGGGATTTTGCTCGCCCCTTGCTTCCAAAGCAAGCAGGATAAGGATCTGGCTGCAAGTGTAGCCCTTTTGCGCCAGCCGCATCATCCGGATCATCGCGTCATCCATGTGCTCTCTCCTTGTTACAGTTCAGCTTTTTGAAATAGTTATAGGAAAGGGCCATGGGGGTCTCTCTCAAAACAGAAAACGAAGAGTGATCGGGAAAAAGCTCGCAGATAAGAGGCAGCGAAGGCGGGCGGTGAGGGTTTACCGGCACCTGCCTGTAGAGTGTTAGCTGACGAGTTCCTCTACAGCCCTCCGCCCGCCTCACCCGTGACCTAAAGCTGGTCACGGCGATGTGGCTTCTTCGTTGTTCTGTTTTGAGAGAGACCCCCATGGCCTCAGCCATCAATTTCAAAAAGCCAAACTGTTACCCTTCCTTTCTTCGCGCAATGAGCAAATAGTATCCGGGTCTTGCGCGTCTGACGGCTGCCCCGATTGCACCGGGATCTCCTTCGCTGCATGTGGAAGCCCAAAAGGCATTCAGAGACCCGAAGCTGAAAATGAGCTGAGCTGCCAATTGTTTCAGCAAGGTAGAGTGGTCTTCCCATGTGACCACTGTTAGGCCGCTTTCTACGACCCAGGCAATGATCTGTCCCATACCGACTGCCCCCTTGATGCAGCAGCGGACGGGTAGGTGCGGCAATGAAGAGGCCTCGCCAGGCGTGCGAGCGTAGACGTCGGAGAGGATGACCCATCCTTCCGGGTGAATGACGCGGGCAAACTCCTTGAGCGCTGAAGCCGGATCAGGCAGCAGTGAAAGCACGCATTCGCAGAACAGAGCGCTGAAAGACCCCTCATGGAAAGACAGGCTCTCCGCTGTCCCCTGGAGGAGAGGCAGAGTCGGGCTTCTTTCCATGCCTTCTTTAAGGAGCAGAGAAGACGTATCAACACCGAAGGCTGCGCAGTGGCGTTCCCGACAGAGAAATTCAACGGTCGCCCCCACCCCGCACCCCACATCGAGCACTTTCGCTCCATCGGGGATGCTGCAGAGGTCTAAAGCCCGCTCGGTCAAGGTCAAGCCCCCCGGCCGGATGGCCGGCCCGGTGACAGCCCGCATTTCTATGGACTCATAGAGGGGTAAGGCTTCCATGGAGAGTCCTACTTGTCCTCCAGCATCTGTTCCACCTCAGCCATCTTTCCGAGAGCCAGCTCCTCGGAAACGAGGACCAATCCGCAGTTCGGGCATTTGGCGAGTTCCGTGGTGAATCGATTCCCCAGGTATTCCACGCTGACCTGTCCCAGCACGAGCTCATGGTTGCATCTTCCGCACTTCCATTCCAGGTCATCGGGCCGTGCGTGAGGGCTTTTCATGACAGGGTGCCTCCGGAGACTTCCATGCGGTGGCTGTAGGCGTTGTGTACAACATAGCCGTCTCCCGATAGAGAGTACTCGGCCCAGAAGGTCACTCTGTACGGCTTAAATGAAGCCTTGAAATGTCCGGTTTTGGGGTGAAGGAGCTTGGCGCCCGTTGTTTCGGCGTGGTGAATAACCTTCTGCAGGTCCTCGATCAATATTCTTCTCTCTTCCAGAAGAGCTTGAACCTCAGGCGCCATGTGGAGCACAATTTTCCGATGGTCTTCCATTTTCGCACCCTCCTCGCCCCAGAGTTCGTTGAGCAGCGTGTCCTTGAGCCTGGCTCTGTTCTCCTGCCGCTGTGACCAGCCCGGACGTTTACGCGACGCAGGATCTTTGTCCGCAGGGTCGGGAAAAATCAAATCCAGGAGGTGCAGGCTTCGTTTTCCGGCCGCGGCCAGATTGTCGCGGCACACAGCACAGTAAGTGACATAATCCAGTTCGCTCTCCTTTGCTCTCCTGGCAACCACTTCCCTGGCCAGTGCAGGGTTTGCATCCTGCATGAGCCCCCCGTAGCCGCAGCACTCTGTCTTTTCCCGGCTGAGTCGCAGTTCCTCAACAGGTTGATTCAGCCCTTTGATCAGTCTTCGGACAGATTGCTGGATTTCCGGTTCGCGGCGGGTTGTGCAGGGGTCGTGAACCGCCAAGGGCGATGCGGCAGGATGTCCTTCGGTTTGCGGCAAACCGATTTGCTCCAGGGTCTTCCATAAGGAGAGGATCGGGATCTCCGCAAGGTTTTCTTTGAACATTTTGTAGCAGGTGGAGCAGGCGAGGATCATGGTGGGCCGGCCTAAAGAGATCCATTTGTCCCGCAACGCGTCAACCTCCTTTTGAAAGCCTGCCTCCTCACCAGCCCACCAAGCTGGCGCGCCGCAGCATCCAAGGATCAACCCAGTGCCGTCCGCAAAAGACCGGCACAGATGATCATAGACCCGGCGAACCTGGCCGGGCGCTGAAGCGCAAAGCTGGCAGCCCGGGAAAAAAACATGAGCGCTGGCCGTGTGACCCGGTTGGTGTCGAGCGAGCGCAAAACGGTCGCTCCGGGAAAACTCCATGTCCAGGAGTGTGAATTCGTGGGCCGAGGGCGGCATCTTTCCGCGGCGGACCATGCTTTTTCGCGCTTCGAGGCAGAGATCCTGCATGGCGAAGTCGTGGGGGCACACCTCCTCGCACAGGCCGCAGAGGCTGCAGGAATTGATCAGTTTGTTGGCCTGCCTCGTGCCCATGACAATGGATTCGTTGTTGTAGATCTCCCGGGCGTACTTCTTGGGATAGGCGCCGAAACGCTCCAGATAAGCGCACCCCTTGACGCACTCCAGGCACTCACACTGAAGACAGCGCTTGGCTTCGTCCCGGGCTTCCTGCCGGGTGTAGTCCTCTGCTTGTCTTGGGACTGCCGCTAGGGGTGCAACTCCTTCAAGGCTGGTGTGCAACCGGGTTGGATAGGGTCCGTCCTTCTCGCGGCCGGCTGTGAGGGAAACTTTCTGGAGGAATCGATCCATGCTCGTAGCCGCCCATCGGCCTTCCGCCGCTTCCCAGACAGGGGACGCTCTCCCGCCAGGCCGTTTCGCTCCTCCGGCAAACACTCCTTCCCGCTCTGTTGTTTGGCTCATAGGCTGAGCAGTGATTCGGTCAAATCCTGCGGCATGCCATTCGGGAGTGAACCTTCCGTCAAGTCCGATGTACACGGCGTTGAAGTCCCGGAGCAGTCCTTCGTGAACCTTCGAGGAAGGGGGGAGCGCGTTCAGTCCGATGTCCACCTTGAGCTTGGTCAGCAGAGCGATCTCGCCCTGGATGACCTGGCGAGGCAAAAGCCCCTCATGGATCTCCAGGAGGCGGCCCCCGAGTTGATCGGTGGGTTCGAACAGGGTGACCGGATATCCTTTGCGCGCCAGGTCATGGGCTGCCGTCAAACTACTCAGCCCGCTTCCCACGACGGCGACCTTCTTGTCCCGTCCGGGAAGAGGGTGAACTCGGTGTTCCCGCTCTGTTGATGTGACACAGGCCCGTTCGAGCGCGCCGATTTGAATGGGATCTCCAGCCTTGCCGCGAAGGCATTTCGCCTGGCATGGGGCATCGCAGATCCGGCCGAGGATGCTCGGGAAAGGCATGACCTTGCTCAGAACGTTGAGAGCCTCCTTCCATTCGCCCCGGCCAATGCAGACGACAAAGGCCCTCGCGTCCACGTGGAGTGGGCATGCAGCGGTGCATTCAGGCGCGTGCTCCTGGATGCATCGGTCCTCCAGTTCTCTCAATTCCCGTTGGTCCATG